>JAJXZF010000113.1 GCA_021780225.1 Deltaproteobacteria bacterium | reverse complement strand
ATCATCAGCATCGCCCGCTGCCGCCGCTCCTCGCCGCGCATGCGCCCGTTCCTCCGCCGACTGGATTACTCATTTCGACGAACTATACCGAAACGAAATTCAGGCGTTTATCAACAGCCTGCTAAGGCCCGATAGCATGTTGGCCGGCAGCATGGATCTTGACGTGCTGACTGAAATTGCGGAGCAACTGCCGTGCTTTGAGCTCACGCACCTTCCCGGAATTCACGCAAAAGTGTATGTCGCCGATTGCAAAATGGCGGTTGTCTCCTCCGGAAATCTCACAGAGCCCGGCTTACAGCGAAATGTGGAATACGGCGTCGCGCTGTGCGGCGAAAAAATCGTCAGAGAAATACGGTCCGATTTTGAGAGCTACGCCACTTTAGGTGCGCGAATTTCCGTTTCTGAGGTTGCTTCGCTTTCCGCAGAAATCGACGAGCTTAGAGTGCTGTTCAGGCAGGCGCAGAAATCTATCCGCCGAAAAGCACGGCTCGCCTTTGACGAAAAGCTTAAATCAGCTCAGCTGAGTGTGTTACGCCAGCGCGCGAAAGGGAATTCGACTCACGCGATTTTTTGCGAGACGATAAAATTTCTTCTGAAACATGGGCCTCTTTCCACATCGGAACTCCATCCGCTGATTCAGTTGCTACATCCCGACCTTTGCGACGACTCAATTGAACGAGTCATCGACGGTGTTTATTTCGGTAAAAAGTGGAAACACCACGTTCGCGGCGCTCAAGTCTCGCTGAAACGCCATGGGAAGATAAGGTTCGACGGCGAGCGATGGCGTCTGGCTGAAGAATCGTGATTACCTGCAACGCAAATCGGAAACGCGCCGCCTCGGCTTTGCGAACCGTTCTCGCAGCAGTCGAAACATCCGATGTAATCAGGAATCGGCGCTGAATCCGCGTGTCTTCCTACAAAGAGGCGGAGGCGTTGCCAACCGAGCGGCGGCGGATCGTGGCGGAGGTTAGCCGCTTGAGTCGAGAAGCGGGATTCAGACGCCAAGTGCTCTTCGCTTACGGCGGCCGCTGCGCCGTGACGCGGGTCCAATTACGGCTCGTCGATGCCGCGCATATCTTGCCGGTGGGCGTATACGGCAGCGCCGACCACGTTCGAAACGGAATCGAGCTCGCGCCCACCTACCATCGGGCCTTCGACGCCGGCCTAATCTATCTCGACGAGCGGATGAACATGCGGGTGAATCCGGAACGAGTCGATGCGCTTAAGCTCTTGAAGCAGGATGCGGGGCTCGAAAATTTCGCTTTGCCGCTCGGGAAAATATTCCTGCCGCCCGATCCGGCCCAACGACCGGCACGAGATTTTATTCTTCGCGCCAACCGCTTTCGGCGGATCCCCGCTTAATCCTTATAGACGCCGCGCGGCCTGAGTCTGCGGCTTGACGTAATAGTGGACCGGCCCTAGGCTGACCATATCGTGGCGGACCTTCCGGAAATCATTCCGCTCTTCCCGCTGCCCAACTTCGTGCTCTTTCCCGGCGTGCAGGCGCCGTTGCATATCTTCGAGCCGCGCTATCGCGAGATGGTGGCCGACGTTGCGCAAAGCCACGGCATAATCGGCATGATTATGCTGAAAGGCGATTGGGAGCGGGATTATTATGCGAATCCCGATGTGTACGAAATCGGATGCGCCGGCCGGATCGCGACGCTGGCCCGCCTGCCTGACGGCCGCTACAACCTGCTCCTCGACGGCATAAGCGAGTTTCGCGTCATCCGGGAGATGCGCGAAAAGCCCTACCGGACCGCACAAGTTAAGTGGTGTGCGTCGGCGGCGATCGAACTCGACGGCGCGACGATGCGCGGCTTGCGCGAGTTGTTGATCAGATTCCTGGGCCCGCCCGCGCACGATCTATGGCGTTCGCTGGTCGAACAGCGCGGTCTGATGGGCGCGGATTTGATCAATTTCATTTGCTTCCATTTGGACGTCGCGCCGATCGAGAAGCAGACCTTGCTCGCCGCGCTTGCCGGGCGTGCTGGGTGCCTGCTCGATATTCTGACGTTTCAGGTGGAAGAGCGGAAACTCGGTCCAGGCGGCGCGACCGGCTCTTCAGGCCCGCTTCAGTAACCTTCGGGACGTCGCGCGAACGTCCGCCGGCGCCGCATGGCGCCAAATTATCTGGAACGATATTCGGGTGAGCTTCGTATAAGAATTTGAATGACCGTCCGCGGAGCGCGGCGTGCGGCGCGTGAGGCGGACGAACGCGTTGCCTCAAACCGTGTAGTTTCTGGGGTATCCGCAGGATGAGACGGCGAATTTGCAGATTGCTGAATTTACGCGCTGAATCTGGCGATTTGAAAGGCAACCGTATCGAAATCAGCAGTTAAAGCTGCCCTAATCTCTAAGAGATATAAGGGCTATTCGTATCGACGGCCGGTGGCATGAAAGATGCTTCATGAACGTGCAATCGCAAATGGCGATTCCGGCGAGGCAAGCCCGGCCGGAATTTGGACTCGTTCTGTAATTTTCGAAAGTGAGAAGTTGACGACAATGGATTGGGAAAACGGCGTACTTGGATCGATCTTCGTGCCCGACGTCCTGACCCCTGAGCAATATTACGATGCGCGGCGCGATGACAGCGTGATGGCTCCGGTGAAGCGGCTGATGATGGCGGTGCTGGAAGACGCGCTGCGCTGCTTTCAAAACAATGCCGACGCCAAGAATGGCTCGCGCAAGCGGCTTTTCGCCGAGGCCGAACAATGGCTCTGCGGTGAAGATGGCGACGGTCCATTTTCTTTCGATACGGTGTGCGAAACGCTTGGAATCGAGCCCAGCTTTCTGCGTTCCGGATTGCGCGAATGGCGCAACCAGCAGCTCGCGGGCAATTCGACGCGCCGGCTGGCCCGGCGCTCGCCGGTGGTTCGTAGCGGCCGGATCAGCGCTCCTACCCGGCGCAGTAAGCGCGTTTCGCAAGCCGGCTAAGGCTGGCCGGAGCACGGCTGACTGCCAATTTTTTAGACATAGCGAGACGGCGGCGTCCGTCGAGGACGCCGCCGTTCAATCATTTTCATCGCGGACGATTCGAATAGAGCGCTCCGGACGGCATTTCCTGAAGTCGCCAAGCCGGGGTTGGCGGCGGCGGATCGGCGGCCGGGTCGCCGTTGACAATCACCAGGTAAACTCGGCGTCCGGATCTGTTCCAAAGCCGATTGAGGCTGGCGTCGTCAAGAAAATAACGGTTGGTCGCCGCATCCATTTCCCGGCCTTGGCGCAAGTCGCCGCCCAGCCCATCGACGATCATCACGCGCCTGCGCAAGTAGAATGCGACCGGCGCAGCCGCCTCGAATGGTCCCATGATCACGACCGCATCGTTCGGAGCGATCGTTTTGGCGATGTCGTGCGCAAGCGGCGCGACCGAGCTATACGGCTCCATCACTTCGAGACCACGATGCACCGCCCAATTGGATACGATCGCCAGTGCGAGCATGCTCACGAAAGCCATGCGCCTGCGCGCATGCCGCACGGCGAACAGTCCCAGAAAACCGGCGCTGGTCAAGGCGATCAATTCGATGATGACGGCCGGCGTCAGCTCCGCGAAGGAGGGCTGAACGGCGCCGCTCGCATTCCGATATTGTTCGTTGAGCACCGCATAAAGCCGGTCGAAGATCGGAGCATGCGCGACGGCGAGCGTCGCTATCCAGCCGAGCGTCGCGACAACCAGCATAGCAGCGAAGCAATTGCGCGCCGCCGCTGACGGCAATTCGACGCGAGACCACCAGTATCCGACCAGGATCGCCAGGCCGGGGAGCGCCGGCAGCGCGTAGTATTCAAGTCGCGCGGGAGAGACGATAAAAAACGCCACCGCCGTGAAGCTCCAGGCCAGCGCCGCGATGAGCAGATCGCGGTCGGGAGAGCGCCGGCGCGCTTCCCACAGGGCCGTGGCGATCGCAGGCGGCAAAAAAATGACCCATGGCATGAACCACGCCGCCGTCGCGCCAAGATAAGCTCCGACGCCAAGCGGAACGACGTCCAGGCTGTCGGCGCCTTCCAGATAGCGCCGCAACTGGCCGGCCACGAGATAGTGGTTCATCGCGTGGGGATGGCGAATTTCGACGAGGAGATGCCACGGCGCGGCCACTGCGACAAATATCGCCGCCATCATCAATCCGCCGCGCCATCCGATGCGTTTAAGAAAGGCGCGCAGGTCGGTCGAGAAAGTCCCCGCGATCGCCGCCGCAAGTACGGGCAGGGCGATTCCGATCAAACCTTTGACCATTACGGCCATGCCCAATGATGCGGCCGTCAGCGCCAACATCGGGCGCGCCCGTTCAGGCCGGCGCCACGCCGAGAAAAACGCCGCCATCGCGACGACGAACAGCGCGGTCAGCGGCGCGTCCATCATCAAGGTGCGTGCATAGATGAAATAGCCGAACGAGGTCGCCAGACAAACACTGGCGGCGCGCGCCGCCGTTTGATTGCGCCAGAGCGCCATCAGCCAATAGAGCGCCACCACGCCGATCGCGCCGAATAGAACGATCGGCAGCCGACCGGCCCATGTCGTGGTTCCGAACAGGCGAAAACTGAGCGCCGAAAACCAATAGATCAGCGGCGGTTTCTCGAAGTAGGGCACGCCGTTGCAGCGGGGCGTCAGCAACTGGCCGGTGCGCGCTATTTCACGCGCGATTTCGGCGTACACGCCTTCGTCGAAATTGTAGTAATCCGGACCGCGCGCGGCCCATCCAAACAGCGCGAGGCTGCCGATTCCAATCAGCGACAGGTCGGCGGCGCGTGACAGTCCGCCCTCAAAGGTTTTCATCAAAGCTTTTGATTGCGTGGGGAAAAATCACGCCGAGCAAAATGCGGCAAATCACATTGCTGGCGCTGATTGCGAGCGAGACCGTAAGCACTTCGGCCGCCGGCGCGAAGTTTCTGAAGCACATTACCATCGCGGCCTGTTCCGAACCAAGGCCGACCGGCGTCAGGGGCAGGCTCGCGATCAGGAGGATCACGGGAGCGAGCGCCAGCGTCATCGTCAGCGGAACCTGCACGCCGAAGGCGTGCATTTCGAAGTAGAGCGCGAAACCTTGAAACCCGAAAATCGCGGCGCGGATCAGCGAAAGCGATAGATAGTGGCCAGGACGGGCGGTGCGGAAAGCGCCCATCGCGGGCAGATCGTAAATTCGCTGCAACCAGCGCATGCGCGGCCGCCCGCGCATCCAGAACCATGCGACCAGCCACAGCGCGCTTAGCAGCATGATTAAATAGACGCCGAAATGGCGCAGGACCGATTGCGGCGCGATCATCAGCCCCGCGAGCGCCATCGCGATCATCACCTGAAAGTCGATCATCGCCTGGAACGCCAGCGTGCAGGCGCCGTCAAGCCAATGCGCCGACTTGCGTTTTTTGAGGAAGACGATCAACGCGCCGCTGCCGACCGCGACGTTGACCAGTTGCAGAAAATATTGCGCCGCATTGGCCGCGAGCGTTTCGCGAAACGTCGTGCGGCCGTGAAAATAGGTGAACAGGCGCGAAAAGAGCAGCGTTTCGCCGAAAAACCATCCCGCGAACGCGATCGCGACCGTCGCCGCGAACAGCCCGAATCGTGCGTGCGACAGCGCGCCGAACAGCGCCGCGCGCGGAACGTCCCGCGCGATCAGAACGATGATCGCCAGCGCGGCCAAATAGGAAAGCGCGGTCCGCGCGTGCGCTCCAAATCGATCGGAGCGCGCCGGCAATTCGCCCGATGCGGGTTCCGGGCAATCCGATGCGGCCGCTTGCGCCGACTTACGCATGGCGCGCGTTCACCGAGTCCTGGAATTCCGACGTCTCATCGGCGCCGCCGCTCCCCGGCCGGCCAGCCGCGGCGAGTCCCGCCTGTCCGGCCGCGCGCCGGTAGACCTGCAGCGTCTGCCGGGCCGCCTGCTCCCAGGAGAAACGCCGCGCGTTCCGCCGTCCGGCCGCGATCAGCCGGGCGCGCAACGTTTCGTCGTGCAGCACGTCGGCAAGCGCGGCGCTGAAATCATCGGCATTGTCAGGATCGAAATAGCGCGCCGCCGGACCCGCGATTTCGGGCAGCGCCGCGCGCGCGGAGCATGCGACCGGAACGCCCGCGCGCATCGCTTCGATCACGGGCAGGCCAAAACCTTCGTAAAGCGATGGAAAGGCGAGCAGGCGCGCGCCTCCTGTCAATTGCCGCTTCACGCGCTCGCTTACATATCCGGTAAACACGACGCGGTTCTCGATTCCCAGTTGACGCGCCAATTCCGGCAGCGGCCGGCCGCTCATTGGCGGATGGCCGATAATCGCCAATTGGCAGTCGTCCGCGCTCCGCAGTCCGGCGAAAACGCGCATCAAACCCGCGATGTTTTTATGGGGATTGATGCTGCTGAAAGCGACCATGTAGGGCGGTCTGAGGCCCGATGGCATTGAAGCTTCGGGAATCGCCAACTCTTTCGGCGCGGCGCCGCCTACGCCGTTATGCACGACGAACAGGCGATCGCCGCGCAGCTTAAGTCCAGCCGTAATTTCGCGCCGGCTGAATTCGCTTACGGTAATGATGGCGCTGGCGCGGCGGGCGGAAAGCCTGACGAGCGCCCGCGCGATCGCGCGCTGCGCCGCGTTCGAGGCCTCGGGCAGAGCCTCGAAATTCATGTCATGCAAAGTCATTACGGTTGGACATCGCGCTTGCAGCACCGTCGTATCCAGCGGCGAATGAATCACCTCCACGCCTTCTCGCGCGGCGCGCCATGGCAGATAGAATTGCTCGCCGAAGATGCGCGTCAGAGCCAGCGCCCGGATGCTCCAACGCGCCGAAAAATCGCAGCGCACCCGCCGGAAATTATCGCCAAGCGCGGCGAAGGTTGGATGGTTTTCGCGATTGGTGAAGAGCAGAAATTCATCATCGCCGCACAACCGGCCGAGTCCATGAACCAAGCCTCGCAAGTAGGTTTCGCCGCCGCCGAGCACGCCCGGCAACAGGCCGAGCGCGTTGATGCCGATCTTCACGCGAAGGCCCTCCCTTAAAAAAAACGCGCGGCGGGCGTTGTGCGAGCGACTTTCGCGCCGGTCAACTAAACGCCGTCAGCGCCGTGCTGTCAAGTTAGGTACGCGCGAAATTGGTATCGGTTACACAGTCGGGCCATAGAAAGAGTGATAATGAATATCAATACTAATTTTATTTTGAATCCCAATTCGCGCTCCGGCGTATCTTAAATAGAATGCGCCTGATGATTTGGGAGTCCATACGCGCGGTTGAAGCAATGATTCCAGCGGCCGATTATCTCTATTCAGCGCGCCGGCGCCGCCGATACGCGGTTACAAGACGGATAAAATTAAAATCATGTTAATTGAGATGGCTATGGCCGCGGATGCGCGCGTTCGCGACGGATATCGCCGATGAAGCTGACCTGTGGCCGGATGGCGGCGGCGCTTTTGTCCGCCATGATGGGTATCGGCGCCGGCGGATGCGCAAGCGTGTCGGCAAAAGACGCCAATGCGCGCCCGTTCTATCAGAAGCCGTATGAAGTCGCTTCGCACGGCCGCAAGGATTGGTGGGACCGGATTGTCGAACTCGATCCGAGCGGCGTGAAGGTTGCGGTCTCGCCCCAATATACGAAAAATCCGCCCGAGCGGATCGCGGTGCTGCCGTTTGTCGACGACGGCAGCGCGCAATACGTGGTTGACAAGCTGCCGATGACCGATCGCGACAAGGAAGAACGCGACCGCTGGGCATGGACCGACGCGCAGCGGCTGCGGCGCTATATGGTTGGCTATCTGGCGCAACGCGAATTCACGCTGAGCAATCCGATCGGCATCGACGCGGTGCTGGCCAGCCACGGAATCGACGACGGCGCCGAGCTCAGCCGGGTAAGTCCCCAGCAGTTGGGCGCGTGGCTGGGCGTCGATGCGGTGGTGTACGGCGAAGTCACGCACTACGAGGGGTTTTATCTGTTCCTGGTCTCGGCGGAGCAGGTCAGCATCCGGGGCCGGATGGTTTCGGCGCACGACGGCAAGACGCTGATCGAATTTTCGGGCGGCCGGTATCACGTCAATCCGATGCCCGCGATCGATCCGATCGACATGGCGATCAATTCGGCGCAGACGCTGATCGACATGCGCGACGTGAATATCGCGCGGGCGGAGGACGAAGCCTGCCGCGAGGTGGTGGTGCGGATTCCGCGCTCGCGGATTCTGGAACGGCGGCTGGCGGAGGAGGCGCTGGCGCGCAGCAGCGACGCGCCGGCGATCGACCCGGCCGCGCCGCGCGCCGCGCCGGCGCCGGTCAATGCCGTCGTACTCCCGCCGGTCCCGCAGGCGGCGAGTTCGCTTCCCGCGACCCACGCCGTCCTTCAGCCGGTCGATGCGGCCGGCGCCGGAGGAGCCAGCGCGGCGGCCAACTGAAAACAGGTATAACGATGAAGTGGACGCGGCTTGCGGCGCTCGCCGCGGCGACGGGGCTGCTCGCGATCGTTTCTGGATGCACGCCTGGGGCGGAAAGAATCACGCCGCTGACACGGGCCGATTTGCAGCAGGACGTGCGGTTGGCGCGCGAACGCGAAGCGCGCTTCAATCAGGTTTACTCGAATCCCAACGCCTACTCGCGCAGCGATCGGAATCTGGCGGTATGGAACCTGCCGCCGATCGCCGTGCCGAAAGAATGCGTCAAGCCGGGCACGGAGACGAATCTCGATTGCATGCGCTACGCCGCGCGCATTCACGCAATCCCATTTTTCGTTCAGGCTGGCGACGAAAGCTTGGGCGATTCGGGATGGGTGCATTTTCCTCTAACGGCCTTTGCAAATCCTGATGGCTATTGAGCAAATCCAGATAGCGGCGCGGATCGTTTGTGTGTTTGCGGCGATGGTTTTTTCGTCAGGATGCTCGGAGCGATGGACGGTTTCGCCGCCGACCGTCGCTCAATTGGAACAGACCGTTATAGCTGCGCGCGAACGGCAGCAGCGATTCGATCAGGTTTACGCGCCTCCCGACAAATTTTCCCGCCGGCAACGCACCGACGCGATTCTCGATCTTCCGCCGGTTCCGATTCCCAGGGAATGTCTGGCGAACGGATCCGAATCGCAGCCCGATTGTGTCCGATACGCCGGACAGCTTTACGCGGGTAGCTTTTACTCGGGCGAGAATGCGTGGTTCTACTCGATGCCGTACGAATTTGGACCGGCTACTACCAAATAAAAACCCCGCCTCATTGTTCGGAGCGGTTTCTCGAACGGGAGCGCGAAATATTGCGAGCTTTGAGACGATGAATTAGCCTCTGGCATTAGTCGGAGACGACGATGGCGGAGGCGGCGCGCAAATACGAAGACTTCATCGAGACGCCGTTCGAGGGATGGCGGATCGATCCGGACCAGGTCCGCGAGCTGTCGCGGCTATCGCCGGCGCGCGCGGTTTTTCATATCGCGCTCGAATGGGCGATCGTCTTCGCGACAATTTACCTGTCGCGCCGCGTCGCCAATCCGATTCTTGCGATTCCGGCTTATCTGCTCGCGGTGGTGATTATCGGCTCGCGCCAGCACGCTCTCCTGCTGATGATGCACGAGGCGACGCACTGGCGCATGTTCGAGCGCAAATGGCTCAACGACCTGGTTTGCGAGCTGTTCGTTACCTGGCCGGTGCTGGTTTCATTGAGGGCGTTCCGCCACACCCATTTACAGCATCACAAGTACCTGAACTTGCCGGTTGACGGCGATTTGCAGAAGAAGTTCGAGGATCCGGACTGGCATTTTCCGGTCGCGCGGCGGCGGCTCGCCTGGTCGCTGCTGCGGCAGTTCACCGGACTCGGAATCTGGTACGCGATTAAAATCATGCGCTACGGCAACGCCGATCCGGCGGCGTCGGGGCAGACTCCGCTCTACCGCGCAGTGCGGATTGGCTATTATATTTGTGCGCTGGCGCTGATTATCTACTTCCGCGTCTTCTTGCTGTTTCTTGCGTACTGGATGGTGCCGCTCGCGACCTGCATGATCGCGTTCAACAAGATGCGCGTGCTGTCGGAGCATCCGCCGATCGAACGCGCTGCCGCCTACGATACGATCGTGGAATATAAACTCGGGCCGGTGGAAAGAATCCTGTTCGAGCCGAAGAACTGCTACTACCATATCGAGCATCACAGCTACCCCAGCGTGCCGTTCTTCAATCTGCCGAAGCTGCATCGCGCGATGCTCGCGAACGGGAAATACTACGCGGCGCTCAAGCCGATGACCTATTGGGAGATGCTCAAAACGCTGACCGCGTAAGCGCGGCCGGCGCATCAGGTACGGCATTCGGCGGTTGCTATGCCGGAGTTTTAATAGCGGGGATTCTTCGCTGCGCTCAGAATGACAACCAAAACGCTCCATTCGGTCATTCGGGGCGCAACTTGGAATCCTGACCGCCGCTCGGGAAACTAATTTTCGTGACGCGACACTAGCGCGGTGTCCCGCAAATAACTGCCACCTGACGCCTGATCAGCTCGGCGCGCAGGTCGCCCAGCGCGGGGCGACCAAGGATGGATTGCCGGGCCCAGACCCGGCAATGACGCACAGAGTTGCGTCATGCCCGGACTTGATCCGGGCATCCACGCCGAGCGCAAGACAGACGCGGAGTGCAAACTTATTTTAGTGACGCGACGCTAAACCGTCTGGAACAGCGTGCGGCCGTTTTCGACCTTTTTCTTCGCGCGCCCCTCGACGCAGGCCAGCTCCAGATGGGCGAGCGTCTCGAAGGTCGCCGCCATCACGTGGAAAATCGGCCGTTCCTCGTCGCCGAAGACCTGCGACGCGATTTCGTAGGCGCACTGCGACTTGCGCCGGATCAGATCGAGCATCTCGGACTCGCGGTAGCGATGATGCTCGATGAGTTGGTTGGCGCGATGGCGATGGTCGTGATAGACGGCGCCGTGCGCGGGCAATACGTGCTCGACGTCGAAGCGCTGCACTTTGAATTGCGAGTTGATGAAATCGCCGAGCGGATTCGTCGGGCCGCTCGGATAGACGCCGACATGCGGGGTGATTTTGGGCAGCAGATGGTCGCCGACGATCAGCACCTTTTCCTTGCGCAGATAGATCACGCAATGGCCGGGGGCGTGGCCGGGAGTCCAGATGACCTCGAGCTCGCGGTCGCCGACCAGCACCACGTCGCCGTCGCTGAGATAGCGATCGGGAGTGGGAACGGGATTGTACTGGTCGGTGCCCATCCATACCGGCCGCATCCCCTCGATCGGATACTTGTCGACCGGAAAGCCGTGGGTCTGGAAGAACGCCATCGCGTCGGGATTCTGCGACGGCGGCCCCAGCGTCAGCATCCGGTTGACCCGCTCCTGCTCGAGCCGATGGAGCAGGGTGGTGGCGCCGCTGCGCTGTTTGATCGTCGCCGACGTGCCGAAATGATCGACGTGATGGTGCGTGCCGATGACGACGCTGATGTCTTCGAGCCGGATTCCGACCTGGCGGCAGGCGTCTTCGAGCGTGGCGACGCTGTCCGCAGTGTTCATGCCGGTGTCAACCAGCGCCCAGGCGCCGTGACAATCGAGCAGATAGACATTCACGATCGTCGGCCGCATCGGCAGCGGCAAGAAGATTTCGTAGATGCCGGGATGAACCTCGGCGATTTTTGCTGGCATAGAAGTGGACTTTCCAGACCGCCTATTGCGAAGTGATCGCGAACGTCGTCGATCCGCCGCGTTTGCGGTCCATGCTATGTGGGATCCCGCCGATTATCGGCCGCGCCGGGCGGCGCACCGGTCCGATTCGGCGAAATCCGCGTCATTCGTGCAATTGATCCTTCACCAGGAACGATGCTTTGATCGCCACCCGCCATCGGGTGACCTGGTTGTTCTCCACCGTGGCCGAAATATCTTCAATATGGGCGTGGTTGATGCCGGAAATCGTAATACCGGCGCGCGCCAACGCGAGCTGCACGGCGTCTTCGATGGAATTTGACGATATTCCAACCAACTCAATTGTTTTTTCGACCATAGCAAGCGCTCCTACTCCAGAATAGCGCCCCAGCGGTTTGACGCGATTGCGCGACCGGCGATAGGGTGGGCGCTGCGCGCCATTAGCGCATAAGGCGGCTGCAAAGACAAGGCGGCTCGGGTATCGGCGCGTCCAACGAATCAAGGCTGGAGGTTGCGATGAGTTTTGACAAGGCGTCCGTGCGCAAAGTGCTCGAAGCGGTGAAGGCGCACGGACGCGGCGCGCTCGCGCCCGAAGAGTGCCGCGCGGTGTGCGCGGCATACGACATTCCTTTGCCGGCCGAAGCGCTGGCGAAATCCGCGGACGAGGCGGCGAGGCTCGTGGCGGGCGTCGGCTATCCGGCCGTGATGAAGATAGTTTCGCCGGATATTCTCCATAAGACCGAGGCCGGCGGCGTAATCGTTGGCGTGAATGACGCGGCCGCCGCCGAGCGGGCATACGAGAAGCTGGCCGCCAACGCCAAAGCGTACAAGGCGGACGCGCGCGTCGAGGGCGTGCTGATTCAGCGGATGCTCTCCGGCGGGCACGAAGTGATCGTCGGCGCCCTGACCGATCCGAGTTTTGGCAAAGTCGTCGCCTTCGGGATGGGCGGGGTGCTGGTCGAAGTTCTGAAGGACGTGACCTTCCGCCTTGCGCCGGCGAGCGAAGCGGACGCGCTTTCGATGATCGACGGAATCGCGGCGGCGGAAATTCTGCGCGGGGTGCGCGGCGGCGCGCCGATCGAGCGCGCGGCGCTGGCGCGGATTATCGTCGCGGTCGCGCAACTGGCCGCCGACTTTCCTGAAATCCGCGAAATCGATCTCAATCCGATTTTCGCGCGGTCCGACGGCGCGACCGCCGCCGACGTGCGGATAATCGTCGATTTCGCGCAGCTCCACGAACGTTACCGTCCGTCGCAGGCGGAAATCCTCGCCGCGATGAACCGGATCGTGCGGCCCGATTCGGTCGCGGTGATCGGCGCCTCGCCCGAGGACGGCAAAATCGGCAACTCGGTAATGAAGAACCTGATCAACGGAGGTTATCAGGGGGCGATCTATCCGATTCATCCGAAGGTTCCGGAAGTGCTTGGGCGCAAGGCCTACAAAAGCGTCAAAGAGATTCCGGGCGCGGTTGACGTCGCCGTCTTCGCGATTCCGGCGCCGCTGGTCGCGGGCGCGCTCAAGGAATGCGGCGAAAAGAAAATTCCAGGCGCGGTGCTGATTCCCTCGGGCTTCGCCGAAACCGGCAATGTCGATTTGCAGGAGCAGATCGTCGCGATCGGACGCGAGTATAACGTCCGCCTGATGGGACCGAATATCTACGGCTTTTACTATACGCACAAAAATCTGTGCGCGACTTTTTGCACTCCCTACGACGTCAAGGGCAAGGCGGCGCTGTCGTCGCAGAGCGGCGGCGTCGGGATGGCGATAATCGGGTTCAGCCGGTCCGCGCAAATGGGCGTTTCGGCGATCGTCGGGCTGGGCAACAAATCGGATATCGACGAGGACGACCTGCTGACCTTCTTCGAGCAGGATCCGAATACGGAAGTCGTCGCGATGCATGTCGAGGATCTGAAGGACGGCCGCTCTTTCGCGGAAGTCGCACGGCGGGTGTCGAAAAAAAAGCCGGTGATTGTGCTCAAGGCCGGCCGGACCGCGCTGGGCGCGCGCGCCGCCAAGTCGCATACCGCGGCGCTGGCCGGCAACGATCGGATATACGACGACGTGCTTCGGCAATCGGGCGTGGTGCGCGCGATGGCGCTGAACGACATGCTGGAGTTCGCGCGCTGCCTGCCGATTCTGCCCGCGCCCAAGGGCGAGAATGTGCTGATTATCACCGGCGCGGGCGGCTCGGGCGTGCTCTTGTCCGACGCCTGCGTGGATAACGGACTCAGCCTGATGGCGATGCCGGCGGACCTTGACGCCGCCTTCCGCAAATTTATTCCGCCGTTCGGGGCCGCGGGCAATCCGGTCGATATCACCGGCGGCGAGCCGCCCGCGACTTATCGCAACACGATCGCGCTCGGGCTTGACGATCCGCGCATCCATGCGCTGATTCTCGGTTACTGGCACACGATCATCACGCCGCCGATGGTCTTCGCGAAGCTGGTGGTCGAGACCGTGGAAGACGCGCGCCGGCGCGGAATCATCAAACCGATCGTCGCCTCGCTGGTCGGCGACGTCGAGGTCGAGCAGGCGAGCGCCTACCTCTTCGAGCACGGCATCCCGGCCTATCCGTACACGACGGAAAAGCCGGTCGCGGTGCTGGGCGCGAAATACCGATGGGCGCGGGCGGCCGGAATCGTCGCGGCGGGATGACCGCCGCGACGCGGCGGGCGGATCAGTTTTTCAGCCAGCCGATTATCCGCTGATGAATCCCGATCGGATCGGCGGCGGCGAAATTGTGTCCGCCTTCGGGAATCATGAAAACTTCCGCCTGCGGAATCCGTTCGGCGATCAGTTTGGCGTTGGCCGGCGGTATCAGGATGTCCTTTTCGCCGTGGACGATTAGCGTCGGACATTTTATCCGGCCCAGACGGTCGCAGGCGTCGAACTGCATAATCCCGGCAATCATGCGATTGGCGGTTTCGGGCGGCGTCGGCGGCGCGAGCTGCATCCCGGCCAGCGTCAACGCCTTGATCTCAGGATGCGCGAGCGTGAATTCCGGCGGATAAAGCAGCGGAATGATCATGTCCAGCGCGAAATTCGGGTCCTTCGCCATCGTTCGCATGCCTTCGACCAACATCTGCACGACCTCGTCGGCGGCGCGCACCGCCGTCGGGCCGCCCGCCATCGTGCAGCCGAGCACGACCTTCTCGACGCGCTCGGGATGTCGCAGCGTCAACTCCTGCGCGATCATCCCGCCCATCGAGATGCCGTACACCCGCGCCCGCTGAATCCCGATCGCCGCGAGCAGATTCGCCGCGTCGTCGGCCATCTCGGGAATCGTGTAATCGCCGCCGGGACGGTCGGACGAACCCGTACCGCGATTGTCGAAATAGATACACTGGAATCCGGACAGAAACGGCAGCATCGGCGCCCACGCCACGCCCGGCATCCCGAAACCCATGATCAGCAGGAGCGGTTCGCCCTGCCCGAAAGTTTCATAGTTCAGCGTGATCGCGCCGGCTTTGATTTTCGGCATCGCGGCAATCTTCCTCCCCCTCCGGTCTGGCGGCCGTCGGAAATGATAGCTGATTCAGACGCCCGCCCACGATGACGCGCCCAGGGCGCGGACTAAACCGCCGCGGCGCCTCCGGCGAAGCGTCTGCTAGTGCAGCGCGGATTGGCCGCCATTAGCCGAATTTGACGGCGGTACGTCGGTCGCCTTGACGCCGGCGTATGGCGCGACCATTTTCGCCGGAGCCGTCGGTCCTTGCGGACCGTTATCCGATTCCATCGCGTTCGGATTCGCGGGCATCTTGAATGGCGCGAACGTACCTGGCGGCAGCAGCGCGGCGTTCGAGGTTTCCCCGAAATAGCGCACGTCGGTGTCGCCGCTGAGCGCCGCCGACAGCGGCGTCTGGGTCGCGACATGGTGCAGCGGGCGGGTCAAGCCCCACTCCAGGGCGTAGCCGAACGGAGCCAGCGTATAGCTGAAGATCTGCAGCAGTTGGCCGTTATCGACGTCGTTGTACGGCGGCGGACCCCATTCGGTATCGTTGTCGCCGTAGTACTGCGCATGGGCCAGAGCCGGCAGGCTCAGCAAAACCATCGCCGCCAATGCCATCGCCGCGCGCTTCATACGATAATCTTGAGGCGGCGATGCGGCCCGTGTCAATGCCGCGGCATGACCCGGATTCGGCCGCGCCCCGCGCCCACGCGATGCGTCGTTACGAAATCAGGCCCGCGCGCCGTGCGCTCACCCCGACCGGCGGTTTTTTGAAGGGATTCGCCTATTCGCTCAATCCGTATATCGGATGCGCCTTCGGCGCGGCCGGCGGATGTCCCTTCTGCTACGTGCGCGCGCTGCCGGTCGCCGGCGCGACGCCGGGCGGATGGGGCGCGGCGGTGGCCGCCAAATCCAATCTTCCCGAATTGCTTGAAAAGGAGCTGTTCGCGCTGAAACGAGCCGGCAAGCTCGCCGAGACCGCGATTTTCATGTCCAGCGCGACCGATCCGTATCAGGGAATCGAGCGCCGCGCCCGCTTGACCCGCGGCGCGCTGGAAATAATCGCGCGCTTTCCAATTCGCCGCTTGGTGGTGCAGACGCGCAGTCCACTCGTTGAACGCGATATCGATTTGCTGGCCGCGATCGGCGCGCGGGCGATCGCTTCAATTACGCTCGAAACCGACGACGAACGGGTGCGCCGCGCCTTCACGCCGACCTCGCCGTCGGTCGCGCGCCGGCTCGCGACGCTCCAGCGCTTGCGCTCGGCGGGAATCCCGACGCAGGCCGCGATCGCGCCGATGCTGCCCAACGATCCGGAGCGCTTCGCCGCGCTTATCGACGCTGCGGCGGACCGGGCGATCGTCGATACGCTCTTCGACGGCGACGGCGCGGGCGGCCGCCGCTCGCGGGCGCTCGGGATGGAGCGGATGTTCGCGCGGCTCGGCTACGCGGAATGGTTCCGTCCGGGCGCGGAGCGCGAACTGCTCGCGGCGCTGACGCGCCGCCTCGGCCCCGAACGCGTGCTCTTCAGCCAATCCGGCTTCAACGCTATATGAAGTTAAAGAGGATGATGGGAGCCGCGATGACAAGTGTCGAATATCTGCAAATGCCAAAAGCGCTACAGAGTCTCTTGCCCAGTTGTTCCGCTCCATGGACTACGATATGGGCTGGGTCATCCGCCGTTGGGACTCTTCTCACCGCCGGAATCATTTATTGGCAAGCTCGGTTGCTAAGGGTTCAGAATCAGGTGCAGGCGTTATTACAATTTAATCTCGCTTGGGATTCTCGCGAGATGTACGCGCTGAGGGCGAAATGGGCCGCGAACCCCTCCAATCTTGAAATAGTCGAGCCAGTGTTGGAGTTTCTTGAAGAATTTGCCGGACTCGGCGCGCGCGGAATCTTCAAGAAAGCACTCATCTGGGATTCGACGATTGGCTGGCACGCTGCTCGCTATTACTTTTACAATTTGGAAAATGGAGTTCTGCCTCGGCTTCGTGCCAAATGGTTGGACGAAACTCTATATCAGAATCTAGACCGGCTTTGGCGACATTACCAAACGGTCGAGCAAAGAGAGCGACGGGAAGACGGAAAGTCTCTTGAGGAGCAATTGCGGCAGACTAAGGGAAAATTTCTGGAAGATGAGAAAGCACGTTATGTGCATCGGTTTCCCCAAGGTCGTGATTGAACTCGGTCCGTCAAATATCGACGGCGTGGGCGTGTTTGCGGTCACGGGTTTCGAGGAGCGTCAGCGCATCGCCGAAGGCATTCATGAAACGGAATACCGGCGGCTGGTTCCATGGACGCATTTCTCCGAATATGGAGACGATTTGCAGGAAAAAATTCGGAATTTCTGCATCGGGACGCCTGACGGCTTCATCCCGCCGGACAAGCTGGATTTCAACCGGCTCACCGTCGAATGGTATCTGAATCATTCCTGCGACGGGAATGTGGGTTTCGATGAACGTGGCGATTTTATCGCTCGCCGGAGAATCCGCAAAGACGAAGAGCTTGTCTACGATTACGGATTAGCCGAATCGAATCCGCGATTTCGTATGCGTTGCCGTTGCGGTACGAGCGTATGCCGAAAAATCATCATGGGCGATGACTGGAAAGATTCCACGTTTCGCGAGCGCAACCTCGAATTCATGCTGCCGCGTTTGCGGCGTCCGCCGCACGGCGAAGAAATAATTGGAGCGCCGCGCCGCCGCGTCGCTTCTCATCGCCGCTAGCGGGTGGAGGATTCCGCGCCGCGGATGAGATGAATCGCGCCCACGAGGATAATCGCGCCCACCACCGCCATCGCGATAAATCCGATCGCGCCAAACGGCCGATCGATTCCGAGCTTGCCGAACACCCATTGTCCGATCACCGCGCCGACCAGACCGAGCACGATATCGCCGGCCAGGCCGTAGCCGCCCGTGCGCATCAGTTTTCCGGTCAGCCAGCCCGCGATCAGTCCAGCAATCAATATTCCCAGCAGATGCACTAAGTCGGCCTCCTCGGCGATGCGGCGGCGTTTCGGTTCAAGCGCCCGGCTCGGTCACGTAAGCGCCGAGCGGGCGGACCACCGCGCCAGCGCGAATCGGCACGCACTCGGGCGGAAATTCCTGCACGACGGCGATCTGCGCGGCGTCGAGCCGGTCGAGAAAACGCTCCAGATTGCGCATCGCGCCGGTCGGCAGATCGTGCAGCACTGCCAACGTCCACGGCAGCCTTTCGATTTCCGCAAGCGCCCGATCGACCCATCCGTCGGGATCGTCCCAATCGTGCGGCACGCAGTTCCAGAGCACGCAGGTGTAGCCGCCCGCGGCCAGGTAATCCGCGGCTTCGCGGCTCAGCAGGCGGCGATCGAGACGGCCGCCGCCGAATGGACGAAACAGCCGCTCCGGGCGGGCCAGCGCGCCGAGCGCTTTCTGCGCCCGGCCGATTTCGATCTCCGCCGCTCCCGCGTCGCGCCGTTCGCCGAGCGGAACGGTGTGAGTCAGGCTATGGTTTCCGATCCAATGGCCGGCGTCGCGCGCCTGTTCGGCGAGCCGGCGCCGGCCGGAATCGGCGAGCTTG
>JAJXZF010000024.1 GCA_021780225.1 Deltaproteobacteria bacterium | reverse complement strand
CCGGTGGTTCGATGCATACGCGCGTTGGCGATCTCGCGCAGCCAGGACCCGACGCGAGCGTTCGCGGTATCGCGATCGACCTTGAGCCCATCTACTCGCAGCTGGCTCGCCAGCGGGATGTAAAAGCGCCCACGCAGATAGCCGATGAAGCGTTCCACTTTGCCCTTGGTCTGCGCTCGATACGGGCGGCACAAGCGCGGCAGGAAGCCGTAATGATGGGCGAAGTCGAGGAACGTGCGATTGTAGCGATGGAGCCCCAGACCGTACTGATCGCGATCCGCCACCACCGTCCGCATGTTGTCATACAGGACTTCGCGGGGAACTCCGCCGAAGAAGTAGAAGGCATGCTCGTGGCAGCCCAGCAACGTCTCCAGCCGCTCATCGCTCACGAACTCAACATACGTCGCCCGGCTCCAACCCAGCGTTGCGATGAACACCGCCAGCCGATCACGTCCGCGCCGGATCGTCGCAAAGTCAGCCTGCATCTGTCGCCCAGGGTCGGCCTCAAAGCGTATCACCGGCTCAGGCGTCGCGACCGGTCGCATCGTCGCGAGATAATCCTTCAGGGTGCTGTAGCCGCCCCGATAGCCGAGCCTGCGGATCTCGCGCAACAACACCGTCGCGGGAATCCAGTCCGGCGCGGCGCTCTTTGCTCTTTCAGCGAGATAGTTTCGGTATGGGTCGAGCTTGCTCGGCCGCGCCGCACGCGCGTAGCGCGGCAGCCCTTCGCTCCGCGGATAGCGTCGCACCGTATTGCGCGATACCGCGAGCATCCGTGCGATCTCCCGGATGCCCTTCCCCTGACGACTCAAGACCCGGATCTCCACCGCTTCCTCCGCCACCAGCATGAGGCCCTCCACTGCGGAGTACCCCACGCCGGGGTGGGTCAGTTTTCAATCGGCGACCCTGGGTCAGTTTTGCACCGGCACTAACAAGATCGCGTCCGCGTTTGTTTCAAAGCCGGCCGCGCGATCCGCCGGTAACCGCCATAGCCGCCCTTTGTGTAATAGCCGTTGTCCATGAACAGGTAGTCAAGCTCGGCGCGGTCGGCCACGACCGGAATTTCCGGGTTGCCGATCAGGCCGGGCGCCTCCAGCGCGAGTTGTCCGATCGGCGCGCTCACCGCTCCAGACTTCCGCGCGGGATGCGGCGCGCGCCCGGAATCTGGCCCAAATCGAACTCGCCCCATTCGCGCACGTCAATCAGGGCAAATAGCGCGGACGACGCAAGCAGCTTTGGGAGTTCTATTGCACTGATCAGGTTTGGCATGGTCCAAGACCTCCGGCCGTCAGGCCCGGAAGATTCATCGCGATTCCCGGCCGCAAGAATATGGCTTGCCGGAACTGCCTCTTATGCATAACACAGGCGCTTCGACGGTACCATGCGTTTGACTGTGGTACCATCGCGATGTTAGCAGCTTGAGCGGAAAGGCTTGCGCCGCGTGGGGGCGCGGAGGCGTCGATGCGCGACGAACATCTGCGGCTGATCAACCAACTGGAAACGGCCAGAAGCCGGTCGCTCGGAATGGGCGGCAAAGAGGCGGTCGAACGGCAGCACGCGGGGGGAAAGCTTACCTGCCGCGAGCGTATCGACCTTTTGCTGGATCGGGGCAGCTTCGTCGAGTACGGCCTCCTCGCACAAAGCGCGGTCGAGGTTCCAGGCAAAGCGGCCAAAATTGCCCATGCCGGCGGCGTGGTGATCGGAACCGGAATGATCGATGGACGGCGGGTGTTCGTGCTAGCCGACGATGCGACGGTCGCAAGCGGCGCGCGGGGTCCGGCTGGAATGCGCAAGAGCTCTCACATCGTCGAGATGGCGCTGAAGCATCGGTTCCAGCTCATATCGCTGTTGGAGGCGTCGGCCGGGCGCGTCCAGGACATGACGGGTTCGCGGCTATGGGCCGGCCTCGGTTTCGATCCGCATACGATCGGCTTCGGCGGCATGGTGGATTTGTCCGGAATGGCGCCGCTGGTCGGCGCGGCGATGGGCAATTCGGTTGGCGGGGCGGCTTTCAACGCGATGCTCTCGGATTTTGCGCCGATGGTCAAAGGCAGCAGTTTCATGGCGGTGTCAGGCCCGCCGGTGGTGCTTGGCGCCGTGGGCGAGCATGTTTCGGCGCAGGAACTGGGCGGCGCCGAAGTCCATCTGAGAGAAACCGGGCAGGCCGATTATGGCGCCGCTGACGACGCCGATTGCATCCGCGTCATCCGCGAGTACCTTTCATATTTTCCCTCCGCTAGCGATGAATTGACGCCGGTTCGCTCAACCGAGGACAGTCCCGATCGGCCCTGTGACAGGTTGCTCGACATCGTGCCGACCAACCAGCGCAGACCTTACGACGTATACGAGGTCATCCGGCGAAACCGTCGACGAGGGCCGCTACCTGCCGATCAAGCGCGACTATGGCGAAAGCGTCGCCACCTGTCTCGCGCGCCTCAATGGCCATCCGGTCGGCATCGTTGCGTCGCAGCCCAACTGCATGGCGGGCGTGATCGACAATACCGCCGCGTACAAGGCCATCCACTTTATGGACCTCTGCGATGCGTTCCACTTGCCGTTGATTTTTCTGGTGGACTGTCCGGGATTCATCGTCGGCAAGGAATGGGAGCGCCGCATGATGCTGAAGACGGTGGCCCGCGCGCTTCATGTACATCGCAGGATTACGGCGCCCAAGCTCACTGTGGTTATGCGCAAAGCATACGGCCTCGCTTATTGGATCATGGGCGGCAAGGCGATGAATCCCGACGCGATAGTCGCCTGGCCGACCGCCTCGTTCAGCCTGATGGCGCCCGAACCGGCCATCAACGTGCTTTACGAACAGGACATCAAGGCTTCGCCGGGTCCGCAGCGCCGGCGCGCCGAACTGATGGAGTTGTTCGCGCATGAGTATGCTCCTGACGGCGCGGCCCAGGAATTCGCCATCGACGATATCATCGATCCGCGCGAGACTCGGGCGTTTCTCTGCCGTTCGTTCCAGGTGCTGCTGGATTCGCGCCGCCACGTTGCGCGCTTCAAACATCCGGTTTGGCCATAGAATCCCAAAGCGGCGCTAACCGAACCCGGCGTGTGTGGCGATCGGATTTCAGACCGATTGTTACGTGGCTTGTGTCTGACGCGGAGGTCGCGCCGGTGGCTTCGGCGTATTGCGCGGCCCCCGCCTGCTTACAAGTTTCTGGCCCGCGAGTCGCGGCAAGGACTTGGCCGGGATTGCCGATTCGGGATGCGGCAGCAGTCCATGATCTATCAGCCGCGACAGTTCTTCATAGGCCTCGGCGAGAGGGAGGCCCAGTTGGCGGAGGAAATCCGGATTGATCAGGCGCGCCGCCGCCATCAGGATCAACTCCGCGACCAGTTTCGGACTGATGTCATTAAACGCCCCGGCCTCGATGCCGCCGCGCACAATCTGCTCGAGCCGGTCAACCGTCCGGCGCTGAAGCCTGCGTAAAAGGCGCATCCCGGGCGGGAAATCAGCGATGTCGCGCAGAAAGCGCGGATCGGCGGGCCGTGAAGTCTGCACGATGGCGGCCATATAGTTGGTCAGGGCGGCGCGCCGATCGGGCGCGCTCCGGGCGACTCCGGCCAGATGTTCGTCGGTTCGCTTGAGCACCCGGTCAATGACCAGCGCCAGCAACCGCTCCTGAGTCGGCGCGAGCGTATACAGCGCGCGCTTGGAGCAGCGCAGCCGTCTGGCCAGAGACGCGGTGTCAAGATGCAGAAACCCCTCGCTGACGACGATTCTTTCAAGCTCCCTCAGAATATGCGCGAGGCGCGGCGAGAGTTGTTCGCCGCGAGGCCGTGCTTTCTTCATAGAAAGCCCAAATTACGCAAGACGATCGCCGCGGACAATCCGACCATGTCGCGATTAAGCCGCGTCGCGCCGTTTGGTACCGGCAAACTTGCTATGGTACCGTAAGGCCGCTTCGGCACAGCACAGACGGAGGACAGGCCAATGGCGGCAGGCACGCAAACCGCTCTACCATCGAAGTCGGCGCAGGTGCGCGCCCGTTTGAAGCATCCGGTGATCGACTCCGACGGCCATACGGTCGAGTTTCAACCGGCGTTGCGCGACTATATCCGGCAGGTCGCCGGGGCGGACCTCGCGGGACGCTATCGCACGGACGGCGCCGGCTGGTACCGAATGAGTTGGGAGGAGCGCCGCGCGGAGCGGCCGCTGCGGCCGCCATGGTGGGCGCTGCCGACCAGGAACACGCTCGACCGGGCCACGGCGACGTTTCCGAAACTGCTGCACGAGCGCCTCGACCAGACCGGCATCGATTTCGCCGTGCTCTATCCGACCGCGGGTCTCGGCGCGCCGCACATCCGCGAGGACGAACTCAGGCGGGCGACCTGCCGGGCGTTCAACACGTTTCATGCGGATATCTTCCGTGAATACTCGAACCGGCTCACGCCCGCGGCCATTATTCCGATGAACACGCCGCGGGAGGCGATCGACGAGATCGAGTGCGCGGTGAAGATACTCGGACTCAAGGTGATCATGATGGCGGGGCATGTGCGCCGTCCGATTCCAGCGGTGGCCGCGTCCGTGCCGCATCCGACCCGTTTTGCCTACTGGCTCGATCTGTTCGCGCTCGACAGCGAGTACGACTACGACCCGGTATGGGCCAAATGCGTCGAGCTCGGCGTCGCGCCCTCGTTCCATTCGCCGGGGATGGGATGGGGCAGCCGCACTTCAATCTCCAATTACATGTTCAATCACATCGGCCACAACGCCTCGGCGGGCGAGGCGTTGTGCAAGGCGATGTTTTTTGGCGGCGTCACGCGGCGGTTTCCGCAACTGCGATGCGCATTTCTCGAATGCGGCGTCGGATGGGCGGCCAGTCTGTACGCGGACATGATCGGGCACTGGCAAAAGCGCAACGGCAAGGCGATGGAGAATTACAATCCGGCAAATCTCGACCGCAAGCTGTACATGGATCTCGCCCGCCGCTACGGCGGCAAATTGATCACTGACAAGCTCGAAGGGCATGGCGAAGGCTGGGGCATCGGCGGCACGCAGGAGGATACATCGGCGCTCGACGACTGGTCGCGCTGCGGAATCGAAAAGGCGGAGGATATCCGCGACCTCTTCGTGCCCAACTTCTATTTCGGCTGCGAGGCCGACGATCCGATCAACGCGATGGCGTTTGACGCGCGCAAGCTGCCGTTCGGCGCGCGTCTTAACGCCATCTTCAGCTCCGATATCGGCCACTGGGACGTGCCCGACATGACCGAAGTGACCGAGGAGGCCTACGAACTGGTCGAGCACGGACTGATCGGCGAAAACGATTT
Source organism: Deltaproteobacteria bacterium (assembly GCA_021780225.1). Taxonomy (GTDB): domain Bacteria; phylum Desulfobacterota; class Binatia; order Binatales; family Binataceae; genus JADMIL01. The sequence continues at coordinate 13,326 of JAJXZF010000024.1, read as the reverse complement.
CCGCGATTTTGTGTTCACGAATCCCGCCCGGCTTTGGACCAGCATGAATCCGGATTTCTTCAAGGGCACGGTGGTCGAAGGCGCGGTGAAGGAGCTCATGAATGGCGGTTGAGCGCGACCGGGCCATAACCGCGCCCGAGCGCGAGCTCTACTTCGGCCGCGGCCTGAACGAGGACGCGCTATTCGCCTCGATTGGCTTGGAGCCGCCCGGCGGAGGCTGACGTGGCGAAGAAAATGATGCATCTGACTGGGTTTGTGATCTACTGCCCGGCCCCGCACACCATGATGTCGTGGATCTATCCACGCGAAAAAATCCGCTGGCGCTGGCATCAGAACGAATACTGGCGCGCGATCGCGCAGACGCTCGAACGCGGCAAATTCGACATGATGTTCTTCGCCGACGGATGGGGCGGCGGCAACGAGGCCAGCGTCCGCTACGCCGTACAATTTCCCAATCACGACCCGCTGATTCTCATCCCCTATCTGGCCGGCGCCACGCAAAAACTCGGCTTCGCCGTCACCATGTCGACGACCTTCTATCCGCCCTTCATGCTGGCGCGCAAACTCTCCACGCTCGATCATGTCACCAACGGCCGCATCGGCTGGAATATCGTCACTTCATTCGGCAAGAGCGAGGCGCGCAACTTCGGACTCGAGGCGATGATTCCGCACGACGAGCGTTATGATCGCGCCGACGAGTATTTGGAGTTGTGTTACAAACTTTGGGACAGTTGGGAGCCGGACGCGGTCTTGATGGACATGGAAAACGGCGTGTTCGCCGATCCAGAAAAGGTCCGGCGCGTTAATTTTCGCGGCAAATGGTACAACTGTCAGGGACCGCTCGACGTGATTCCCTCCCCGCAGCGCCGCCCGTTGTTAATCCAGGCGGGAGCCTCGGAACGCGGCCGCGAATTCGCCGCGCGCCACGCCGAGTGCGTTTTTGGCGCTGGCGGCCGATGGTTTTCCGACGATCTCGCGCTGCGCGCGCAAAAGTTCGGCCGCAATCCCGCGGATCTCAAGATAATCTGGGGCGCCCAGCCGATCGTGGCGGAAACCGAATCCGAAGCCCAGGCTTTGGAGCGCGCGGTGCTCGAGCGCATTCCGCCGGAAGCCGGGCTTAGCCTGATGTCCTCCCACTTCGACACCGACCTGAGCAGGTACGACATGGAGATGCCGCTGGAGCGCATCGAGACGGCTGGGGTTCAGGGAATTCTGGAGGCGTTCAAAAGATCCGGCCGCGATTTTACGCTCAGGGAGGCGGCGAAAATCTACGGCCGCGGCATCGGCATGCCGCACATGGCCGGCACGCCCGGGCAGGTGGCGGACCAGATGGAAGCCATGCTCGATCGCGTTGGCGGCGACGGCTTTCAGATCAGTCCGCCCTATTATGCGCCGGATTACTATGACGACCTCGTCCGGCTGCTCATTCCCGAACTTCAACGCCGGGGCGTGTTTCGCAAGGAATACGTAGGCAATACCCTGCGCGATTACCTGTTCGGCTAATAGTTCGCCGATGTGCTGGTTCGGGCTTTTGACCGCAGTGTATCGCGTTCGACCGACCAATCGGACGGTCAGCCAAACGGCTACTCATCGGAAGATTCACGAACAGGCGCTTCGTCCCGCAGCCTCTTTCAAACCATCACAAGACTGCCCGAAAGATCGCAGGCGCAGAAACTGATCCTACAGCCCAATCGTGGTGATGCCTCTGTGGAACATCCGTGACCTGCAAGCCTGCGCCTCGACCGCCTCGCGCGGAGCGTCGGCGTAGGTAATTACCGGCGATCGAGCCGCAACGCGGCTATCGAACGATTTATCGGGCGAATCCGAAGTTGATGGCGGAAGGGGAGGGAGTCGAACCCTTCGACGACGGTATTAGCCGCCAAGCCGGTTTTGAAGACCGGTGGGGCCACCGGGCACCCTCCTTCTTCAATCTACTGATTTAAAAGCGCTTTCTCCGTTCCGGAGTCTTGGCGTTGATCTGTGATGCTATTGAAATGTGACCATGGCGGAGACTTCGATTCAGCGCCGGCCGGTTCGGTCTATCGTCTCGAACCAGCGCCTTCGCGGCCTCAATCGATCGTTCGTCATGACGCTGGGAGTGCCCGCGAAACATCATAATGGCTTTATGGCCGAGCAGCGCCATCGCGGTCGATCGCCAGATTGCCGTCCGTTCATCTCATTATTCGCCGGCGTTGCACAACATAAATCGCGCCACAGCAATTTATAGCAACAAAACTTGAATTTGCGCGTAGTTCAGTGTCAAATTACGTCCAAGGGCTGAACTTTTTGCACAGACGGCATTAAGCAAGCATTGCGGGCGGATTTGGGTCGTGAGGTTAAGCGCCGGTATGAGTCAACCGAACATCAAGCCGGCGGACGTTCGGCCAATTCCAGCTACGATTGCCTTCAATGCATGACCGGACGCTCGGGCGCCGGACGTCTTCGTGGTCATCGGCGCGGCGCCGATTGACGTTGCCGGCGCTCGCGCTCGATTTCGCCCGGCGAGATTTGGCGGGGGCGGCGGCGTTCACGAAACGGCTGGAGGCGAGCGATGGCGCGCCGGCACAAGGCGGGCCGTCCCTCAAAAATGAGAGCTTCTAAAACAGCGGATCAGCAACCAGCGATAGACCGTAATCTTCAAATGGAAAACTGCGCGCGCAAAAGCCGATTGTTCGACCGCGAGAGCCTCTTGGCTTTCGCAATCTACTTCGGATTGTCACTCTTTTTTTTCGGCCGCGGCCTGATCGGCCACTTCGGCGATCGTTATATCGGGGTCGGAGATCCGCCAGCGCAGATGTATTTTCTTGCTTGGTGGCCTTATGCGATTGCTCACTTTTTCAATCCTTTCCTCGACAAATTATCCTGGGCTCCGGCTACCGTCAGTATGGCAACTAACACGAGCATGGTTCTTGCGGCGCTCATTTTCTCGCCAATCACTGTACTTGGCGGTCCCGTCCGCGCCTACAACACCTTAATGCTTATCTCGCCGCCGATTTCGGCGTGGGCCGCTTTCATACTTTTTCGTCGAATTTGCAAACGTCCATGGCCTGCCTTGGCCGGCGCATATCTCTTTGGCTTCTCTCCGTTTATGCTTGCTCATTTGTTTGGTCAACCGGTTTTAATTGCGGGCTGGTTTCCGGCATTTGCCGTATATCTCGTATTAATTCGCCTTGACGAGGAGATCGGTGCACGAAAATTTGCCTTACTTTTTGCTCTTGTCCTTTCCGGACAAGCTGGTTGGTCACTTGAGATATTTGCGACGATGACGCTATTTGGCAGCATTACTATTGTATTAGCCTATTGGCTGGCTGACATAGCGCTTCGCCGCCGGATTATCGGATTGGCGCCACCACTCGCCTGCGCGTACGCGATGCTGGCAGTTATCGCCGCTCCATATCTCTACTACTTCTTTCACGCGTCGCCGCTTGAGATGCCCATTTTAGGCCCGGCAACGAATTCAACCGACCCGATCAATCTCCTGACGCCCACGCGGATTAACGCGGTCGGAGCTTGGCTATCCGTAAAGTTTGTGCAAAGATCAAATCTCTTTGAAACGACTGCGTATATTGGCGTACCGACGCTCTTGACCGTCGGAATCGTTGCGGTTCAACGTTGGGGCGAAATAGCGGTTCGATTATGCGTCTTGATGCTCGCAATAATTGTGGTGCTGGCGGTCGGCCCCTTTCTTGCAATCGACCAGCATGTGATCTCGCCGGCTCCGGAACTTATCGTGTACGCGGTTTTCCCGCTGCTGCGTAATGCGTTTCCGTGCCGTTTCGACGCATTTGTGTTCCTATGTGTCGGAGCGTTGGTCGCTATGTTTCTGAGCGACCGGTCGTGGCGGCTAAGCGCGCGGATCGCGCTCGGCGGGCTGATAATTATCTCGCTGGCGCCAAATCTGGATTCATCTTTCTGGTTCACGCCCGCTAAGGTCCCGATGTTCTTTCGAAATGGCATTTACAAAAAATATATCAGCCGCAATGAGGTGGTTTTGTTATTGCCTTACGGAGACACGGGTGTGAGTGACCTTTGGCAGGTGGAGTCTGGGTTCTATTTCCGGACCGCCGGCGCCTATCTCGGATTAACTCCTCCCGTTCCACACAGCTACCGTGATTGGCCAATTGTGCAGGCGCTCTATGGTCTCTTCCCGCCGCCGGATGTGACCGAGCAGTTGTGCGCGTTCCTGCTCGACAAAAGAATTACGAAAGTCATCGTGCCCGATAGCGGTTCACCTGTGGTGCAATGGGTTTACGACGAAGAACCGGCGAGCTTCGTGATGCGTCCGTTCACATCAGATGAACGCGAGGTAATTAAGGATTTCTTCGCACCGCTCGATTCCGAGCCGCTCCACGTTGCCGGCGTCACGATATACCGGGTGCCGCTCGACCGTCTCGACAAATACGCTAAATATACGCCAGCGGAATTGCAAAACGCCGCGGCGAGGCGCCGTCTTCAAACGCTCGTGAATGCGGCCAATGCATATTTAGCGCAAGGCCGCAGCGCCGATAAATTGAACCTGTTCGAAGCGTCGAGACTCGGTCTAATCCCAAAGCTTTGGCTTGCCGGTCCATTGTATTCCGGCTATCCGCCAGACCTTGGCAAAAAAAACGGTTTGATTCTCCAAGGCGCCAAAGACGGCGCGATAACCGTTGGGTTGTGGGGCTCCTGGCCCGCGCTCGAAGCGTTGCGGCATGAATATGCTCCATACTGCCGTACGTCTCGCCTGAGAAAATCCTGGCTCACTGTGAACGTCGCGGAATGGCACCTTTTCGTTCTTAGTTTCGATTTCGATCGAGAGGGGTTGGCGAGGGCGGCGGCGTTCGCATCGGAGCGGAATGCGGAAGATGGCGCTCTCGCACAAGGCAGACCCGGACCGTCACTCAAAAATTAAAGCTTTGAGAAAAGCAGGTCCGAAGCCAGAAATAGATCGTGATCTCAAAATGGGAAACCGCTCACCGAAAAGCCGATTGCTCGACCGCGAGAGCTTCATTGCTTTCACGATCTATCTTGGTTTGTCGTTCTTTTTTTTCGGGCGCGGACTGATCGGCCACTTCGGCGACCGCTATATTGGCGTCGGATGCGATCCGACGCAGCAAATAGATTATGTCGCGTGGTGGCCGTTCGCGATCGCACATCATCTGAATCCGTTTTTTAACACCTTGGCATGGTCGCCCGAGCCGACAAATCTTGCAACAAGCCCGAGTATTCCTCTCCCCGCATTTCTGATGGCGCCGATCACGATGCTCGGCGGCCCGATACGTTCGTTCAACTTGCTTATGTTGCTGTCGCCCGCGCTTTCGGCATGGTGCGCATTCATACTGTTCAGAAGAATTTGCGGAGAATTTTGGCCCGCGATCGCCGGAGCGTCTCTTTTCGGCTTTTCCCCTTTCATCCTCGGCCATCTGCTCAGCAGTATCGTAGCTCTATCCGGATGGTTCATAACTCTGGCGATTTATTTGGCGCTGCTGCGGTTGAACGAAGAAATCAGCGCGGCGAAATTTGCCGCACTGCTGAGTCTGGTATTGATCGGACAAACCGGCTGGTCGCTTGAAACTCTTGCGACGATGACTTTTTTTGGCGCGATCGCGCTCGGACTCGCATGGATGATGGGCGGCGCCGATTTGCGCCGGCGGATTACCGGACTCGCGGCGCCGATTGCCGCTGCGTATGGCGCCGCCACGCTGCTCGCGTCGCCATATATCTATTACTTCTTCAGCGGCGCGCCTTTGGATCTTCCGCGGAATATCGCGGTCTATATTTCGGCGCTTCCATCCAATTTCGTCCTGCCCTCTCAAGTAAATCTTTTGGGCGCATGGACGGCGCGATGGTTGTCGCCGCGCACGCCGATTTGCGACGCCACGGCTTATATCGGCATTCCCGCTTTCTTCCTGGTCGCGATCATGGCGATGCGGCGCAGCCGGGAATTCGCGGTGAAGATGTGCGTCGCGATGCTCATTATTCTCGCGACGCTGTCGCTCGGTCCGGTGCTGCTGACGGGTCCGCATCGCGGAATTGTGATGCCGGAAGCGCTGCTCTATTTCTTCGCGCCGCTGTTCAAAAACGCGATGCCCGCGCGGTTCGCGGCGTTTTTCTTCATCTGCATCGGCGCGCTGTTCGCCTTGTGGCTCAGCGACAAAACGTGGAGCGCCCAAATCCGATGGGGGTTCGGCGCCATCGTCCTGCTCTCGCTCGCGCCGAACCTCAACGCCTCCTTCTGGCTGACCAATGTCGATACTCCCGCGTTTTTCCGCAACGGCCTCTATCGCAAATATATTTCGCCCGACGAGACGATTATGATTCTGCCGTACGGAACAACCGGAACCAGCGACGTATGGCAGGCGGACGCGCGGCATTTCTTTCGTACCGCCGGCGGCTATCTGAGTTTGTCGCCGCCAGTGCCAGAGGGCTATCGCGAATGGCCGGCGGTTCCGGCGATTTTCGGTCTATACGAGATTCCAGATCTGCGCCGGAATATCGCCGCATTCCTGGTCGACAAACATGTCAGCAAAGTGATCGTCGCCGATGGCGGCGCGCACGTTTTGCAGACGACGTTCGGAGACGGTCCGCCGATTTGGCGCTTGCGCGCCTTCAACCCTGACGAAAAAGCCGCGATCGCCGCGTTCTTCGGTTGGATCGATCCGGGGCCGCTCCACGTCGGCGGCGTGACGATCTATCGCATCCCGCTCGACCGCCTCTCCAGCTATGCGCAATTGGCTCCGCAGGATTTGCAGCTCGAAACGGAACGCACGTTGGTCCGCACGCTCGTGACCGCAGCGAATTCCTATCTCGCGCAAGGCGGCGATATCGCGAATCTGAATCTGGTTTCGGCGGCCGATCGCGATCTGATTCCGCGCCCTTGGTTGACCAATCCCACCGCGGATGGATATCTGCAGCAACTGAACTCCCGGAACGGATTGACGCTGAAACAGACTGACGATGGACTGATTGAAATCCGCATCACCGGAACCGCCGGCGCGCTCAAGCAAATCGCCGCGGAATACCAGGCCGTCGCCGTATCCACGCGCATCCTGCCGCCCGAAACGGCGATGAACGTGGCCGACTGGGTGCTGCCGGTGCTCCAGATGCGCTTCGATCGAGCCGGACTGGCCAAAGCCGCGCAAATCAATCCGACACGTTCAAGCCGGCAGAATTAGCGCAGCCTTCGCGGTCGAAATCAGAAAACGCGGTCTCGCAACTCTGTGCATCGCGATCGGACCGGGAATCGAATCGATGACGTCAAACGGTTTTAACCCTGCGCGATCCATCCGCGATTCTGAAAACGAATCTTCAACTGAGCCGCAATCTCATCGGCGGTCGTCTTGGCGCGTCCTTCCAAGCCGGTCCTGCCGCTCGCCGCCCCCAGAATCTTGGCTCCGCCCACGACAATAAGACCCACCGGATTACCCGTGGCGATGACAATCGCAGCCGGAAGAATCACGCCCGGCGCTTTGTTTCCGGTCGAACTGAGCGTGCCCGAACCAAGCCTCCGCCAGCCTTGCGCCGTGACGACGTAGCCCTCGACAACGGTGTCCATCTCCGCAGTCCCAGCGCCAAATCCAATCACAAAACGCTTCGCTGAACCGCCCGCGCCGCCATTCTCGGTCGAGACAATATACCCGCGGATCACGCCGTCGCCGATCTGCGGCCTTGAGCCAGGCCCGGCTTCGGCCGCGGGCATACCCATCGCCTGAATATCTTCAACCAGCCGCTGCGCGATTAGCGCGCCATAATTGCGTCCGGTCTGGATTTCATCGGAAGTCGGCGTTTCGGCCGGAGCGCCGACGCTTCCCAAAATTGAAGAATTCGCAGGCATATCAGAGTATGACGCCACGAAATCATAAACCCAGATTTGATTTGGGCGCGCCAAGCCGATGTCGGTCATCGGCGTCTGCTGGGTGACCTTGGTCGAAGCGCAGCCGGCTACTATCGCCAATCCAACAATGAAGAACGCCGCGTTTATGAATGGTTTCATAACACCATAGTCTGTCGGCTGAAATCTTTGGTCAAGAAATTATCATAGCGCTTGCTAATGTGGCGTCCCGCGAATAAGCATGCACCCCGCGTCTATCCTGCGCTCCGCGTGGATGCCCGGATCAAGTCCGGGCATGACCAACGCTGTCCGTCATTGCCGAGCCCAGACCCGGCAATCCATCCTTGGCCGCCCCGCGGTGGGCGGCCTGCGCGCCAAGCTGATAAGGCATCAGATGGAAGTTATTTGCGGGATACCACACTAACTGATTGATTCACGCCTATCCGGCGCGCCGATCGCTCGATTGCGAACTCATTTGCATCGCAACCAACCGCGCGACGAGAATCGCCAGATAGAATTGTCCGGTGATGCCCTCCGCGACCGACAAATAGCGGGCCTGAAGAGTGAGAGGAACGATATCGCCAAATCCGATCGTCGAGAGAGTGGTCAGGCTGTAATACATCATTATCGGGAAGACCATCAGATGATTCGCCGGTCCGGCCGCCGGCAATGACGGCGAGCCGCCGAAACTGAATGCGCCTGGCTGGACTTGGTAAAGCATGATGTACAGCAGGCCCCACGCGAATCCAAGCAACAAATAAATAGAAATTGCGATACTTATAGTCTCGCCCGTGACGCGCTGCTGCCGCACGACCGCGCGCAGTTCCTGCCATATTATGAAAGCGATGAGAGCGAACCAGCAGATTGGACCAGTCACGACGACAAACCGGCTTGGCGCGATAAATACCAGCAACCGTTCGACGATGGCGAAAAAGGCAAGAATCCATCCGCAGCCGATTCTGAATCGCCGCTCACGGATCAGCCGGTCGCGTTCGCCGACCAATTCATCAATCTGAATATTGTAGAGCGCGATTAGCACCAGTATTATCAGCGCGACACTGAAAACGATCGGAGCGATTCCGCGATCGCCGATCAGCGGGCGGACGGCGAACGCCGCCACGATCGCAACCAATAGCGCCGTGTGCCGCCGCGCCGCCAAACGCCTTCGGATTTTCATGGGAAACCGCCGCTGTTTCGCCGCGGAGATTGGCATCGGCCCCTCTCTTGCAATTCAACGACGGCCGGGATTTTCCTTTCGAATCGCTGCCGCTATATCGGAGCTGAGCGCTTCGAGCGCCCGGCTGTGCGCCTGCGCAAGCGCTTCGTATCCGTCGCCTGAGACGTTTTCGTTCGCGACCGTGCGTCCGGTGCGTATGCCGCCCGTCGCCGAATCGCGGACCGTCCAAACCGCGTCAAGCAACGCGGTTTTTCCGCGTTCCGATTGAAAACGCTGAATGTTGATACTCACTCTATAGTCAGGATTGAAATTCGCTATCGGCGCGCTGGCCACGTCGGGCGCGCCGAGCTGCGCCGCGAGGTCGCGCGCCACCACGCGGGCGATACTGTCGCCGAGCGGCGCGTCCCAGCGATGCAATTCGTCGATATCGACGCGATTTTCCGCGACTCGCACCACCATTTCCGGACGATCGACGGCGGCGGGCACGATCACCGGCTCGATCAACACCGACAAACGCGGCGTATACGCGCCGATCGGCGCGGCGGTTGGTTCGAGCGCGTAATAGCTGGTCGGCGCCGATCTTCCGCATCCGCCGGCTCCGAGCGCAAGCAAGCCGGCAAGCGACAGTGTGAATAGTCCGCACGTTTTCACTTCGATTCCGCCCGTTTTCCGCGCAACAATTCTTCCGGATGGCGATCGAGGTCGTCGGCGAGCGCCCGAATCGATCGCGCCGCCAGCCTGATTTCCGCCAAAGTTTGATCAAGCTGGACGCGCTGTTCAGACTCCGGCGCCACCATCGCATTGGCGTTGTTCAGCGCGCCGCGCGCGCTCACCAGCGTCAAATCGAGATCGTTCAGCGTCTTGTTAAGATTGTCCCCTATTTGCCGCAACGGCAGGCTGTTCAGCTTGGCGACGACGGCGTTGATTCGCGCCTCGGTCGCTTCAAGCTGGCCGGGAACGGTGGGCAGCCGCACGGGGGATTGCGACCAATCGATTTTGACCGGCTTCGCGCCGGGGAAAAAATCGAAGGCCACGTAGGCCGCGCCCGTTAGCAGATTGCCCGTGCGCAGTTGCGCACGCGCGCCGTGAGCCACCAGCGCCTCAATCAGCCGCTCCCGAACCGCCTCGAGGTTCGCCTTCGAATTAAGCTCGACGATCTTGACGCCCAATCTTTGCGGGTCGAGATGAATCGTCACAGGAACTGAGAAAGCCGCCGTTCTAACGTCCATCTGAGCGCGAATGTCCGCCACTTCGCCGATTTTGATCCCGCGCAATTCGACCGGCGCGCCCGGCGCAAGCCCGCGCACCGATTCATTGAAAATCAGCACGTAGGTTTGCGGATGGCGCGCCGTCGGCTCGAACGCGGTGGCGCGATCGGAATACAGCGTGAAGACCGTATTGGAACGCGCCGCCGGCTCCAGCCGGTCATCCTCCGGGGTTTCGAACGCGATCCCTCCAATCAGAATCGACAGCACCGATTGCGTCTGCACGCTCAGGCCGCTTGCCGAAAGTTTCATATTGAATCCGCTGGCCTGCCAGAACCGGGAATCCGCGGTAATGAATTGGTCGTAAGGCGCACGCACGAAAATCTTGATATTGAAGTACTGGCCGTTTTTGTCGAGCGCATAAGACGCGACCCGGCCGACTTGCAGGCGGCGGAAAAATACCGGCGCGCCATAATCGAGCGAACCCAGATCGCCCGCCCGCAGCACATAGAAACGCCCCGGCGCCTCAGTGCTTATCACCGGCGGCGTATCGAGCGCGATAAAATGATATCGGTACGCGTGAGAGGAGCCGATTTCCATGCCGATGTAGGCGCCGGAAATCAATGTGCCCAGTCCGGTGACGGTCGCGCCAGAGATGCGCGGCCGCACCACCCAGAACTTGGTGTCCGCGACGAAAAATCCCTGCGTGCGCGGCGCCATCTGCGCCGTCGCGATCGCCACCCGATGATCGCTCGAAAGCCGGATGGCCGAAATCGTGCCGATATCGACGCCCTTGTATCGGATCTTGGTTTTGCCCGCCTCCAGGCCGTCCGCCGAGGTGAAGTAGATAGTGAGCTTGGGTCCTTCGTTCATGATCCGGTTTACCGCGACCCATACGCCAAGCGCGGCCGCGATAATCGGAATGATCCATACCGCCGAAATTCCATGCCGCCGCGCGAGCGCGCGCGACGTTCGAACCGCCGCGCTCGGCGTTTGTTCCTCAGGCATACTCGACCTCGCTCTCGTCGACGGCGTCCCAGATCAGGCGCGGATCGAATGACTCCGCCGCCAGCATCGTCAGCACCACCACCGCCGCGAAAAAGAACAGCCCCGGTCCGGGCTCGACCGACATCAGCGGCTGCAGTTGGATCAGCGCGGCCGTGAACGTATCCACGAAAACGTCCACCATCGACCAGCGGCCGAGCAATTCAACGCTGCGAAACATCCGCACGCGCTGCTCCGTATTCGCGATCGATCCGCGCTCGACGGTAATCGCCAGATAGGCCAGCGCCAGGATCTTCGCGCTCGGTATCATGATGCTGGCGAAGAGCACGATTAACGAGAGCGGCCAGCCGGTCGGCGACCACAACAGCACCACGCCCTGCATAATCGTATCGTGCTCGGCGCCGCTGGCGGTGGTGGTCGTCAGCACCGGAAGAAGATTGGCCGGCACGTAGCAAATCGCCGCGGCGATCAGATAGGCCCAAGTGCGCTCGAGGCTGCGCGGCTTGCGGAAGCTGAGCCTTTGATCGCACCGGGGACAATTGCCGCGATCATCCTCGGGACCCGGCCGCGAAAGCAGGCCGCACCCGGCGCAACTTTGCAGTCCGGCGCGCATCGCCGTGATCGCGCGTTCGCTCATGGCTGCGGATTATCCGCGTCCGCGCCGGTTGAATGGCCGTGAGATTCGTCGGCCCATTCAATCGCCATCCATACCGCGCGCGGATCGAATGTGACCTGCGCCGCTGAAAGGATTAATACCAGCCCGCCCAACATGAATAGCGCCGCGCCGGGGATTACGGTCGCGTAATCGGTAATTTTGACGAGGGCGACCAACACTCCGAGCAGCATCACTTCAACCATGCTCCAGGTCTGAGCATAGTGATAATGACGGAGCGGAAACGCGATCCATCGGCGCGGCCGCGGCCGGCGCGCTTCGAGCGCGATCGCGAGCATGGAGCCGATTTGTAGGCCGGGAGCCAGAACCGCGGTCACGAAAACCAGCACGGCGACCGAGATCATGCCCTGCCCCCACAATTGCTCGACGCCCCCCAAAACCGTCGTCGCCGTCGATCGGCCGACGACGCTGATGCCGAGCATCGGAACCGTGTTGGCGACGGCAAACAACACCGCCGCCGCAAGCGTGAGCGCGAGGGTCCGGTTCAGCGGGTCCTCACGCGGACGCCACAACTCTTCGCGGCATCGAGCGCATTGCGCGGATTCGCCGGGCGAAAGCTCGGGAAGCCTCTGCAATAAATCGCAGTGGCGGCAGCTCATGAGCGAATCGTCGGCGACCGGAAAATTGTACATATATGAGAAGGTTCCGTCGCCCTGCCGATCATTGGAACCGCGGACATAATGACGGCTGGACGGGCGTCATGCCACGGTATGGCGTCCGCTCCGCATTACGAGCCCGCTTCAACCATGCGCGCGCCGGTTGCGGCGCAGCTCCGCCATCAGGCTGAACAGGCCGGCGATCGACGGCATCGGCGCCTTGCCTCCGGAAAATTCCCGATACAGCGTGGCGACGTTCACCACGATGCGTTCGGCGTCGCCCCATGATTCATAATCGGCCAGCGAAATGTCGCGCGCGGCGTCCGCGGCCGGCATCCCGGCGTCGTAACGCCGGCGCGCTTCGCGCTCAATGTATTCCAGATACCCTTTGACCGCCGCGACCCCGCGCTTGTCGGTAACCGGACCGTGGCCGGGAACCACGGTTTCGAGATCGAGGTCGAGCATCAACTGGCAAGCCTTGATCCAGTTGCCAATCGGACCGGCCCAAACGATCGGATGGCCGCCGACAAACAGGATATCGCCGGTATAAATCACTCGATCGGCCGGAACGTAAGCGAGGACATCTCCGCGCGTATGTGCGGGTCCCACCTCAATCAGGCGCACCGTCTTGCCGCCGACGGGAACGTCAAGTTCTCCGCTGAAGGTCCGCGTCGGCATCGCGACGTTGATTCCATCGAAATCGAAAGGCGCGAAAATCTCGGCGAAGAATTTCCCCGCCTCGCCCATCGCGGCGGCGTTGCGCTTGAAAGCCGCAAGCCGGGCCGATCCGCCGTCTTGCCGCATCTCCTCATCGCAGGAGCGCGACGCGATTATCTCCGCCCCGGCGGCCAATTCATTGC
>JAJXZF010000016.1 GCA_021780225.1 Deltaproteobacteria bacterium | reverse complement strand
AAGTGCGGACGGGATAACCGCTGAAAGCATATAAGCGGGAAGCCCACCCCAAGATTAGGTATCCCGGCCGTAAGGCCCTGAAGGCCCCTTCCAGACAAGGAGGTTGATAGGTCGGAGGTGGAAGCGCCGTAAGGCGTGGAGCTGACCGATACTAATAGGCCGTGCGGCTTGACCGCTATGTACTTCCAAAACGCCGAGCGATCGGCGTGGCGGAAGTGCTGGCCGAAGACGCTTTCGGATTTTATATCGCTAGCCGATTGCGCCCGGCCGAGGTCTGATTGCATGCAAGGTCATGACGGCCACGCTTGAAAATACTCTACTATCAGTTAGTCGGAAATTGTGCGCGCGATTGGAAATGCGCGCGGCAAGTTTCCGGTCGCCATAGCGAAGGGGCAACACCCGTTCCCATCCCGAACACGGCAGTTAAGCCCTTCAGCGCCGATGGTACTGTGGCCGACGGCGTCACGGGAGAGTAGGACGCGGCCGGGGAACCTCAGGGCGGAGTCATCAGACTCCGCCTTTTTTTTCAAATCCAGCATTGCCCCAGACGATTATCTTCTCGAGCTTTTCTTTCGGGCAGGATACCGCTCCGTACATCGACAATATCCGCGTTCTGCAATAACATCCGCGCGGCAGTTCCCGGTTGGTTCTTCGCGGGCGGCTGGTCATTCGGAAATGAAATGGATTACTGCTTTAGTCGCGCTGCTATCTGCGGTTTGGGCCGGCTGCGCGCACACGATTCTTCCCGACGTTGCGATCAAGCCCGCCAAGGTCGGAGTGGCGTGCCTGCCGCTGACGATCGCGGTCGTCGGCGATCCCACGGATACGTACCATAAGTCTCTGGGTTTTTTATGAGAAGATGAACCCGGCGATGGCTGACGCGGTTCGCGGCGCGCTTTGTCAAGATTTCGAAAATGTCGTGATGGTCGAGAAGGACGAACCGGCCGCCAATGTGGATTTGCTAGCGATCCCGCAAATTGACGCCAGCCAATGGACGCGCCTTAAGCTGTCCGTCGCCTTCGGGCAACCGCGGACCGCCGATAAAATCGCGGAATTTTCCTCGGTCAGGCCGCTCAAATTTAATGCCGACGGTACTCGCAAGCATCTATGGTCCGACGTCGGGATGATGACGGCTTCAATGATAATACCGTTGGGAGTCGGACTTGTAGCCATGGAGCCATAGCTGCAAAGGCACGACGCCGAGCGATTCAACGCCGGTTTTAGTCCGGCGCTTGCGGAGATGGCGACCGAGATCGCCGCGCAAGCTGTGAAAGATCCGGCGATAATCGCGTACCAGCCGCGAAAAGAAAGTGCGAATGCCAACGTCATTCCGCAGCGTCGGCTGGCACACCCGTGAATCAAGCGGCGCGGTCGCGCTTGGGGCTGGAAGGCCGGCCGGGGTTTATTGAAGAATCCGAAGTTCGTTCAAGTGGAGAAAAAAAGAACGGGCATCGTTGCGACGCCCGTTCCGATTTAGAGGATCTGCCGGTCGCTCAGTTGCCGAAAAGTCCCGGCAACGGTTGCGTGCCCTGCATCTGCACCGCCTGCAGGCTTGAAGGATCGAGACCGAGCGCCACGAGAATTGTCGGAGCGACCTGCGCGGTCTGCACGAAGGTGCTGAGCGTGACCGGCGACAGGCGCGGATTCGACACCAGTATCATGACGTTGGTGTCGTCATGCGCGAATCCGCCGTGTTCTTCGAGTTTCTTGTGGCTGCCAGTGTAAATCACGCCGACATTCGGGGTCACGATGATGTCGGGCGTGCGCGGATCGTTCGGCGGCAGGCCGGGCGTATTGTAGAGTTGCGCAACCTGCGGGCCGGAGAAGATCTCGCCGATCCCGGCGATATTGTTCCCGAGCGGAGAGAGGCTTTGAAGCACGCTGACCGCGTCCGCCGTTTCGGAGGGATCGTTGAGCCAGAGCAACGATACGTCGTCCTCGGTCGGGCCGATGCCGGTTGGGTTGTTCGGCGATTCGGAGAAGGGCAAATAACTGGTGTTGTTGGCGAGTATCTGCGCCGGCGATTCGTCGCTCGCATTGTCGGCGGGAATGCGGAAGTAGCGCGACGGATCGATCGGCGATTGGCCGTGCTTCGCCGTGACAATGATCAGAGTCGAATTAAGCAGTCCCTGCTTTTTCAATTCGGCGACCATTTCGCCGACCGAAGCGTCCGCGAATTTGATTTCGCTCTCCAACACGGGCGTAGGCGTGCCGATCGAATCCTGGTAGCCTCCGGTTCCGACGCTCTTCTCGATCAGCTTCTGACCGACGCTGACCGCTTGAAAATTCATCCCGAACACCGCTGGCACGGGCGCCGGCTGCGATCCGTTGTGCGTTTTGCCGTCGATTTCGTGCAGAATCGCATCGACTTTCAGGGTGTCGTAGCATTTGATCGTGGTAAAGTCGTCGGTCCAGGCGTTGGAGCTTGGCGTAAGCGTGCCGCAATCGAAGCCGTCCGCCGTCGTCACGCCGGTCAGCGCGATGATATTCGAATTGATTTCGGGCGCGTAATAATCATTTACGTTAGTGCCGTCTCCGGGCCCCGAAACCGCCGAGTACGCCGGATGCTTGTCGGACCATGCGGTGTAGCCGCCGGCTTTATGAACCACGCCGAATATCGTATTCGTGCGGATAAAATTCCACGGGTATACCGGCTGGCAGTTATTATACGGGTCGCGGATGAGCCGGGTGGGATCGATTGAATTGATCCCTCCGTCGCCGCTCGGAGCGCCGCCGTTGAGCTTGGAAGGATCGAGGTCGATACCCTCTTCGTATTCAGTGCGGGTGCCGTTGGGTTGTCCCGAAGCGCAGGCGCCGCCGGCAAGGCCGTTCCAAGTGGTCTGTGTGGGCGGCGCGAGAACGCGATCATACGCCACGTCATAGTAAGCCCCGACCGTCCGCGGCGAGCCGCCCGTCACCAGCGCCATCAGGCCCGGAAACGAGTCCGACGGCCGCGAGGTCGTGGTGTCGACGAAATTAACGCCGGTTTGGCCCAACGCAGCCAAGTTCGGGCAATATCCCTCTTTCGAGCAGTTCAAATAATCGACCGCGTGCATCCCATCGATACTTAGCAGCAAAACGTGACGGACCTGGTTCCTCATATTGATATGACTTGGTCCGCCCGCGTGCGCCGCGAGTCCAATCGGCGCCGCTGCCATCGCCGCTGTGGCGATCGCCATTAACGATCTCTTCAACTTCATTGTTGTCCTCCCGGGAGCGGTTTGTAATTGCCCCCGGAAGAATCTATTGGACGTTTAATACATCGGTATGAACCGGTGATTAGGAATTGGATTCTAATAGGATAATTCGAGGCTTAATGAAGCGTTAATCCGGCTGAAAACGCGGAACTGATTCTTTCCGGTAGAGGTGGGAGACGGCGAATCTAACCCGCCGCACGATCAAGGAGATTGGAATATGCGTCGCCTGCTACCGGAAAAATTCCCCTTCGCCGCCAGCGCACTGGGAGCGTCATTGGCGCTGTCGGCCCTAACCGCCCGCCCAGTTCAGGCTGCGCCGCCGGACGCGCCGCCGCCGTATTCGATTAGCGTATTCGCGTCATCGCAGAGCGGGTACTCGGATCCGGACTCGATTACCTTTTCGCCCGAAAACGTCTTCGTCGGCTACGGCAACGGCGGCGCGCCGGACGGCTCAGGCGGCGCCAAGAGCACGATCGTCGAATACACATTCGGCGGTACTGTGGTGACGACTTTCACCGTCGTTGGGCATAACGACGGCCTGCGCTACAATCCGCAGACGCACCAACTATGGGCGAGCCAGAACGAGGACGGCAACTCGAACCTCGCCGTCATCAATCTGGGCAATGGCAAGCAGACCATTTATCAGCTCGGCGCCGGCCCGCACGGCGGCGGATACGACGATCTGGTGTTTTATAATGGCGCGGCGTATCTGACCGCGTCGGCTCCGACAATCAATCCGAACACCGCGCCGTCGATTCTCGACGTCAAGCTGCGCGGCAAGAAAGCGGTTCTCACCCCGGTGCTGATGGCCGACGCCCAGGCGCTCGAGGTCACGACCGGAAAAACCGTCACGCTGAATCTTCAGGATCCGGATTCGATGATCGTCAATCCATTCGGCGAAATTGTGCAGGATTCACAGGCGGACGGCGAGTTGGTGGTCGTGAGTCATCCGCAGGCGAAATGCCAGAGCGTCGCGGTTGTGCCGCTTACGTCGCCGTACACCACCACGCCGGGCGAAACGACGGTGGATGACACGATATTCGCTACGGCGCCGAGCGGAACGTTGCTCGTGGCGGACAAGGGCGGACAAAAGGTTTACGCGATAACCGCGCCTTATTTCGCTCCCGGCGCGGCCTATTCAGCGACCGAAATCGATGATCAATCCGGAAACCCGCTGGAGGATTTCGTTGGGCAGACCGATCTCACGACCGGCTTCATCACGCCGCTAATCACCAATATGGTCGCGCCGGGCGGGATGGCGTTTATTCCCTCGACCGGCGATCCGCTCAACGGCGTGCTCGCGCTCTATCCCAAGCTCAATAAATGTCCCTGACGCGCTCAATCGGGACCGGCCGCCAACGGCGGCGGCCGGTCCCGCCGTCCGCGGCGTGTTGTTCGCGCGGACTATAGCAGCGCCGGTCCGGACTCCTGATATGCCGTCCGCCCGCCGCGCTGATTGATCGTTTGAAATAGCAAACGACCTTTTTCGTCTTAAAAGTATATTTCGCGCCGTAATAAATTGGTTCCCCAGCCTGGTTCCAATTGTTCAGAATATGTTCAGAAAGAGCTTTGAAAGACGCTTGATAGCGCTGTCGTCGCATGCTCGACCGGCTAAAAACTGATGATGTTAGCAGGTTGGAAGTTGGTCGGGGTGGCCGGATTTGAACCGGCGACCACACGCACCCCAAGCGTTAAAGGGCGAGTTTATCCGGTATCGCTTGATAGCGCTTGGTATGCGTGAAACCCTTCTGGCACAGGCGGTTTTATCGCTCAAGCCCGACTGGCCGACCGCTGCCGGACAATACCGATTATGATTCAGACTCCCCACAAAATCCCCCACAGTGAAACGACCGCAATCGGGACGCTCGAACGCCCGCCGTCGCGCTGCCGGCGCTGGCAGTCGGATGAACTTCAGAAACGGCTCGCGCTCGCATGGAACGGGCCGTCAAGGCATCGAAGCCCCCCGGCGGGGGCGGGGGGTCGGCCCCCTACGACGGTCCGCAAACGCCGTTGATGGCTCACGACCAACTCGCCAAAAAAAAGTTAATATGGCGGAAAACAAGCGCCGCCAGAGCCTACAAAGCCAAATATGCTAACTATGCGGGTCAATGGCGTCCGTTCGTCGGAGGCTAGTTTTAAGCGCCGGGGTGGAGCGGCAGGCGCACAGGTTGAGCGCGGCGCACCGGCGAGAAGAGCAGCCGTGGCTTCAAGCTGAAAAGCTGCACATGGTAGTTCAGCCGTTCGGTACGGCCGGCGCGTGGTATCGCTTCGCGGTTTACTTTTCCTTAAGGCGAGGATCGTCGCTCGCGATGCAACGTGCCCATGCGATTGTCCTGGACAATTGAGTGCCAAGCGCGTCTGCTCCCGCTTTCGTCGCGGACCGCTGAAGAGTTTTCTTAGCGGCCTCGCACTCCTTCGCTGTATCGAAGCCGTGGCTATCCTCCCACTGGGCCAAGGGAGCATTAATCAGACATTTGCCGTTGGGGGGTCAGTGGCGGAAACATCAAGTACCAGCCAACAAGCGCGAGCACGGCGGAGTGGCGGAACTTCATGGCGGACAGCCTTTAGCTATTCAGCGCCGAGCGTCGCGGCGGCGTTCGATGCTCCGGCGGTTCCGGGCGTCGGTGGAGCGGGAGTCAGTGTGGCGGTAGCGGAAATGTGGCTGTTGCCGCGAGTCATCGATCCGGCCGCCATAGCATCGGCGTTATATAGCGCCTGCTCGTGTGAACAATCGCGGTCGCCTTGCCGTAGGCAAGCCGCCAAAGCGTCATGGTCGGTTTGAAGGTTGTTGTATTGTTCCATTCGCCGGTACGCCATAACCGCGCCACAACCTGACAGGCTTGACGCAACCACCAATCCCGCCAGTGCCCGCGCGAAAACCTTGTCGATCGTCATTGCCGCGTCGTCCTCCGGAATCGGCCTTGCCGATGCGGCCCTCCTTAGCACAGATCGCGAGAAGACCGTGAGAGCGAACATTCTGAAAAGGGCCGGAATTGCGAGAGCGTTATGATTCACGCGATGGATGGCCACGATCAGGGCCGCGATCGCAGGCAACGGCGGGGTCCATAGGGGAGAGCCATCAATTTAGCAAGCGGGCGCCGGGAAGCGCGACCTCGGCGCCCGTGCTCACGTCGGCCCGCGCGTGATCGAAGCATCCGCCGAGGGCCATGAGCGCGGCCTCAAGGTCTTGCAACTCCGCGAGCAGGCGGCCGGGTTCGGCGTCGGCCGGGAGTCTGGACCGCCTCGGCCATTGCGGCCTTGAATTTGAGCACACGCCGGTTCGGCAGAGCGGCGGCGCTATATTTCCGGCGGCCGGGCGCGATTCAAGCGGAAGCATCGACGCGGCAGAGCGGGCCGGGAGTTATTCGCATGGGCGATGTTTGTTGCCCTTATACCGGGTAGTATGTACCGCTATGGAGTGGTATTGTGCGATGCTCAACTGAGGCGTGCGCCATTTTGCTAAGGGGTGAATCCGCATGACCGCCGAAATAATACGGCTGGAAATCGAAATCGACCGGGAGGAAGACGGCCGATGGATAGCGGATATTGCCGCGCTTCCCGGCGTGATGGCCTATGGCTCAACCCGCGAGGAAGCGATCGCCAAGGCGAAGGCGCTCGCCTTCCGTGTGATTGCCGATGAAATCGAGCATGGCGAACGCCCGCGCGATCCCGCCGGCGTGGCTTTCGACCTGGCCGCGTGAGCCAATGGCCGGCCGCCAAGGCCAAGCGCGTACTGGCCGCGCTGCTGCGCATCGGCTGGCATATAAAGCGTCAATCCGGGTCGCATCGGCGGCTCAGCCGTGGGGGTTGGCCTGACTACACTTTCGCCTTTCACGACGATGTTGAAATCGGCCCGGCGATGCTGGCGCGGATCGCTGCGCAAACCGGGCTTAAGCCGGAAAATCTCTAAGGTTGCCGCGGACGGCCGACGGCGCACCGCGCTAGCGGTCGGGTGGCCTTCAGAAACGGCCCGCGCTCGTCCGGAAACGGACCGCATCGGCCGGCGCGTGTGGGTTTGGTGGGTTATTTTTAGCCGGTCGGCGGGGGGGCTGACGCACACACAACACCCACTCAAGGCATCGAAGCCCGGATGTCCTCGGCGGCCCTAACGCGCCGTTGGCGCCGCTGAGATAGGACCATCCGGTTCGCGCGCAAGTTCGAGGGCCATTAGCAGGCGGGTCGCGGCGTGCGCCAAGTGCGGCTCGCTCCGGTCGGCGGCTGCGAGCAACTCCAGGTGGCGCGTCGCGTGCGCGATATGGAAAGCAGCCGGAAGCGTCCGCCAGTCGCCGGCGTGTGTCCGCGCGCCTTCGCGCATGACAGCCTCGATTACGGCCAAGGCGCGCTCGAATGTCATTGCGGCCACTCCTTGCGACGGACCTCGACTAATCGCGCGCCGGGAAAGGTGCGATCCATCATCGCGACGGCCTCGGTCAACGCGGGATCAGGCTTGCCGCCAATCGCGATTAACTCGGCTTCGATGCTTTTGAGGGCTGTCAAGTCGGCGGCGGGGTCCACGTCGGGCGCGGCTAAAATCGACCGCAAACCTTCGATTATCTGGCGCGCGGCTGGCATCCGGCCGCCGGGCAGCACGTAGCACTTGAGGCGATCGAGCAGGCGGAGTGCTTCATCGGCGTCGGCGGGCGCCTCGTTTTGCGGGCCGGGATTGCCGAGCAGCCGGAGCAACTCAGCTTTGTGCGCGCGGACCTTTTCCAGAAGATCGGGATCGGCGGCTTTGGCCGGCGTCAACCGCAACCGGCCTTCCGGCCGTGGCTCGATCCGTATGCCACGCTCGCGAAGCTCGGCAAGAATTTCGGCTGCGATGTTCATACCTCGATCCCCCCATCATCGGCCGCCGCGTGCGAGTCCGGGTTGTGTTGTGTGTGTGTCGCCCCATTTGGACCGGCGCTCCTGGAACCCACCAAACCCACCAAACCCACACGCCATCTCGCCACGCCCTGCGTCGAGCCATGACGGGATAACTGGAAATCGCCGAAAATCCGGTCTTCGATGGATCGGAGCCACACGCCAAGCCGCCGGGGGTTGATTTTTGCCGGTTCGGTTCGATCGGCCGCGACCGTAAGCAACAACTCCTTCAAATTTGCGCCATCGCGGATCACTTCCGCGACCGTCACGGCACGATCCTGGGACAGGTCATGCCATGTTGATAAGATGCTCAAAGCTGAATCACGCTCTGGATTGTTGACGATAATCCGCTCGCGCGTGCGGCAGGGATCGGCAACTCCAAGCCAAACCAGCGGCTCGCGAATTTCGCGGGACCATTGATCGAATCCGCCCCACCGCGGCAGGTTTTGGCGCGGACGCCCGGCAACATGGTAAGCGCGTAAAATCGTCAGCGCCGCAATCGCCAATTGTTTTCTATGCGCGCTCAAATGAGCGGCCAGATCGGAAATTTCAAAGTCGCGTTTTTCCGGGTGTTCCACCTTCGCGTCGATTCGACAGAGAAGCGCGCGGCTCGCCATATCGCCCTTAAACGTCAGGTTGTTGCCAGTCGCGGTCCAAAGCAGGTTGGTTCTCAACCGTAGCATTTTGTTCGCGCCAAGCACGCGATCGGAATATTCGGACTGAGTAATGGCCCGCGCTAGGTCGGGAGAGTCGAGCGGCCGGGTGATGTTATCGAGATTAACGATTAGTTGACCTTCGCGAAGCGCGGATGTTATCGCTTTGCGCAATTCATCGTCAGTGCGAGCCACGCCGGTTGAGGGCGGCTTTCGTCCGGTCGCGATGATTCCCACCGATTCAGCAAGCAAAGATTTTCCGCTTCGTTGGCTCGGCGCGTCGAAACCGAAAAGCGGGGCGGATTCGAGCAGGCGACGCTGGATTGCCGTGATAATCGCCGCGAGCAGCGCCGAGCGGGCCGCGTCCTCGACAAACGGAAACTCCGCGAACGGCGCGCTCAATTCCCGCAGCGCGGCTTCCGCGTGCGCCCGCGTCGGACTCTCCGGGACGGCGGCCCAGTCACTATCCGCATACAGGAAAAGGCGGCTCGATTCGTCGTAGCCGGACGCGCTCAGAATCGAACCGTCCGGCCGCATAATCGGCGCTTCGATCACGCCCTGCAACATAGGAAGTTTCCAATTCCCGAGTCGCTCCAGGTAGGTTGCGGGCAAACGCGACGGACAATCGGCGGGTTCCGGGCCGTTTTGCCCCGGCCTGCTCCACAAGATCAGCTGTTCAAATATATCTCGAAGCATGAGGGGCGACATGGCGGCGAGCTGAACAGCGCCGCGCCGACGCTGGAGCGCGCCATTCCCGGACTCCCGATCGAGCACGACAATCCGCACGATTTCATTCGCGCGCTGGAATATCTTGAGCCGCGCCGCGTGCGGGACCAGCGCGGCTTCGGCTTGATCGACCATCTCCGGGTGGCGGCCGGCCGAGATCATTATCTCGGGACGGTCCGCCTTTTGCGTCGCGGGTTTGCGCAGTTCATCGGTCGCCAACCCGAGCAGCGCGCCGCGGATTTCGTCTTTACTCCGGCCGGCTGCTTGCTCACGTGCGATATAGTCGTCAAGTCCGGTTTTTTCGCCGTGCTGGCCGACCGGCAAATAGATAATCTTGACCGTCGCCTTTTTCGATTCAAGAAACGACTTGAGCCGGACCAGCGCATCATATACTCCGCGCTTTTCCATCACGTCGTAATCGAATGCGACATAGACGGTTCGTTCGTTCAGCGCGATCGAGTCCCAGTCCGCCAAGGCCGTCCTACCCCCGACTTGGTTGGAGCCTCGCCAGTTCCAGACGCCGAGCAAAGCGATGCAACACAATTCGATAGAGACGGCCGCGTCACCTTTGGGAATGCCCTCCGTGATGATCAAAGGCACGTGCGGATCGCCGATGAGCGAAACTTTGCGACCGTCGCGCGCCTGGGTCAGGCGCCGATGAACATCCACAGCATTTTTCCCCCCGCCTTTAGTTCGTATTTGCGGGGTTTAGCCTTCTTGTCCATCCGGGGTTGATCGGGTCGGAGTTGATAGGATTCGATTGCGCCGCGCACGCTCCATATCGGAATGGTTAGCGCTGGAATTAGCTGTTGCGTTCGCCCGAAGCCCAAGCGCTCAAGCTCGGATTTTCGCCCCGCGCTTTGATAGCCGCGTTCGCGCGCAACGTCATCGGCAACCGCGCGAGCGCGCAGAAATTTCCTGTGCTGGTCAAGGAGCGTCAGGTCCTCGGCGTTCATCGGGGGTGCTCCGGGCGCGCCGGGACCAAACCGCCCTCGATGAGTCTTTCTAAATCGGTTTCGCGAATCTTGACCCTTCGTCCGAGCCGGACAATGGGGATTTTTCGCGAGGCCGCCCACGCCCGCCAGGTTGGCACTCGAATGCCGGTCAGACTCTGCGCCTCTTCAAAAGACAGAAGTTTTTCCATTGCGTGCCTCCGTAATGCTTGCTAGTAATCTTAAGCCATGCTATTTCCGATCAGTAATGTGAGCGTTTAGCCGAATTCTTACAAGAGGTTTGCTCGGCTTACTTCCAAACATATGCGGCGCAAAAAACTCTCAACAAGCATTACCGATGCTCGGGCGCTACGGCGGCTCCAAGGCGAGAGCGAAACGGTCGAAGCCCTCGATTCGCCGAGCAAGCGTTCCGGGGAGCTGAAGCCGTGGATCGATTTCGTGAACTTGCTGGAAAGCGGCCTGCCCGATTCAGAGCCGTGCGCTGCGCCCGATTGGATGACGGCCCTTGAGCCGGCCTTTATCGAGCGTTTCGCCGATGCCGGCGGCGCTGGTCCGCGATCGCTTTCAGGGTTGGCGATGAGGCTCGGCCGCAAGCGCGGCCAGACGCGCGCCCGCCGCCAGTTACACGATGCATATCAGACGATTCGCGCCATTTTGGCGCGCGCGCCGCAACTGGTTTCGCCGGTTCCGGCTGCCGAGCCCCTTGATTCCCAACCGAGCTTAGGTGAGCAGGATGAGCGGGGTGAGCGGGGTGAGCGGGGTGAGCAGAGGGGTGTTCCGGATGACAAGCCCTTTGATTTCCAACCGAGCGGCGAGTTTTTCGATTTTCAGGTTGGGTATGTCGCCGGGAGCGACGCGGGTGAAGGACGGCGGCTTCATTTCGAACCTGATCCGCTGATGCGCGATTTCTTCAAGGCGGCGGAAGGGGCGGAAATCTCGCGGTTTCGGAAATGCCCGATCTGCGGCGCCCTCTTTTACGCGTTGCGGGCGGCCAGGCCGGAACGCGGCGCGGACGCGGGCACGAAGGCGTGCTCGAAGCGATGCGCCAATGCGTTTCGGGTGCGCAAACATCGGGAGAAACAAGAAAAGTACGAGCTGAACCGCAAATTCAAACGGGCAGGGGTCCGGCCGGAAGGGGAATGACTGTGGGCGTCTACAAGCGCGGTGGAATTTACTGGTACGAATTCAACTTCAACGGCGCGCGCATCCGGGAGTCGGCGAAAACCACAAGTAAGACCCTCGCGAAGGAGGCGGAGCGCCATCGGCGGCGCGAGCTTGAGCTTGCGATCAATGGAATCGTGAAGCGGGAGCGGCCGCCGCTTTTCCCGATTGCGGCGAAGGCGTGGCTTGAATCGAAAACCGCGCTTACCCGCCTTGGCCGCGCATATTATGCGCAGTACGTCGGCAAGCTGGTTCGGGAGTTGGGCAACCGGCTGGTTTCCGATATTACGGCCGACGACATCGCGGCGCTTCAGCGGATGCGCTTGGGCGCGGGGCTATCCAGCCGCCAAGCCAATTGCGAAGTCGCTACGCTCCGCGCGATCCTGAAGCATTACGGGCTTTGGGCGGGAATAGCGCATCGCGTGAAGATGCTCCGCGAGCGGACGGATACCGGTCGCGCGCTTTCGCTCGAAGATGAAAGCAAGCTGCTCGATGCGGTCGGACGGAGCGCGTCGCCGGCGCTTTATCCATTCTTCATTCTCACGCTCGATGCCGGACTCCGGCCGTCCGAGACTCGCGCGCTCCGCCATCGCGTTTGAACCTTACGTGGCGCGACGGCGTGATCGGCGAAGGGGAAATCATCGTCGGGCGCTCGAAAACGGAAGCGGGGACGGGCCGCGTCGTCCCGCTTACCCGGCGGGCGGCCGCCGCGCTGACCCTCTGGCTGGCGCGCTTTCCCGAAGCCGCTCTGGATTCCTACGTCTTCCCGTTCCATCGCGTCGGTTTTGCGGGGAACGGCCGCAAGCCGCATCTTTGGGGAATCGACCTTGCCCGTGCGATGGGAACCTACAGCTACAAACGGGCCTATGACACTGCGCGGGTAAAAGCCGGGGTTGATTATCGGCTGTACGATGCGCGCCATACCTTCATCACGCGCCTTGCCGAGAATCCGAGAATCTCCGAAGAGACGATCCGCCAGTTGGCCGGGCACGTGAGTCCGCGAATGCTCGCCCGCTATGCCCATATCCGCGCGCAAGCGCGGCGCGCCGCCATCGCGGCGCTGGAGCGGCCGGAAACGCCCGTGACGTTCGGTATTGAGGGAGACTCCCCACAAAACCCCCCACAGTTGGCGGATCGGGGTAAGCCAGTCGTCAACTAGGAATCGGTATAAATGCTTGATTTTACGCGGGATTTTGATTGGTCGGGGTGGCCGGATTTGAACCGGCGACCACACGCACCCCAAGCGTGTGCGCTACCAGGCTGCGCCACACCCCGACCGTTGCGTCGAGCTCGCACGGATATCGAGTATAGCCGGACGCCGGCCGCCAAGGCCATAACGATCACGGGCGGCGGCGAATCCGGAGCGGCCCTCGCCGCTCAAGCATCAGGCTTTTTTCTTCGGCGTCACCCGCGGACGCCATTGCCAGAACGAGCGCAAATCGACGGCGAACGTCCAGGCGTTGCGCGGCTGATTTATCAGATGAACGAGTTCGTTGCAGATTGCCTCGGTCGAGACGAAATGGTCCGGCTCCTCGTCGTGCGCGGCCTCGGTGACTCGCGGCAGTCCGACCGCGCCGTCCACGTCCAGCGCGATCGCGTGCACGCCGCGATGCATGAATTCATAAGCCACCGATTCGGCGAGTGCGCGCTGAGCGACCTTCGAGGCGTTGTATGCGGCGTATTGCGCCGGTCCGCCCCGCGTTTCAGAACCGAGAACAAAGATC
The DNA here is from genome assembly GCA_021780225.1 of Deltaproteobacteria bacterium. Lineage (GTDB taxonomy): Bacteria > Desulfobacterota > Binatia > Binatales > Binataceae > JADMIL01. The sequence continues at coordinate 58,635 of JAJXZF010000016.1, read as the reverse complement.
ACCGTTCCCGCGCCGCGCTCCGCCATTGCGCCGACGACCGCCTGGGTGCAGAAGAACGGTCCGTAGCAATTGACTTTGAGTTGAAAGTCGAAATCCTCTTCCGAGATATCGACGAACGGTTTCCGCAAATAGGCGCCGGCATTGTTTATAAGGACGCTGATAGGTCCCAATTCGCGTTCGACGGCCGCGACCGACGCCGCCACCTGATCGCGCCGCGCCACGTCCGTAGGCGTCACCAGCGCTTTGCCTCCGGAGGCGCGAATCATCTCGGCGGTTTCGTCCAGTTGCGATTTGGTGCGGGCGATCAGGCCGCAGGCGTAGCCTTCGCGCGCCATCCTGAGAGCGATATCGCGGCCGATGCCACGGCCCGCGCCGGTTATCAATGCGACTTTGGAATCGGACATGGGGCGCATCTTAGCCCGCTGTGATTTTTCTGCAAACCGGCGCTGTTTTTATTATCCGACAAATGCCCTTGGCGACGCCGACGGGGGGTGTTAGCGTGGGTCTTGGGCGGATTGAAGTCCGATGAAGCCGATCAGCCATGAAACGCCCGGCGCGCGCAGGTGGCATCTCTATGCCAAAGCGTGGGCAGTGACCGCGGCGGTTGGTTTGATGCTCTTGCTGTTGCCGCGCGGTGAGGTGCTTGCGGGCGCGGGAGACGGCTCCGCGTTGGTCCCCGCGCCGCGCGCCGATCTCGCCAAGCCGCCGCCTGACGACGGCTTGGCTCCGCCGCCCGCGCCAGCCTACGACGGAGATCTCCCTGCCGCCGCGACCGCGCCCGAAGCCCCGGTTCCGTCCGCGGCGCCCGTTGCGAGCGGCGCCGGTTCGTCGATCACGGTCACGCTGACAGGGAGCTCGAGCGCGGATTCCGCTGAATCCGCTCCCTCGAGCGACGAGGCCGCTCGACACTCGCATTGGACGCGCGTGGGCGACAGCGAAGATGACGATAGCGGCGATTCATCCAGCGCGGATGCAGGCTCCAGCCAGGTTCTCGAACTGCCGAAAGTGATGGACGCCAATCAGCCGCCCCAGGCCGGGACGGCGGATCAGCAGAGCGCCGATTCGGGTCAAGACGACGGCGCGGATTCGAATCCTCAGGTCGGAAGCATCGACGATTACCAGGACCAGGTCGATATGGCCGGCATGTATCCGCTGCCGCTGCCGATGGGGCCCGTGATAGTCAATCCGATGATGAACGGCGCATACCCTGGCGCGCCGCGCTACGGGTATCCTGCTTTTCCGCCTCCGCTGGGCGGAATAATGCCGCGTTCAGCTTATGGCAATGCGCTGCCGCCCGGACCTTTCATTATTCCGCCGGGGATGAACACGATGCGATCGGCGGTGTTGTCCAACAGCCCGATGCTGGCGGGCGCGCGCGGCGCCTATGCGCGTCCCGGAGGTTACGGCCGGGCGGGAGGATTCGCGCGGTTCGGCGGCTTCAGGGTGGGTGGGCGGCGCTAATCGCGCCGGGCCGCCATCCGCCTTAGTGATAAAGCAATCTCCAGTCATACAGACAAAAAGGAATTTTCGGCGATTCTCATGAACCGACGGCAGAAGAAATGCGCTCGCGGCGAGGTTGCGCGATGCTGGTGACGATCGACGTTGGCAACAGTCATACCGTTATCGGCCTCTACGAGGGCGACCGGCTGAATCATCACTGGCGAATTTCGACCAACCCCGAACGCACCACTGACGAACACGGAGTGATGCTTAACGCGTTGCTGCAGGCCGCCGGGATGCAAACTCCGTTGAAGCCCGAAGGGGTGGCGGTCGCCTGCGTGGTGCCGCCGCTCAATCCGACGATCGAGATGCTCGCGGAGCGCTACTTCCATTGCGCGCCCCTGATCGTCGGCCCCGGAATTAAAACCGGGATGCCGATTCTCTACGAAAATCCCAAAGAGGTTGGCGCGGATCGGATCGTCAATGCGGTCGCCGCGTTCGAGCGCTACGGAACCGCCTGCATCGTCGTGGACTTTGGCACGGCCACGACGTTCGATTACGTCACCGGCCGCGGCGAATACGTTGGCGGCGCGATCGCGCCGGGGCTGGGTATCTCGATGAATGCGCTGGTAGAGCATGCCGCCAAGCTCTACCGGGTCGAGCTGGCCCGTCCGCGAGACGTGGTCGGACGCACCACGGTGGGCGCCATTCAATCGGGATTGGTCTTCGGCTACACCGCGCTGGTTGACGGCCTGGTCGAGCGCATCGTGCGCGAGCGCGGCGAAAAAACCCGCGTAATCGCGACCGGCGGGATGGCGGAATTGATTGCGCCAGAATCGGATACGATCGAAGATGTAGACGAATTCCTGACGTTGAAGGGCCTTAGACTTATCTTTGAGCGAAATCGCCGGCTTTAAACGGCGTTGGAAAGTTGGGGACTTGAAAATGGCAGAGCAGCCGCGCCGCGTGGTAACCGATTCGATGCTGGGGCTTCGGCTGCCAGATTGGGCGCGGCTGTCGCCGCGGGTGGCGACGGTGCTGGGCCACAATCCGGGGCCGTTCACAGGCCCCGGCACGAATACCTACATCGTCGGCACGGGCCGTCGTCCGCTGCTGCTCGACACCGGAGTCGGCGTGCCGAAGTGGGCCGAAAATTTTCCGATCGGATTGCGTGAGATGAGCGGCGCTGACGAGCTCGATCGAATCGTGCTCACGCACGCCCATACGGACCATATCGGCGGGGTCAAGGACGCTCATCGGCTGCTTGGTCCGGCGCCTGTGCTCAAACGGCCGTGGCCGGGACATGATGAGCCGGCGGGCGCGCCGATCACCGCGATTGACGATCGCAATGAGGTCGCCGTCGAAGGCGCGACGTTGCGGGCGGTTTTCACTCCCGGCCACGCGCCGGATCATTTGTGCTACTACCTCGTCGAGGAAAAAGCGCTCTTCACCGGCGACGTGGTGCTCGGCGCCGGCACCACGATTATTCCCGACGAAACCGGCGATCTTGGCCAATATATGGATTCGCTGCGCCGGTTGCTCGAGATCGACGTTGAAAAAATCTATCCGGCGCACGGGCCGGTGATTAACGATGCGAAGCGCAAGCTGCGCGAATATATCGCCCATCGCGAGCTGCGCGAGCGGCAGATCGTCGGCGCCTTGGCCGGCGGTCCGCTTGAGATTCCAGCGATCGTGAAATTGATCTACACCGACGTGCCCGTATTCCTGCATCCAGCCGCCGCACAGTCGGTGCGGTCCCATTTGAAAAAGCTGCGCAACGAGGGCCGGGTCGCGGAAGATGAAAACCTGTGGAGGCTCAATTAGCCGGACGGCGCGATTTTCACTGGCCGCCGCCGCGGGCTTCATAATCGCCGGATGGTTCGGCCTGAGCGCCGTCGCGCGCGCCGCCGACGGTTCCGTCCCGCCGAATCCCGACACGCTCTACGAACGCGCGCCAGCCTCTTCCGGCGATGCGACGACTCCGGTTGACAGCGCCGCGCCTACCGCGGCAGCCGCAAGCCTCGCTCCGGCCGCGGCGACGGCGCCTGATGCCGCCGCGCCGGCCCCGGTTCCATCCTCAGCCGAACCGGCGGTTGAAACGATGGGGGCGGGCGGCGGCGACGCCGCGACGATCATCGTGCCCGATTCGATGCCGGCGCCGCCATTCGTCAATCAGGCGGGCGCGATTCCGCCCTCCACGACCGTGATTCCCGGAACTTCGGGCACGCTGCCCGGAGATGCCGCCGATCAGAACCAAATCATCAATTACGAGGCGCAGCAGAACCCGCAACTGATCGATCCGCAGCTCCATTCGATGCAGGAATTCATGGAGGAAGAAGGCTCCGAATCTTCACCTCTCGGCATCGAAATGCAGGAAGATCAGCGCAAACTCGACGACGGCGAGATTGCGAACGGCCTGCTGGTCGTCGGCGTGGTTCCCGGAAGTCCCGCCGCCGCTGCCGGTTTGCACGCTTTTCATCGCACCGCGCGCAACATTATTGAAGGAACAGCGATCGCGGCCGCGTTGGTTTTTCCGCCGGCGGTAGCCGTCGTGCCGATTATCGAAAGCGTCAATTTCCACGAAAGCTACGATCTGATTATCGGGGTGGACGGCGTTCGTGTGGCCAACTTCCTCGACTTCGACGATCGGATGCGCGACGTGCAGCCGGGCGAAATCGTCTATTTGAGCGTGGTGCGCAACGGCCGGCGCGTGCAGTTGCCGGTTTCGGTGCCGAATCCGCTCAAACCGCCGGGCTTTTAAAGCTCGGCGGCGCTATCCCATCCAATCGAGAACTTCGGGCTTTACCTCAGGCCCCGATCGCGATACAAGGGTTCGTCCGCCGAGGAAGGGTTTCCCGGTGAGATCCGAATGAGGTAGAACAGGGCCGCACGCGGCCTGCGGAAGCGACATAAGTTGGGCTCCGAGCCTGGATCCAGTTGCGGACCGGGACCCCGAGCGGAACTACAGCGCGCGTATGGACGCGCGAGTTGATGCGGGGTTGCCGGTACGAGGGCGGCTCCGCTTTTTCGCTTTCAGGAGTAACGAATTGTCGCGGCTGAAGAAGCCGGCGGGAAAAGCAGATGGCCAAGCAAAAAATTCGCGTTACCGATCTTGCCAAGATGAAGGCCGAACGGACGCCGATCGCGATGCTGACGGCTTACGACTTCCCTTTCGCTCGCATCTTCGACCGCGCCGGCGTCGATATTCTGCTGGTCGGCGACAGCCTTGGCATGGTCGTCCAAGGCGCCGACAGCACCTTGCCGGTCACGATGGCCGACGTGCTCTACCACCTGAAGCTCGTCGCGCGCGCCCGCGAACGCGCGCTGCTGGTTGGCGATTTGCCTTTTATGAGCTACCAGGTGAGCGTCGAACAGGCGCTGCGCAACGCCGGACGGCTGGTCAAGGAAGGCGGCGCCGAAGCGGTCAAGCTCGAAGGCGGCGTGACCATGGCGGACACCATCCGCCGGCTGGTCGACGTTGACATTCCCGTGATGGGGCATATCGGCCTGACGCCCCAGTCAATCCATCGGATGGGCGGCCATCGCGTGCAGGGCCGCCAGTCCGGCAGCGGTCCCGGATGCCGCGAGCGGCTGCTCGAAGACGCGCTCGCGGTCGAGCAGGCGGGCGCGTTCGCCGTTGTGTTGGAGGGAATCCCGGCCGAGCTTGCGCGCGAAATCACTTCCCGCGTTGCGATTCCGACGATCGGCATCGGCGCTGGCGCCGAGTGCGACGGCCAGGTGCTGGTGATGCACGACGTGCTCGGCCTGACCGACGGCTTTCGGCCGCGCTTCGCGAAGGCTTACGCGAACCTGTGGCGCGAGGCGACCGACGCCGCCACCGCGTACATCCGCGACGTTCGCGACCGCGCGTTTCCCACCGAAGAGCATACCTTTCATCTCAAGGGAGCTTGATGGCCATGGAAATTATCGAAACGCCGGCGGCGATGCAGCGCTGGAGCGAAGCGGCGCGCAGGCGCGGCGAGACGATCGCGTTCGTGCCCACGATGGGCTTCCTGCATGAGGGCCATCTGACGCTGATGCGCGAAGGCCGCAAACGCGCTTCGCGCCTCGCCAGCTCGCTGTTCGTCAATCCGACGCAGTTCGGACCGAACGAGGATTTCAGCCGCTATCCGCGCAATTTCGAGCGCGATTGCGAGATGATGCGCGGCGTTCCGGTCGATGTGCTCTTCGCTCCCGCGCCGGAAGCGATGTATCCGCCGGGTTCGCAAACCTGGGTTGAAGCGACCGAGATCACGCAAGGACTCTGCGGCGCCCATCGGCCGGGCCATTTTCGCGGCGTGACGACCGTCGTCGCAAAATTGTTCAATATCGTCAAGCCGCACGCCGCTTTATTCGGGGAGAAAGATTTTCAGCAATTGCGCGCGATTCAGCGGATGGTCGCCGATTTGAATTTCGATCTCGAAATCGTGCCGGTTCCAACCGTGCGCGAGCGCGACGGGCTGGCGATGAGTTCGCGCAACGCCTATCTGTCGCCGGTGGAACGCGAACGGGCGCTGGCGCTCAGCCGCGCGCTCGAAGCGGCTGGCCGATGCCTCTCCGAGGGGACGCGCAGCGCGGCGCAACTGGCTTGCGCCGCCCGCCACGTGCTGGAACGAACGCCCGGCGTTGACATCGAATACGTCGAGGCGGTGGATTCCGAAACGCTCAAGCCGATCGACCGAGTCGAGCGGCCGGTGGTGGTCGCGATCGCGGCGCGGGTCGGCGCGACCCGCTTGATCGACAACCTGGTGCTGGTTCCGCACGCCTGAGTGCGGCCTGATTCCGATTACGAGGGAGTTTTAAGGCCCATGCGCATCATGCTTCGCGCAAAACTGCATCGTCTCCGCCTGACCGGCGCCGATCCCGACTACGAGGGTTCGATCGCGATCGATACGAATCTGCTGCGCGCCGCGGATATTCTCGAGAACGAAATGGTTCACGTCTGGAACGTGAGCAACGGCGAGCGGCTCGAGACCTACGCGATTACCGCGCCGGCCGGCTCGGGCGAAGTCGCGCTCAACGGCGCGGCGGCGCTGCGCGGCAAACCCGGCGACATTATTATCGTCGCGGCGTTCGCGCCGATGGACGAGGCGGGGGCGCGCCGGCACGTCCCGCGAATCGTGCATGTGGACGAGCGCAATCGCATCCGCGAACGGACGCTCTCCGCGGCTGGTTGACCACCGGTAAGAGCGAACCGAATTGATGCTAAAAATGCGGCCAGTCGCTATAATTTTATCAATGAAGAACGCAATTCCACTGTTTCCGCACGATTCGGTCCCTCCGCCCCGCAAGCCGAAGGAGCCAGACAAGTAGCTTCGCGCTTCTCGACTTCTGACACGAGCCACAGAAAGTTCTCGTAAAGAGATCGGTCTGCGCCTTCGCGCAGAAGTTTTTGAATGAAAGGCCGAAATACCGTGGCGGCGGCGATGATGGAAACTCCGAAAAGCTGGTGAATGTCGCCAATCGTGATGTAGCCGGCTCTGACCGAGTATCCGACGGTCTCGAAGAAACCGCAAATCTGAAACAGGCGCAGATATTCTCCGGGCGCCGTCCGCATCCATAGTTCCAGCATCTCGACGAATACGCCGGCGCTTAGCCGTCGTATTTGGGCCATGTCGGCGTCAGGCGCGCCTGCCCGGATCTGTACGAAGACCTCGTCCATCACGCGCTGCATCTCAGCCCGTTGCGAAATCAACGGCTCGCTTTCCCAACGCTGGTCAAGCGCAAGGAGGACGTTCGCGCGCATCTGGCGCTCTTGACTGGCCGCGCTTTCGGCCAGCTTGCGATTGCTCGCGCGCATCTCGCCGACCTGTCGGCGCGCGAACAGTAGCGCCCATAAAGCGACGCCGGCCAACGCGAGATTCGTTAACTCGAAATTCCAGTTGACGATCATCGCGCTGGCCGGCGTTTTGCGCTCGGACGGAAGCGCCGATCAATAATAGTCGACGGGGTCGATCTGGCGCTTGGCGCCGTACCAGAACAGCATGTTCTCGGTCAGCCCCTGCCAGGTGAATTTTCCGGGCGGCATCAGCAGCCGCTTGAACATCGACTTGAAGGAGTAGAACTCCTTCGTGCATTTCCAAACGCCCTCTTCGACCTGCTGCGGCGAAAGGTTTTTGGGCACGAACATGCAGCGGAAGTTGTTCGTGTACATGTCGGCGTCCGGGATCAGCACGCGGTCCTCGGCTTCAAGCTGCGTGCGCATCGGCGTGCCCTTGCGCGGCGTGACCGTGTTGAAAAACGCCTCGGGCGCCTTGACCTCGTGCAGGAACTTGAGCGTGTCCTCGAAGATCCGCGGATGGTCGTCTTCGAGGCCGAACAGGAAATTCAGCGAATAATAGATGCCGTGGTGTTCGAGCCGCTTGAGCAGTTTTTTGTAATCCTTGGCGTGATTCTGAATCTTGTTCATCGACAGCAGGCTGTCCTGGCTGATCGATTCGACGCCGATGTTGACGTGAAATACGCCGGCTTTCGCGGCCAGTTCGAGCAATTCCTCGTCGTGGTTGGAATTGACCGTCCAGAGACACGAAAAACGGATGTTGAGCGGGGCCAGCGCCTTGAAAAGTTCCTTCGCGAACTTGTGTTTGCCCGTGATTTGGTCGTCGATAAACTGGAAGCGGCGGAAGCCCGTGACCGCGATCACCTGCTTGATTTCTTCGACGATGTCCTCGATCGGCCGGGTACGATAGCTGCCGCCGTAGAAGACCGGAATCTCGCAGAACGAGCACCGGTAGGGGCATCCGCGGCTCGCCTGCACCGGAACGGCCTTGAACAGGTAGCGATTCAGCTTGAGCAGTTCGTGGCGCGGCCGCGGCAGCTTTTTCAGATCGTGGAGCTTGTCGGATTTGTAGATCTGTTTGAGCTTGCCGTCCTGCCAATCGCGCAGCAGCGGCTCCCACACCAGATCGGCCTCGCCCTGCACCACCGCGTCGGCGTGCTTGAGCGCCTCTTCAGTCTGCAACGTGGCGTGAAAGCCGCCCATCACGACGGGTACGCCGCGGCGGCGGAATTCGTCGGCAAGCTGGTAGGCGCGCAGCGACGCGCCGATCGTCGTCGTCATGCCGACGAGATCCCATCCGCCATTGAAATCGAGATCTTCCAGGCGTTCGTCGCAAAGCGTCACGTCGAAATCGGAAGGCGTGAAACCCGCGATCAGCGGAATCATCAGACCCATGATCAAGCGCCACCGGGTCTTGTGCGGCGTGCCGTCGAGATGGATGGTGGTGGGTTGTATCAACAGCAATCGCGGTTTCTTCACAAATCCTCCTTACTTCCAACTCCTAACCGGCCGTATCGGCTCTCGCGCGGCTCCGCCCGCGCCGGTTCGTCAGCAACCAAAGCGCGCCGGCGAAAATCCACACGCCGAAGGCGGCGCCCCATGCGAACCACGACAGTTTCCCAAAAATCGCCAGAACCACCAACAGGTAGGCGAAATCCCGTCCCGTCGCTTGTTCGATCGTCCGGATCCACCGTTCGGTTTCGTCGCCGGCGGAGCCCAGCGCCCGGTTGACCGCGATCGCGCATACCCCAAAGCCGCTCAGAAGCAGGCCCAGCAGCCAAAAATACGCGCGATCATGGCTGACACGATAACATCCGACCAGCAGTCCAATAAAGATGGCGACATGCACCAAATTATCGGTAAATACGTCGAGGCGCGCGCCCGCTTCCGATTCGACCATCCTGAGCCGCGCCAATTCGCCGTCCACCCCGTCGATCGTGATTGAAACGAGAAACAGGATTCCGCCGGCCAGATGACTCCAATATCCCGGCGAAGCGAACAAAATCGCGCAAAAGACGCCCAATGCGGTATTCGCGAGCGTCACGAGATTTGGCGTTACGCCCAGCCGCGCGAGCCGGTAGCTGATTCGCCATGACAGCCGCCGATCGATCATTTGGGCAAGCGGCGCGTCGGTGGAAACGCTCTCGGCCCGCACCGACCGTGCAAGCCGCAATTCCCCTTCCTGCCGATCCTCTGGACGTCCATTAAGCGCGAAAGGCAGAAAGCCCCGTTCGGTCAGGATCGAGCGGGCGCCGCTGGCCGGATCGCTCAGCAGAGTCGCGATCGGCCCGAGTTCGATCGCGCCGCCCCGGTCGGCGTCCGTGCTGTCAACATGCATCCGTTGCCCGGGAGCCTCGGCGTACGCGTCGAGCGCGCGGCGCAATTGCGACCGCGCCAGCACCAGATTTCCGCAGAATGCGATGGCCGGAGTTGCGGCTAAAGGCCCGTCGCCGCGCGGGATTATCTGACGGAAATCTTCAACCAGCGTGATTTCCGGCTTGCCGGCGAACGAACCAAGCGCACGATTAATTTCGCTTGGCGGAGCGTCGTGCGTTTCGATAATGAAACGGCGGACGCCTTCGCGCGTACAGAGTAAGAGCAGTCGTTCGAGAAGCGGGCGTCCGAAAATCATGTCGGACGCTCGCGATGGGACGCTAATGAGCGCTGTTTCTATCAAAGTAGCCAAATTAAAACTAGGTTTTTAAACGAAACAGGCAGCGGAGTCAATGTAATCAGATCGAAACATTTGGGTCATCGCGCACGGCCCGATTCCCATCACCATGGTGAACAATCGAAGCATATTGCAATCGCAAGCGCGAGCCTTTGGGCGGTTTGCTCCACAAGGTTGATGACGGCTGGTTGAAATTATCGCGGCAGGCCGTCGAGACCCGCCGATCGGGCTGGTAAAATTCAACGCACGATGTGCGCGATCTTGTTCGATTATGGCGGCACGCTTGATTTCCCGCGCCATTGGCTCGACCGTTTTCTCGCGCATTATCATGCGGCCAGCCTAAATCTCTCTCGCGCTCAGCTTGACCGTGGGTTCTCCCATGCGACCCGCCTGGCCTATCGCGCCAGTGCGGATCTGCGTCGCTTTGGCCTGGCCGAAATCGTCGATTATCTCGTGAACGCGCAAGTCGCCTGTCTTGGTGAAGAGGGCGATTCAGTTACCCGTGACATAATTGCCAACGCGCGCCGAACGGGGAGATTATCCGATGCGATGGCGCGTATTGTGGCTGGATTTGTCGCCGAATCCCGAGCCGGAATGGCTGAGAGCCGCGCGATTCTTGCCGTGCTTGCGCCGCGTTACCGGATGGGCGTGGTGTCGAATTTTTATGGCAATCTCGATCGCGTTCTGGCTGAAGCCGGACTCGATCGGTTTTTCGCCGTCGTGGCGGATTCGTCGCAGGTCGGGAGTTTCAAGCCCGACGCGGGAATCTTCGCCTACGCGCTCGAAAAAATCGGCGTCTCCGCGCAATCCGTCGCGATGGTCGGCGATTCGATCGACAAAGATTGCGCGCCGGCGCGGCGGCTCGGCATGACCACGATCTGGATGCCGGGGATCGATCGCGCGAACCCCAGCGATGACGCGCATCCCGCATCCGAGGTCGATTTCACGATTCGGGGACTTGCGGAGTTAGAGAATCTGCAATGGCGTCGCGAATCAGCGGAGCGATAATTGCGGCCGGCCGCGGCGACCGGTTGCGTAGCGGCGCCGGCGGACTGCCCAAGCCGGTCGTCGAGGTCGGCGGCGAGCCGCTGCTGCTGCGTCAGGCGCGGATGCTCGCCGCGGTTGGCGCGAAACCGATCCACGCGATCGTCAACCACGAGACCGATGCGATAATCCGCGCGCGCCAAATCAAATTGCCGAAGGACCTGAGCTTGATGGTGCGCGATACGCCCAACTCGCTGGCCTCATTGCTGGCGTTGGGCGAGGTTATTCCGCCCGGATGGTTCGTGATGACCACGGTCGATGCGGTGATGCGGCCGGACGAGTTCGTGCGCTTCGCGGAGAGTGCGCGATCGTTTACCGAGGCGGGCGCGGCGCCATCCTTCGATGGCGCTCTTGCGGTGGTGAAATGGCGCGGCGACGAGCGTCCGCTCTTCGCTCAAGTCGCGCCGGATGGAATAATCGAGGCGCTGGGGGAAACACGGGCCGCTTGGGTAACGGCCGGCGTTTATCTTTTCAACACACGGATTTTTTCCTTCGCGAAGGCGGCGCGCGAGCGCGGTCTCGACGCGATGAGGCGCTATCTGGCGCTTCTTATCGAGTCCGGGATGAAGTTCAGGGCGTTCCCGGTCGCGGACGTGATCGACGTCGATCAAGCGGAGGATTTGGACGCGGCGCGGGCGATGCTGAAAGATCGGAGCAACGCGCTCTGATCGCGCATCCGCGGCGCGGCGGGCGGAGTAGCGACCAATGGCTATTCATGCGGTGGGGATCTATCGGGAGCCGGAGTTTTCGCCCGGCAAAGTCGAAGCCGACGCGGCGATAATCGACGCGTCGCTGGCCGAATTGCGCGCCGCCGGGATGCGGATTATCGCGATCGACGCCGCGCGTTTCATCTCCGAGGGGCTTTCCGAGCCTGCGCTGGTGCTTGCGATGTGCCAGAGCGAGCGCGCGTTGAGCCGGCTTGCCGCGGCTGAGAAAAGCGGCGCATTGGCGATCAATTCCGCGCTCGCCATTCGCAACTGCTATCGCGACCTGCTCGGCGCCGGCTTGAATCACGCCGGCGTTCCGACGCCCGAAGGCGCGGTTGTGCGCACCGCGCGGCCGTTTGATTTGAAACCGTTGCGCGCATTGGACCTGAGCGCGCCGATGTACGTCAAACGAGGCGATCTTCACGCCCTTGGTCCGCACGACGTGCAACGGGTCGAGGGCCTCGAACAACTCGAAGCCACGCTGCTGCGGTTCGCGCGGCGCAACGTGGCGCTGGTCTACGTGCAGCAGGAGGCGATCGGCGACGTGGTGAAATTTTACGGGGTCGGTGGCGAATACTTCGCCGCGGTGTCCGAAGCCGGCGGTTACGTTACCGACGGCGCCAAGCGCGCCTTGGGTCACGCCGCGACAGAGGCGGCTGAGGCGCTCGGACTCGAGGTTTGGGGCGGCGACGCGGTGGTCAAAGGCGCGGACTTTTCGATTATAGATTTCAACGATTGGCCGAGTTTCAGCCGGGTTCGCGCCGAGGCCGCCAAGGCGATCGCCCGCCGCGCGATGCGATTGGTGCGTCAGCAGGGTCTGACCGTCGGCGCCAGTGTCTGATAATTAAAGACGTTTGTAACTCCAATCCGGTTTCTTAAACTTGCATCGGACCAAATCCGCTGAAGAGCGCCGATGCGTCCGATGCAATTGTCTTGACTTGGCTAAATCGTCGCGCCAGTCCTATCAAGCCGCCGGCCTATCGTGCGCCGGCGAATCTGAACAGTGGATTCGGATGATGAGGAGATGAGGACCGCCCAAGTAACCGCGCGGCGCGCGGCCACCGCCGATCTGCCGAAAATCACGACTGCGATACCGGGACCGAAGTCGCGTGCGATCTTCGCGGACGAGCAGAGCCATATCGCGCCGGGACGCCAGCGAATTTCATTGCTGGCCGGAGTTGCTTTCGACCACGGCGCCGGCGCCACGCTGACCGACGCCGACGGCAACGTTTATCTCGATTTTTTTGCCGGAGTGGCGGTCGCCAGTCTCGGCCACGGCCATCCGGGACTCGCCGGCGCGATCGCGCGTCAAGCCGCTCGGCTGATGGTCGGCACGTTCGCGACCAAAGAGCGCGCGGAAGCGTTTCGGCTGCTGTCCGAAGTCGCGCCGGCCGGCCTCAGGCGCGCACATCTCTACAGCGGCGGCGCCGAGGCGGTTGAAGCCGCGCTCAGACTGGCGCGGTCGGCCACCAGGAAGCACGAGGTGGTGGCGTTTTGGGGCGGTTTTCACGGCAAGACCGCCGGCGTGATGGGGCTGATTGGCGACGAATCAAAGCAGGGTTACGGGCCGCTCGAAGGCGGCCGTTATTCGATTCCTTATGCCGATTGTTATCGCTGCCCATTCAAATTGAAGCATCCCGAATGCGGCATGTATTGCGTCGAGTTTGGCGAAAAGCAGGTGCGCAATTCGAGCGCCGGCGCGGTCGCCGCGATCGTCGTCGAACCGATGCAGGGCACCGCCGGCAACGTGATTCCGCCCGACGACTTCATGCCCGCGGTGCGGGAGATGGCGCGACGCTTCGACGCGCTTCTGATCGCCGACGAGATGATCACCGGCTTTGGCCGCACCGGAAAATGGTGGGGCGTGGAGCATAGCGGCGTCGAGCCTGAAATCGTCACCGTTGGCAAAGGGATGGGCTCGGGGTTTCCGATTTCGGGCGTGCTGATGGGCGAGCGGCTGTCGCAGGCCGAGCCGTTCAGCAAACCCAGCGCGTCGTCTTCGAGCTACGGCGGAAATCCGCTCGCGGCCGCGGCGCTTGCCGAGACGATCAAGACGATCCAGACCGATCATCTGGTGGAAAATTCGCGCCGGGTCGGCGCGCTGATGCTGGAGCGGCTGCTCGCGCTGCAAGAGAAATATGAATTTCTCGGCGACGTGCGCGGCCGCGGCCTGATGATCGGGCTTGATCTCGTGCGCGACCGTGATTCGAAACAGCCGCTTGGCCGCGGCGTGATGGAGACGATCTTCACCGAAGCGCTCAAGCGCGGGCTTCTGATGATGAGTTATTTCCCGCGCGTCCGGATCAATCCGCCGCTGGTGATCACGGAGCGGCAGGCCGCGGCCGGCGTCGCGATTCTCGATGAGGTATTTGCTTACGTGCGCGACCATCTCAACTGGCGCGAGGCGGATTGAAAGATGGAGCCGGACGCCGGAAATATCGCTCTGTTTTGCGATTTGGCGGGTACGCTCGCGGCGATGGACGAAAGCCGTCAACTGCCGATCGACGCGCACGGCAATATCGCTATTCGCCTGCTGCCGAACGTGCGCGAGACGCTTTTGCCGATGCGGGACCATCTGATTTTCGTGGTCACGAATCAGGCCGGAGTGAAGCGCGGGCGCTTCTCGCTGGCGCAGGTTGAAGCCGCGATCGCCGAGCTCGACCGCCAGCTCGACGGAATTCTCACCGGATGGATGATCTGCCCGCACGACGACGCCGATCGCTGCGCATGCCGAAAGCCGAAAGGCGGTATGATCGCGGAACTGGCGGCGACGCACGGCGTCGATCTGGCCGGCTCGACCATGATTGGCGATCAGGATCTCGACGCGATGGCCGCGGAAGCCGGCGGCGTCGGCCGGTTCATTTACGCCGCCGATTTCTTCGGCTGGAAGTAGCGCCGGAATGCGGGCGGCGCGATCGCCGCGTTCAATTCGGCATCATGGATGAAACCCGGCGCGAACGCTTTTTGATTGCGAAGGCGGCGGACGTTTTTCCCGGCATTCTGGTTGATTCGAGGCATTGCCGATGACGCAGGCGGAACAGAAGGCTCGCGCGATTCGTTTTCTGGAAAATTTCAATCACGCCGATCCGGCGGTATTCGCGGAGTTGGTCACGATCGATTTTCGTTTCGAGATAGTCTCGGGACTCGGCGAATTTCCCCCGATTGCCGGGCGCGACAACTTTGCCGCGACCGAAGCCGCCACTCTGCGCCGCCTCTTTCCGCACGGACTGAATTTAGCGCTTGAGCACGTGATGTGCGACGGACCGCTCGTCGCCGCGACGGCGAAAGCCGATTCGATCGCGATGAACGGTCGCCGTTACTGTCAGCGCTACTGCTTCTTCCTGCGCTTCGACGGCGACCTTATCGCCGAAGGGCGCGAATACAACGACACCAATCTGGTGCGCGAAATTTTTCTCGCTTAACCCTCCCGCCTGACATTCGGCTGACGAGCCGCGAGTCGCGATAGTGTGGCGCCCCGCAAATAAGTTTGCGCTCTGCGTTTACCATGCACTCCGCGTGGATGCCCCGATCAAGTCCGGGCATGACCAGCTCTGTTCGTCATTGCCTGGCCCAGACCCGGCAATCCATCCCTGGTCGCCCCGCGGTGGGCGACCTGCACCTGCGCGCCGAACTGATAAGGCATCAGGTGGAAGTTATTTGCGGGACACCACACTAGATTCGTTCGTGCTACGGCGCGTCAATTTTGGCTTTGATGGGCTTTTCCGCCGATTCCCTCATCCGGAACGACTTCGCGCCGGTCGCAATGCGCGCGCAGACTGGCGCCAATCCGAGAGATTACGCTGACAATCATAAACATTCAGCTTTAAATCCAAAAAGAGCATCGAAAACCCGAATTTTTGGATTATTTTTATATTGTGCATCCCAGACTGGCTTGTAAGTTGATATACATCGCCTTGGCGGAGGTATGAACAATGTCGAAGCTTCGTTACATTGTTCCCGTCGTTCTTTCGGCGGCCGTTTCCCTGTACGCGCTCGCCGCGTTTTCAGCGCAAAGCGTCAGTCCCGCACCGCAAGCGATTGTGTTGAACGCTGTGCCGATCGATTTATCGGTGAGGCGGACGACAAAGAGCCACGGCAATCCGAAAGCCCTCCCGCATCGCTTCGCGAATCCGGCTCTGCTCGGCAAGGTCAAGGCCGAATTGGCGGCGGAGACGGAATCCGCATCGCCGGTGAAAAGCCAGCGGAGCGGCAAGCCAACGCCAACTCCCACCGCAACGCCGACTCCGACCGCTTCGCCGGCGCCGATATCGTCGGGAGTCGTCAATCCCGTGCCGTTCGCGGTTAGTTTCCAGGCGATGAACCTTTACGACGGCGGCGGCTACGTTCCGCCCGACACCACGCTCGGCGCCGGCGGGAGTTTCATTCTTGAAGCTGTCAATGCGATGGGCGCGGCATACGACACTTCCGGTAACCTTCTCGTCAATCTCGCCACCACCGCCTGCACGACCAATTCCTCGCTCGATTCGGTAAGCGACCCGCGGGTCGAGTTCGATTCGCTCTCCGGCCGCTGGTTCATTTCGAGCACGACCTTTTCACCGATCGGCGACGCAAGCTGGGACCTGCTCTTCTCGTCCTCCAACGATCCGGCCACGGCGACATGGTATTGCCTGATAATTTCCACCAGCGGCGTCAAGAATCCCGACGGCTCGACGGGTAATTTCCCTGATTTTCCGAAGCTGGGAATCAATTACGACAAGGTGGTTCTGACCGGCGACGCATACTCGCAGACCACCGGCCGGCACGGTTCGGTCAGCTATAAATTGCAAGGCGCCGAGTTCGTCGTAATCAACAAAAGCGATCTGGTGACGCTCGCGGCGAATCCGCGCGCCGCGTTCTATGCGCCGAACCAGGGCGATTTCGCGATCGAGCCGGCGCAAGAACTCACCCAAAGTTCCACTAATGACGCGTTATTCATGGCGGCGGTGAATTCGGATGTTTCGTCCACCGCCAATCTCGACGTGTGGACAATCAGCGGCGTGCCGGGCGTTTCGACGCTGACGACGATCAAGAGCGCTTTACCGATCGACACGATCTCATATCCGCCGAACGCGCAGCAGGAGGGCGCGCCCGCGACGATCGACACCAACGACGACAGCCTGCTCGACGCGGCTTATCGCGACGGCTCTCCCGGCTCGCTGTGGGTTGCGGGCAACGACGCCTGCACGCCGGCGGGCGACAGCGCGACGCGCTCGTGCGCGCGCTTCATCCATGTGTCGATTGGTTCGAGCATGGCCGTGGATCAGGATTTCGATTACGGAGACGTTGGAACCTACTACTACTATCCGTCCGTCCGCAGCGACAGCTACGGTGATTTGTTCTCAGCGTTTACCGGTTCGTCAACCAGCTTGTACGCATCGGCGTACGCGGCGGTGCAAACCGCGGGAAGCGCGAATGTGCTGACCAATCTTTCAATTTTCCAGGCCGGCGATTCTCCCTACACGATTTCGCCGCCGCGATGGGGCGACTACTCGGGAGCGGGCGTCGATCCGGATGACGCGAGCGTGTGGCTCGGCGCCGAGTACGCCACGAGCATTCCGTTCCTGGGCTCGTACTGGGGCACCGCGATCGCTCACGCGCAGCCGTAGCGCTCGCGCGCAGGATACGCCGGTCCAAATCCCCGGCGCGCGCGGGCGCCGTTCGCGATTCGATCCGCAATCGGCGCGGCGCTGGAAATCGGCGCGCGATTTTGCGACAAGTCGGTTAGCCGCCGCGCCGCGTGCGGCGCGGATGGAGGCGCTTGTCGATGAAGATCGGACTGTTGATGGTGTTTCATGAGGCGACCGCGCGGCCGGCCGAATTCGCGCCGGCCGCGGAGGAGCTTGGCTTCGATTCGCTGTGGGTCCCGGAGCATCCGGTGATGCCCGTGAATCCCAAGACGCCGTTTCCGCAGGGCGGGCCGATTCCCGACGTTTACAGCCACATGAGCGACCAGTTCGTATGCCTGGCGATGGCCGCGGCGACGACCAAACGGCTCAAGCTCGCGACCGGAATCACGCTCGTGCCCGAGCACAACCCGATCGTCGCGGCCAAACAGATCGCGACGCTCGACAGTTTTTCCGGGGGACGGGTGATTTACGGAATCGGCGCGGGATGGCTGCGCGAAGAGTCGGAGCTGCTGGGCGTTGATTTCCCGCGGCGATGGACGCAGACGGCCGAGTATGTGGCCGCGATGCGCGCGCTGTGGAGCCATCCCGAGGCCTCCTTCGACGGCAGGTACGTAAAATTTCCGCCGGTTCGCTCCTATCCGAAACCCGTTCGTCCCAACGGCCCGCCGGTGCTGCTTGGCAGCCGCGACCGCAACGCGCTCAAGCGGGTCGCGAAGTGGGGCGACGGATGGTTTCCGAACCGCGTCACGCCCGACGAGATGAAGCGCGACCTGGCGACGCTGCGCGAGGAATGCCGCGCGGCCGGGCGCGACTTCGGCGCGCTCGATATCACGGTGATGGGCGGAATCGCGGGCGATCGCGCGGCGGTGCAGGCCGAATTGGGGCGGTTCGCGGAGGCCGGCGCCGGCCGTTTCGTGCTGGCGCTGGGGACGCTCGGTCCAAAAGACTATCGCGAGCGGCTCGCTCAGATCGCTTCGCTGTATATCAGTTAATATTTAACACGAGCGTTGAATATCAATTTAAATAGCAAGTTGAAAGTAATTCAGAGGGGCGCGCAATGAAAATCGGATTATTGGCCTTTGTGGGTCCCGCCACCGCGAATCCCGCCGCGGTCGCCCGCAAGTGCGAAGCGCTGGGCTTCGAGTCGTTCTATTTGCCGGAGCATCCAATCCTTCCCGTCAATCACAAGACGAAGTATCCGCTTTCTCCCGACGGCCGGATTCCCGAACCATACGCGAACATGCCGGATCCCTTTGTGGGGCTGGCGCTGGCCGCCGGGGCGACCAGCAAAATCGGCCTCGGCACGGGCATCTGCCTGGTGCCGGAGCGCAATCCGATCGTGACCGCCAAGGCGGTGGCGACGCTCGATTTCTATTGCGGCGGGCGGTTCATTTTCGGAATCGGCGCCGGATGGCTGCGCGACGAGAGCGAGATCATGGGCGTCGATTTCAAACAGCGCTGGGCGATCACGCGGGAATATATCAATGCGATGAAGGCGCTGTGGACGGCCGAACCCGCGTCATTCGCCGGCGAATACGTTGCGTTTCCCCCCGTGCGGGCGAATCCGAAGCCGGCCCGCAAGCCGCATCCGCCCGTGCATATCGGCGCCGGCGGCGTCGGACCGAGCATGGAACGCGCGCTGCATGATACGGTCGCGGTCGGCGACGGCTGGGCGCCGCTCGGCGTCGCGCCGGACGCGCTCGCCGCCGAGCTGGCGAAGCTGAAAAAGCTGTGCGCCGATGCGGGGCGCGATTTCAGCCGGCTTGAAATCACCGTCTATGCGCCGCCGATGCAGGGCGATCCGCAGACGACGATCGCGCGCTATCGCGAGGCGGGGGCGCATCGGTTGATCATGATCACCGAAAAGCTGGGCGCGGGTCAGTACGAAAGCGAACTGGAGTCGATCGCCAAAGCCTGGATTCGCTGAGGGCGCGAGGAAGTGCGTACATGAAAATCGGAATTCTGGCCTGGACGACCGCCGCGACCGCCGACGTGGTGACGGTCGCGCGCGCCTGCGAGGCGGCGGGTTTCGAGTCGTTTTTCATGGCCGAGCATCCTGTCATGCCGGTCGAAATAAAGACGCGGCTGCCGCGCGGCGACGGGAAGATTCCGCCCATTTACGCGCACATGATGGACCCGTTCGTCAGTCTCGGCGCGGTCGCGGCGGCGACCAACCGGATACGGTTGGGCACCGGAGTGTGCCTCGTTCCCGAACGCGATCCGAAGGTGCTGGCGAAAGAGGTCGCGACGATCGATCTGATTTCGCGCGGACGTTTTATCTTCGGCGTGGGCGCAGGCTGGCTGATCGAAGAGAGCCGCGTGATGGGCGTGAAGTTTCGCCATCGATGGGAAATGACGGGCGAATGCATCCGCGCGATGAAAGAATTGTGGACGAAAGAAGCGGCGTCGTTCGCCGGCGAATATGTGCGGTTTCCGGCGATTCGGTCCAATCCCAAGCCGGTGCAAAAGCCGCATCCGCCGGTCCATATCGGCGCGGGCGGCGAACGCGCGCTCAGCAATACGGTCGCGTTTGGCGATGGATGGGCGCCGATCGCCCTGACCCCGGATCAAGTCCGCGGCGAATTGGACAAGCTGCGCCGGATGTGCGATGCGGCGGGGCGCGATTTTTCGCGGATGGAGATTACGATTTATAATCCGCAAGGCCCCGACCCGCATCGTGCGATCGAGGACTATCGGGCCGCGGGAGCGCATCGTCTGGTCCTGATGAACGCGACGCTGGCGCGGGATCGGTATGAAAGCGAGATCGAGAACTTCGCGCGCGACTGGATCGAGTGACCCGGCGCCGGCGGGTTCCGGCCGGCCAATGTCATGAGCAACGGCGATTCCGTCAGGGAGGTTATCGCGCGCAGATGGCGGGGCGGCGCGGCGCGCGCTGAACCCGAACGGCTCGCGGTCGAGGAACCGCTCGAGATCCGGCTCGGCGGCCGGCGCTTTACGCTCACGATGCGCACGCCGGGCCACGACGATGAACTGGCGGCGGGCTTCCTGTTCGCTGAAGGGTTCGTCAAGTCGCGCGAGGAGTTGGGCGAAATACGGCGCGTCCGCGATCGCAAGGGCGCGCCCGAAGCGAACGCGATCGACGTGCTACTGAATGTGCCCGCGGACGGCCTGCGCGCACGCTTGAAGCGCAACTTCGCCGTTTCGTCGAGCTGCGGCGTATGCGGCAAGACCAGCATCGACGCGATCACGCGGCGGATTGAGCCGCTCGCCGCGACGCTCGCGATCGCGCCCGGCGAAATTTTCGCGCTGCCCGAGCGGATGCGCGCGGCGCAGGCGGTGTTCGCCGCGACCGGCGGACTGCACGCGGCGGCGCTGTTCGAGCGCGGCGCGGGCGAGCCGCGGCTGCTGGCGCTGCGCGAAGACGTCGGGCGGCATAACGCCGTCGACAAGGTCGTGGGATGGGCGCTCCGAGCCGGGATTACGCCGCTCGCCGGCCACGTGATGATGGTCAGCGGAAGGCTGAGTTTCGAAATCGTGCAAAAGGCGGCGGTCGCCGGAATACCGATTTTATGCGCCGTGTCGGCGCCGTCGTCGCTCGCCGTGGAATTGGCCGAAGAGGCCGGCATCACGCTGGTCGGCTTCGTGCGCGACGGCGGCTTCAACGTCTATGCGCACCCCGATCGAATCGCCGGCTGAGGCGGGGCGATCCTCGTGCGTCATGCGCGCCGTTACGATATAAGCGCGTACAGGGCGCAAACCGGCGGCGACGGCCGCCGCGTCCGGCACGGAGAAGCCCGGCGATGAAAAAGCAGTCCGCAAGCGCAAAGACCTCCAACCTCAACGGCGTCGCCGCTCCGCGCACGCTTGCGATCGATATCGGCGGCACGGGAATCAAGGCGCTCACGCTCGATCCGCAGGGCAAGCCGATCAACGACCGCCAGAAAATCGCGACTCCCAAACGCGCCACGCCAAAAGCCGTAATCA
The DNA here is from genome assembly GCA_021780225.1 of Deltaproteobacteria bacterium. GTDB lineage: Bacteria > Desulfobacterota > Binatia > Binatales > Binataceae > JADMIL01. The sequence continues at coordinate 37,422 of JAJXZF010000016.1, read as the reverse complement.
GAATCATCGAAAAGTTGGCCGCGGCCCGGCCCGGATTCGAGCGGGTTTCGGCCGGCTTTCCCGGCGTCGTCAAGGATGGGATCGTTTATACCGCGGCGAATCTCGGCAAGGGTTGGACTGGTTTCGATCTTGGAAAAGCGCTCGCCCGGAAGCTGAAAAAGCCGGTGCGCGTCGCCAACGACGCCGATATCCAGGGCCTTGGCAGCGTCACGGGGCGCGGGCTCGAGCTCGTGGTCACGCTCGGCACCGGCTTCGGCTCGGTACTGTTCGCCAACGGCGCGCGCGTCCATCTGGAGTTGGGACACCATCCGTTTCACAACGGCAAAACCTACGAAGACGAACTTGGCGTGCGCGCGCTCAAGAAGAAAGGCCGCAAGAAATGGAACAAGCTGCTGGCCGAAGCGATTGGCGATCTGAGCCGGACTTTCAATTTTGATTCGCTCTACATCGGCGGCGGCAACGCCCGCCTGATCGATCTCAAGTTGCCGGCCGGAGTCGCGATCATCAGCAACGAGAACGGCTTGCTGGGCGGAATCGCGTTGTGGCGCGACGCCGCCGGCGCCAGGCCCGCCGCGCGATCGGCCAAACCCGCGCGGCGTCCCGCAACCCCGCCGGCCACTCCGCCCGCACCGCCGGCGAGCGCTTGATCGCGATAGCGGCCATCCCGGCGCGGTTGCTTGGGCCTCGGCCCGCGATCGATTAGGCTTCGCTCGTGGCCGCGCGCAACCATCAGTTCAACGCCATCGCGTTCGAGGAAAACCTCAATCTCAAGCAGCTCGCGGCGGTGTTTCCGCACAGCCGCGTTACTTCGCGCGAACTGCGCTCGACGCTCGATCAGGCGGGCGGGATGTACATCTTCCCGTTCGGCGCGATCGTCACTCACGATATTTCGGCGGACCGGCGCGAAGCGGAGCTGGCCCGCCTGCGCGCGTCGATTCCCAAGCTCACCGCCAAGGTCGTGCGCGAGGATTACACGGTCGCCGAGGATCCGTCGTTCCGCACCGGAATCGTCGACGGCGTGCTGCGCGTCGACAGCTTCACGCCGGCTCGTGCAGGGATCGTGGCGCTCACGGTCGCGCAAAGCGCCGCGATGGAATACTACGAGCAACTCGTCGAACAACTCTTCGAACGCATCGCGAAAGAGATTGAATTGATGGAAAGGCGCGGCACGGTATCGATGCGCACCCGCCCGCTCCATCGCTTTATCGGCGCCGCGATCGTCACCCGCACGGAAGTCATTTCGGTGCTTCATCTGCTCGACAAGCCGGACGAAGCATGGGAAGACCCCGCGATGGATCGCATCTACAATGATTTGCGCGCGGAATTCGATCTGAGCGATCGGTACGCGGCGCTCGAGATGAAGCTTCGCTCGATCCAGGAATCGCTCGAGTTGTTGGTCGATATCGCGCGCGATCGGCGGCTGCTTCTGCTCGAAGGCACGATCGTGGCGCTGATCGTTCTGGAACTGCTCGTGATGTTGCTGCCGCTGGTGCATTAAGAAGATTTGCGCGATGCCAGCCGATCAAGCCGCTACGCTCCTTACGCTCGGCCGGCTCGCGGTCGCGCTGGCGATCGGCCTGATGATCGGACTCGAACGGGGATGGGAACAGCGCGAACGCCATACGGTGCAGCGAATCGCGGGTCTGCGCACTTTTGGCGCGATCGGCCTGCTTGGCGGCGTGGTGGCCCATGTCGCCGGCGCGAATGGGGCGGCGCTGATCGCGGCGATCGGATTCGCGCTCGCCGTCATGGTCGCGGCGGGTTATTGGCGCGAATCGGAATTCGACCGTGACGTAAGTCTAATCACTTCGGTCAGCGCCTTGGCGACCTACATGCTCGGCGCGCTCGCCGGCCGCGGCGAATTGCTCGTCGCGTCGTCTTCGGGCGTGGTCCTGGCGGCGCTGCTCGGCTTCCGCCCGGAATTGCACGAGATGGTGCGGCGGATCGATCGCGCGGAACTGCTCGCGACTTTTCGGCTGCTGCTGATTTCCGTCGTGATGCTGCCTGTGCTGCCGAATTACGAAGTAGGTCCGTGGCGCGCAATCAATCCGTATGGATTGTGGTGGATGGTGGTGCTGGTGGCGGGCATTTCCTACGTCGGCTATTTCGCGACGAAAATCGCCGGCCCGGAACGCGGAGTGATTGCGACCGGCGTCTTCGGCGGCCTTGCCTCATCGACGGCCGTGGCGCTGGCGATGGCGCATCAAGCGGCTGCCGACGCCGCGATACCGCGCCTGCTGGCGGCGGGCGCGACCGTGGCGAGCGCCGTGATGGGTCCGCGGATGCTGATGATCGTCGCCGCCGTCAGTCCGGCGCTGGCGCTCGATCTGGCCTGGCCGCTGAGCGCCGCGACCGCCGCCGCTCTGATTGCGACGGCGTGGTTCGCGTGGGGCGGCGAGAATGAGCGGCCGGCCGCCGGCGCGCAGGCGCTCGCCACGCAAAATCCGCTCGACCTCGGGATGGCGATTCGCTTCGGCCTGGTGCTTACCGCAATCTTAATCGCGGCGCGCGTCGCGAGCATTTACGCCGGCAGGTCCGGACTGTTCGCCGTCGCCGCGCTGTCCGGCCTGATCGACGTTGACGCGATCAGCCTTTCCGTCGCGACAATTTTCGTTCATGGCGGCGCCAGCCGATTGACCGCGATCGGCGCGATTCTAATCGCGGCGGCGTCCAATACTCTGCTCAAACCGACGCTGGCCATCGCCGTGGGCGGCCGCAAGTTTGGCGCGCGATTCATGATCGCGTCGCTGGCGATGCTGGTGGCCGGAACGCTCGGACTGATTGCCCTGCTCCGCGTGGAATAACCTTGCGCTCCGGACAGTGACTTGGGCGCACGCGATGGTTAAGCTTTAAACATGCGGCTTGCCGCGATCGACGTCGGTTCGAACTCGGTGCACATGCTGATTGCCGACGTGGGCCGCGATGGTCATATCGAAGTTGTCGACCGGGTCAAAGAGATGGTCCGGCTCGGCCGCAAATCTTTCACCACCGGCTTGCTCACCGACGAATCGATGGATTTGACGGTGCGCGCGCTCGCCAATTTTCGCCGCCTGATGCGGGTGCGCGGCGTCCACCGGATGCGCGCCGTCGCGACCAGCGCGGTGCGCGAGGCGCGAAATCGCGCCGCGTTCATCCGCCGCATCAGGGAAGAAGCCGGAATCCCGGTCGAGGTAATCTCCGGCCATCAAGAGGCGCAGTTGATTTTTCGCGCCGCGCGCCACGCATTCGGTCTCGAAGGCGGTCCCCATCTGCTGGTCGATATCGGCGGCGGCAGCGTCGAATTGGTCCTGGTGAAAGACGGCAAGGCGCTCTGGATGCAATCCGTCAAACTTGGAGTCGCGCGCCTGAGCGAACGTTTTCTGACCGACGATCCGCCCACTGCCGCGCAGCGCAAGCGGCTGGAAAAGCATCTGGACGCCGAAATCGGCGAGCTGATGCGCTCCGCCCGGAAAGCCGGCGTGGTCAACGCGATCGGCACCTCCGGCACGATTAACACGATTGTCGCGATGGCCCGTGCCGCCCGCGGAGAAGAGCTGGGCCGGCTCCACGGCGCCCGTGCGGCCGCCGCCGAAATCGCCCGGCTCGCGCGCGACCTGGTCGAAGCGAACGCGGCGATGCGCGCCGAGCTGCCCGGCATGGACGCGAAACGCTCTGACCTGATGCCGGCCGCGGGCGTGCTGGTCGATTTCGTCATGCGCAATTCGGGGGCCGAGGAATTGATCGCCTGCACCTGGGCTTTGCGCGAGGGGGTGCTGCTCGGGCTGGCGCAGCGCGACGCCGCGGTCGCCGCGGTCGGCGACGCGCGCCGCCGCTCGGTTAACAAACTCGCGCGGCGTTTCTGCGGCGCGAATCAGCATGGCAAACAGGTCGCGCGCCTCGCGCTCAAAATTTTCGACGAAACCGCGGCATTGCTCCGGCTGCCCGAATCCGCGCGCGAGCTTTTGGAATATGGCGCGCTGCTGCATGACGTGGGCCATGCCATCGATCACGATCGGCACAATCGGCATTCGTACTACTTGATCAAAAACGCCGAGTTGCTGGGTTTCGATCCCACTGAGATCGAAGTGATCGCGCTCGCCGCGCGGGGCCATCGCAAGCAGGCGCCGAGTCTCGATGCGCCTGAACTGCGCGCGCTTTCGTCCGCGGATCGCAGAACGGTTCGCGGACTCTCCGCGATCCTGCGGCTTGCCGACGCTTTGGACCGCAGCCATTTCGGCGTTGTCCGCAAACTCGACGTGCGCTACACCCCCGGACGGATTATCTTTGAAGTGGCGTCGCGCGACGGCCATCAAGCGGACCTCGAACTGTGGACGGGCGAACGCCGCGCCGATCTGCTGGCTAAACTGCTCGATCGCCGGATCATTTTGCGGAACTGAGCGGGTTCGCCGCGGCTCCCGCTGGTCTTCTGCTTTGCATCACGCCCCGGTTGCTTTACGATTCCTCAAGTGGAGCACGCGCCCGCAAACGCGCGCGCGGTGGCCCCGGCGCCCGCGCCGTCTGAAGGTCCGGACGATTTAAATCCAGTGGCCGCCGCCACGCCGTCCGCATCGCCATCTGCGACCGAGCCGGCCGCGATTGTCGGCGAAACCACGCTTGCGGCCGCGGTGCGCGCGGTTTTTGATCTCGGCCTGGCGATGCTCGACCGCAATTTGCCAGGCGCCGTCGAAGGCGAAGCGGAGGCGATCCATCAGGTGCGCGTCGCGGCGCGGCGTCTGCGCGCGCGTATCGATCTTTTTCGCCCCGCGATCCACGGCGCGCGCGCCCGCTCGCTCCATAATGATTTGCAATGGTTGGGACGTTCGGCTGGGGCGGTGAGAGAATTTGACGTCATTGGCGAATTGCTGCGCGAACGCGCCTCCGTTATCGATCCGCCATTGAGCGCGCCCGCGCAGCCGCTCGTGGACGCGCTCGCCCGGTCGCGCGCGCTCGCCCATCGCAATTTTCTCCAGGACGTAGCCTCGCCGCGCTATCGCCGGATGCATCAACGGTTGACCGCGCCGCTCTTGCGCGCCGCCGCCGCCAATACGTGGGTGGCCGAAGCAGCGCCCGCGATGCTTGAGCCGATTGTCCGGAAAGCGCGCAAAGCCATCCGCCGCGTGCGCGCCGATTCCGCCCCCGTGCTGATTCATCGCTTGCGAATTCGTTTCAAACGAGTCCGTTATGCGCTGGAAATCCTGGTCGGGATTGGCGGAAGGCGCACGCGCCGCGCGCTCGACTACCTCGAAGAGATGCAGGAACTGCTGGGACGCCATCAGGATATGGTCGCCGCGTGCGAATTTCTGCGCGGGTTCGCTAATGAAAGCGGCGCGATCGGCTTTCCGCCGGCCGCGTTGATCGCCGCAGGGTCGCTGATCCATGATTTGGCGCTGCGGCGCGCCAAAATTGCCGAACGGGTGGCGAAACGCGCGCGGCGAATGGCGCGGAAGGAGATTTTGAACGGCGCGCTGCGCGAAATCGTGCGCGAGGCCCGCGGCGCTCGGCAAAAAAGAGATGAGACGGAACTTCCGGTCGCGAAGCGCGCCGCTGGCGAGCCGAGCAAAGCGCCTGCGGCGGAGACCGTTCCTGATTCCAACGGCGCCGTTCAAGCAGTTGAAGCCAGCGCCCTCCCTGCCGATGCAGGCCAAGAGCCACTAACGAAAAGAACGGATGAATCCGCATGATGCTTTATCTGGTGCGTCACGCCCTTGCTGAGGACGCGAGCGCTTCCGGCGAGGACGACGACCGCCGCTTGGCCGACAAAGGCCGTGAGCACGCGCGGCGGGTGGGCGCGGGCATGTCCGCGCTTGGCCTCGCGCCCAACTTGATTCTTTCCAGTCCGCTGCCGCGCGCCGCCGAAACGGCGCGGATTTTGGCCGAGGCCTTTGTCGCGCATCCGCCGGTCCGCACGCTGGCCGATTTGTCGGCCGGAATTCCGCCGGCGCAGGCAATTGCCGCAATCGGACCGCATTGCCGCCACGACGAGGTGATGGTGGTCGGGCACGAGCCGCAACTGAGCACGATGACGGCGCTGATGCTCTGCGGCGATTCCAGCGCGATGCATCTGCGGATGAGAAAACTCGGCTGCGTCGCCCTGGACCTGCCGGTCGGCAGAATCGCGCCGCGCGCCGGCGAATTGCACTGGATGATGACGCGGCGGCAGCTTGCGCGGATGCGCTGAGCGGCGCCATAGGGCACTTGAGCCGCATATTGGCGCGAAGTTAAGCTTAAGGGTCAGCGTATAAGGCAATCGCCTGATGTATTTCCGTAAACGCGCACTCGAACGAATCGCTCGCGAAACCTCGCTCTACGAGCGCGATCGCGGCGGCGATATCCGGGTTTGCGTGGTTTATCCGAATGTCTACCGGCTGGCGATGGCGAATCTTGGCTTCCAGTCGATTTTTCGCATCTTCGAGTCCGATCCGCGGGTGGCGGCGGATCGCGCCTTTCTGCCCGATTCCGACGAGCGTGCGGCGATCGACGCCGGCGCCGCGCCGATGCAATCTTTCGAGCGCGCCGACCCTTTGACCGATTTCGATATTCTGGCGTTCTCCGTCGCTTTTGAAACCGACTACCTGAATGTTCTTTCGATTTTGCGCATGGCGGGGATTCCGCGCAGCCGCGAATTGCGCCGCGGCCGTGGTTATCCGCTGATCGTCGCGGGCGGTTCCGCAATCTTCCTGAATCCGGAGCCGATTGCCGATTTCGTCGATCTTTTTCTCATTGGCGAAGGCGAAGAAATGGCGCCCGAATTTATCGCAACCTTCGCCGCCGCGCGCGTCGCGGGGCGCGCCAATCCAGAGCCGGCCGCGTTCGCGGGAATCGAAGGCGCGTATATTCCCGAGCGCTTCACACCGGTTTACGACGAATCCGGGCGAATCGCGACCGTCGAATACGACGGGCCCGGCGCGCCGCACGTCAAGCGCCGCCTGATTCGGGATCTCAATCGCTTTTCGACCGCGTCGCGGATTCTTACCGAAGAGTCGGTTTTCGGCGACATGTATTTGGTCGAAGCCAGCCGGGGATGCCAGTGGGGATGCCGATTTTGCGCGGCCGGGTTCATGTATCGTCCAATCCGCTATCGCAGCCCCGAGCGGATTCTTGAAGAGGCGGCGCGCGGCCTTCAAGAACGCAAGGTGATCGGCCTCGTCGGCGCCGAGATGGCGAGCGTGCCGGGCGTGGCCGATATCGCCACCGCGATCGCGGACCGGGGCGGACGCCTTTCGCCGTCGTCGCTCAAAGCCGATTGCATCACGCCCAATCTGGCGGCGGCGTTGGCCCGCAACGGCAATCGCAGCGTCACCGTCGCGCCCGAGGCCGGCAGCGAGCGGATGCGCAAGGTTATCAATAAAAATCTTTCCGAAGCGGAGATTTTGCGGGCGGCCGAGATGCTCATCGGCGGCGGCGTCGAAAATTTAAAGTTTTACTTTATGTTGGCTCTGCCGGAAGAACACGACGAGGACGTGCTCGAAATCGCCCGGCTGACCGGAACGATCCTGCAACGGGCGCGCGCGACGAAACGCGCCGTCGGGCGCGTGACCGTGTCGCTGAATCCGTTCGTGCCGAAACCCTGGACGCCGTTCCAGTGGGATCCGATGGCGGATGCGGCGGCGATCAAACGCAAAATCGCCCTGTTGCGGAGCGCGCTTGGAAAAATCGGCGGCGCGGCGATCGCGCTCGACGCCGAATCGCCGCGCGAAGCCTATTTTCAGACGCTCGTTTCGCGCGGCGACCGGCGCGTCGGAGCCATCCTCGAACGCCTCGACGCCCGCCGATGCGTCGAACCCGGCGCTATCTGGCAGGAACTGCGCGCGATTCGGCGGGAGCGCGGCGCGGATGGCGCAACGCTGCCCGATCCAGATTTTTACGTCACGCGGCAATATACCCATGATGAAGTGCTGCCGTGGGATTTTATCGACCATCACATCCACAAATGGTTTCTACTTTCCGAACGAAAAAAAGCTCATTATGAGCATCAATCAAAGCCCTGCGACGTCACCCGCTGCACCGTATGCGGCGCGTGCTGAGCGGTGGGGGAAGGACGGTTCCGGTGGCGGCGATGGAACCAATGCGGCGGAAAGCGAAGCGCGGGCGGGCCATCTCGAGCGGCCGGATGGCGGGTGTCGGTTTAATTGTTCTGACGATCGTATTGGGCTGCGCGAGCGCCGCATCTGCGCAGACCAATTCGGGGCCGCCCGACACTCTTCCCAACACGACGATCGCACCGGCCGGTTCGGGCGTGTCCGAGGCGCCAATCGAGCCGTCCGTCTCGGGCGAAAGCAAAGCCAAGCCGCAACCGGTCCGTCGGCGTGCGGCGAGCTCGCGTCCGGCAGCTCCGGCGCGGATTAAGACTGCGGCGGGGCCAGACCTAGCCGCTGACCAACAGGCTTTGTCGAGCGTGGTCGAGCCGGCCAAAGGCCATCTGCGGGTAGTCGCCGATTCATGGGCTTATTCACTGCCCGACAAGCGCAGCGCCCAGCTCGAAGCGATGCAGGCCGGCAAGTACGTGAACGTCACCGGAACCACGCGCTTTTTCCTCCAGGTGCGGCTCAAGAGCGGCAAAACCGGCTATGTGCCTTACGACGCCGTCGATTACCTTACGCCGACGGACCGGATCTTCCATCTCACCGCGAACGCCTCCGTGCTGTCGGCGCCGAATCATGCGGCGAAAAAGCTCGCGGAAGTCCACATCGGCCACGATGTTCACGTGGTCGGCGTGGCGCTGGATTACATGAAAATCCGCATGCGGGACGGCCTCGAAGGTTTCATTCCCACCGCGGCTCTGGAATAGTCGCCTCGCGGCGCCTGCCGGCGTTGGGGATGGCGGCGCGCGCATCTGAAAATTCACAGGCCGGGTTGGCGTTTTCGGCCGGGGGAAGGCGTGATGACGCCGCAGGAACGTCAGGGCTGGTTTATCGTCGGCTGCCTGTTTGTCGCGATGCTGCTGGTGTTCGGGTCGGGTTACGACACCACGCCAACCTTTCTGCCCGCGCTGCTCAAGACCTTCGGATGGAGCCGCGCCAAGACCTCGTTCATACCGAGTTTGCTCGCGCTATCGCTCGGCGTTTGCGTCATACCGGTCGGATGGCTGCTCGATCGGGTCGAGGCGAAATTCGTGATGCTGGCGGGGACGGTCGCGGCTGGCGGCGCCTTTTTGCTCGCCAGCCATGCCCACTCGTTCGCCGCGATGGCGGCGGCGTATCTACTGCTCGGAGTCGGGATTGCGGCCGGCACGGTGATGCCGGCGGCGTTCGTCGTCGCCAATTGGTTCGGCGCCCGCCGGGGTTTGGCGATGGGAATTACCAGCGCCGGCACGACCACGGGCGGGATGCTGATGAATCCGGTCGCGGCGAAAGTGATTGGCGCGCACGGTTTGCGCGCGGCCTACTTCGTCCTAGCCGTGCCGATTTTCGCGATCGTCATTCCGCTGGTGGCGCTGACCGTGCGCAGCCGCCCGCCCGGCACGCATCGGATGACGGTCGCGGAGGCAGGCGCCGCGCTCGAAGGCTTTGAAACCGCGGCGGCTTTCCGCACGCGCTCGTTCTGGATGATCGTAATCGCGCAGTTCTGCTTCGCTCTGGCCGCGACCGGCGTGCTGATTCATTTCAACCAATATTTGATCGATCTGCATTATTCGGCGGCGCTCGCGGCCGCCGCGGTCAGCGTGAGTTTCGGCATCACGACGGCAGGCAAGGTGATAATGGGGCTGTTCGCCGATCGCATCACCGCACGGATCGCGCTGGCGGTCAGCTTCGCGATTCAGGCGATCGCGTTGGTGCTGGCGCTCGGCGCGGCCCATCCGTGGCTGATGGCCTTGTTCGTGCTGACTTTCGGCGCGACCTTCGCGGCGCCGCTGATGCTGATACCGCTGCTGATCGCGGAATCGATGGGTCTCAAGCGCTACGGTTCGATTTCGGGAATCACGGCGGTGGCGAATACGATTGGCGCGGCGCTCGGACCGATCGTTTCGGGCTGGATTTTCGACTTCGCGCACAGCTACACGATCGCGTTCGAGGCCTATATCGCCATTTATATTCTCGGCGCGATCGCGTCATGGGCCTGCCGCCCGTATTCGCTTGAGCGCGAGCTTGCGTTCGGCGCACCTGCGGCAGCGGAAGCTTGAAGACGAATTATGCGACAGCGTGCGTGGCGGTACGCGTAGTCTCAATACCCGACGATCACGCGAATTCCGGCAGCCGATACGCGGTCGCGGCTGTCCGATGGAACATCCAGGCCTGTTCGTCCGCGGTGAACGGCGCGGCAATTTTCTTGAACGCGTTCCACAGCACCAGGTACGAACATGAAGTCCGATCGACCGGAAAGTTGCTCTCGAACATGCATCGCGAGGGGCCGAAGCGATCGATCAGATGCAGATAGTAATCGCGCGTCGCCGCGGCCAGATCGTCCGAGGACGGCGGCTTGGGCCGGCGATGCCATCCGAAACCGTTCAGCGGCATGTTGATTCCGCCGAGCTTGACGACGACGTTCGGACATTTCGCCAGTTCCGCGATATCCGCTTTCCACTGCTGGAAGATTTCCGCACGCTTTCCTTCGTATGGGCCGATTCCGATGATCCCGCCGCAGTGATTCAGGATGATCGTCGTTGCCGGAAAGGCCTGCGCCAGCCGGGTGACCTGCGGCAACTGCGGATGGTACTGCCAGGCCTCGAAGCTGAGCTTCAATTCAGCCAGTTTCGCCATCCCCGCGCGGAAGGATTTAAGGTCGTAAAGATCGGCGGGCGGATTGGTGTGCGAATTTCTGACCTCGGGCGACGGATCGAAGCCGGCCGCGTGACGGATGCCGCGGAAGCGATGCGGCGCCGCGGCGAGATGCGCGTGCAGAACCGGTTCGACGGCGGCGCCGAGAGTCAGATCGGCGAAGCCCACGATTCCGGCGGCGATACGGGTCGGACCGTAATTGCCGCTCGCGCTTTGCGCCGCGATGCCGTTGACGAACTCGGTCTCGCCGACCGGGCGCATCGCGGCCGGGCCGTCCGCGCGATACATCGACGTGCATTCGACGAACACGGTCGCGACCACGCGATGGCCCGAACCGGTGTCCTGCAAAACTTCGTCGAGCAGATAGCGGCTCGCCGGGTTGTCCCACAGATGGTGATGCGGATCGATGATCGGCAGATCGGGCTTGAGCGGTTCCTCGACCACCTGCGCGAGCCATTCGTCCTTGGGATTTGAGGGAGTTTGCGTCTGCGCCGCCATCGGTTGGATTCCTTTCCAGGTGCGAAATTCTTCGATCGATGCGTTTATAGCATGGCCGCGATCGATCCGTTTATCTGGCCGCGCGGCGCCTGCTGGACTATCGAGGAGGTTGCGGATAGCGTCTGGGGCGATTTTGGGAGACTAGGCCGATGATCGATTTTTCACTGACTGACGAACAATCCGCACTGGTAAAGAAGGTCGAAGAGTTTATCCGCGAGGAGATTGTTCCGCTCGAACGCGATCCGCGCCAGGGTCCGCACGGTCCGGAGGAAGTATTGCGGCGCGAGATGGTCGAAAAGGCGCGCGATGCGGGCTTGCTTTCGCCCCACGGGCCGAAGGAATACGGCGGACTCGGACTGGACCTGCGCGGGATGGCCGTCGTATTCGAGGCTGCGGGATGGTCGCCGCTCGGGCCGCTGGCGTTGAATATCCAGGCGCCGGACGAGGGCAACACCAATTTGCTCGAAAAGGTCGCGTCGCCGGCGCAAAAGGAAGAATGGCTGAAACCGCTGGTGCGCGGCGAAATCCGCACGGTCTTTTCGATGACCGAACCGGACGGCGGCGCCGGTTCCGATCCCAGCCTGATGCGCACGACCGCGCGCCGGGTCGGCGACGACTACGTGATCAACGGGCGCAAGTGGCTGATTACCGGCGCGCCCGGCGCGAGCATCAATATCGTGATGGCGCGCACGGAGGACGCCGCCGGCAAAGACCTGGGCGCAACGATGTTCCTGGTCGATATGGACGCGCCCGGCTTTTCAATCAAACGCATCCTGAACACGCTCGACAGCAATTCGCCGGGCGGCCACGCCGAAGTCGAATTTAACGACGTGCGCGTCGCTCCCGAGCGGATTCTCGGCGAGGTGGGGAAGGGCTTTCGCTACGCGCAGGTGCGGCTCGCGCCGGCGCGGCTGACCCATTGCATGCGCTGGCTGGGAGCGGCGCGGCGCTGCCACGCGATCGCGACCGACTACGCGCGCAAACGGCAGGCCTTCGGCCGCGCGATCGGCGAGCATCAGGGGGTGGGCTTCATGCTGGCCGACAACGAGACCGATATCGGGCTGTGCCGGCTCGCGATTTGGCATGCGGCGTGGATGCTCGATCAGGGCAATCAGGCGCGGCTCGAAACCAGCATGTACAAGGTTTATTGCTCGGAAGCGCTGGGACGGGTGGTCGATCGTTCGCTGCAAATACTCGGCGGGATGGGAATCACGGATGATACCGTGGTCGAGCGGATCTATCGCGATATCCGTCCGTTCCGGATTTACGACGGCCCGTCCGAGGTGCATCGCTTCGCAATCGCGCGTTCAATTCTGGGCAGGGCGAAGTAGAGCCGTATGCGATTTGTGCGACGGCGCCGCGCCAACGCGTAATCGATTATGAATTCGGGAAGATTGGCCGCTATATGGCTGCGATATGGATCCGGTCAGACGATGACCGAGTACGCGTTGTTGCTCGCGGCCGTGGCGCTTGCGGGGTACGGTATGACCGCCACGGCCGGATACAACTTTACGGACGATGCGATCATGGACGTCTTCGCGAAAGTCTCGGCGCTATTCCAATAATCGCCGCGTCGGAAATTGATTGAGCTGCCGGGATAAAGCGGGCCGGATGGAATCTCCATCCGGCCCGCGATTTTCAGACTGAATCGACCGTTTAAATCGCGATTCGATCGCTTAACGGCCGCCGGCCGCCGCGCTCTGCTGCGCCGGCGACGTGCCGCTCTGGATATGCGGCAGCACCTCGCGCGCGAACAGCTTCATGTTGCGCTGCGCCAGCTCCAGCGGCATCCCGCCGTACTTGAAGACGCCGACGAACTCGGCCGCATCCATCGTGGAGGCGATGGTGCGCAGGGTTTCGACGCACTGCTGGGGTGTGCCGTAGCATTGCGTCTTGGTGAACATGCCGCGGAAATCCTGCGGCGCGTCCTTGCCCGCCTCGGCCATCTTCACATGATACTCGTAGCCTTTGACCGCGCGGAAATGTTCGGGATCGTCGTACTCGTAATGATGGATGGCGGTATCGGCGTAATTGCCCATCCAGCGCACCGCGCCCTGCGCGGCTTCCTTCTCGCTCTCCGCGCAATAGACGAAGCATACGACGATCGGTTTTTTGAAGGGCTGGCCGAACTTCGCGCACGATTCGCCGAAATTGTCGTAGTCCTTGCGATGCTCCGCCCATGGCTTCTGCGGAATCACCAGCATCCCCATTCCCTGCTTCGCCATGATGTCGCCGGTTTCGGGCGAGACGATCGCGCCGTAGAAATTGTCGGTCAGGTTGCGATGCGGCTGCGGCCGGATGCTCATCTGAGGGATCTGGTTGAATTTGCCTTTGTAGGAAAAGCGCTTCTGGGTCAGCGCGAGGCGCACGATCTCGGCGGCTTCGGTGAAGCGTTCGCGCGATTCGCTCATCGAGACGCGGAAGCCGTCATATTCGATACGGCCGGAGCCGCGGCCGAAGCCGAGCGTCAGTTCGCGATCGCCCATGTACAGATCGAGCATCGAGATCTGCTCCGCGACGCGGACCGGATCGTGCCACGGCAGCACCACGACCATCGAGCCCATCCCGATTTTCTTCGTGCGCCCGGCCATGTAAGTCAGAAATTGCAGGACGTCGGGGATCATCGTGTAGGGCGAGAAATGATGCTCGACGCCCCAGATCGAATCGAACCCGAGCGGCTCGACCATCTCGGCGAGCGCCAGATCCTCGCGGTAGATTTCCGAATCGGCTTTTTCTTCGCGGAAAAAATTCTGGAAAAAGAACGTCGCTCCGACCTTCATCGAAGGGCCTCCTTTGACGTGATAGCGTTGGCCGCGGGCGCGCGCCGTGTGCTTCAAGCCGCAAGAGTAGCGGCGCAGAGCCTGCAACGCTGCTAATACAAAGAATTAGGATTCATTACAAGTTTCGCCCGAGGCGAGGGCGGATCGAAGGGCCGCGCCTTGACCGTCGCGACGGCTATCTGCGAGCTTCCCTGCGCGGAGACCAAATGAACGCTCGCCAATCGCCGATTCGTTCCGTCATTGTCGCGATGACCATCCTGCTCGCTTGCGCCCCCGCGCCGGCGCGCGCGGAGTATCCGTGGATGCGCCTGCCGCCGACGCCGACGCTGCCGCGGGCGGCGCGCAGCGGCCTTGCGCCGGTCAACGGAATTCGCATCTGGTACGCGGCCTTCGGCCACGGCGAGCCGGTGATTTTGCTCCACGGCGGTCTCGCCAACGCGAACTATTGGGGCTTGCAGGTGCGGGCGCTCGAGCCGCGCTACGAAGTAATCGTGATGGACAGCCGCGGGCATGGCCGCAGCTCGCGCGACGCCGCGCCGTTCGGCTACGACTTGATGGCGTCGGACGTAATCGGCCTGATGGATTATCTGCATATCCGCAAGGCCGCGATCGTGGGCTGGAGCGACGGCGCGATCGTCGGCCTCGATCTTGCCATCCATCATCCCGAGCGCCTGACACGGCTGTTCGCGTTCGCGGCGAATTCAGACCCGTCGGGCGTGAAAGACGTAAACCAGAGTCCGGTATTTACCGCGTTTATCGCGCGGGCGGCGCATCAGTACAGCGAGCTTTCGCCCACGCCGGCGCAATATCAGGAATTCCTGACGCAAATCGAAAAGATGTGGGCGATTCAGCCGCATTTCAGCGCAGCGCAGTTGCGCGGCATAAAGACGCCGACCTGGATCGTCGATGCCGACCATGACGAGGCGATCAAGCGCGAAAACACCGACTACATGGCGGCTTCGATACCCGGCGCCGGCGAGTTGATCCTGCCGGAAGTCAGCCACTTCGCGTTTATCCAGGATCCGGCGATGTTCAACGCGGCGTTGCTGCATTTTCTGGCGGAGCGATAGCCGCCGGGAAACGGCTGCGGAGTTGGAGCGGCGCTGCCGCGCGGGATAAACTTATTGCTCCCTTGATGCTCTGGAGTTGCCGATAAGCGCGATGGACGAACGTTACGAGCCGAGCAAAATCGAACCTTTCTGGCGCGAAGAATGGGAGCGGACCAACCTTTACCTGACGCGCGAGACGCCCGGACGGCCGAAGTTCTACGGTCTTGAGATGTTTCCCTATCCGTCGGGCGACGGCCTTTCGGTCGGCCATCTGCACAACTACGTGCCGTGCGACGTAATCGGTCGCTACAAACGGATGGCCGGCTTCAACGTGCTGCATGCGATGGGCTGGGACGCATTCGGACTGCCGGCGGAAAACGACGCCCTGCTCAAGCGGCTGCATCCCAAGGAGACCGTTCCGCGCTACGCCGCAAACTTCAAGCGTCAGTTGAAGTTGGCCGGATGCGCCTACGACTGGACGCGCGAGATCAATTCGTCGTCGCCGGACTATTATCGCTGGACCCAGTGGTTCTTTTTGCTGCTGTACAAGCGTGGTTTGGCCTATCGCGCGCTGGGTTCGCAATGGTGGTGCGAGAAGTGCCGGACCATCCTGGCCAACGAACAGGTGGTCAACGGCTGCTGCTGGCGGCATATGGAAACGCCGGTCAGCAAAAAAGACCTCGAGCAGTGGTACTTCAAGATCACCGACTATGCCGACCGGCTGCTGGCCGACCTTGACGGAATCGACTGGCCCGAGCCGATCAAGCTGATGCAGCGCAACTGGATCGGCCGATCGGAGGGCGCCGAGCTGGCGTTTCCGGTGATGGGCCATCCGGGCAAAGAGGTGCGCTTTTTCACCACCCGGCCCGACACCGTCTTCGGCGTATCGTTCATGGTGCTCGCGCCCGAGCATCCGCTGGTCGCCGAAATCGTAACGGCGGAGAATCGCGGCGCGGTTGACGAATACGTCGCGCAGGCGCGGCGGCAGAGCGAAATCGAGCGGCTTTCGACGGTCAAGGAGAAGAGCGGCGTTTTTACCGGCGCATACGCGCGCAATCTCTTTAGCGGCAAGGACGTGCCGATCTGGATCGCCGATTACGTGCTGATGGGCTACGGGACCGGCGCGATCATGGCGGCGCCGGGCGAGGACGAGCGCGACTTCGCTTTCGCGAAGAAATACGGACTGGAAATTCCGGTCGTGACCGCCCCGGCCGACGGTTCGTCGGCGCCGGCCAATCAGGCGTTCACCGAGCGCGGAATCGCGATCAATTCGGGCTTTCTCAACGGGATGAAGACCGACGACGCGATTCGCGCCGTCTGCAAGCACGCCGAGGAATGCGGATTCGGCCGCGCCACCATCAGCTACCGGATGCGCGACTGGCTGATTTCGCGCCAGCGCTACTGGGGCTGTCCAATTCCGATCGTTTACTGCGCGAAAGACGGAATCGTGCCCGTGCCGGACGATCAATTGCCGGTCGTGCTGCCCGACATGAAGGACTACCAGCCGTCAGGCACCGGGCGATCGCCGCTCGCCAACGTGCCCGAGTTCGTCAATACGGCCTGTCCGAAGTGCGGCGGGCCGGCTGAGCGCGAAACCGACACGCTTGACGGGTTCGCCTGCTCGTCGTGGTATTTCCTGCGTTTCGCCGCGCCGCATTACGACAAGGCGCCGTTCGAGCCGAAGGCGGGAGATTACTGGCTGCCGGTCGATCTCTACGTCGGCGGCGCCGAGCACGCTGTGATGCATCTGCTGTACGCGCGGATGTGGACCAAGGTGATGTTCGACGCCGGGCTGATCAAGTTTAAAGAGCCGTTTCCGGCCCTGCGCAATCAGGGAATGATCTGGGCCGCCGATGGCCAGAAGATGTCCAAGAGCAAGGGCAACGTCGTCACGCCCGACGCGATGGTCGAAAAGTACGGCGCCGACGCGCTGCGGCTCTGGGAACTCTTCATGGGGCCGTTCGAGGAGGCGACCAACTGGAACGAAACCGGAGTAGCCGGAACCGCGCGCTATCTGCAACGGGTGTGGGCGCTGATGCGGCGCTATGTCGAAGCCGGATGCCCGGACGGCGCGCCGTCGGCCGAGACCGTCAAGCGTGCGCACAAGACGATCAAAATCGTGACCGATCATGTCGAACGGATGCGTTTCAATACCGCTCTGGCCGTCCTGATGGATCAGCTCAACTATCTGGCGAAGCTGGAGCCGGAGCGGTTGGGGCGGCATACGATTGAAACCTACGTTCTGATGCTGGCGCCGATGGCGCCGTTCGTCGGCGAGGAATTCTGGCGCGAACTCGGCCATAAAGATTCGATCCATCTGGAGCCGTGGCCGAAATTCGATTCGGCGCTGACCGTCGATGAAACAGTGACGGTGGTCGTGCAGATCAACGGCAAGGTGCGCGACCGATTGGAAATCGAGGCCGACGCCGCCGAAGCGGACGTTCGCGCACTTGCGCTCGCGAGCGAGGCGGTGCGGCGCAATCTCGACGGCAAGGCGCCGAAGAAAGTTATCTACGTGCCGAACAAGCTGGTGAGCATCGTCGTCTGATACCGCGCCGTGTTTGCTCCGGGTATCGCGAGCAAGCGATCGCGGCGGGCGCGCGCTTGATGCGGCGGGCGTGGGCGTGCGATGGTCGAAAAAATCCGGCGATCCAGGAGGCTTCCGTCATGGCCGACGACGTGCTCAAGGTCGAGCGTCATCCGAATTACATTACGCTGATTCTTAATCGTCCCGAGAAGCGCAACGCGATCAATCAGGTCCTGTTCGAGGCGCTCGATCGCGCACTCGACGCGATCGAAAAATCGCCCGAGGTGCGCGCCGTGGTGCTGCGCGGCGAGGGCCGCGCGTTCTGCTCGGGAATCGATCTGCGAGAGATCGGACAGATTGGCGGGGCCGGCGGCGTTACGCCGGAAAAGGTCTTCAGCCGCATCGAAAAGCTGCCCATGCCGACGATCGCCGCCGTGCAGGGCGATACGCTCACGGGCGGTCTGGTGCTGGCCCTGACCTGCGATTTGCGAGTCGCGGGCGCGGGCGCGCGGCTCGGGATGACGCCGGCGCGGATCGGCTATCTGCCGACCTTCCAGATTTTCCGCCGCTTCGTCGAGACCGTCGGACCGGCCAACACCGCCGAAATCATGTATCTGGCCGATCCGCTCGACGCCGCGCGATCGCGCGAAATCGGCCTTGTGCATAAAGTCGTCGCCGACGCCGAACTTGCGTCCGCCGCCGACGCATGGGCCGCGAAGATCGCCGGCAACGCTCCTCTTTCCGTGCGCGCGATGAAACAGAGTATCCGGCGCGTGATCAGCAAGGCGTTCGACGTCGAGCACAAGGATATCGACGAGTTGGGCAACAAGGTGCGCACCAGCAACGACGCCAAAGAGGGCGTGCGCGCGTTCCTCGAAAAGCGCAAGCCGGTCTGGCGCGGCGAATGAGCCGCCGCGCTTGAAGCGTTTGGCGGGCGCATGCGATGCTCGGGGCCGAATTCGCGATAATCGCGTCCGTTTAAGGAGCTACCGAAATGTCCGATCAATTGTTCCAGGTGGCGCGTCACGACAGCTACGTGACCTTCACCATGAATCGTCCGGAGAAACGCAATTCGCTCAACGAACCGCTGCTCAAGCATCTTGATGAAGCGCTCGCGTCGGTCGAAAACGACAAAAGCGTGCGCGCCGTGATCCTGCGCGGCAACGGCCGCGCCTTCTGCTCAGGAATCGATTTGGCGGAAGCGGAGCGTCTTGAAGGCGGACACAATCCGGTCAGCCTGGAGCGGATATTCAAGCGGCTCGAGCATATGCCGGTTCCCGTGATTGCGGCGGTGCAGGGCGCCGCGCTGGCGGGCGGATGCGAGCTGGCGCTGCATTGCGATCTGCGCGTCGCCGCCGACGATTTGCGGATGGGCATGACGGTCGCGCGGGTCGGACTGGTCGTGCCTTACAACTTCATCCGCAAGCTGATCGAGGTTATCGGCTCCGCCAACACCGCGCAGATTCTCTACACCGCCGAGCCGGTTGACGCGAATCGCGCGTTGCAGATGGGGATGGTGCACGAGGTCGTGCCCGCCGCGGAGCTGGACGCCGCCGCGGTCAAATGGGCGGAGAAGGTCGCGAGCAACGCGCCGTTGTCGCTGCGCACGATGAAGAAGAGCATGCGCCGCTCGCTCGACGATTCCAACGACGCCTGGCACGACGACATCGTGGAGATGGCGCGGATGGTGCGGGCGAGCAAGGACGCCAAGGAGGGAATCCGCGCGTTCCTCGAAAAGCGCAAGCCGGTTTGGAAGGCCGAATAGTTTTTTCCGGATTCGCGAACGATTAAACGGCCCATCGGAGCGATCCGGTGGGCCGTTTTGTTTCGGACGCGCCGCGCGCCGAGCGGTTTAGCCGCGCGCGAGCGCCTTGCGCAGCGCCGCGACGTTCTGCGGCAGCACGCTCGGCAGATTCAGCGTGCCCGCCACATTGGAATATGGATAGAGCCGGCCGTTCACGTGCGCGTGCAGCGGCAGCGCCGGATCCTGATGGATTTCATAATCGAGCGGCAGCGGGCCGAGGATGCGCAGGATTCGGAACAGCGCGCGCGCGAACCGCCGCAGGTCGTCGTCAGGCAAATCGACCAGCAAGCCCTTATATTCCGGCAGCATGACATCGTAGCTCCGCGGAAAAGCGCCGATTGGGCTGGAATAGCTCACCACCGGACCGTCGCGCTCGATCAGCAAGCCGAGGCGCTCGACCAGCTCAAGCAATTCGGGCCACCAGCCCGGATGTTCCCGCTGCGCTCTGACTTCGGCTTCGACGGCCGGCAATGGGGAGGGCGATCCGATCAACTGCTGATGCGGATGGGGCTGCGACGCTCCCGACTCGCGACCCTGGTTCTTGCGCACGACCACTGAATGAACCGTGGGATTCGCGAGAATCTGATTCATCAAGCGGACGTCGGCTTTGATCAACTCGAAAAAATGCTTTTCGCCGAGCGTCGCGGTGAAGGTGAGATCATTGGCCGATCGCGGACGGTTGAGGAAGTGGCGCGGATCTTCGACCACCACCCATGATTCGTTGCGGCCGCCGGTGAGCGCTTCCGGGATGCGCGGAAAGAGATTGTTGAAAGCGCGGATTACCCACTCCGCGCCCTCGACCGCGCCGGCTCCCGTCCATTCGGGGAAATCCCCGGGAGTCAGGCGCAGCGCTTCGGGCGGCGCTTGATGCTCGTTGCCGGGGCAAAAGGGACAGGCGCGAACCGCGTTTCGCAATAGCTCCGGGTCCGGCGGCGGCGGGTCGGGCTTGAGTTCGTCGCGCCCGCCCAGAGTGAAGGCGAAACTCTTGCCGCGAACGTCAACCACGTATGAAATCACCCCGGTGACGGGATTTTTGATCCAGACCAGGGCGCTATCGCGCAATTCGTATTCCAAAGTCATGGCGGTTGATGATCTTTAAGCACGGGCGCAAGCGAGCTTTCAACGCGCCTGCGCGTGGAATCATAAAATCCATTCGTTATAGTGTTGGGGCGGCGGTGAAACCGGAAAAGCGCCTTGACTAGACTAATCGGCTTCGTTAGCCTCTATAAAGGGACGCGGCTTAAAGGCGCGTGAATTTGCATACGGGGTCTGGCGTTCCGCGAAAGCGGACACCAGGCTTTTTTTTGGCCCGCCCGATCGCAATAGTGGACTGTTGGAGCAATCGCGCCGTAATCAAAAGCAGGATCGTGTTCGCATAATCGTGCCAGTCTTCAAGAAATATTTGTACACGCCGGGACCAGTTTCCGTGCCGCCAGAGGTTTTGCTGGAGATGGCGCGGCCGATCATCCATCATCGCACGCCCGAGTTCAGCGCCGTGCTCGACAGCGCACGCGAACGGATGCGGCCGCTGTTCGGTACGCGGCAGGAGGTTTTGCTGCTCGCCGCCAGCGGCAGCGGCGCGATGGAGGCTGCGGTAACGAATCTGCTGGCGCCGGGAGAAGCGGCGATTTTTGTCAACGGCGGCAAGTTCGGCGAACGCTGGGGCAAACTGCTCGCCGCCCATGGCATGACCGGCCACGAGGTCAAGGTCGAGTGGGGCCGGGCGGTACGGCCCGAACAAATCCATGAGGCCCTTCGGGCGCATCCTGAGAGCCGCGCCGTGTTCATGCAGGCGAGCGAAACCTCGACCTGCGCGATTCATCCGGTGAACGAAATCGCCGCGATCACCCGCCGCGGCGAGGCGCTGTTGGTGGTCGACGGCATCACTTCGGTCGGCGTATTTGAGCAGAAGATGGACGAGTGGGGCGTCGACGCTTTCCTGACCGGAAGTCAGAAGGCGCTGATGCTGCCGCCGGGACTGGCGATGATCGCGCTGTCGGATCGCGCTTTGCAGCGGACCGCGCGCAATCGCACGCCGCGTTTTTATTTCGATTTGAATCGCGAACTGAAGGCGCAGCGCGACGAGCATACGACGGCCTGGACGCCGGCGGTTTCGCTGATTTTCGGATTGAACAAGAGCCTCGAACTGATTCATGGCGAAACCCTCCCGCGCGTCTATGAGCGCCATCGCGTGATGGCCGAGGCGACGCGCGCGGCCGCGCCGGCGCTGGGCTTGAAACCGATCGCGCCCGCTTCGCCCGCGCCCGGCGTCACCGGGTTGCTGGTTCCGGAGGGAATCGACAGCGGCAAAATCGTCCGGATGATGCGCGACGAGCTGGGCGTATCAGTGCAGGGCGGCCAGGACCAGATGAAGGGCCGGCTGGTGCGAATCGGCCACATGGGTTATCTGGGGCCGTTCGATATGCTGACCGCGGTGAGCGCGCTGGAAATCGCGCTGGCGCGGATGGGTCATCGGTTCGCGGCCGGCGCGGGCGTCGCCGCCGTCCAGGAACGAATCGCGCGGAGCGTCTGAAAAGCCATGGCCGAGCAACTCCGCGTTCTCTTGAGCGACTCGCTGGCGCCGCAGGGCCTGGAAGTTTTCCAGCGCCTTTCCGGTCTTGCCGTCGATGTGAAGACGGGCCTTAAACCGGCTGAACTAGCGAAGATTATCGCGCCCTACCACGCGCTCGTAATCCGCAGCGCGACGCGGGTCACGCAGGAGGTGATCGACGCCGCGGAATCGCTCCGCGTGATCGGGCGCGCCGGCGTGGGCGTCGACAACGTCGATCTCGACGCGGCGACGCGGCGCGGAATCGTCGTGATGAACAGTCCGCTGGGCAACAGCGTGACCACGGCCGAGCATACGATTTCCCTGCTGATGTCGCTGGCGCGGCATATTCCCGCCGCCAACGCCGCCTTGCGCGCGGGCCGGTGGGAGCGGGGCAAATTCACCGGCGTCGAGGTCTGCAACAAAACGCTCGGAATCGTCGGCCTCGGCAATATCGGCCGAATCGTTGCAGACCGCGCGCTCGGCCTGAAGATGAAGGTTGTCGGCTTCGATCCGATATTGACTGCCGAAGCCGCGGCCAAGGCCGGAATCGAGCTGGTTGGGTTGGAGGATCTGTTCCGGCGGGCCGATTTTATTACCGTGCACGCGCCGCTGACCGACGAAACCCGCGGCATCGTTGGGCCCGCGGCGTTCGCGCTGATGAAAAAGGGCGTGCGCGTAATCAATTGCGCGCGCGGCGGCATCGTGGACGAGCGTGCGCTGCTTGACGCGCTCAATTCCGGAAAGGTCGCGGGCGCCGCGCTCGACGTGTTCGAGCAGGAACCGCCCCCGCCTGGCCATCCGCTGATCCATCACGAGAACGTAATCGCGGTGCCGCATCTGGGCGCCGCGACCGACGAAGCGCAAGTGCAAGTCGCAATCGATATTGCGCATCAGATCGCGGATTTTTTGCTCGAGGGCACGATTCGCCACTCCGTGAATATCCCGGCGCTCTCGGTCAAGGAGCTGAAGGCGATCGAGCCGCACATGAAGCTGGCGGAGAAGCTTGGCCAGCTCGCCGCGCAGCTAATCGACGAGGCGCCGAGCCAGGTGGGCGTCGCGTTCGCCGGCGAATCGGCGCAGCTCAATCCCGAGCCGATCGTCGCGGCCGCGCTCAAGGGTTTGCTCAGCAATTTCCTCGATCAGCATCTGAACGTGGTCAACGCGCCGTTTATCGCGCGCGAACGCGGCATCACGATTACCGAGACCCGCAGCAGCGAGACCACCGACTATCGCAACATGCTGACGATTGTCGTGCGCGCGGGGGCGGCGAATCATGAGGTCACCGGCGCGGTGTTCGGCAATCGCGCGCTGCGCGTCGTGCGGATCGACAGCTATCGCGTCGAAGCGGCGCTCGAGGGCTATTTCCTGATGCTGCATAATCGCGACGTGCCGGGCGTGGTCGGCGCGGTCGGATCGATGCTCGGCCAGGCGGGCGTCAATATCGCCGGCCTCGAACTGGGGCGCGACCGCGCGGGCGGGACCGCGCTCAGTCTGGTCGAAATCGACGGACCGCCGCCGCAAAGCGTAATCGATCAGCTCAAGACGATTCCGGCGATTACCGCCGCTTCCTTGATCCGGCTTTGACATCGCGCGCCAGCATTCGGATGCGCCGCACGCAAGCGCGCGCCAGCGCCGGCTTCGCGCCAACCAGGAAACTTTTATGAAGACTGTCGCAGTGGTCGGCTCGCAATGGGGCGACGAAGGCAAAGGCAAAATCGTGGACCTGCTGGCGGCTGACGCCGACGTCGTCGTGCGCTTTCAGGGCGGCAACAATGCGGCGCATACGCTGGTCGTCAACGGCGAAAAATTCATCTTGCGCCTGGTGCCCGCCGGCGCCCTGCATGACGGCAAAACCTGCGTGATCGGCAATGGCGCGGTGGTCGATCCGATCGCGCTGGTCGAGGAGTTGGACAGCTTGCGCAGCCGCAACCGGATGCGCGCGGACAACGCGCTAAAACTGAGCTACGACGCGCACATGGTGATGCCGTACCATCGCGCGATCGATCGCGCGCGCGAGGCGCGGCTCGGCAAACGCGCGATCGGCACCACCGGCTTCGGCATCGGACCGGCCTACGAAGACAAGATGGCGCGGGTCGGGCTGCGCTTCGACGAGTTGGAGAATTTCGCCGCCTTCAGCGAAAAGCTCGAATTCAATATCAAGGAAAAGAATCTTTACCTGCGCGCGGTGCTCAAGGCCAAGCCGGTTTCGGCGGCGGAGATAATCGCGAAGATGAAAGCCGTGCGGCCGCGGCTGCGCCGTTACCTCTGCGACACGTCGATTTATCTCGCCGACGCGATCGCCGCGAACAAGCGCATCCTGTTCGAGGGCGCGCACGGCGTGATGCTCGATATCGACCACGGCACCTATCCCTACGTGACTTCCTCGAACTGCGGCGCCAGCGCCGTGTTCGGCGGCGCCGGAATCGCGCCGGGCCGGCTCGACGGCGTCCTCGGTATTAGCAAGGCCTACACCACCCGCGTCGGCGGCGGCCCGTTCCCGACCGAAATCAAAGGCAAGCTGGGCGACGCGCTGCGCGCCGAGGGCGACGAATTCGGCAGCGCCACCGGCCGTCCGCGGCGCATCGGATGGTTCGACGCGGTGCTGGTCCGGCACGCCGCCCGGCTCAACGGGATGTGGGGGCTGGCGCTGACCAAGCTCGACGTGCTGACCGGAATCGATCCGGTGAAAATTTGCGTCGGTTATGAAATCCGCGGCAAGTCGTTAGCGGAGATTCCGGCGAACCGGCGGATGCTCGACAAGGTCAAGCCGGTTTACGAAGAGCTTCCCGGATGGAGCGGCGATATCAGCGGTGCGCGCGCGATGGCCGATCTGCCCGAGGCGGCGCGGCGCTATCTCGAACGAATCGAAGCGGCGACGGGCGTGCCGCTGGCGATGGTCGGCGTCGGCGCGGCGCGCGAAGCGACGATCGTCCTGCGCAATCCCTTCGCGGAATAAAGTCTTTCCAAACCAAAGGTTCGGACTCGCATCCTCGAAGTTAGCGGCTCAGAAAAGAGCAAAATTCTTCGACCGTCAGACCCGCTTTGCGAATCAGGGATCGTAAAATGCCCCGTTTGAGTTCCTGATGCAGCGGAACAGAGAGGATGTTAATTGCCCCCGGCTTTATCAGCGTAAGATGACTTCCGCGTTGCCGCGCGCGGACCCATCCCGCAAGTTCAAATGCCGCAACCGCGTCCCGACCCGAGCAAACCGGCAGATTAGCCATTCCATGCAACCTCTTGCCGGAATCTATCGGAAGCGCGGCTTGAGGCGGAAAGATGAACTATTTCAGGGGTTGACAGTTGATGGTTGTCGTGCTCAGCCTTTTGTAAGCGGTGCATCAACCTCG
Source organism: Deltaproteobacteria bacterium (assembly GCA_021780225.1). Lineage (GTDB taxonomy): Bacteria > Desulfobacterota > Binatia > Binatales > Binataceae > JADMIL01. The sequence goes on along the minus strand of JAJXZF010000016.1, from coordinate 12,172 downwards.
ACTTCCGCGACTTCGATGCTGAGCGGCAAGCCTTCGGCGCGACGGGTCTCGATACATAATTCAATCGCTTCGCGGATATTGGCGAGCGCTTCCGCGGTCGTTCGGCCCTGCGAGACGCAGCCCGGTAGAGCGGGGCATTCCGCGACGATCCATCCGTCCTCGTCCGTTTCGAGCGTAACCAGGAATTTCATCGTCGAACTCCCTCCGTTCGCGAATCGAAGCCGCGACGGGACGCGGCCCGCAACGCGCTACGCGGCGCAGACGGCGGCGAGGCTGGAAATCGCCACTCCCCGCCGGCCCTGCCGGATATCGTTGCGGTCGAAGCCGTTGGTGCAATAGCCGAGCGAAATTCCCGTCGCCGGATCGCCCCATCCGATTTGACCGCCCGCCCCGCCGTGTCCAAACGTCATCGGCGAGTTGGTCTTGCCGAAGCCGCGATAGTTGGCGAAGCCGTCGTCGCCGGCGATCGCCACGCCCAGCGCGCGATTGCACTTGTATTTGAAAATTGGATCGAAGTAGTCGCCGGAGCGGACGCGCAACGCTTCTTTGAGCGTCTCCGGCTTCCAGATCGGCCGGCCGTCGGCGACCGCGGGATTGTGGAGCAGTCCCTGATAGAAGAGCGCGATATTCGCCGCGGTTGTGACCGCGCCGCCGCCCGGCACGCCCGATTCGCGCACGACCGGAGCGTTGAAGCCGAGAATCGCCGCTTCGGTGACCTCGGTTTCGGGCGGGACCGGCAGTCCCATCTTTTTAAAATCTTCGGGCGTCAACGCCTCGCCGACCCACTTCAAGTCGGCGACTCGTCCGTGCTCCGCGCGCGGCAACCCCAGCCGCAGCCCCGGGATGCCGAGCGGCCCGGCGATACGCTCGGCCACGAAATCGCGGAAATCCTGGCCCGTACGCCGCTCGATTATTTCGCCCAGCACCCAGAAGCCCGAAGTCGGGTGATATACGAAGCGCTGGCCGACCGGAAATTCGAGCCGCCACGATTTGAAGCGTTCGAGCCGTTTTTCGCGGCTGTTCCAGTCGTACTGGGGGTAGGGGGCGTTGGGAAAACCGCCGGTATGCAACAGCAACTGTTCGACCGTGATCGTCTCTTTGCCGTTCGTGCCGAACTCCGGAACGATCGCGGCGGCGCGCTCCGAGGGATCGAGTTTGCCTTCGCCGATCAGAATCCAGATTGCGGAAGAGACAATCGCCTTGGTGCAGGAAAAGAGGCAGTAAAGCGTGTCGTTGTCCGCGGGTTTTTCGGCGCCGCCCTGAAGCGCGCGGCCGAACGCCTTCATCGCGCCGATTTTTCCGTTGCGGGCGATCGCGATTTGGCACGACGGCAGCAGGCCCTCGGCGACTTCGCGCTCGGCGCGGCGGAACAACTCCGCGACCTTGGCGGGGTCGAGTCCGACCTCGCGGGGATTATCGGCGATCTGGTTCGCTGCCGGCATCACGGCGTCTCCTCGTGCGGAATTTTTCAAGTGATAACACGAAATCGTTTCAGGCGGACAGAGCCGCTGCTGGTGTTTGAGGTTCGCTCTGCGCGGAGATCCATCCAGCGCGTCCGTCAAGCGTGGCGCGCGCGACTTCGCATACCGGCAGCGCCGCGGCGTCGAAATCCGCGGCCGCGTCGCGCAAGCGGACGAACCGCGCGCCGCGCCCTTTCAGGCCGCGCACGATCGCGAGGAACGTGTCGAGTTCGCCCATCCCTTCGGTCTCGGCGTGAATCGTATGGACGTTCAGCTCGCCGTCGCGAAAGCGGTCGAGATAAAAGCGCACGACCGCGTCGCGATCGGCAAGGCCAGGCCCGCCCATCACTTCGTCCAGCGTCGGCAACGTGGTTGGAATTTCGGGCGTGGCGAAAATTTCGCCGCCGATCGCGCATCGGTAGGGCGCGCGTCCCCGCGTGTCGCTGCGATAAGCGAGCTTCATTTCGTCGAGCGCGCGCAAGGCCGCCGCCGAGGTGCGCCATCCGGGCGCGGCGAACGCGCGTGCGGGCCGGCCCGTGACCGCGCGAAACGCCTCGAACGCTTCGGTCAATTCAGCGCGGACGCCGGCGTCGCCAAGCGCGTCGAGCCGGTCCTGCCAGCGGACGTGGTCGTAGCCATGCACGCCGAGCTCGAAGCCGGAGGCGTCGAGCGCGCGAATCACTTGCGGAAAGGAAAGGGCGATCGGACGGGCGGGCAGCAGCGTGCCCGAGAGCACCGTCCGCCAGCCGTACATCGAGACCGCGCCCGTGCGGCGCATTTTGGCGATAAACCCCGGATTTTTCAGCACGCGCACGATCGCCCGTCCGGAATTGTCCGGCCCCATCGCGATAAAAAACGTAGCCGTCACGCTTTCGGCGGCGAGCGCCCGCATCAGGCGCGGAACGCCTTGTCCGAGTCCCTGATGGGTGTCGACATCAACCTTTAGCGCTACGCGCATCGCTCGATCGGCCATCGCGGCGGCGCCGCCGTCACGCCCGGGCTTCGCGCCGGAACCAGTCCATCGACATCTTCGTGCCTTCGCGCAACGAGACTTTAGGCTCGATTCCGAGCAGCTTGCGCATCTTGGCGTTGTCCGGAACGCGGCGCGGAATATCCTCGTAGCTGTTGCCGTACACCGATTCCTGGGTCACGAACTTGATTTTGGAAGCGGTTGGCCCGAATAATTCGAGCATCAGTTTGGCGAATTCAAGCACCGAGGTTTCGACGTCAACGCCGATATTGATCGCCTGACCGTCGGCGGCGGGATTAAGACCGGCGGCGACCGTCGCCGCGACCGCGTCGGTGACGTAGGTGAAGCATCGCGTCTGCGAACCGTCGCCGATTACGGTCAGATCGGCGCCGCGCAGCAACTGGCCCATGAAGATCGTGAAGAGCCGGCCGACATCGACCCGATCCAGCCGCGGCCCGTACACGTTGAAAAAACGCACCACGGCGACCGGCAGGCCGAGCTTGTGATAGGCGAAACAGAAGTGCTCGCCGACCGCCTTCGAGGTCGAGTAGCACCAGCGATCGATCGTCGTGGCGCCGAGCACGCGATCGTCGTCTTCGCTCCACGGCACCTTGGGATTGCGGCCGTAAACTTCGGACGTCGAACTGAAAACGACCTTCTTGCCGTACTTGTAGGCCGCCTTGAGCACGTTCTGCGTGCCGTTGACGTTGACGTTGAGCGTCTCGTAGGGATCGGCGACGTAATGCTCGACGCCGACGACCGCCGCAAGATGGTAAATCAGGTCGCATTTGGCGGCGAGACTGTCGATCAACTCAAGGTTGAAAATCGAGTCGTGCACGTAATGGAAGCGCGGCTGATCGAGCAGATGGCGCACCTTGGCGATCGCGCCGGTGTCGAGCACGAAGACTTCGTCGCCGCGCGCGATAAACGCGTCCGACAAATGGGAGCCGAGAAAGCCCGCGCCGCCAGTGATTAAAACCCGCATGATTCCTCCAGATTATTCCAGCCGCGGCGCGTGCGATTCGGCGCCGGCCAGCACCGCGGCGGCGCGGTCTTCCGCGCCGCCTTCAAATTGTACGCTCGCAACCAGCACGCTGCCTGTTCCAGCCGCGATTTCGAGCGCGCCGCCGGGGCTTTCGCCGACCATCGCGCCGGGCGTTCCGCGTACTTCCGTTTCATGGGCGATCGTCGCGCGCCAGATATAAAGTTTGCGCCCGCCCGCAAAACAGAAAGCGCCGGGATACGGATGCGTAACGGCGCGAACCAGATTGAAGATGCGGCGCGCCGGCCAATTCCAATCGATGCGGCCGTCTTCGGGACGCCGCCGGCCGAAGTAGCCGCCCGCGGCCAGATTCTGCGGCCGGCGCGGCGCGATTCCAGCGGCGATCAGGGGGTGGAATTCGCGAATCAGGGCCGCGCCGACGGGAACAATCTTGCGATAGAGCGTCAGCGCCGTGTCGTCGTCGCCGATTTCGACCGCGCGCTGCGCAACGATATCGCCGGCGTCGGCGCGTGCGACCATATGATGCAGCGTGACGCCGGCCTCGCGCTCGCCGTTGACCAGCATCCAGTTCACGGGCGCGCGGCCGCGATATTTGGGCAGCATCGAGCCGTGCATATTGTATGCGCCCAGCGGCGCGACCCGCAGCACGGCCTCGTCGATCAGATTGCGATAGTAAAAGGAGTAAATCACGGCGGGCGCGAGCGCGCGGATGTGCGCGGCCGCGGCGGCGTCGATTCGTTCCGGCGTAAACGCCGGTATTCGATGCGCTGCGGCCAGCTCCGCGCATGAACGCCACCAGATTTCCTCGCCGGCGGCGTCGCGATGGGTATAGAGCGCGGCGATCGGAGCGCCGAGCGCGAGCAGTTCCGCCATGCAGGCCCAGCCCATCTCGTGGTACGCGAAGATCACGCATCGCGCACGGCCGGCCGCCGCCGCGGCGCTCGATGCGTCAGTCGAAGTCATCCGAGGGTGCGCGGCGCGGACGGCTCCTCGTAATCGCCGCGATGGATTGCGCGGACGATATAATTCGGGCGGCGCCGCACTTCGATATAAATCCGGCCGACATATTCGCCGATCAGGCCGAGCGCCAGAAAAATCAAGCCGACGAAGAAGAACAGTACCGCGAACAAAGTCCAGAGCGCGCCTTCCTGCTGCGGACCGTAGATGAACCGATGGGCCATCAGGACGATCGCGAAAATCGCATCGAGCAGGAAGATGCCGATTCCGGTCAGGCTGAGCGTACGCATCGGCAGCATCGAGAAGCCCGTAATCAAGTTGAGGCTCAGATGCGCGAGGCTGAAAAGATTGTATTTCGACTCGCCGGCCGCGCGCTCGGCGTGCTCGACCCGGATTTCGGCGACGCGTTTGGCGAACGTGTTGGCGAGCGCGGGAACGAAGGCGGCCTTCTCGTCGCATTCGACGACCGTGTCGATGATATGGCGGCGGTAGGCGCGCAGCATGCATCCGTAATCGTGCATCGGCACGCCGACGATCGCGGAAGTGATGCGATTGTGCAGGCGCGACGCGAGCCGGCGGTAGGTGCGGTCCTGCCGCTCCTCGCGCCATCCGCCGACGACATCGTTGCCGGCGTCAATTGCGGCGATCAGTTTGGGAATTTCCTCGGGCGGATTTTGCAGGTCGGCGTCGAGCGTGACGACGATTTCGCCCTTGCAGTTGCGGAAGCCGGCGAGGATCGCCGAATGCTGGCCGAAATTGCGCGCCAGCTCGACCACGCGGACACGGGGGTCGTTAGCGGCCAAACCGCGCAGGATTTCGAGCGAGTTGTCCGCCGATCCGTCGTCGACGAAAACCGCCTCGCTGGCGCGGCCGAGCGCGGAAATTACCGGTTCGAGCCGCGACCAAAGCGCGCGCAGATTGGCCGACTCGTTGTAAACCGGGATGACGATTGAAATTTCTGGCGCCGGCGCAACGCCGCTTAGACGAGTGATTTTCCCTGCAACGCTCAATTAAGCCTTCGCTAAACCGCTTGAATCTTCAATTCTGGCGCGTCCGGCAAATTCGTACAACCGGCCGTCGGCGCCGTTCGACATTGTGTCAGACGCCGGGCCGCAGCTAAAGATTCCGCAGGGCGATCGGCCGGAGCGGTTGACCGGATGCGCGCCGGCTTGGAGACTCGGGAGTTTGTGAGCCGCAAGCGCCGCGCCGGTCTGATCGGCGCAACCTTCGCCGCCGCGTTGGCGATATTTCTTGCCGGACTGGGCCGCCCGCCATTGTTCGAGCCCGACGAGGGCCGTTACGCCGAGGTCGCGCGCGAGATGCTGGCGCGGGGCGACTTCGTGACTCCGCGCAACGATTACGTGCGCTATTTCGAAAAGCCGCCGCTGGTTTATTGGACCACCGCCGCGGCGATCCGGGCCTTCGGTCGAAACGAATTCGCCGCGCGGCTGCAAGCCGCGATTTTCAGCGCGGGCGAAGCGGCGATAACCGCTGACCTCGGCGCCGCGATGTTCGGCATGCCGGCCGGGTTGCTCGGCGCGATCGCGTTGATGCTCAGTCCGCTGTTTTTCGCGTTCGCGCGCTTCGCGACGCCGGATCCGGCGCTGGCGTTCTTCATGACCGCCGCGCTCGCAATTTTCTGGCGCGCGGCGCATCCGCCGGGCTTCGCCACGCGCCGATCGCGCAACTTGATGCTTGGGGCGGCGGCGATGTTGGCGCTGGGCACGCTGGCGAAGGGTCCGGTGGCGTTGGCGCTTGCCGGAGCGATCGCGCTGGCCTGGCTGGTGCATCAGGGGCGGGTCCGGGAAGCGTTACGGATTCCGTGGATCGGATGCGTGGCGGCGTATTTGGCGCTGGTTGTTCCGTGGTTCGCTTTGGCGGCTTATCGCAATCCCGGTTTTTTGAATTTCTTCTTTGTGCACGAACATCTCCATCGCTACCTCGCCAATAACGAGCATCAATGGGGGCCGTGGTTTTTCGTCCCGGTCGTGATTGGCGGCGGCTGGCCGTGGGTGTTTTTTGCTCCGTTCGCATTCGGCGCGAACCGCCAAGAGTCCGCGCCTGGCATCGAGGTTCCAAAGGGTCGGACTTCGCCGGAATCTTCGAGACTCGATTCGCAAAGCGTGCAAAATCGGTCGGCAATCGGGTACTTATCCATTTGGTTTGGGGTAATTTTCGTCTTTTTTTCGATTCCTGAATCGAAACTCGGCGAATACATCCTGCCCGCATTTCCGCCTCTGGCGATCGCGAGCGGCCTGGGTCTGAAGCGGCTTGCGCGATTCGGTCGCAAGCGGCGAATCAGGATTTTGCTCGCGCTTGCCGCAATCAATTTTGCGCCAGCCGCGGCAGTGATGGTTGTAGCCGTCGAGGTTCGCCGCGCTCCGATCGCGGCGCTCCGGAACGACGCGATCGTCGTAGCGGCCGCACTTGCGATCGCCGCGCTTGCGGCATTCTCGATCGCGTGGCGCAGGAAAGATGCGGCCACGGTTTGGCCAATCGCCGGAGCGTTGGCGCTCGGCATGATGGTCGCGCTGGGAGCGATGGCGAAGGCGCGAGAAGACGCGGAACCGTTCACGTCCTATCGCACGCTCGCGTACGACGTTTCGCCCTATCTGGGCGCCGGATGCGTGCTGGCTTCGTATCGGCATCAGGTGCAAGCGTTGCCGTTTTATCTTGAGATGCGCGAAGTGCTGGTCGGGTATCGGGGCGAGCTGGCCTCATTCGGCGACAGCGCCGACGCGGCCCCGACTTTTATTCCGACCGATCGGCGTCTTGCCGCCGCATGGTCGTCGCGGCCTTGTGTCGTAATCATAGCGAACCGCCGCGATCTGCCGCATTTGGAGACGCTGCTGAATCCGGCGCCGTCGATCATCGGGCGCGAAGGCAAGAAATTCGCGCTGTTTAATAGTCCCGTCGCGCCGCCTGGCCCGCGATCCTCCGATCGTTCGGATTCAACCGGGCAAATTCGCCGAAAATCGAGCAATTAGACCTGCTTCGCGCCATCATATCTATGGATTTATGTGCTTGGTTGCTGGAAACTCGGATGCGAGCGTAATTAACGCTCGTTCAAATTTAAGAGGCGCGTAGAGTATCCGGTGAGCGATAAAGACGCAGATACGGCGGGAGAGTCTAAATCTCCAGAAAATACCGCGCGTAGTCCAAAAATATCAGATGCCGGCGGCGAAGCTCAGCCAGCCCCGCCTGTGGACGCCGCAGACCGGCGCGGCAAGATGAGCGCAAAGACCGCGAGCGAACCATCGGCGCAACGTGAGGAGCCGCCGTCCCTGGGCGCGGAAATGTCCGGCATGCGCGAGCGGCGCGGGCGCACACGCGACGACGTGGCCGGCGAGACTCATATTCCTGCGAACTACGTGCGGATGATCGAGAGCGACGATTACTCGATGATCGCCGATCAGCTCTACATGCTGCCCTTCGTCCGGCGCTATGCCGCCTACCTTGGAATGGATGAGGACGAGGTTGCGATGCGGTTTGTCCGCGAGGTGCAGCGCGCGGACAGCAATCCGCCGCCGCGGCTGGACCATCCGCTGGACGGACGCACCCGCAAGCGCTTGCGCCGATCCAGCGTATTTATGGTCGCGCTCGCAATTCTGGTCATCGTCATCGGGCTTTATTTCTATTTTTCGCCGCATCAGCATACGGTCATCGGTGCGGCCTCGGGCAAACTATTCCATTCGGCCGCGGCGTCGGGTGCGGCGACAGCGAACGGCGGCGCTCAGCTTGCGACGGCCGCGGGATCGAGCGTTCCGTAAAATCCGCGGCGCGAAAATCGGGCTGACAATTTCCCGCCAAATCTCACCTTCGAGCCGGCAGCGCAGCTTTTCGGCGCCAATTCCTTGCACGCGCGAAGATGATGGTTAAAAATTGATTGGTTGGCCCGTGGTTAAGCGGAGGTGCCAGGAGCAATGGCGCGTGAAGTTCGGGCGTGGACGCCGTTTCGAGGGGTGGATCGATTCAGCCGCGAATTCGACGATTTGCTCGATCGATGTTGGGGCGGACGGGGCCAACCTCGGCGCGACGCGGAACACATTCCCGCGCTGGAGTCTTATATCGAGGGCGATAACCTGATAATTCGCGCCGACCTGCCGGGAGTCGATCCGCAGGACGTTGAAATAACGGTCATCGGCGACGAACTGCGCATCAGCGGCAAACGCGAACAGGCCACCGAGGAGAAAGCCCGCGATTTTTACCATCGCGAAGTCCGCTACGGGCGATTTGAGAGGGTGATCCGCCTGCCTGAGGGCGTCAAGAGCGAAGAGATCAAAGCGTCGTTTCGTAACGGCGTGCTCGAGTTGAGCGCGCGCATTCCCGAGCATAACCGAACCCGCAAGGTTCCGATCGATATCGCGCTCAAATCTTGAATCTTTGGAACGCTGGCCGTTCGCGGCAGCCGCGATCCGCTATTTCTCTTCTTCGAATGAGATGGCGCCGTTCGGGCAGAGCTCGATCGCTTCTTCAGCCGCATCCCGCAGCTCTCCGCCCGGCTGCTCGACCAAAACCACAGGAGCGCCCGTTTCTCCAACTTTAAACAACTCCGGATGGAGATAAGAGCATTGGGCCGCTCTGCGGCATTTCTTGTAATTGATTACCAGACGCATCGAACCGCTATCTCTGGAAAATGAGCGGTAGCAGATCGAAACCGAAAACTACCGAACTCAGGGCTTGGCGGGTACCGCCCGCGCCGCCGAGTTTAATCGCGGAAAAGCGGTCAAGAAGCGCGTTGAGGGTGATTTTCGCTTCGGCCCGCGCCAGTGGCGCGCCCAAACAATAGTGGATTCCCATCCCGAAGGCGACATGGTTGCGCAGGTCGCGGTCAAGCCGGAACTCATCAGGATTGGGGAACTCGTTCGGATCGCGGTTCGCGGATCCAAAAAACACCGTTACGAGATCGCCCTTGGGAATTTTAACCCCGGAGACCTCGACGTCGCGAGTGGCCGTGCGGGAAAGCCGCTGCACCGGACTCTCAAAGCGTAGAGTTTCCTCGATGACCGTTTCGACGAGGCCGCGGTTCTCCCGCAGCATTTGCCAGAGTTCGGGCCGAGCGGCCAAAACGTTGAGGATGTTGCCAATGAGGTTTGTAGTGGTTTCATTCCCGGCGATGAGCAAGAGCAGGCAGAAGCCGAGGATTTCCCACTCTTCCAGTTTTTCACCCTCGATTTCGGCCTCCACGAGAGCGGTAATCAAATCCTCCGCACCATGCGCGCGCCGAGCGACGGCCATCTTGCCGAAGTATTCCAGCGCCTCCTGGATGTTGCGCATGCGCTCCGTGTTGTCCATGGTCACCAGGGACAGGAAGGCGTCGCTCCAGCGTTTGAAGGTTTCGTAGTCTTCGCCCGGAATTCCCATCAGACGCGCGATCACCTTGATCGGCAAGGGAATCGTGTAATGGCGGACAATGTCCGTCTCGCCCCGGCCGGCTTCATCCAAAAGCTCGTTGGCGACGCCGCTGATCCATGGCGTCAGCGCCTCGATCCGTCTAAGGGTAAACGCCTTGTTTACCAGGCGGCGAAAGCGTGTATGGCGCGGCGGGTCGTCCAGAATCAGCACCAATGGCGGAAAGGCTTTGCCCACGAGGGGGTTGCCCGCCGAGGAAAACGTCTCGTGATCGCGCAAAGCGCCATAGACATCGCCATACTTCATGAGCGCCCACGCCCGCAGCGGCGTTTCGATGCCGGGGATTTTGCCGGCAGGAAAATCGACGTAGTTGAAGGGCGATTGTGCGCGCAGTTGGCGATATGCTGAATAAGGATCGCTGATCACTTGCCGGGTCGAGAGTTCATCCGCGCCGATAATCGTGTCCATATTCGACCCCTGGTATAAGCCTGTAGAGGCTTATAGACCGGAATTTCCGTTTTTACCTTCTGGACTCAGGCTGGTTTTAGCTCCGATGCGGCCTGTACCGCAAGGGCTGCGAGTCTGAATTCTGGCGCAGGCGCGATCCGCCGCTGGCGCAGCCGATTGCCGGGGCGGGCCGAAACCCCGCTCCAGCCCATCCGCAGCGGAGCCTTCGGCCACGCTCAGGACGGGTTTTTTCGAGACACCTTCGCATCTCCCACCTGCCGCTCGTCCAATTTCGCAGGCCACAGATACCCCGGCTATTCTGCCGGCGAGGGCGCCGCCGCGATCTTACCCGGCATCCCCGCGAACAGCCGCCGGGTGGGATCGCTCTCGGCGAGCGGCAACCAACAGCAGGGCGCATGCTTCACCCGCTCGCCGCGAGCGCGTCCATCAGGGCGTTTCGTGCAGGTCAGGTTGGTAGTCCACTTGGAAAACGGGAATCCGGGGTTAATGGGCGGAAATCGAGCCGGAGGAGGATTGCGGGCGGCGCATCACGAAGACCAGCGGCGCCAACACGAAGAATATGTATGCGATGAAGCGGAAGTCGTCCACGAAGGCCATCACGGCGGCCTGCCGCTCCAGTTCCGCGTAGAGCATTCCATAAAATGGCGCAGCGCCGTGGCGAGTGAAGCCGCCGACGATCGCGGAATGCGCGTGACCCCAGGCGTAGAGCCGAAAGACGTTCAAGTCGCCGCTCAGGTAGCTCTGATGAATCTGCGAGTGGCTGGAGACCATCGCGACCAGAATCGCGATTCCCACGCTGCCGCCCATCGTGCGCACCATATTGAACAACCCCGACGCGGTGCCCATGTTCTCCTTCGGCACCGTGCCGAGGCTCAAGGTGGTCAGCGGAATAAAAATCAGACCGGAGCCGATGCCGCGGTAGATGCCGGGGATGGCGATATTCCAGAAATCGATCTCGGAATAGAAATGGGCCATCTGCCAGGTGCCGTAGCCGGCGATCAGGCATCCCGCCGCTACCAGACAGCGCGCGTCGATCAAATTGAACAGCCGGCCGGCGAGGACAATCGAGATGAACGTGCCGACGCTTTGAATCGACATCACGAAACCGGCGAGCAGCGGCGTATAACCCGAGATCTGCTGGCAATAGAGCGGAATCAACACAAACGTGCCGTACATCGCGAACATCACGAGCGTCGTGATCACGGTGCCGACGGCGAAGGTGCGGTTGTTGAGGACATGGAGATCGACCACCGGCTCGCGGGCGCGCAATTCCTGAATAACGAACATCGCGATTCCGGCGACGCCAAGGATTGTCAGTGTGCGGATTAATTCGGAGTCGAACCAGTCCAGACGCTCGCCTTTGTCGAGCATCACCTGAACGCATCCGACGCCGATCGCGAGAAATACGATGCCGAGCCAGTCGATGCGCTTGATTCCGCGGCGGATATAGGCCGGATCATGGACGAACGTGACGACCATCAGCGCGGCGAGCACGCCGATCGGCACGTTGATATAGAAAATCCAGCGCCAACTGTAATGGTCCGTAATCCATCCGCCCAGTATCGGCCCGGCGACCGGACCAAGCATCATGCCGAGTCCCCAAACCGACATCGCAACCGCCTGTTCCTCGGGCGGAAAGGTCTCCATCAGGATTGCCTGCGACATCGGCATCATCGCGCCGCCGCCGAGACCCTGCAGCACGCGAAAGACGATCAACGTCGGGAGATTCGGCGCCGCGCCCGCCATCAGCGAGCTGAACACGAACAGCAAAATCGAGAAAGTGAAGAAACGCTTGCGGCCGAAAAACGCTCCGCACCATCCGGTGAGCGGAATAACGATCGCGTTGGCCACGATATACGAGGTGAGCACCCACGCGGCTTCATCGACGTCGGCGGACAGGCTGCCGCGAATATGCAGCAGGGCGACGTTGGCGATCGTGGTGTCGAGCACCTCCATGATCGT
>JAJXZF010000030.1 GCA_021780225.1 Deltaproteobacteria bacterium | reverse complement strand
GTTCTGGACAAGGCCCGGCAGGCGATCGACGACAGCGCCGCGGCGCTGCGCGCGGCGTTTACTGGATGACCGAACCCGAACCGGGCTTCTGGCCCATGATATAGCCGCCCAGATCGCCGGGACCGGACGTCTCCGAAACCGGCCGATACTGATTCGTGGATTTACTTGATTCGTGGCGATTTTCGATCTGGGCAAGACGCGAGCCACGCGCGGCCACCGCTTCAGCCAGCTTCGCGTCGTTGCGCCAATCCTCATCGGCGCGTCCGCGCACCATCGTGCCCGTCAGGTCGTAGCGATGCCAATAAATCACGCGCATCGGCACGCCCGCCGGGTCATCCACCAGATGCTCGTAAGTCCATTTCTCGTTGAACTGAATGCCGTTCTCTTCGAGCTCGATCGGGCTGTTGAGGCTGCCGGCGGTCCGGTCCGGGGTGCCAAGCAACGCGACAATCTGGTTACGGGAGACGCTTTGCTTCATACCGCGAAACTCTCGGGAAACGGACATTTGCGCGCCGACACGTGAGCTTCGTAATCGGCGCGAAATTGTTTGAGGAACGCGCGCGCCGCCCACGACGCGCCGTCGGCGAGCGCGCAGATGCACTTGCCGTCCATGAAATTGAAAGTGTCCGCGAGCGTGTCCAAATCTTCCGGACGCCCCTCGCCCGCTTCGATTCGCTTGAGCGTGCGGTAGGTCCATCCGGTGCCCTCGCGGCACTGGGTGCACTGGCCGCAGGACTCGTGCTCGAAAAATCGCGCGATCACCAAAGCCGCCCGCACCATGCACGCGCGATCGTCCAGAACGATCGCGCCGGCGGTGCCGAGCAGCGTATTGACGGTCTTGAGCGACTCGTGATCGACCGGCACGTCGATTTGATCGCCGCGCAACACCGGCATCGAGATTCCGCCCGGAATCACCGCCTTGACGGTGCGGCCATCTTCCAGACCGCCGCCGTATTTGTAAATCAGGTCGCGCATTTTCACGCCCAACGGCAGCTCGTAGATGCCGGGGCGCTTGACGTGGCCGCTGATGCCGAAAAGCGTGTTGCCGAAACTGTTGGGCATCCCGCGCGCTTTGTACCAATCGACGCCGTTCACGATAATCGCCGGAACCTGCGCGCAAGTTTCGCAATTGTCGACGGTCGTCGGCCGCTGCCACAAACCCCGCTGCGCCGGAAAAGGCGGCCGTTTGCGCGGCTGGCCCTTCTTGCCCTCCATCGATTCGAGCATCCCGCTCTCTTCGCCGCAGATATAGGCGCCGGCGCCCGGCTGGATATGGATATCGAAGCGGCGATCGAAGCCGAGCGCGTTTTCGCCGAGGACGCCGGCCGCGTACGCCTCGCGAATCGCCTCGCGCATGATTCGATAGGCGACCACGTATTCGCCGCGGATATACATGAATGCGGCGCTCGCCTGGATCGCCATCGACGCAATCATCACGCCTTCAAGCACCAGATGCGGATTGCGTTCCATGATCTGGCGGTCTTTGAACGTGCCGGGCTCGCTTTCGTCGCAATTGACCGCGAGGTAGCGCGGACCGCCGTCGGGCGGCGGCATGAAGGTCCATTTCAATCCGGTCGCGAAGCCGGCGCCGCCGCGGCCGCGGAGTCCCGCATCTTTGACCGTCGCGGCGATATCTTTCGGCTCCATTCCGCCCGCTTTGACGACGGCCTGATAGCCGCCGGCGCGCTTGTATTCTTCGACCGTCAGACGGCGCTCGCCGTTCGGCGGCAATAGATACGCCTCGACGCCGTCAGGAATTTGCGACACCAGCGGCGCCGGAGGCCGCGCCTCGATCGCCGCGCCCGGCGAGGCCAGCAAAGTCACCAGGCTTTCGGGCGTGACCCGCTCGAGATACGGATTGCGGTTGATCTGCGCCACCGGCGCGGTCCCGCACGAGCCGAGACATTCAACCTCGACGACCGCGAACCGGCCGTCCGCGCTGATCGTTCCGCTTTTCGCCCCGGTCAGCTTTTCGGCTTCGCGCACGATCCCGCGGGCGCCTTTGAGACAGCAGGGAAGTCCCGTGCAAACCTGAACGATCGCCTTAGCCCGCGGCTGGTTGAAAATCGAATAGAACGATGCGACCTCGGCGACTTCGCCGGCGGACATTCCGAAATGGCCGCCGACTTCGGCGAAAATTTCCCGGTCGAGCCGGCCGGTCTCGTCGCGCGCCACGTGCAGCGCATACAGCAACGCGCCGCGCGGGTTCGGATAGTGCACTATTTCTTCACGTATCTGGTCGTGAGCCGCTGCCGACAAAACCATCACTTCACCGATCGCATTCGCCGCCGATCATGTTGATCATTCCGAAGGTCGGCACGACGTCGGCCAACTGCCCTCCAGTGATCATCTTCGAGAGTGGAGACATGTTCGAAAAACTGGGCGCCCGGCAGCGGCATTTCCACGGCTTGCCGGTGCCGTCGCTCACAATATAGAAGCCGAGTTCGCCGTTGGCGGCCTCGACCGCGTGGTAAACTTCGCCCGCGGGCGGCATCCCGCCTTCGGTGACCAGCTTGAACTGATCGATCAATTCTTCCATCCGGTTGAAGACCCGCCCCTTGCCCGGCCATCGCACGCGCGGATCGTCCGCATCAACCGGACCGTCGGGAATCCCTTCAAGGCATTGCAGGATTAACCGGCGGCTCTGTCGGAATTCCTCCAGCCGCACCAGATAGCGATCGAAATTGTCGCTGTGCTCGCCGACCGGCACGTCAAAATCCAGTTCGCCGTAAACGAGATACGGATGAACCTTGCGGACGTCGTAAGGTTCTCCGCCCGCGCGCAGCATCGGTCCGGTCACGCCCCACGCGACCAGATCCTCGCGCGAAAGATAGCCCGTGCCTTCCATCCGCTGCCGGAACACCGGATTTTCCGTCAGCAGCTTGTCGGCGTCCTCGAACAGCTTGAGCGCCCGATCGAGCCGCGGCCGCGCGAAGTCCGCGAAATTCGCCGGCATGTCTGCCGAGACGCCGCCGATTCTGACGAAATTGGTCGTCACGCGCGCGCCGCACAGGCTGTCGACCATGTCGAGGATCAACTCGCGGCCTTCGATCAGGTAGAGCATCGGCGTGAACGCGGCCAGCTCCATCGCCGACGCGCCGATGCACAACATGTGATCGGCCATCCGCGACAGTTCGCAGCCGATCACGCGAATATAGTTGCATCGCTCCGGCGTCGCGATTCCGAATAATTTTTCCACGGCCATGCAATAGCCGGTGTTATTCAGAATCGGCGAACTATAGTTCAGCCGGTCGGTGTACGGAATATTCTGATAGTAATATCCGGTTTCGCACTCTTTCTCGAAGCCGCGATGCAGGTAGCCGACTTCAACGTCCGACCACACCACCTGCTCGCCCTCCAGGTCGAGCGTAATCTTGACCGTGCCATGCGTCGCCGGATGCGACGGACCGAACTGCAGCCGCATCGGCGGCGTATGCAGTTCTTCAAGCGCGGCGGCTGGGTTCCCTTCAATGGGGACGGCGGGGTTCTTTCGCTCCGGGTCCAACATATTCCTGAATCGGCTGCTCGCCGTGCTTGGCGTAATCTTTTCGTAGCGGATGGCCAACGAATTCTTCGTAGAGGTAGATCCGGCGCAAGTCGGGATGGCCGTCGAAGACGATGCCGTAGAGGTCCCACGTCTCGCGTTCCAGCCAATTGGCCGCCGGCCAGACCGGCGTTACGCTCGCGAGCTTCGGATCGTCTTCCGGCACGCGGCATTTGATCCGCAAGCGATGCGCGAGCCGGGTCGAGGTGAGGTGATAAACCACGGCGAAGCGCGGTTCGGATCCGCGCGGCGGCAGCGCCAATTCGTGCCGGCGCTGCGGCAGCCGGCGCATCGTCGCGCGATTCCGATCCCACACCTGCAACTTCGTCTCGAAATCGTCCGGCTGGCCAAAATAGTCGATCGCGGTAACGTCCAGCAGCAGGTCGAAATTCAATTCCGGATCGTCGCGCAGAATTCGCACGACTTCCAGAATCCGCTCGCGCGCGACGTGAATCCGGTCGTCGCCGCGCGCGGTACGATGCGCCAGGACGCGGTCGCCCAGCCGCGCAAGAACCTTTTCCAACAGCGGGGAAAGCTCGGGCGCGGCGGGAGCTTTCTCCTCCGGTTTCTCAGCGCTCATAATTCCTGCGGAGGTAGTCGGTTCGGGTTTTGAGCTGATTCACCGGCACCAGCAAATCGGCTTTATGCCAGAGCGAACCGCGGCGGCTGTAGCTCGCGATTTCGATCTGGCGGCTCATGATTATCGCTTCTTCGGGACAGGCCTCTTCGCACAGTCCGCAGAACATGCAGCGCGACATGTCGATATCGAAAATTTCCGGATAGCGCTCGACTTCGTCCGCCGTTTCAGCCGGATAAATCGTGATGCAACTGGTCGGGCACGCCCATTCGCACAGGCCGCACGCGACGCAACGCTCCTTGCCGTCGGCCATTTGCGCCAGCACCGGCATCCCGCGCAGCGCCGGCGGCTGCACCAGCCGCTGTTCGGGAAAATGAATCGCAAAGTCCTGCCGGCCGCGCAGGAACAAGCCGAGATTGCCGAAGAAATGGCGGATCGAAACCCACAATCCCTTCAAGATCGCAATCCACGGATTGGCGCTCGAAAACGTCGCCACGGGACGCCGGACCTTTACAACCTGAACAGCCATCCAACCCAGTCTAGCGCGAATTCCGCGGGGATAAACCCTCCGTGTGATATTTCCGGCGCGTCCGCCGAAACTTTTTTCGTCTTTGCCCCGGCGCGTCGGGCCGCCGCTTCAGCGCACGCCTGCCGCCGCCGGCGCGCCCGTTCCGCCGCGCAGCGGCGCCGACGCCAGCCGCCAATATCCACGAACGCTCAGCATCGCCGCCATGAACAGCGTCGCCCCGCCGAACGTGATCCACATCCACGCCGCCCATCCGTAATGTTTGCTCACGTACGGTATAAGGATTCCCATCGCCGCGATCCAGACCCGGAAGACCATCTGGAAAAACGACCATCCGGTCGCCTGCAACGCCGGCGAAATGTCTTCCAGCAATTCGGAAAACTGCGCCGTCCACGGAATATAGGCCGCCGCCGTGAGCGCGCCCATCACCAGCACGACGAGGTCGAGCTGATGCGGCGGCAGCGGATGATTGAAGGTCGGAATCCACCATGCGAGTCCGACCAAAACCAGCACCGTCAGCGCGAGCGACAGCGCCTTGCGCATCCCCAGCCAGTCGGAAAGATAACCCGCCGGAACCAGCATCAGGCCGTTCAACAGCCAGAACTTCGAGGCCGCGCTGGCCGCCGTCGCCGCGTCGTATTTGTAAGCCTCGGCGAACATTTCCGAGCCGAAATTCTGCACGGTGAGCGCGATGCTCAAAAAGGCCACCGCCCCAATCGTCAGCGCCCACACCGACCAATGGCTCAGCAACTGCGCGAACGCCTGGGTGGCGCTGCCGGGCGCCGCCGCCAGCGCCGGTCCCGTCTCGATTTCGCCCGATTCGTAGGCGGCCCCGGCCTGCTCGCTCTCGATCACCATCAGGCGCAGATTCGGCGCGAGATCTTTCAGGAAGAAAAACACCGGAATGTAGATCGCGACCGCGACCGTTCCCATGATCCAGATTTGCGATTGCCAGGTATGGAAATACGGCAGCGTCACGCCGGGAACGAAGTTCCAGAGAAACTGACAGGCGACCGCGCCGAGCGTAAGCAAGCCGAACGCGACGCCGCGGCTCACGCGCGGCGACATGTCGCGCGTCAATCCGCCCAGCGCGCCCCACGACAGGCCCGCGACGATGTTCATCAAGCCGCGAACGATTACGAACGACCAGAAACCCGTCATCAGCAGGTTGGCGAAGGTCAGCACGATCATCGCGAGCAGGCAGAGATCGATCACGACCACGCGCCCATGCCGATCCGCGAGCGGTCCGCCGTACATCGCGGAAGCTCCCGACAGGAACACCGCGAACGCGAGGAAATATCCGAATTGCGGCAGCGTGAAATGGAGCGCCGGCAGCCAGAGCGGCAGTAACGAAAAGCCGAACTCATAGAACGACACCACCGTCGCCATCACGGTCAGCAGCAGCATCCACCAGCGGCTCATCCCGGTGGGATAGGTGTCGAGGGTGCGATTGGCGGCAAAATACGCGCTCAATCCGCGAGGTTCGGTGCGCTCCGCGTTTGCCATAAGAGACCGTCCCCTTGTCGCTCCAGCAAAACCGTTGGCGTTCGATCCGGGTTGTTTCCGAACTTGGCGGGATGCCGCGGGCTTTTTCCCCTCAAGCCGCAATACCTCGCCCATCTGCGCCGTGCCTGCCCTAACCCAAGCGTGCCATCCGGCTATGAACCTTTACGCGGTGATATGTCAAGCGTCGTGAGCGGCGCGCCGCGGTCAAGCGCCAGCGACCGGCGCGCCTTCCGGACCGATGCTGTCGAAAGCGACGCCGGCGAAACGGCTTCCGTCCCGCGTCATCGCGGCCCAGACCGCCGCGAGTTCGAATTGTTCCGTGCGGTCCGACAACTCGTTCATCAGCGCCGTGAAGATCTCGCCGTCCGTGCGCCATCCGGGCGGAGTCGCGATCGCCCGGCCGATTCGCTGCACCCGCCCCGCATGGTTGGTGAACGTCCCCTCCTTCTCGGCGAAGGTGGTCGCGGGCAGCGTCACCGCCGCGCGACCGTGGCGCGGCCGCATCGTCAGATCCTGCACGATCAGCAAATCGAGCTTGCCGAGAATCGCGTCAACCCGCTCTTTTTGGCCGATCTCGAGCAGATCGCCGCCGCACACATAGAGGCCGCGAATCTCGTCCGCTTCGCACGCGCGCAGCATCGCCTCAAGCCCGTCGTCCTCGCCCGACACCAGGCCGAGTTCGCGCACGCCGCGCGCGTTCGCAGCTTTTTCGGCCTTGATCAGCAAATCGTCCTGCCGGCCGCGCGGCACGGCCATCGCGATCCGTCCCGCGCCGATCGCCCGCAGCATCTCGCCGAAGCGGAAATTTTCCTCGTTGGTCAGATGCGGCGACGCGATCGCGCCGAGCGTGCGCGCGCCGTTGCGCTTGACGAAATCGGCGATCGCGCCCGCGGCGCGCTTGAGCGCCTCGTCCCATCCCGCTTCAGCCGGCCCGCCCTCGCCCGCGACCATCGGCGCGCGCAGCCGCGCGGGGTCGCCGACGAACTTGTAGTTGAGCCGGCCCGCGTCGCACATCCAGGTGTCGTTGACCGCATCGTTGCGCCGCGGCGTCAGGCGCCAGATTTTGCCGCGCGCCGACGAGATCATGATGTTGCATCCGTTCGAACACGACGGGCATACGCTCGCCGTGTCCTCCAGGAACCACACCCGCATCCGATGGTGAAAATCCTTGGTTTCGAGCGCGCCCACCGGACAGACGTCGGCCACGTTCATCGAGTAGTCGTTGTCGAGCCGCTGGTCGTAGATGTCCAGCACGGATTGGTCGCCGTTGCCGAAGATGAACAACTCATTAGACTTGCTGATCTCGCGGCAAAAACGCACGCAGCGGCGGCACAGGATGCAGCGCTCCTGGTCGAGCAGGATCTGTTCGCCGATATCCAGCCGCTTGCCGCGCTTGCGCCGCGTGTCGATCGTGCGCGCATGACGGGCGCCGAACCGCATCGAGAAATTCTGCAGCCAGCACTCGCCGGCCTTGTCGCAAATCGGACAGTCCAGCGGATGGTTCAGCAGCAGCAATTCGAGCACGCCCTTGCGGGTCATCTCGACTTCCGGATCTGCCACATGCACGACCATCCCGTCGCGCACCTGCGTATTGCACGAGATCTGCAGCTTCGGCATGCCGTCGATTTTGACCTGGCACAGCCGGCAGCTCCCGTCGATGCTGAGCTTGGGATGATAGCAGTAGTGCGGGATGTCGAGACCGGCATCCAGCATCGCTTGCAGCAGCGTCGCCCCTTCGGGCGCTTCGATTACCTGATTATCGACCGTAACCTTGACGGTCTTGACCGGATTACTCAACTTTGCGTCCGCTTCCGTGAAGGTTCAGGTCCGGCCACGGGCGGCCGGGACGTTCCGTTTGCACGCGATGCTGCAGCTTGATCAGCCCGTCGATTACGGCTTCGGGCCGCGGCGGACATCCGGGAATATACAGATGCACCGGAACGATCCGATCGATTCCCTGCAGCACCGCATAGTTGTCATACGGACCGCCCGAGCTGGTGCAGGCGCCGAACGACACCACCCATTTCGGCTCCGCCATCTGTTCGTACACGCGGCGCAGAATCGGCGCCTGGCGTTGCGTAATCGTGCCGACCACGAACAAAAGATCCGCCTGGCGCGGCGTGAAGCGCGGCAGCGCCGCGCCGAACCGGTCGAGGTCGTAGCGCGGACCCGCGACCGAAAAATATTCCATCCCGCAACACGCGGTCACGAACGGATAGGGGAAGAACGAATACTTGCGCGCCCAGTTGATCGCATCCTGCAGGCGCGACGTGACGAAACTTTCCGGAAACGCTCCGCCGTCGTGCACGGGGCCGTTTTGCGATCCCGATCCGCTGACCAAAAAGCTCTCGAGCCGTCGAGGCATTGAGCTGAACTCCCGCTGGTTCGCGCGCGGCGCCGCGGCCCCATGACCGCAATCAACCGAACGCGCCGCTAGTCTCCTACTGATCGTTCCCCGAAACAAGCCTTGAGCGCAAGCGCCGCGCGCGATCGCGGCGCTTAAACCTCAACCGCCGGGCGATTCGAGATCCGCGGCGTGCGCCTTGACGAATTCCTTGAAGCGCCGCTTGAGGCGGCTTTCGATTTGGCGCACCCGTTCGCGGCTCAGTCCGAACTCGCCGCCCATCTCCTGCAGGGTCGGCGGCTCTTCCGACAACAGGCGGCGGCGGAAAATTTCGAGTTCCTTCCCTTCCAGGGTGCGCTCGAATTCCTCGACCTGCGTCCGCGCGAAGTTGCGCAATTCGTCGCTCGCCGCCCGTTCTTCCGGATTCGGCGAGGTATCGGCCAGCGCATCCATCAGGCTCGATTCGTCGTCCGGCCCGGCCGGCTGATCGAGCGAAACTTCGCTCTGCGCCATCCGCTCCTGCATCTCGCGGACTTCGCTCTCCTTCACGCCCATTCGTTGCGCCAGCAGCTTGGGCGCGGGCGCGAAACCTTCGGCCTCCAGACGCTCGCTTTCCTTGCGCAGATTGAAAAACAGCTTGCGCTGCGCCTGCGTCGTGCCGACCTTCACCAGCCGCCAGTTGTTGATCAAAAAGCGGTAGATATAGGCGCGCACCCACCAGACGGCATACGACGGAAAGCGAATTCCAACGTCGGGATCGAAGTGTTTCACCGCCTCCATCAGGCCGACGTTGCCCTCCTGGATCAGGTCGAGCAGATTGCGCGTGGCGCGGGCGAACTCGTTCGCGATTTTCACCACCAGCCGCAAGTTCGCCGTCACCAGCCGGTAGGCGTCCTCGGGATCGCGAAATTTTGCGTAGCGCTTGGCGATTTCCAGTTCGTGTTCGCGCGTGAGCAGGGGAAAGCGCCTGATCTCGGCCAGATAACGGCCCAGCGGATCGAAGGGAACAAGTTCGCTGCGGTCTCCCGGCGTTTCGTGGCCGGCGTGAAGTTCGGGCGCTTCGGCGCCGCCGTCCTCGTCTTCGACGCCGAGAACTTCGGCCTGCGCCTCGATCGGTTCGTCGTCGCCAATCTTAGCGACGGCGCGCGGACGCTCCTCGCTCCGCGCCTTGGCGGGCGACCGTGGTTTGCGGACCTTCCGCGTCATTTGGATGACCCGGGCGGCGCGGCGCCGCGCGAGCCCGCCATCGCGTGGCCCGTCTCTATTCCGGCATGCACAACTCGCATCTGGAATATGCGCGTCCCTGCGGTTCGCGCGGATGCGCCGCTAAAGCCCGCGTGCGGGCCGCGCTCAACTCTCCGGTTCGACAATCGTGACTTTGGTCGCCGCGATTTCGCGCAATGCGGTCACGACTTCCTTGTTGTCGGATTCGACCAGCGGCCGCGCGCCTTTCAGCAATTGCTTCGCGCGGCGCGCGCCGGCCAACACCAGTTCAAAACGGTTGGGAATGGTTTCCAGACAATCTTCAACGGTTATTCGCGCCATTGTACATAGATTTTCCGGCCATCCGCGGCCCAAGTCAACGAAGCGCGGAGCGCATCGATTGGCCGGGGGACTTGCTCAATGCGCGCGTGATGGCAAAATTCGCGGCTGGTGACCCTCCGCAAACCAACAATTCGCTTCCCCACACGCCGCGCCGTACTCGCCGGAGCAGGTTTCGGCGCAGGCGCTGTTTTCAACCTGATCGCAGGTGTATCAGGCGCGCAATTCTTTTTCGATCGCGGCTTCAACCAAATCTGGTTTGCAATCCTGGCCGTCGCCGCCAGCGTGGCCGAGGGCGCCTTGGGTGGATTCGCCGTGGACGGTCTTGGATGCGCATGCGGGTTTGCTATCGCCTTTGCGCTGCGGCCGGCGATTCACAACGACGCGGCCGATTTGGTCTTCGCGTTGGGAGCATGGCTCGCGCCGCATCATCCCGACGCCGCCGAATTCATCCGTGGCGCCGCCGGCGGGGCGATAGCCTTCGGCGCGGCGGGCGCGATCGGAGCCGCGATCGCGTACCGGCGGACCCGCGCCGCGCTGGCCGGCCTCTGGACGTTCGGCGTTGGCGGAGCCGTCAAAGGCGTCATCGCCTCCCGCTTGATCAGGTCGATCATGCGAGGCGCGATTTCGACCAACGGATGGAGCGCCGCGATGGTCGGGCTGGGGGGACCGGCGCTCGCGATGTTTCTGGCGGGCGCGATGTTCGCGCTGTCTTTATTTAAAAATGATTAGTGTGGCGTCCCCTGAATAAGTTTGCACTCCGCGTCTATCTTGCGCTCTGCCTGGATGCCCGGATCAAGTCCGGGCATGACCAACTCCGTTCGTCATTGCCGGGCCCAGACCCGGCAATCCATCCCCGGCCGCCCCGCGATGGGCAATCTGCGCGCCGAGCTGATAAGGCGTCAGGTGGAAGTTATTTGCGGGACGCCACACTCAGGCGGATTGAAATTTCAATAGTCGCGAAAATTTCCGCGTACGGTCACTTTTCAACCGGCAGACCGGCTTTGCTCCATTCAGCATACGATCCGTCGAACAAGCGCACGTCGCATCCGATCGCTTTCAACGCCATGTATCCGAGCGCCGCGCGCGGCCCGCTGCGGCAATAGGCGATCGCTGGTTGTCCCGGCTTGATCCCGGCATCGCCAAAAATGCGTTCGAGACGCGCTTGATCGTGCAATATTTTTTCCGGCGGTTCGCTCAGGTCGCGCCACACGACGTTGACCGCGCCCGCCAGATGACCCGGCGGATCGTCGGCCATCGTGCGCTCGCCCGTGAATTCCTCGCGGCTGCGAAAATCGACCAGGCGCGCGCCCTTTGCGTCGCGCACCTCGGTCAGAGTCGCGCGAAGCGACGGATTCGCGCCGACAGCGAAGCCGGACTTCGATCCTGCGACGGGCCGATACGCGACTTCGCGTTGCTGGGCCTTCCAATGCTCAAAAAAGCAGTCCATCACGAAAGGTTCCGGATGCCCCAGATACTCGATTATCCACGCGAGCATCGCGGCGTTCTGGCCTTCCGGCGAATCGTAGATTATCGGCGCCGGCCCGTCGCCAAGCCCGCATCCGCCGATAAATTCCGCCAGTTCAGCCGGCGCCATCAGCCGCCCGTCGGCGCCAAACGTCTTGTATATCGGGACGTTCAGCGCGCGCGGCAGATGACCCGACAGGTACTTCATCGGCCGGCGCGGATCGACCAATCGGAACTCCGGCGAATTGAGCCGCTCCGCGACCCAATCCGCCGTCACCAGTTTCGCCACGGTTGAGCCTAGACCTTCTCGAATTCCGCGATAATTTTGGTCGGCCGCGCGACGGTCTGGGTCACCGGCGAACCGTCGATCGCCGCCTGCCAGATTTCGCGCAGGGTCTTTTCATCGGCGTCGGCGCGCACGAAACATTTCGCCTTTACCGAAGGATAGGCGGGATTGCCGTCCGGCGCGTGTCCCGCCCACTTCAGGATATTGTCGAAATTGCCTTCCAGCGCGATTTCGAGATCGTGGATTTTGACGCCCCGCCGCGTCGCGTTCAGCACGTAGCCGACCGTGAGACAGCTTCCCATCGCCGACAGCAACTGCTCATGCGCGCTGGCCGCGGAATCGCCCGCGTCGAGCCCCTCCGGCTCGTCCATCTGCACGGTATGCTTGCGCATGTAGGCCTTGGCCTTGAAGCCGCCCTGCCACACCACGCGCGACTTCCACGGGCCGGTGACGGCCTTGAGCACTTCCGGATCGTCGCGCATCGAGTCGAGGATCGCGGTGATTTTTTCGACTCGCAGTCCGTTCAATTCTTTTTCCGCCATGATGGTTTCTCCGCTTGACGAAAAGCCGCGCCCGCCGATGCTCAGGCGTATTCGCGCCGCAGGATTTCGGCCGCTTCCGAGATCGACTGGAGCTTGCGATAGGCGATCTCCGGCGTATTCACGCAACGCTCGGCGAAAGTGCCGAAACCGCAATCGGGATTGAGGAAAATCTTGTCCGGATCGAAATACTTGAGCACTTGCTTGACCCGTCCGACGATCTCTTTGGGGCTTTCGATCGTATCCGTGCGCGGATTCGACACGCCCAGCCCCAACTCTTTTTCGTTGCGATATTCTTTGAAAACCTCGATCTCGCCGGCGCGCGGCGTCGCCATCTCGAGCACTAGCTGATCGACGTTCATCCGCATCAGCCACGGCAGCAGCGGGCCGTAGTTGCCCTTGAGCAGCACGTCTTCCTTGCGGCTCCAATTGCCGCGGCAAACGTGCACGCCGAAGCGCACCCCGTCGATTCCATCGACCGTTTCGTTCACCAGCCGGACCGCGAACTCAAGCTCGGTCGTCGGATCGCTGCGCGAGCCGAGCGCCGCGCACATGAAGGTCTGCTCGGCTTCGTCGCCATAAACGACCTGCGAAATCGACGGCTCGTCGAGCTGGATAAAATCGACGCCCAGCTCCTTGAGCGCGACCACTTCGCGCCGCAGGATGCGCACGACGTCCTTGGCCAGGTCCTCGCGCGTCGGATAGGTCTTGTCCGACAGTCCCTCGAACCAGCTCGACCGGGTCAGCAGATACGGTCCCGGAATCGGCATCTTGGTCTGGCGATGGGTATGCGATTTCAGGAAACGCGCTTCGTCGAGCGAGATACCGTCTTCACGCTCGCGCACCTTCTCCACCGCGATCGGGCTTTTGATCGCGAAGGCGGGAACGTCGAGCCCGCGCAGAATCTCTTCGAAGCCGGCGCGGTCCTTGACGAAATCGAGCAGCTGCGAAAGCTTCATCAGGCGCATCCCGCCCAGCTTTTCGACCACGAAGGAGTAGAAGTTGTCGCGGCGGGTTTCGCCGTCGCTGACGATATCGACGCCCGCGTCCTCCTGATACTTGATCGCGGCCAACACGGCGTCGTCGGCGATGCGGTTGAATTCTTCGGCGGAGATTTCTCCGGATTGACGGCGGCGCAGCGCGTGGATCAGCCATTCCGGGCGCGTCCAGGAACCCACGGTCGTAACCGGGAACAATTTCGCTTCAGCCATCGGCGAGCCTCGCACATCGGGAAGATTCGGCCACTGTGCCAATTGCCGCCCGCCTTTGGCAAGCCAACGCCCCGCCGCGCGGTCAATTGAGCGGGCAGGCGGGAGGGAGCCGCTTGGAATGCCTTCGCAATCGACGCTGAATTCAAGAGCGCCGCGGGCGTCGAGCCGCACCTTCCAGATCGTGTCGTAATCGTTGCGGTTCCATCGCGGCAGCGCCGCCGAACTGCTTCAAAGAGCTAAATCCAACGAGGGCGCCGTGGCGCAGCGACGGGTTCAAGCAAATAATGGCTGGGGTCTTTAGACCACTGGCTCTGGCTTGGAAGACTTAGGATATCTCCTAGCCCCTTTGACTCGCACGTTTAGCTTGAGCTTTTTGATAAACTCAGGTTATAAGATCAGCGTCCCGCAATTTACGGAAATATTCGTCTCGCGACATCGGACAGCGCGCCAAGTCCAAAGCTTCGCGGGTCCGAATGAATAATTGCTTGGCTATAAAATCGTGGCCGTGCTCGCGACTACCGCGCCGAATGCCATAGCTTGCCACAATTTTCCCGTTCCACTTCACATAAATGCGGACGTGGCGGCTTTCCACTCGATCCGCCTGAAGTTTTCGCGCAATCTGTTCGCCGTGGTCAGCGGTCAACACGGACGAGATGCTTCTTCAAGAGGTCAAATTGTCGCTCGGCCTCAAGGCCTAATTGCGATTGATTCGTTGAGAAATGGTCGTATGCATCCAGCAACTCAAGCACAAGCGCTTGGAAAGCGTCGCGAAAGCTCTCGCCGCCGATAGCAATGTTAGCCTCGTCCCAAGAGGCGGTAAAATCCAAACCATGCCGAACCAATGTTACAGGTATCGGAACGAGCACGTGGTACGGCTCGGCGTCGGGTATGTCGCTATCCGCGATTTTCCAATATTGCCGGTTTTGATCGAGGCCCGAAGCCAGGCCTGCGACCAGAACCTGTGGGGTCGATTGCCGCCAATCCGCAGCGTGCAAAGCGAGAGGATGCGACAGGTACGCGGTAATTGCGACGCACGCCACAGGCATTGGAAAAACCCGCGCCTCCGCCTTTTCCGTGGATTTGATCGACAGCGCGGCCTGAGGGATTGACGACTGGATAGATTCCATCACTCCTCGCTCTCTTATTGCTTGATCGTCGACTGCGTTTCGCTGAGCGCCTGCTGAAACATGCTGACCAATTCGTTCAACCGCGACGCCGTCAGGCAAATTCGTCCGATCGCTTTTGCCGGAATCTCTTGAGTGCCAGCCGCGTCCTCCGGCTTTGCAAAGTCCGGAGCTACGGCAAACCCAATGCTTAGGACAAATTCATGGCCCGTATACTGAAGCAAGAATGTATTGGCCGCCATCACGGGGGTTTCGGAAAGATTTTCCCAAACTATTTGAATTTGCGCCTGACCGTTATTTTTTTGAGTGCCTGCCATATGATTTAACAAGTATCGTAATTCAAAACGAGTCGCATCAATTAAACAACCCTGTCAAGGGCGGGGTTCAGGGCGTTTTCCAACGCCTTTCCATTGCAGACAAATTTCGCGTCGCCGACACCTTCGCATAAGGGTGCAATTTTTCACTATCCAAGCGGTTGCGCGCGCGGTCAATCGAGCGGGCAGGCGGGAGGGAGCGAGCCGCTCGGAATTCCCTCGCAATCGACGCCGAACGTCAGATCGCCGCGCTCGTCGAGCCGCACCTTCCAGATTGTGTCGTAATCGTTGCGGTTCCATCGCGGCAGCTCCGCCGGATCGAGTCCGTAATCGTGCAGCAACGCGCCGACAATCCGGCCAATCGTGCGATGTTCCCACGCGACCAGCACGGTCTTGCCGCTGAAGCGGCTCGCGGCGCCGCCAAAGAAAAAGAACTTGTCCGCCGCTTCCGCGTCCCACCAGTTGAAACCGCTCGCCAGCCGCAGCGGCGCGCCATATTCGGTCGCGAACGGCGCGAGCGTCAACGCCGGACGGACGTAGGAAAAGCGCGCCCCGCCGCTCCGCGCTTGCATCGGTTGCGACGGATCGGAGGCGTAAACGAAATCGGGAACACGTCCAATCTTTTTGACCAGGGCCGGTCCCGCGCCGATCGCGCGCCATTCGCCCTGACAGACCAGATTGCCGTTCTCGAAGAGCGGCGTCGGATGGGCCTCGGCGTGGCGGATTAGATAGACGGTTTCGCCGCGATTTGCTCCGGCGGGCGGTCTCAGTCCGCGCGCGGCCGACGAAATCGCGCTCGGCGCTTCAAGACAGGCGCCGCCACCACGCAATCCGAAATCGGGATATGCGGAGGGTGGCGCCACGTCCGCGCGGTATTCGCGCAAGGTCGCGGTCGCCGCGCCCGGCGCGAGCGAAAGCGCCGCGATGCGTTCATGATCGTCCGCCTGGAACGGCGCGATCGCGAGCTTCCAGCCTTCGTCCGCGGCAGTCCGCCGCATCATCAGATTGAGCGTTTCGGGCGGCGCCGCGAACACGAACATGCCGGGCAAGCGCGCCTTCAGAATTCGCTCGACCAGCGCCTCGTTCGCGCCGTCCTTATCGGCGTAATCGATCCCCTGGCATGGCGGTTTGGCGCAGGCTGCCGCCGAGACCGGCGCCGTCGATGCGGCGATGGGCGCGTCGTAGAGCAACGCATACGGTTCGATCGTCGCGAGCGGCGCCATGTCCGGAATATCGCCACCGGAACCAATCCGATGCGTCGCTGGAGCGAGGGCGAAAATGCCGTCCGCGGCCGCGCCGCTGAGATGCGCCAGCCATGGCCCGAGCCGGAGCGCGCGATTCAATCCGCGCGGCGTCAGCGCGCCGGTCGCGGGATTCGCTTCCGCCGACGGAACAAAAACCAGATTGATCGCGCCGGGATTCAGCGGCGCGGGCGCCGCCGCGCGAACCGGATTCGCGGTCGCGAAGAGCGCGAGGCCGAGCGCGAACAGCGCCGCGCCGCCTATCCCAGGAGCTAAGCCGGCAAACAGCGGGCGACATTTCATCAGCAAAATTGAAAGCTAAAAATCTAGTTATTCGAAGCAGCTATCTGGAGAATCTCCCTTCGCACACTTCCACAGAAATTGATTGCCGCCGTTTGGATTATTCCAATAATTCGCAACTTCGTGGTTCGCTTGTGAATCCGTCATTGGCATACTTTTCGGCACGTACTTTGGCTCCGACCAAAACAAAATGGAGCAGTAATCGTCGCTCGGACAGAGATACCTGATAGCGTCATCGTACACCTTTCGGTCTCTTTGCCTATTGGGTTTTATCAGGACGAATTTGTAATAATCCGCTCTACCAGCCGTTCCGACGAGCCTCCATCCATCGCCTTGGTTGTGACTGCCAGCCCAGCTCCGGGTAATCGAATTGATCAGAATGACCAGGGCGATTGCAAGGACAAGCCAAATCAGAATGCGCATGCGAGACCTCGCCGTTGCAAAGATTGCTGGGATTGAATCTAAAGTAGAATTATTTTGTCAAAGATTAAGATCCCCGAAACCCAGATACGACCATTCGTGTCGATCATTGCAGCGGCGGTTCGTCGTCCGACGCCGGCGCCATCACCGGCGACCCGTGATGGAGAATCATCAGCCACTCGCCGCCGCGCCGCTCAAAGACGTTGGTGGCGAGCACCTGCGTGCGCATCACCCCGTCATAACCGCGCTGGGTGAGATTTTCCTCGACCAGCACGACGGCGAGATCGCCGCCGACCGTGACGCCGGGGTCGCGGATATCGAAGGTCATCTCGAAGGCGCCGGCGAAAATCCGCTGCCAGCTCGTCATCACCGGCCCCCATCCGGTCAGCCGCCGCCATCCCGGATGGACGCAGACGATTTTCGGCTCGCGCAGCCATACGCGCTCCATCCGGCCGAGTTCGAGACTCTCGAACGCCCGATAGAATTCGCGGTTCGCCGCGAGCGCCGCTTCGCGGTCATCCATGCTGCAACTCCGAAGTCATGCGATAGGCAAAAGCCTAGCCCGCCGGACTGGACGGCGCCAGCCGCGCGCGAACGAGCGAGACTTTCTCGCTCGCCTACCGCGCCCGCAAAGTCGCGGCGCCAGCCGCGCGCGAACGAGAAACGCCCGCGCCGTCATTCGCGGGCTTGACCCGCGAATCCATATCGATGGACGCCCGGATCAGGCCCGGCATGACGATTAGTGCGATGTCCCATTGATAACTTTACAAAGAAATCACGGCGGCGCGGGATTCTTCGCCCGGCGGCCTCGCTCAGAATGACAACCAAAACGCTTCATCATGTCATTCTGAGCTGGTCCTGAGCGTAGCGAAGGACAAGGCGAAGAATCCGCGTTCTTCAACCGCGCCTCAAAATGCGGAAAACCCCTCACATCCCGCCGAAAAGACGCCGCCGGCGGTTCATCGTCTCGAAAAACCTCTTCGGATCTTTTTTGATTTTCCCTTTGGCCTCGGGATGCCGTTCCAGCATCCGGGCCAGCCGCGGATGGGCCGCGAGATATTTGGGATCGTCGACCAGCGAGGGATTCGCCTCGAGTTCGGCTTCGACCTGCGCCCGCTTCGATTGCATCGAGCCAGCAGTGGACGCGCCCGCCGCGCCCGGCGCCTGGGCGCGCGCCGGGATGCCGAAAGCCAGGCCGGCGGCCAGCACGGCCGCGCTCATAGTCCGTTTGAATTGCGCCATCGCGTGAACCTCGCAAACACCGGGAGTGAAGCCGCCGCGCGCGTTTACATAGCGCGCCAGCCGCGCCGCCTGAGCATAGCGATTGTGCGCGCGAATGGCGGCGCCATATTCTAATACTTGATTTATCTTGATTTAAATAGATATATCTTGATTACAACTATTGACGAAGGAGCGCCCCGATGAACCGCCACCGCGCGATCGTCAATCAGGCCGACCTCGGCTGGGTCGAAGCGCCCGCGACCGGCGCCTTCCGTTTTCGCCGCAAGCAGCTCGGCGCGGCGGCGGGCGCGCGGATGCTCGGCGCGAGCCTGTACGAAGTTCCGCCCGGCGCTTCGGCCTTTCCGCGCCATTTCCACAGCGCCAACGAGGAAGCGATCTATATCCTCGACGGCGCCGGAACGCTCACGCTCGGCGATGCGCAATTCGCGGTCGGGCGCGGCGATTTTATCGCGCTGCCGGCGGGCGCCGCCCACGCGCATCGGCTGGCGAACACGGCGGACGCGCCGCTCGTCTATCTGTGCCTCTCGACCATGATCGAACCCGAAGTCTCCTTACTACGCGGATTCGGGAAAAGTCGGCGTGATGGCCGGGTCGGCGCCGGGCGGAGACAAGACGCGCCGCACCTTCGAGGGAGTTTTCCGCATCGGCGCGAAGGTCGGCTACTTCGACGGCGAACCCGACGCCTGACGTGCTAGAATCGCGCGGCGCGGAGGCTGCGGATGGCGCGGGGCGGCCAGGGATGGCTTGCCGGGACCGGGCCCGGCAATGACGAACAACGCTGGTCATGCCCGGACTTGATCCGGGCATCCACGCGGAGCGCAAGATAGACGCGGAAAGCAAACTTATTCAAGGGACGCCACACTAGCGCGGCGCGGAGGCTGCGGATGGCGCGGGTCTGGGGCGCAAGCGAAATTATCGAAAATCTTTTCGTCGGCGATTTGCAGGACGCGGCGCGTTTCGCTGGCATGATTATCTCGGTGCTGCCGGAGCGTTTCGACGGCGAGCCGCCCCATGCCGTGATGCTGCCGTTTTTGCGCAACGGCCGCGCCACGCTCGACAGCACGGCGGCGCTGATCGATGCGGCGCTCGGGCTGGGGCTGCGCGTGCTGGTGCATTGCGAAGAAGGCTGCGAGCGCGCGCCGCTGACGGTGGCGTGGTTCCTGACGCGCCGGCGCGGGATGTCGCTCGACGACGCCTACGCGCTGCTCAAGCGGCGGCGCCCGATAATCGAGGATCGCCGCCGCTGGCTCGGCGTGTACAACCGCTGAGCCGCGGCGGCGCGACCACTCAGCCGGGGAACATACGCGGAGTCGCACAAAACTTAGGACATCGAAGAAAGCGGCTTAGGACCGATCGGCGCGCATTCCGCCGAGAGCTTTGAGCCAGTCTCTTTCCCAAGCGGTCAATCCATTACGATCACGTTCGGCGAATAGAAAAAACAACGTTGACAGGCCATCCCAGTGTTGTGGCTCGCCGTTTTTGCCCTTGACGGGTTTGCGTTGAAAACGCTTATTCCATTCCGCTATCGGCATCGCGCTTTTTTGACCGTTGCATTTGTTGCAGGCCGTCGCGAAGTTTTCCATGCTGTGCGCGCCGCCCGCGGAAAAGGCCTCGATATGGTCGATAACCGCGCCCAATTCATCCAGTAGCGGGGCGCCGTCGCGAGTCCAATGCGCTTGATAGTAGGAAAGCGGCTCGACGCGGCCTGAATTTCTGAGTTCGCGCTCCAGATATTTCATCACCGGAGCGAAGATTACGGGCCGATTGCACCAGCGGCACATCCAGCCGTCGCGGCGGAATACTGATAACTGCAATTTCTTCGGTAGCGGCGGCCGCGACTTGCCGGCGCGTGAATTATCGAAGCCTCACTCGACAATCAACAATGAGTTCAGCGGAATACCCGCATCGAGCGCGTTTTCAAGCCATTGCCGCTGAGATCGCCGGATCGTGTCATGCGCCCTCCACTTGGCCTCCGCGAAAATGACGGAGCTATCGCGCCAGCAGAATACGTCAAAACATCCGCTCCTGCGGCTCGTTAATGCTCGAATCGAATCCCATGAGGGAATCGCTGTCTGCCGGGCCGGCAAATCTTTCGTAGTGTTCCCGCCCCAATAGCCGATCCGATACTTGTTGCCGAAACTGTCAATCCAGCGGCCTTCCCAACCGTCGCGCTCAAAAATACGCAGGATGGCAAGCTCCGCGAATGTCATTTCACCATTAAATTCTAAAATTGGCTTTTTATTGCAGGTATCGGACGGAAGCGGGCTGATCCATTGGCGAAAGACAGCCGGGGTCTTGGGCACGTCCACTTCAAGCCCGGAAGGCAACATTATCCGCTCAGTCGATTGTGGAAGTAGAAGATCGGGGTAGTGGTCCATAGGAGGATCTCGGAACAAGTGACATTCCGTTCTGAACGGAGTCGGTGGAGTCAAACGGCGGTGTTGCGGAGCAAGGGTTGGGCGCTCGCCGACCGATCCTTTCGGCGCGGTTTGGCAGGGTCGCCGCCGCCGGCGTGTACAACCGCTGAGCGGCGGCGATCCCCAAATCCGAATCAGTAGGCCATTTCCAGCAACGAGACGATCTCCTCGCGATTGACCGGCCGATCGACCACCTTCGAATGCTCGACTTCGTGCAGCACCGTGTCGGCGATTTCGGCCAGCTCGTGGCGTTTCACGCCGGCCTCGTGCAGCGAGTGCGGAACGTCGAACTGGCGGATGAACTTTTCGACCCGCTCGGCGCATGCGAGCGCGCCCGGACGCGGATTCGCCGCATCGAATTCGACGCTCAACCCCTCGGCGATCGGCGCGAAACGCTCCGGCGCGATGCCCGCCATGAAGCGCATCACGTGCGGCATCGTGATGCACGACGTTACGCCGTGCGGAACGTCCCACTTGGGGCCGATCTGATGGCCGAGCGCGTGCGAGACGCCGAAGCGCGTGTTCATCCCGCCGAAAATCGAAAACCACGCCGCCATCTGGCAGTTTCCGCGATGCGCCACCGATTCCGCGCCTTTGGTCTTGATCGAGGCCGGCAGATGCTCGACCAGCAGCGCGATCGACTTGGCGGCGAGCGCGTCGGTCAGCATCTGATGGCGAATCGAGTAGGCCGCTTCGACCGCGTGATCGAAGGCGCGCATCCCGGTGGCGACCCAGAGCCAATCCGGCGTTTCGACCGTGAGTTCGGGATCGTTGAGCACCACGCGCGGTTGCAGGCGCGCGTCGATTACGCCGTTTTTGACCCGGCTCGGCTCGTCCGTCACGCCGCCGACGGGGGTGTATTCGCCGGCCGAGAGCGTGGTCGGCACGGCGAAATGGATTAGGTCGCGGCCGTCGCCGCCGATTCCGCCGGAAAATTCCAGTCCGCGCGCGGCGGAGGTGGCGTCGCCGCCGCTCAGAATCGAAGCCGCGGCGACTTTGGCGGTGTCGATCGGGCTGCCGCCGCCGAAGCTGATCACCGCGTCGGCGTCCACGCGGCGCATCTCCGCCGCCAGCTCGCGCACGGTCGCCGCTGGAACGTGCTGGGCGCAGCCCTTGTAAACCGCGGCGCAGCGGTTGCCGAGCGCGCCGGTCACGCGCTCGAGCAGCTTCGATTTGCCCAGCGACTTGCCGGTCGCGATTACGGCGCGCTGCAAGCCGCGGCGCTCGAGCTCGCGGCCGAGCGTTGCGATTTTGCCCGGACCGAAAACCACGCGTTCCAGTTTGGTGAAATTGAATTCGCCCGCCGGCGCTTCCATTGCGTGCTCCTTCCAGCGCGGCGCGCCCTGTCCGGACGCGCCGGGGATTGCCGCCCGCGGTATTCAGCTTCAGAGGCGCGGCGGCTGTTTCAAGGCTTGATTATCACGAGCGTGCCGACCGGCAGAAGGCTTTCGAGCTCGCGGATATCGGCGTTGTCCACCGAGATGCATCCGGTGGTCCAATCGACGTCGCCCTCGTTGAGAATCGGATTGTCGGTGCCGTGGATGCCGACGCTGCCGCCTTCGCGAACGCCGCGCGGCAGATCGCCGTCGGCGCGCATGTGGTCGTATTCCGCGCGATCCTGCTCGTTCGGATAATTGATCTTCATGAACCATCGAAAGCGCAAGCTGCGGCGTTTCGACACAATCAGATAATCGCCTTCCGGCGTGCGCCGGTCGCCTTCGTATTCCTTCGGACCGCCATAGCGGCTGCGTCCGAAGACCGCGTGATAGCTCCGGTAGAGATAACCGCGATAGTAAACTTCCAGCAGATGGCGGGACTTCCAGGCGTGCACGGTCCAGTTGATCGGATTGCGCGTCGCGGACGACGGATCGTCGAGAAACAGGCGCATCCCGGGCACGGCCCCGCCGGCGGCTGGCGTGGATGACGCGGCGACGGCGGGATGCGGCGGCGTCAGCACCGCCAAATTCACCTTTGGCGCGCTCGCGGCCGAATTGTAGATCGCGCCGGCCGGCGCGGCGAGCGCGGGCGTCGGACGTGCGTCGCCCGACGCGGCCGGAACGTTCGGCAGGGCAACCAGCGACGCCGCGACGCCCGATGCATGCGCCGCGGGCGGCGGCGGAAGGTCGCCCGCCACAGCCAATCCCGCCAACGCCAGGAAACCCGTTATCGCTCCGATCGCCGCTCGCGCTCCGCGCATCTGTCCGCTCCGCCCCTGTTTCGGCTGTCATATTGTGTTAAGCCTTGGATCGTCCGTCAATTGCCAACAGGCTTCCCGATAGCGGCAATTAGATCGAAAGGGGACGTTCTGGATGGATTCGAATCTGGCGCGAGCGCTGGCCAGCCTGACCACCGGCATCTACGTGTTGACGGTCGCCGGCGGCGCGCATCGCCACGGCATGTCGTCGTCGTGGGTGGCGCAGGTCTCGGGGGAGCCGCCATTGTTCACGGCGGCGGTGGATAATCGCCATTTTTCCAACGGGATGATCGCGCGGGCGGGCGCGTTCGCGCTGAACGTCGTGGGCGCCCACGGCAGGGAATTGGAGGACTATTTCTATTCGGCCGCGGCGCGCCGGCCCGACAATCTGGAGCAAATTCCGCACGTGCTTTCGCCAAACCTCAAGATGCCGTGGCTGGAGCTGGCGATGGTCTCGATCGAAGCGCGGGTGCATTCGCAGATGGTCGCCGGCGACCATACGATTTTCGTCGGCGCGCCGGTTGGCGTGCGAATCGGAAAACCGGAGCGGCCCCTGACCTCGCTTGATCTGGATTACGTCTATCTGGGCGGAAAAGAAGTTCTGCCGCGCGACCGCACCGGATGGTGACGGGTTTGACCGTGAACGCTAATTTGGGCGTAAATATACTTGACAGACCAAATCTCAGTTGCTACTCTCTAAGTTATGGAACTTGGAAGCGCTCTGATTCAGGCCGTCTCCTTCTTTCAGAATTACGAGAACTGCCACAAATTCATGGTCGAATTGCGCTGGCCAGACGGCGAAGTAGTTTGTCCGCGCTGCGGCTCTGGGCATGTGAAGTATCTGGAGAAAGCCCGCGTTTGGAAGTGTTACGCCAAGCACGAAAGCCCAAAGTTCAGTCTCAAGACTGGGACTATCTTTGAGGAAAGCCCGCTCGGTCTGGATAAGTGGCTTCCTGCCGTCTGGATGATCGTCAATGACAAGAACGGGATTAGTTCTTGGGAACTCCATCGCGCTCTTGGCGTTACTCAGAAGACCGCCTGGTTCATGCTCCATCGCATCCGTTTGGCTATGCAGGACGAAAAGGGCGGCAAGCTGTCCGGTCACGTTGAAGTAGATGAAAGCATGATCGGCGGCAAGTCCCGCAACATGCATCGCAGCAAGCGTGCGGAGAAGATTCGCGGAAGTCTTAGGCTTCGGCCCGCGCTTGGGCTTTAAAGCTTGCTGTTTTTGATATTCCTTCTCGCGACGTTCCATTTCCTCTCGCGAAACGTTTAGGATTTTTTTGACAGCATTCTCGAAGCGCGACTTCGCCTTGGGGCTTTCGTCGTATTCGTGAACTGTTGGGGATTTCATAAATCTCACGCCCAAGCCTTCTTAATATTATCCAGGGTCCCTCTTCGCATATTCTCGCTGAGCCACTCGCCCAATCGGGCCTTATCCCAATACTTCAAGTAAGGCGCGTCTTGTGGACGGATTAAGTCTTTAGTCGAGAAGCGAACTGGGCGTTCACCACCATCGACGATTTGGTTTTCAACTTGCTTAAATATCTCATATGCAAGAGTATCGGCAGCCTGTAGCGGCACTACGTTTTTACAAGCGAAAGACCACGGCCCAATCCGATATTCTTTGCTGTAGATTGGGTGCGCCTCTAGCTCCGTAAACATCGCAGCTACTTGACCTTGACCTACCGCGCCTTTTTCAAATATCCACTCTATCGGATGGCGGTAGCCTCTATTTGGACGTTCGCACCAGACTCGCGATGCGACTAGGCATTCGTGTGCGCACCAGCCGTACACACCACCAAAAAAGCGGCGCAGCCAAGAAGGCATTACTTCCGCCCAATCCTTCTTGATGACAGCCGTACCTAGCGCGACCTTAGTGCGCGATTTTATGATCGGGTGGAGTTCTCTTAAAAAAGACTTTCTACGATTCGGGTCCCACCCCTTATCTTCCGTGAATTCACCGTGCCAAGTTTCCAAATCGGCGCGATGCATCATCGAAACGCGATACGGTCTCTTCTTTAAAACTGGGACCCATTGTTTTTCAAACTCGCGCCATTCCGAAACCTGACCTATATAACCTGCAACAACCGCTACCCGATTCTTTTCGTCGGTCCCGCTCTCATCGCAGTAGGCAGTTAGCATCGACACGTTACTGCCTGCCTTCAGAAACAGGCTGCCGCACAGGTGCTGGAACGCACCGTAAGCGAGGCTCATAGCGAACCTCGCTTTGTTGATTCGTCGTCATCCCCGAAAAAGCTTAGCAGACCTTCTTTGGTCCGTCAAGTATATTCTTGCCCTAATTTGACCCGCGCTGAAAGCCTCTGCTAGCATCCTGCGCCGACCTGATGCGGGAGTCGTGCGATGCCGATCGACAGGAATGAATTGCGCCGGGTGATGGGCCATTTCGCCACCGGCGTAACCGTTATCACCACGCTCAACAAAGACGGCCAGATGCATGGGCTGACGGCCAATGCCTTTTCTTCAGTTTCGCTCGATCCGCCGCTCTGCCTGATTTCGGTCGACAAAAAGGCTGAAAGCTACGGTTCCTTCGAAGAAAGCCGCGTCTTCACGGTTAATATCCTGGCCTCCGACCAGGAATCGCTTTCGCGCAAATTCGCGGTCAGCGGCGGCAATAAATTCGAAGGCGTCGCGTACCGAGTCGGGGCCAATGGCGCGCCAATCCTCAATGGCGCATTGGCCTATATTGAGTGCAAGCTATACGCGGCATATGATGGCGGCGATCACACGATCTACTTGGGCGAAGTTCAACAAGCTGAAATCACCGAAAGCAAACCGCTTCTATTCTTCAGAGGCGGTTATCGCGAGATTGGCGACTGAACGAGCTTCGCGCGCCTTTGGCTTCCAACTCCTGACGTGCCCACGGATCATACGGATCATAACGAACCCTTCATGACCGTTGCCGAAGCCGCAGCGAGCGCTCGTCCGTCGGCGGCCGCGTCGGGAGCGGAAAACGGCGGCCAGCCGAATGAAGCGGCGGTGACGTGGCCCGCGAAATTAAGCGGCCTGACCATTTTTTTGCCGTCGTACAACGAAGCGGGCAACGTCGAGCGGGTGGTGCGCGGCTTTTTGGCCGAAGCGCCGAAAATCGCCGAAGATTTTGAAGTAATCGTGGTCGATGACGGCAGCCGGGATCGCACCGCCGAGATTGCCGGGCGGCTTGCCGCCGAAGATTCCCACGTCAGGCTTGAGCGCCACGCCGTCAACCAGGGCTACGGAGCGGCGATGATCACCGGCTTTCGCACCGCCCGCCAACCTTTCATCCTGCTGGCTGACGGCGACGGCCAGTTCGATCCGTCCGAGATGCGGCTGCTGACCGCGCTGATTCCGAATTACGATGTCGTAATCGGGCGGCGGGCGCGACGCGCCGACCATGTGGTCAGACGGTTCAACGGCAAGGCTTGGACCATCCTGTCCCGGATCCTGTTCGGACTTTCGGTCACGGATATGGATTGCGGTTTCAAGCTGTTCCGGCGCGACGTCGTTGCGAACCTCGACCTGCATTCGAACAGTGCGATGATCACGACCGAACTGATGGCGCGTCTGGCGGGGCGCAACGCGCGCATCGCTGAAGTTGACGTTACGCATCTGCCGCGCGTTGCCGGCGTGCAGGGAGGAAACAGCGTCGCGTCAATCATAGGAGCCTTCAAAGACTTATTTTTGCTCTATTGGCAGCTTAAGCGCGCGCGATACGGCGGCTAATCGCGCACGGAGCAATCAGTTCTGCCCGGCGCGTCCGAGGCGGTGTCCGAAACGACCGTGGGGGGAGTTCAACGTAAATCGTCGTCGATTGCACGTAATAAGTCATTGTATGCTGGCGTTTTGACGAAAACGTCTTTATTCTACGGCGTTTGCAGCGGGCGGTCGTGATGGCACGGCCTTGGCATTTGGAACAGATCGGAGCGGTCCCCGGAGGGGCCGTGAGGAACCGAGAAAAGAGGAGATAGAGATGAAACGCACCGTTTCGATTCTGACGGCGGCATTGTTCGCGAGCGCGATAGCGGCGCCCGCCTTTGCTCAGTCACCGGCGGCGGAGACTTCGCCGGCGGCCCCGGCGGCCGAGACCGCGGCGCCGATGAAGCATCACGTGCACCATCATGTGCATCATGTGATGCATCATCACATGCATCACCACATGCATCACCACAAAGCTGCGGCGGCTGAAGGCGGCATGGCTGCGCCGGCCGCGTCGCCCGCCGCTTCCTGATCGCGTTGTACGCCGCTAACGCCGTCAGTTAGTCATACGTCCGCACAGGCCGCGATACCGAACCGTAAATGGTTGCGGGTCGCGGCCTTGCGGGCGTTCTTGCGCCCAATTTGACATCGTTCGGCAAAATCGCTTTTGCAGCCATTGAAATTGCGCTAAGCTTCTTTCGCCCGCGCTCAGGAGTTCGACACGGGCCGGATTCTTGCCTGAGTCATCGCCCACTCGCGCCGCCCGGCTGTTCTTCGCTATGGCGTTGGCCGTCGCGCTGCTGATGGGTTTATCTCCAACTGTGGTGCGGGCGGCCCGCGAAACCGACGATCAAGTCTGCGACCCGCTCGCGGACTACTATTTGGGCATGGAAGACTATCCCGCCGCGATTCGCCGCCATGAGATTGTCATCCATCAACATCCGAACAACGCGCTCGCCTATTACCATCTCGGTTTTGCTTTCGGCATGACCGGCGACCATCAGAATGAACTGGCCGATTACCAAAAGGCGGTCGATCTCGGCCTGAGCGATTGGCGGCTGTTTCTCAACATGGGGCTGCTTTACCTTGAGGAAGGCCGCTATGGCGACGCGATGGCGGTGTTGCGGCTGGCGGAATTGCTCGGCCCCTACCATCCGGAGACTCATTTCAATCTCGCGCTGGCCTATGAGCGGCTCGGGATGTACAACGATGCGCAGCAGGAGATGCTGTTGTCGCTCAAGCTCGATCCGGGCCAAATCGACGCGCGCAACCAGTTGGGCGTTATCTATGCCGAACAGGGAGATTTTGCACGCGCCCATGACGAATGGACCGCGTTGGCCAACGCCAATCCGCAGTACGAGCCGGCGCGTGCGAATCTCGCGATTCTCGAAAAAATCGAACGTGGCGAGGTTAAAGGGCCGCCGCGCCTGACGGGTTTGGCGCATGCGCCCTGACGCCGCGCACGGACGCGCCGGCGAGCGCTCGTGGAGGGGATGAGGTGGCGGATAATCGCAGGAAGGCCGTGGGCCGGCTTTGCGCCGGTCTGTTCGCAATCGTGATGGCGGCGCTGCTGGCGGCCGCGTCGGCGGCACACGCGACGTATTGGTCGCGTTACCATAGCCCCCATCGCCATCATCATCACTATCGCCATCGCCGAACCCATCATGCGC
Organism: Deltaproteobacteria bacterium; assembly: GCA_021780225.1. Taxonomy (GTDB): domain Bacteria; phylum Desulfobacterota; class Binatia; order Binatales; family Binataceae; genus JADMIL01. The sequence goes on along the minus strand of JAJXZF010000030.1, from coordinate 44,028 downwards.
CGGCCGTGATGTACCACGCGGCGCTGCTCGAAGACGCCGACACCGGCCGCGTCCTCTACGCGGTGAATCCGAATCTTGCATGGCCGCCGGCGTCGATGGCGAAAATGATGCTGCTGCTGGTCACGGTCGATGCAATCAAATCCGGGCGGCTTTCGTACACTACGCCGGTGCGGATCTCATATAAATCCGCGATGACCACTGGGTCGCGGCTCGGCCTGCGCGAGGGGCAGGTTTATCCGCTCGGCGAGCTGATGAAGGCGGCGCTGATAAAATCGGCGAATGACGCCGCGGTCGCGATCGGCGAAACCGTCGGCGGCGGTTCTATCGAGGGCGCGGTGCGGCTGATGAATGCGCAAGCCGCGCGACTCGGCATGACCGACACCCATTACGAAACCGTGGACGGTTTGCCGCCGCGGCCGATGCATGACGTCGATCGGACGACCGCGCTCGATCTCGCGACCCTGGCGCGGGCGCTGATCCATACCACAGATCTGCTCCAATGGTCCTCGCTCCAGATGGCCGAGTTCGACGGCGGCGTCGCGTTCCTTCACAACACCAACCATCTTATCGGCCACTATTACGGATGCGACGGGCTCAAGACCGGCTTTACCTACGAAGCGGGTTTCAATCTGACCGCGACGGCGAAGCGCGGCGACATGCGCCTGATTTCGGTCGTGCTCGGCGCCCCGAACAATCCCGAGCGGTTTATCCAGAGCGCCAAATTGCTGGATTGGGGTTTCAACAACTTTGAAAAGGTCGAAGTCCTGCACGTGGGACAGACGCTGCCCGCGGTCGTGCAACTCGGCAACGGCCGCACCATCCACCCGGTGCCCGAGAGCAACCTGTCGCTGCTGATGCCGAAGCGCTCGCCGGCCGATATTCGCTACGATTACGAAGGCCCAAGCGTCGTCACCGGGCCGTTGCCCGCCGGAACTTTGCTCGGCAAAGTCGCGGTCATGGACGGATCCGAATTATTGACGAAGGTTGACGTATATTCGCCGGTCGCGGTCGGAGCGGCGCCGGCGACGCTCAGCGCGACCACCGTGCGTTCCGACGCTCAATAGGCTACGATGTCCGATTCCAAATAAAGATTCGCAGGAGCAATCATGACGCCCGCATCGCGACAACGTAACCGCCGCAATCACAAACTCGCACGCAAGCGCCGCACCGATCCGGGTCAGGTCAAAGCGCGCCTGCGCAAGATGCGCCGGACGCGAATCCGGCGCGCCGCCCGCTAGTGTCGCGTCCCGCAAATAACTTCCACCTGACGCCTGATCAGCTCGGCGCGCAGGTCGCCCGGCGCGGGGCGGCAAGGGATGGATTGCCGGGTTCGGGCCCGGCAATGACGCACCGACCTTGTCATGCCCGGACTTGATCCGGGCATCCACGCCGAGCGCAAGACAGACGCGGAGTGCAAACTTATTTAGAGGACGCCACACTAGCCGCGCGGCGCCGCGTCTTCCCGCATCCCTTGGAAAGCAAAGGCCGCCCGAACCTCCGCAGGGGTTCGAGCGGCCTTGTTTGATTCCGATACAGCAAATTCTGCGCAATTTTCAGCGGCGCGGCGCCTTTCTCGTTCAGGCGGCCGAAGCAAGCCGCACCAAAATCAATTGAATTAAAGGGCTCCGCTTTCGGACGATCCATTCGATCGCGCCAACGGCACCATCTGCGCAATCTGGCACTGCACCAAGGCGTGCAGCTTGTTGTCGATCTGGAAAAACCGCGTCACCTTCACCTGCGACATTATCGCCCGGAATTTGGGAATGAAATCCCTTTGCACGTCGATGCGGGCCTGCGCGATCGCGACCGTCTCGTCGAGCTTTTTCTTCGCGTCCGCTTCCGTCAGGTTCGAGTAGTGGCGCGCGAAATCCCGGACCTCGCGGATATGGCGGTCCTCGATTTTATCCATCTTCGCTTCATATTGGTCGTAAAGCGGCCAGAACGCCTTTGCTTCCGCCGCGGTTAGATCCATGTTCTGACCGACGATCGCCTTGCGTTCGGCGCGCGCGGCCGTGATATCGAGCTGCTTTTGCGTCGGTGCGTGATGTTGGGCTTTGGCGGGCGCTGACGACTGATCCTGAGCATGCACAGGCGCCGTCAGCGCGAGGCAGCAGACCAAGGCGGCGACAGTGGCCGGAATTCTTAAGGATTTCATCTGGAATCGCAGTTCCCCTTTCCGAGCGATGGGCTGGTCGCGCGATGCTTCCGAATTGTCCGCGCCGAGTCAAGCGCAATCCGGCATGACGGAGTTTTTCCGCAATTAATTCCCGGACCCGGGCGCCGCCCTTCGGCGGAACCGGCAAATATGCCAACGTCTCGGGGACCGAAACCGACAATTTCACCTTCAAATTGCTCACCAATACCACCACAACCGGCGGCTACGGATATTTCGGCGCCAACGCCGGGTCCGGTTCGGGTTCATACACGCCGTAAGGCGCTTTTGTTCACGACGGATCGGACGGGCGCGGGAGCAATCTCGCGCCCGTTTTGCATCTGCCCGCAACTTCTCGCCTCCGACCCGCTCCGATGTCGATCCGGCCGGGCGCCGTTCGACTACCCGATGTAATCTCGCAACATCCGCAGGAGGCGAACGATGCAATACATGCTGCTCATCTATCAGGACGAGAGCCGGCGGCCGGAGCCCGAGGAAATGAACCGCGTGCTCGGCGAATACATGACTTTCACGCAGGAAATCGTGAAGGCCGGAAAGTTCAAGGCCGGCGACCGCCTGCAGCCCGCCGCCACCGCCACGACCGTGCGCGTGCGCGAGGGCAAAACGCTGACCATCGACGGCCCCTACGCCGAAACCAAGGAGCAACTCGGCGGCTACTATCTGGTCGAAGCGGCGAACCTCGACGAAGCCGTCGCGATCGCCGCGCGAATCCCCGGCGCGCGTTTCGGCTCGATCGAAGTCCGGCCGGTCTGGGCGATGTGAGGCTGGCCCGGCGCCGCCGGGCGGGATAAGCTCCCGCTGGACGGCGCCGGGATGAGCGACGGCGGCATAGAGCGGCTTTACCGCGAGGAATTCGGCCGGATCCTCGCCACGCTGATTCGGCTGGTGGGAGATTTCGATCTCGCCGAAGACGTGACGCAGGAGGCTTTCGCCGCCGCGCTCGAGCAGTGGCCGCGCGAGGGAGCGCCGCGCAATCCGCGGGCGTGGATTATCGGCGCGGCGCGGCACAAGGCGATCGATCGGATGCGGCGCGGCACGCGCTTCGCCGATCGGCTCGGCGAGGTTCTCGCTTTCCAGCAAAACGAACGGCTCGATTCCGCCGACGCGACGCAAGACGACGGCGCGGCGGACGACCGCCTGCGCTTGATCTTCACCTGCTGCCATCCCGCGCTTGCTCCCGAGGCGCAAGTGGCGCTGGCGCTGCGCACGCTTTGCGGTCTTGCGACCGACGAAATCGCACGCGCCTTCCTGACGCCGGCGCCGACGATGGCGCAGCGGCTGGTGCGCGCCAAACGCAAAATCAGCGCGGCGAAAATTCCTTACGAGGTTCCGCCGCCGGACGCGATGGGCGAACGGCTGGCGGCCGCGATGGCGGTAATCTATCTCGTCTTCAACGAAGGTTACGCGGCCAGCCGGGGCGAGGCGCTGCTGCGCGCCGACTTGTGCGCGGAAGCGATTCGGCTGGGCCGGATGCTGGCCGCGCTGATGCCCGCAGAAGCGGAGCCGCACGGATTGCTCGCGCTGATGCTGCTGCATGACGCGCGGCGCGGCGCGCGGGTCGATCGCGCGGGCGATCTGGTGCTGCTCGAAGCGCAGAATCGCGCGCTCTGGGATCGGACGAAAACCGCCGAGGGGTTGCGCGAGCTCGCCGCTGCGGGCGATCGCGGCGGACCGTACGCGCTCCAGGCCGCGATCGCCGCCGTGCACATGCGCGCCGCCAGTGCGGCCGACACCGACTGGCCGCGGATCGCGGCGCTTTACCGCAGGCTGCTTGCGGCGGCGCCGTCGCCGGTGGTCGAGTTGAATCATGCGGCCGCGGTCGCGATGGCCGACGGGCCGGCCGCCGGCCTCGCGCTGCTCGACCAGATCGAAGCGCGCGGCGAGTTGCGCGGCTACTATCTGCTCCCGGCCACTCGCGCGGACCTGCTGCGCCGGCTCGGGCGATGGGCCGAAGCGATCGAGGCCTATGCGGCGGCGCTTGAATCGGTCGGCGGCGCGCCCGAGCGCCGCTTCCTCGAACGCCGCCTCGCTGAAGCGCGCGCGAAAGCCGCTGAAGTGGATCGCCAGACGGTGTGAGATATGTACACGGCCAAATCCCTTGTGCTGATAGTCTGCGGCGCGATCGCCAGCGCGATCGTCTGTGTCGCCGCCGCGCGCATGCCCTATTTTCCGACCGATCTGGCGATCGCCAGGGCCGTGCAGTCCGCGCTCGCGGGGCCGGCCGGATGGGCGCGATGGATCACGAAAACCGCCGACCAGCCATGGTGCTTCGCGCTGTTGGGCCTGACGATGATCGCGGCGTGGGCGCTCGACGGCTGGCGGGCCGCGTTGACGGCGCTGCCGGTATTCTTCGGGCTTTGGGCTTTCGGCGCGTGGCTTTCGCCGCATATCGCGCAGCCGCGTCCGGCGGCGGATTTAATTCACGTCGTGGGCCATCCCAAGGGCTACGCCTTTCCGTCGATCTTCGGTCTGATCTACATGGCGACTTTCGGTTATATCGGCGTGCTGGCGTGGACGCGCCCGCGGTTCGCGCTGAAGCTGTTGATTGTCGTGCTGGTCAAACTCGCGCTGATAATCGGAGCGTGCGCGCGAATCGTGCTCGGCGCGCATTGGCCGAGCGATCTCTGGGCGGCCTACCTGATGGGATTCGTATGGATCGGCGTGCTGATGCCGTTGGCGCGGCCAAACCCGGCCGCCGTCAATGCGGCGCCCGCCGCTGAACGATCCGCTTCGTAGCCGTTGTCGGCAGCCGGCGCGATTATTTGCGGGCGACGAAAACCTGATGAAACGGGTTTTTCACCGGCAAACGCGCGAAGCTCGCAAAGCCCGCCTCCAGCGCCAGTTCGCGCGCGAGTTGCGGGCCGATTACGGCGCCCAAGCCTTCGCCGCCCTGCGCCAGCGACACCGTCATGCAATGCATCGCGCTCGCGCCATACATCGTGCGGCCCGCTGGCGTGAGATTTTCTTCGAGCCGGTCTGACGCTTCCGCCTCCGACCACATCAGGACTCCGCCCGGCTTGAGCGCGCGCCGGATTCCGGCGAGCGCGCCGCGCGGATTCGCCATGTCGTGGATACAGTTGAAAGCCATCGCGAGGTCGAAGCGGCCGGCGTCGGGAATTTTCTCGGCCGGCGTCTGAAAGAAGGTCAGGCGATCGCCGGCGCCCGTTTGCGCGGCTTTCGCCCGCGCGCGTTCGAGCGACGCGGCGTCAACGTCGAAGCCGGTGAAACGCGACTGAGGAAAGGCCATCGCGACCGGCACGATACACTGGCCGGCGCCGCATCCGACCTCCGCCGCGTCCGCCCCGGCGTCGAGTTTCGCCTTGAGGCCGGGAACGGCGGGAATCCATTGGCCGGCGACCCACGCCTCGTAGCCGCAATGGAAGAGCCGCTCGATCGCCTCGACAATGTCGGGGCCGAAATCGACAAACGGCACGCCGCCGCCGTTGCGGAAGGCGTCGCTCAGTTTGCCGATCTGCCGATAGCAGGCGACGGCGTACTGAAAGGCTCCGCCGGTGAAAAAGGTGTTGTCCTCGCGCGCCAGCACCATCGCCTGCTCCGGCGCCATCCGGAAAGTCCCGTCGCCGGGCCGATAGTCGAGATAGCCGGCCGCGGCCATCGTCGCCGCCCATTCGCGCACGTAGCGTTCGTTGAGTCCGGCACGCGCGGCGATTTCCGTGGGCGTCAGCGCCTCGCCCGCGGCCATCAGCTTGAACAATCCGAGCCGGTCGCCGATAAAGGCCAGCGCCACGGCGAGCGCCGCGCCGAAATCGGTTCCCACCTGACGGGCGAGCGCGGCCGCCCGCGAACGATCGAAATTTTCCTGCGCCATGGCCGCGACCATAGCCAAAACGGCCGGCCGCCGTACAGGATTTCCAGTCAGGCGCCGGCGGGCGGCTCGACCTCGAAACCCGCGCTTTCGATCAGCTCTCGCGTCCGCTCGTAGGCCCATCCGCTGGTGGTCAGATAGCCGTTGACGAAAATCGAATTGACGGCGTTGAAGATTTCGCCCTGGCGCGCGCCGAGATTCAGCTCGCGGCCGCCCGCGGCGCGGACTTCGCTGCGCGGATTCAACAGCCGGAACAGGCACGCCGCCTTGAGGCATCGCTCGGGCGTGAGCCGCGCGGCATGTTCGAGCGGCGTTCCGGGAATCGGTTGAAGGAAATTGACGGGCACGGAATCGGCCGCGATACGCCGCGTGGCGAAGGCGAGATCGACCACGTCCTCGTCGGTCTCGCCCATCCCGATAATTCCGCCCGAGCATACCGAGAGGCCCGCGGCGCGCACGTTTTCGATCGTGCGGACGCGGTCGTCCCAGGTATGCGTGGTGCAGATTTCAGGATAAAAGCGGCGGCTGGTGTTGAGGTTGTGATTGATCCATCCGGCGCCGGCGGTTTTGAGCCGTTCGGCCTGATCGCGCTCCATCAGGCCCATCGAGAGGCACAGCTCCAAGTCCGGATAATCGGCGCGAATTCGCCGGCAGGCCTGCTCGAGATGGGCGATATCGCGCGCGGCGGGTCCGCGCATGCTGCCAACCATGCAATAGCGGCGGGCGCCGCTGGCGACGGCGCGGCGCGCGCCCTCGTGCAATTCCTCGACGGTCTGCATCTTGTAAACGGGAATGTCCGCGCGCGAGACGCGGGATTGCGAGCAGTAGCCGCAATCCTCCGGACAGATGCCGCTCTGCGCGTTGCGCAGGATGCAGATTTTGACGCGGCGGCCGAACGCCGCTTCGCGCACCTTGAGCGTCGCCGCCAGCAGCTCGGGCAGCCGGCCGTCGGGGCAGTTCAGAATCGCCAACGCCTCGGCGCGTTGGAGCTCGCCGCCCGCGAGCGCGCGATCGGCAAGTTCGGTCAGTTGCAGGTCAAGAAATTCCATCTACGCTTCCCGTTTCCGAGCGGCGATCCGTGGCTGCCGCCTGCGATACGAAAGGATTCGGCGCCGCAGCCGCTTTCAAACGCGGTCGAGCAGATTCCACACCGCCTTGAGCGCCGCGCCGCCCGCTTCCAGCATCATGCGGGCGTCCTGCGCCGTTTCGGTGTGGCGTTCGATCAGGCTCGCGATCGCGCGGGCATGATGAACGTCGGCCTCGCGATGAACGGCAAAGAATTTCAGGCCGGCTTCGTCCGCGATTCCGTAGAAGCGTTTGAGGCCGTCGATTTTGACGGCGGCGACCTCCGCCACCTGCGATTCGTAAACGTAGAGCGCGGCCAGCCCGGCCGCGAGCGGCGCCTCGCGGGTCAGATGGGTGAAGGTCTCCACCAGCGCGTCGGCCGCCGGCAGGGGGTTGGCGGCCAGCACCTCTTCGCGCGTCAACCCGAGCGCCGCGGCGAAGCGCAACCACAGCTCCGGATGATTTTCCGCGCCCGCCTCCTCTTCAATCAGATTCTCCAGCAGCGTCTGGCGCGTCGGTAAATCGCCGCATCGGGAATGCAGCGCGCTCAGGTAGCGGGGAAACGCGGCCACGTGCCGATAATATTGCGCGGCGTAGTTGCGCAAACGCTCCGGGGCCAGTTCGCCGGCGGTCCATTGTTGATAAAACGGATGCTTCAGCAGGCTGAATTCCCGCGCCACGGAATCAAGCGCCGCGACCGGATTGTTGCTATGCGACGTTTCAGACATGACCACCCTCGATGTTTAATGCGCCGGCGGAAAGCTCATGCGAGCGCCGCGCGCAGCGTTTATATCGATCGCCCGATTTTCGGTCAATAAAGCGAAGCCTCAGCTTCCAATCCCGGCGGTTCCGCGTCAACGCCGCACAACCGCCCAGGTCGAAGACGCGGTCACGGCGACATTGCCGTCGGCGCCGGCGGCTTCGGCGTCGAGAAAGGCGAGCGTCCGGCTGCGCCTGATTACGCGCGCGTTCCCGTCGATTGGGCCGGGCGCGAGCGGACGCAGGAAATTTATCTTGAATTCGGCGGTCATCGCCCACTCATCGTTTTCCAGCACCGACGCGATCGCGGTGGAGAGCAGTTCATCGATGAACACGGCGATATAGCCGCCCTGCACCGTGCCGAACGGATTCAGCGCAACGGCGGGTTGGACCTGCCAGCGCCATCGCGACGTTCCCGATCCGAATTCGACCGGCGCCATCCCGAGCGCGAGATTCGGCGACGGATAGTCGGCGACACGATTCTCGCGAATCAGCCGATTCAAATCGTTCAACGGCGCGCGCGGTTTCGCGTCAGCCACGGGGGTACATCCAGAAGCGTAAAGCAGACATGGCTGGATTTATTGTAAGGAAATTCGCGCCGCGCGCCACCTCGGACGGCGGTCGCTTAGGGCGAAATTCTTGCGCCGCGTTAACGGCGCCGGCGGCGGTTGAGCGGCGCGACCAGCCGGCCGCGGCGCCGCGCTTGAGCACGCGGCTGGCGCGGCGGCGGCGCCGCCATCCTGCGGATATCCAAAAAAATCTGGATGCTCGCGACCATTCCGGCGCCAAGCGTGAGAATCCAGACGCGCCGGAACGTCATCGCCGCGCTTGGCGCCGTGGCCGGGTCGAAGCCGAACCGCGCAATCGCCCAATCGGTCGCGCGATAGCCGGCCAGCATCAGGGCAAGCACCACCGCGACCTGGATAATCGAAAGCGTCGCTCCGGGCGTGGACTTGGCGGCGCGCAGATAGGCGCGCGCGGCCAGCAGCCAAACCAGCCATCCGATCGCCAGCGCCGCTCCAACCGCAATTGCTGCAAAATAGAACTTCGCGGTCATCCTCGTGCCGCCGCAAGGTTACGGGAAACCTCGCGCGTGCGCGAGGGCGCCGCGCGGCTTGTGGAGATTCGCCTCGGATCAGGCGCCGAAAAATTCATGATGAATTGACAATGGCGAGCGGCGGCGGGTACCGTTGATCGTGCCCCTGCGGTCATTTTTCCCCACATCGAATGAAGGAACGTGAGCCGGTGCCGGCGATCGCGATAATTCCGGCGCGCTACGACTCGACGCGGCTGCCCGGCAAGGCGCTCCGCGAGATCGGCGGCGCGCCGATGATCGTGCGCGTGATGCGGCAGGCGCGCCGCGCGGAATCGCTCGCACGGGTGATCGTCGCCACCGACGACGAGCGCATCGCGCGGGCCGTGCGCGCAGCGGGCGGGGAGGCCGAAATGACCTCGCCAGCGCATCAGAGCGGCACCGATCGAATCGCCGAAGTGGCGCGGCGGGTCCCTGCCGAGATCTATTTGAACGTGCAGGGCGACCAGCCGTTTATCGCGCCCGCCGACCTCGACGCGCTGAGCGCCGCGATGGCGGCCGACGCGGCGCTGGCGATGGCGACGTTGGCGGCGCCGATCGCCAATCTCGCGGAATGGCGCAATCCGAACAAGGTCAAGGTGGTGTGCGGAAAGAACGGCGACGCGCTCTACTTTTCGCGCAGCTCGATTCCATGGCCGCGCGACGGCGCGGAAATTCCGGCCGCCGCCCTGCGGCATATTGGAGTTTACGGCTATCGCCGCGATTTTCTGCTGCGGTTCGCGTCGCTCGAACCCGGAATTCTGGAAGGAATCGAAAAGCTGGAACAGCTACGCGCGCTCGAGCACGGCTATCGGATTCGGGTGGTGGAATCGGCCGCGCCGTCGCTCGAAGTGGACACGCCCGAGGATTTGGAGCTGGCGAACGCGGCCGCGCGAAACGCGCAATAGCCCGGAGGCAGGATGGTGGAGCGAGGCAAGACCAAATTCATATTCGTGAGCGGCGGCGTGGTCTCGTCGCTCGGCAAGGGGCTGGCGGCGGCGTCGCTCGGGGCGCTGCTGGAAGCGCGCGGGCTGAAGGTCACGCTGCTCAAGATGGACCCGTACATCAATATCGATCCGGGCACGATGAGTCCGCTGCAGCATGGCGAGGTTTTCGTCACCGACGATGGCGCGGAGACCGATCTCGATTTGGGCCATTACGAGCGCTTCGTGCAGACCACGATGAGCCGGCGGAACAATTGCACCACCGGCCAAATCTATGACGCGGTGATCCAGAAGGAGCGCCACGGCGACTATCTGGGCGCGACCGTGCAGGTGATTCCGCATATCACCGACGAAATCAAGCGGCGCATCCGGCTGGCGGCCGAAGGCAGCGATTTGTGCATCGTGGAGGTTGGCGGCACGGTCGGCGATATCGAGAGCCTGCCCTTTCTGGAAGCGGTGCGGCAGTTCCGATGGGACCTGGGGCGCGAAAACGTGCTTTACGTCCATCTGACGCTGGTGCCGTTTATTCCAGCCGCGGGCGAATTAAAGACCAAACCGACGCAACACAGCGTGAAAGAGCTGACCGGCCTCGGCATTCAGCCGGATATCCTGCTGTGCCGATGCGACCGGCCGCTCGAACAGAAATTCAAGGCCAAGATCGCGCATTTCTGCAACGTCGAGGAGAATTGCGTGATCGCGGCGGTCGATGTCCGCACGATCTACGAAGTCCCGCTCAAATTCCACGAAGAGGGTTTCGACCAGCGCGTGGTCGAAAAGCTCAACATCTGGACCGGTCAGCCGAATCTCGCCAAGTGGCGCCGGCTGGTCAAGACGGCGGAAAATCCAAAGACGACGGTCAATATCGCGGTCGTCGGCAAATACGTGAACCTCGTCGATTCCTACAAGAGCCTGCACGAAGCGATCGCCCACGGCGCAATCGCCAACGAAGCGCGCGTCGAGATCGATTACGTCGACGCCGAGGAGCTGGAAAAGGGCGAACCGTCGAAGCGGCTGGCGGGCGCACACGCTATAATTATTCCGGGCGGCTTCGGCGAACGCGGAATCGAGGGCAAGATTCGCGCGGTCCGCTACGCCCGTGAAAACGGCGTGCCGATTTTGGGCATCTGCCTCGGTCTGCAAGTGATGGTTATCGAGTACGCGCGCGATGTGCTCGGCTTGAAAAAAGCCAATTCGCGCGAGTTCGACGAAAAAGCGCCAGACGTCGTGATCGACATGATGGAACATCAGAAGGGCGTCGCGAACAAGGGCGGCACGATGCGGCTCGGAGCGTATCCGTGCGCGATCAAACGCGGCTCGCTGGCTTTTTCGCTCTACCGCCGCAATCGCATCTCGGAACGCCACCGCCATCGCTACGAAGTCAACAATCAGTACCGCGCCGCGCTCGAAAAGGCGGGATTCAAAGCGTCCGGGACGTCGCCTGACGATTTGCTGGTCGAAATCATGGAACTGTCGAAGCATCCGTGGTTCCTTGGATGCCAGTTCCATCCGGAATTGAAGTCGCGGCCGCTCGATTGTCATCCGCTGTTCCGCGGACTGCTGCGCGCCGCCGTCCAACGCCGGGCGGCGACGGCGCCGGAACGCTCCAACGTCCGGGAGCTGCGCACGGCGTGAACCGGGTCGTGGAGGTTGACGCCGGCGGCGGCGTGATCTTCGGCGGCGCGAAGTTGATCGCGATCGCCGGCCCTTGCGTAATCGAAAGCGACGACGCCTGTCTCAGGCACGCTGAGCGAATCGCGGACATATCGCGGCAAACCGGCGTGCCGATCGTATTCAAATCGTCGTTCGACAAGGCGAACCGCACCAGCGTCAGGTCGTTTCGCGGTCCCGGCCTCGCCGAGGGCCTGAAAATCCTGGCGCAAGTGAAACAAGCGACCGGAATGCCCGTGCTGACCGATATTCACGAACCGGGTCAGGCTGAAGACGCCGCCGCAGTCGCCGACGTGCTGCAGATTCCCGCCCTGCTCTCGCGCCAGACGGACCTGGTGATGGCGGCGGCGCGGACCGGCCGGATCGTGAATCTCAAAAAAGGGCAGTTTCTGGCGCCGTGGGAAATGCAATCCGTCGTCGCGAAAGCGGAAGCCGCGGGATGCCGGCGGCTGGTGCTGACCGAACGCGGTTTTTCCTTCGGCTATAACAACCTTGTTTCGGATATGCGGTCGCTCGCGATCATGCGCGAGTTCGGTTACCCGGTCTGCTTCGACGCGACCCATTCGGTGCAACTGCCGGGCGCCGGGGGCGACAAATCGAGCGGGCAGCGCCAATTCGTCGCGCCGCTGGCGCGGGCCGCGACGGCGGTCGGTATAGACGCAGTTTTTATGGAGGTTCACGAGGATCCGGATCGCGCGCTCAGCGACGGTCCGAACTCCTATCCGTTGGGCGAGTTAGCGGCGCTGTTGATGGAACTCAAGCGAATCGACACAATCGTTCGCGAGACTCCTTGACCGGCCGTTTTTCGCAGACCGTCCGCCCTCGAACACCGCGCTGGCCATACCGCCGCCGCGGTGATTAGCTTTAGAATCGATGCATGGCGTTGCGAGCCGAGCCGCGTCCGCAGGACGAACGGCCGCGGCGTTCCGGTTAATCGATCGGCGATTTGGGGAAGCGAAGTCGGTTTACCAATGTGCGTCCCCTTGATAGCGTTAGTTGGTTAAGACAAGCCGATGAGTCCAAGGCGTATAGCCAAGGCGCTCGCGATGGCAGGAAGCGTCGCATTGGCCGCCATCCTGATTTTCACCGTGATCGTCGTGCGCCATCGCAAACCCGAGGATAAAATCCTGCGCCCGGCCGGGATGCGGCCGGACGCGATGGCGCATGAGCACAATTTTCATTGGACCGAACTCAAAGGGGCGCAAAATGAATGGGTCCTCAAAGCCGTCAACGGCAACTACTCGGTCGATAAGACCGGAATCAAGCTGGACCATGCGAACCTTGAGATGGTCGCAAAGGACGGAAAACAATTGACCCTCACGGCGCCTCACGCGGAAATCAAGCTCGACGGCGAGCACGTTCGTCAGGCCGAAATGAGCGGCGGCGTGATAGTTCATTACGGCGATTTCGTGCTGACCACCGACAGCGCGCTCTTCACGCCCGATTCGGATCAATTGACGGCGCCGGGGCCGGTCACAATCGTCGGCGAAGGTCTCACCGTGAAGGGCATCGGCCTGACCGGCCATCCCAAGACCGAAGTGTTTCAGTTGCTCAAGCAGGTAAGCACCGAAATCGTGCCGGCCAAGAAAACCCCCCATGCCAAAGTGTCGTGAGAGAGTAACGGCCGTCGCCGCGATCGCGATTGCTTCCGCCGTCGTTCTGGCGGCGCAGGGATGGCGCCAGCCGGCGGCGCGCGCGTTCGATCAACCTCCACCGGCCGGCGAAGTCACCGTGCCTGACAAAGCGCTTGGCGGCGCCGCGCCGGCGAATCGTTTGCCTGAGGCGACAACTACGCCGCGGCGTACGGCGACGGGCCATGCCGCGTCCGCCGCGCAAGATGCGGCCACGGTGAAAAAACCCTCGGACCAGGCCGGCGATACGGTCGATGCGCCGTTCGCAGGTTTCGAGGGCAAGTCGAATCACGGCCCGATCGATATCAACTCGGACCAGCTCAATCTGGATTACAAAGGCAACACCATCGTCTTCACCGGCCATGTCCACGCCGTGCAGTCGGGCAGCGAACTCACCAGCAAGACGCTCCAGGTGAAATACGGCAAGGATTTCCATCAAGTGCAGGAAATGGTCGCGGACGGCGACGTGCGGATGAGCCAGGGCCAGCGATGGGCCACCGGCGACCACGCCGTCCTTGACGAGACCAAGCATACGATGGTTCTGACCGGCAGCCCGGTCGTTCACGACGGGCGCGATCAGATCGCGGGCACCAAAATCACCGTCTTCCTGCAAACCGGAAAGAGCGAAGTTGAACATCCCAAGGCGGTGATCTTCCCTCGCGAGGGGAAAAGTCAGGATAATAGCGGCGGCCAGACCGGCGCAGGCGCGACCGCCGCCAGCGGCTCCAATACCGCGGCCGATCCCGCCGGCAATAAGTAAATGGCGCTTGAAGTAAAACTTGGACAGGACCTGCGGCTGCGCCAGCAGCTCGTGATGACGCCGCAGTTGCAGCAGGCGATTAAAATCCTGCAACTGTCCCTCCCTGAACTCGAAGCGGTGGTGCAGAGCGAGCTCGATTCGAATCCGATGCTCGAACCGCTCGACCACAGCGTGTCCGAAGCCGCGGCGAACCGCGAAAACGACGAAACCAACGAACCCGCGCCCGCGGACGGCGAGCCGCTCGCCGCCGAACCCGACGAACCGGCGGCGCTGGCCAACGGCGAATCGGAATGGGAGCCCGCGACCGAGGATCGGCCGGTCGAAACCGTCGCCACCGAAGCTCCCGACGCCGCCGTCGAGCTGCGCGAATTGAGCCGCCTCGACAAGCTCGATTGGCGCGAGTATTTCGAGAATTATTCCAATAATTGGCAAGACGGCGACGCCGGCGATCCCGACGACGAGCGCCGCAACACGCTCGAAAACACCCTCACCCGCAAGACTTCGCTCGAAGACCATCTGATGTGGCAGCTCAGGCTGTCGAACCTCGATGAAGCCGAGCAGCGCATCGGCGCCACCATCATCTACAATCTCAACGATGACGGTTACCTCGAAACTCCGATCGACGAACTGGCGGCGCAACTGGAATGCGGCGCCGAACCAGTCGAACGCGTGCTCAAGCGGATTCAGCGGCTTGATCCGCCGGGCGTCGGGGCGCGCAATCTGCGGGAATGCCTGTACGCCCAGCTCGGCAACCTCGGGATGGAAGAGTCGGTCGCCGCGCGCATCGTGCTGAACCATCTCGATCTGCTCGAAAAGCATCGTTACAACGAAATCGCGCGCACCCTCGGCATACCGCTTGACTCGGTGGGCGCGGCCGCCAAAGTCATTTCGCTGCTCGAACCCAAACCGGGCCGCGATTACGCCGGGCAGGAGCCGGCCTATATCGTCCCCGACGTCTATATTCAGAAAGTCGGCGACGATTTCATGGTCACGCTCAACGAAAGCGCGGTGCCGCGGCTCAGGCTCGCGAATTACTATCAGCGCGTGATGAATGACGAGAGCGCCGGCGCGGAGACGCGCGAGTATCTGCAGGAGCGGATGCGCTCGGCGCGATGGCTGGTGAAGTCGATCTACCAGCGCCAGCAGACCATCTTCAAAGTCGCCAACTCGATCGTCAAATTTCAGCGCGCCTTCTTCGAGCACGGCGTCAGCCAGCTCAAGCCGCTGGTGCTGAAGGACGTGGCCGAGGATATCGGCATGCACGAATCGACCATCAGCCGCGCCACGGCGAACAAGTACGCGCACACGCCCCAGGGCATCTTCGAGCTCAAGTTTTTCTTCACCTCGGGCGTGAAGGCCGCCGATGGCGAAGACGTAAGCGCCGAAACCGTCAAGGAGAAGATTCGCACGCTGGTCGCCGGCGAGGGTTCGGGCGAGCCGCTCTCCGATCAGTCGATCGCCGAAATCCTGCGCAAAGATCAAATCAATATCGCCCGGCGAACCGTGGCGAAATATCGGCAGGCGCTGGGAATTTTGCCGTCAAGCCGGCGCAAACGGCTGGCGTGACGGCAATCGGGTGGAGGAAGGGGCGTTAATCGATATGGAACGCAAAACCACCAAAGGCAAACGCAGCCGCGCGGTCGAACGCAAAGCGCGGACGGCCGCGCGCAAGGCGAAGCTGCCGCCGCCGGCGGTAAGCGTGACTTTTCGCCACGTCGATTCCTCCGACGCGCTGCGGGCCTATGCGGAGCGAAAGTTCGCACATGTCGGCAAGCTGCTGAAGCAGCCGTCCGAAGCGCATCTGATCCTGACGGTTGACAAATACCGCCAGCACGGGGAAGTTACGCTTAAATCGGGCCGTTTGGCCGTGACCGCCGCGGAAGAGACCAAAGATCTTTACGCGGTAATCGATCTGCTCGCGGACAAGCTTGGCCGCCAGCTCAAAACCCATCTGGGAAAATCCAAAACCAAGAAAGTGCGCGCGCTGTCGGCCGGCGAAATTCTCAGCGCCGCCCAATCCGGGCGGCCTTCCGGCGACTAACGCGCCTGATGCGATGAAAATCACCGAAATCCTCAGCCCCGAGATGGTGCTGCCGGACCTTAAGGGAACCACCAAGGCCGAGATCCTTAATGAATTGGCGGGATGCTTCGCCGCGCAATATCCGGCGATGAAATCCGCCGACCTTGCCGCCGTGCTCGCGGAACGCGAACGGCTCGGTTCGACCGCGATCGGAGACGGCATCGCGATACCGCACGGCAAGGTGCGCGGCGTATCCAAGATCCTCGGCGCGTTCGGACGGCATCGCACCGGCGTCGATTTCGAATCCCTTGACGGCGGACCCACGCGGCTGTTTTTCGTGCTGGTGGCGCCCGAAGATTCCACCAGCCTTCATTTGAAAGCGCTGGCGCGGGTTTCACGCCTGTTCAAGGACAACGCTTTTCGCGACAGATTGCTCGCGGCGGGCGAAGCTGACGAGATTTATCGGCTGATCGTCGAAGAGGACGGACGCTATTGAACCTCCGCGTACGGGAAATTCGCGCGATCATCCGCCAACCGGCGCGCTGACGCAATTCGGGCGATGGAATCGCAAGACGGCGGGGCGGCGCGGGTAATTATCGTCACCGGCGTCTCGGGTTCCGGACACGCCTCCGCGATGCGCGTGCTCGAAGACCTCGGTTTTTATTGCGTCGATAATCTGCCGGTCGCGCTGGCGCCGACCGTCGCGCGCCTCGCCGCCGCGCACGCGCCGCCGATCGCCAATGTCGCGCTCGGCATCGACGCCCGCGAACGAATCTTTTTTCCCCAATGGCCGCAGGCGCTCGCCGAGCTTGAACAAGCCGGCAACCGCCCCGAAATCGTCTTTCTCGACGCCTCGGACGAAGTCCTCGCCCGGCGCTACTCGGAAACCCGCCGGCCCCATCCGCTGGCGGAAAGCGGCCTCAGCGTCGCCGACAGCATCCGCCGCGAGCGGCTGGCGCTCGCCGAAATCCGCGAGCGCGCCAATCGCATCATCGACACCACGACGTTAACCGTGCACGAATTGCGTGAAGTGGTGGCCGCAGCCGTGATGAGCGCGGCCGGACGCGCGCGGATGGCGATCGCGCTGGTCTCGTTCGGCTACAAGTACGGCCATCCGGTCGGACTCGATCTGATGTTCGACGTGCGCTTCATTCCGAACCCGTTTTTCGTGCCCGAGCTGAAACCGCTGAGCGGTCTCGACGCGCCGGTGCGCGAGTATGTGATGGCGCGCGCGGAGGCGCGGAGCTTCGTGGCGCGCGCTGGCGAACTGCTCGATTTTTTGCTGCCGCTCTACCAGCGGGAGGGTAAAAGCTATCTGACGATCGGCCTTGGATGCACCGGCGGACGCCATCGCTCGCCCGTCCTGGCGCGCGCATTGCGCGATCGTCTGGCGGATGCGGGCTACGACGCGACCGTGCGCGATCACGACATCTCGCGCTGACCGCGGCCCCCGCCGCGCCGCCGCGGAAGCAATCAATTCATGATGCTGCCGGCGTCAACGTTAATCGTCTGGCCGGTCACGCCCGCCGCAAGCTCGCTGACCAGGAACGTCGCGACGCGCGCGACTTCGGCCTCGGTCACAATTCGCTGCAACGCCGCCCCGGATTCGAACCCCTTGCGAATCTGCTCATAGGGCACGCCGAGCGCCTCCGCGCGCGCATGCATCACGCGTTCGATCCGGTCGCCCTCGACCGCTCCCGGACAGATGCAATTCACGCGAACGTCGGCCGGACCCCATTCTCCCGCCAGGGTTTGCGTAAGCCCGATCATCGCCCACTTCGAGGAAGCATAGGGCGAGCGCAGCGGATAGCCGCGCCGGCCCGCGCCCGAGGAGATCATCAGGATGTTGCCGCTCTTTTGCTTCGCCATCCCGGGCAGCGCCGCGCGCGAGGCCAGCCATGCGCCGGTCAGATTGATATCGATGACCTCCTGCCATTCGGCGAGCGTCATCTCGGTCAGGCGCTTGGTCGGCCCCGCGATCCCGGCGTTGTTGACGAGAATATCGACCCGGCCAAAGGCCTTGACCGTCTGCTCGACCATCCGGGCGCAATCGGCCTCTTTGGAAACGTCGGTGCGGATCGTCAAAGCGCCAGCGCCCAGCTTTTCGAGCGCGGCGCGGGTTTCGGCGAGCGGCCCCTCGGAGCGCGCCGCCAGCGCCAGCTTCATCCCGTGCCGGGCGTACGCAAGGGCGATTTCCTTGCCGATGCCATAGCCGCCGCCGGTGATAATCGCGACCTTGTCTTTCAGATCCTGCATCGCCTCACGTTCCTTTTGCCGAAATTGAGCGCGCGCCCGCGCCCTGATTCACGATCGCGAATCTAGTCCGGCCGCCGCCGCGATCACAAACCCCCGGCCGCCGTCCAGGGCAGGTTCTAAGTGCTTGATACGCAATTGGGCAACGTACGGCGCATGTCAATTTTTCTCGCGCCATAGTATAAATTAATCTTGATGGCAGCAGCGCTGGATGGCTTTGAAGGGGTTGTGGAGGTGGTAAAACCTCCGTTGAAGTGGGCGGGCGGAAAACGCTGGCTTGTCCCTCATCTCCGTAAACTTTGGCGTGGGCACCATCGTCGACGGTTGGTCGAGCCGTTTTGCGGCGGTTTGGCGGTAGCGCTCGGATTGCGGCCCGAACGCGCCCTGCTAAGCGACATCAATCCGCATCCGGTAAATCTCTATCGATGGTTGAAGCGCGGGCTCCGGCTTGAGATACCAATGCGCAACGATTCCGCCATCTATTACCAGCACCGCGATCGTTTTAATCAACTCATTTCGGCTGGAAACGAAGATTCGGCGGAAGCGGCCTCTCTCTTTTTCTATCTCAACCGAACAGGTTACAACGGTTTATGCCGATTCAACGCGGACGGCTTATTTAATGTACCGTTCGGCAGACACAAACAAATCAATTACGAACGCGATCTCTCTGTCTATCAGACCGCATTTGCTGGATGGGAATTTAACACGGGAGATTTCGAAGAAATCTCGGTTGAGAGAGATGATTTCGTATATGCAGATCCTCCTTACGACGTAGAGTTCACGCAATATTCCAAGGAACGTTTCGGATGGGCCGAGCAGGTGCGGTTGGCTGAATGGCTCGCACGCCATCCGGGACCGGTCGCGTTGTCGAATCAAGCTACCGATCGTATTCTTGAGCTTTATGCTTCTCTTGGATTCCATCTGACTATCCTAAGCGCGCCACGCATGATCAATTGCACCGGCGACCGCAAACCAGCGGCGGAGGTCTTGGCTCTGAAAGGTACCGGCCTCGATGGGTCGTGACACCCGGACGGGCGGTGTTCTTGAAGCCATGGTTCTGCCTGCGCTCAGGCGCGGCGGGTACACTTACGAAACTCAAGTTAACATTGGAATCCGTTTAGGCGGCGGCAAACATATTGTGGACGTACTTGCCGCCGATCAGCGGAATAGGCGCTTTCTGATCTCGATGAAGTGGCAGCAAACTTCGGGCACTGCGGAGCAAAAAGTTCCATTCGAGGTTATCTGTCTCGCTCAAGCCATCAACCAGAAGCCCGACACCTATGAGCGAGGATACCTTGTTTTAGGTGGGCTGGGATGGAAGCTTCGCGATTTCTACCTTAGCGGCGATCTACACCGCTTTCTTGCCAAAGCAGATCGTGTTTCGATCGTGTCGCTTGAGAACTTCGTCGCGATCGCCAACAAGCGGCGACTATAGGTCTGCACGTTTTCTCCATTCCGTTCTCGAATTGGCCTGAAATAAGCGCGGCGATCTCTCGACACTCAACTTGTCACAAATCGGCGCGGCCAATATCATCGTTGACGATATATGGCTGCGGTATCCAAGATTCCTGCAACTCCGAAACAATCCCCGAGGCCGCCTTCGCGCGCACTGACGATCGCCCGCATCGCGGGTATCGCGCTAATCATTGGCGGCTCGGTTTATCTGCTGGCGGCTCATGCCGAGTGGTTTGAAAATCCGCGTTTGATCAAATCGGAAGTGCAGGCGTGGGGTCTGTGGGGACCCCTCGCCTATATCGGACTGTATGCGTTTGGGCCGTCATTTCTGGTGCCCGGCGCCGTGATGACGATCGCGGGCGGGCTGGCCTTCGGCGCGCTATGGGGCGCGGTGTGGTCGATGATTGGAGCCGACCTGGGCGCGCTAATCGCGTTCGGGGCGGGCCGCTTTCTCGGCCGGTCATTCGTCGAAAGCGTAATCGGCGATCGGTTCCGCAAATTGCTCGAAAAGCTGGCGCGCAATGGATTTTACATCATCCTGTATCTGCGAATTGTGCCGGTGATTCCGTATAACGCGCTCAACTTGCTGGCCGGCGCTTCTCCGATCGATTTTCGCGACTATTTTTGGGCGAGCGCAATCGGCATGGTGCCGGGAACGATTCTGTTCGCGGTCCTGGGCGACGCCTTGTGGCATCCGACCCAGCCGCGCTTTTTCTTGGCGGTCGGCGCGATATTTTGCTGCTTCGCCGCCGGCGAGGGTTATCGCCGCTGGAAAAAGGTTCCGGTCGAAATCGACGATCCAACTTGAAGGAAAAATTCCGCTTCCGACGCGCCCGCGCGGATCGGGCAAATAAAAGCTAATAATGAAAACGGACGGGCGCGCGATCGCGTCCGTCCGTTTTTTCCGCGAGTTTTCGGAAGCCGGCTCAGGTGCCGGATTGCCAGCTCGAAAGATACTTCTTCTGTTCTTCCGAGAGCGTGTCGATCCGGATTCCCATCGCGGCCAACTTCAGGCCGGCGACTTCTTCGTCGATCGCCTTGGGCACGTCGTGCACCTTGACCGACAGCGCGGCGCTGTTGGCGGTCCAGCGTGCGGCCAGCGCCTGCGTCGCGAAACTCATGTCCATCACTTGCGCGGGATGGCCTTCGGCGCAGGCAAGGTTCACCAGGCGGCCTTGGCCGAGGATGAACAGCGTGCGGCCGTTGGCGAGCAAATAGGCGTCAACGTGATTGGTCACGTTGCGGTCGATCTTCTTCGCCGAATCGTTCAGATAAGCGATATCGATCTCGACGTCGAAGTGGCCGGAATTGCAGAGAATCGCGCCATCTTTCATCAAGTTGAAGTGCGACGGATTGAGCACCGAACGGTCGCCGGTGGCGCTGATAAAAATGTCGCCGATTTTCGCGGCCTCGGCCATCGGCATCACGCGCAAACCGTCCATCGCGGCTTCGAGCGCGCGCACCGGATCGACTTCGGTAACGATTACGTCGGCGCCAAGTCCGCGGGCGCGCGAAGCGATTCCACGCCCGCACCATCCGTAACCGGCGACGACGACCACCGATCCGGCGATCAAAACGCCGGTCGCGCGGATCACGCCGTCCATCGTGGACTGTCCGGTGCCGTAGCGGTTGTCGAACAGATGCTTGGTCTGCGCATCGTTGACCGCGACGACCGGAATCTTCAGCGCGCCGTCCTGTTCCATCGCGCGCAGCCGGATCACGCCGGTGGTGGTCTCTTCCATGCTCGCGCGGACCGCGGTCGCGTGTTCGCGGAATTCGGTGTGCAGCAGGCTCACGAGGTCGGCGCCGTCGTCCATCGTGATCGTTGGACGGCGGCCCAGCACGGCGCGGAGATGGCCGTAGTAGGTGTCGCGGTCTTCGTCATGAATCGCGTAGGCGGGAATGCCGTAGGCGGAGACCAGCGCGGCGGCGACGTCGTCCTGGGTCGAAAGCGGATTGCTCGCGCAGCAGAAAACTTCGGCGCCGCCGGCTTTGAGCGCGCGCAGCAGATTCGCGGTTTCGCAGGTGATATGGAGGCATGCGCCAAGCCGCTGACCCTTGAGCGGCTGCTCTTTGGCGAAACGTTCGCGGATATTGCGAAGCACCGGCATCTGCCGGTCCGCCCATTCGATACGCTTGCGCCCGATCTCGGCAAGGCCAAGGTCGCGCACGTCGTGTTCGGCGCTTTTCGCGGGTGACATCTGAATCTTCTCCTGAGAACCGCTCAACGGTCCGAGCCGAGTCCGAAAGCCGCGCGGAGTTGTTCGGCCATATCGGTCTTTTCCCATGGAAACAGGCCGTTTTCCGCCGGCCGGCCGAAATGGCCGTAGGCGGCGGTGGGCTGATAAATCGGCCGCTTGAGCTGCAAGGTGCGGATAATTCCGGCGGGCCGGAAGTCAAACAACTCCCGCAGGGTGGTCGAAAGTTTGTGATCGGGAACCGCGCCGGTGTCGAAGGTGTCGATCAAAATCGAAACGGGCTCGGCGACGCCGATCGCATAGGCGACCTGAATTTCGCATTTCTTGGCGAGGCCGGCCGCAACCACGTTTTTCGCGACATAACGGGCCATGTAGCAGGCCGAGCGATCGACCTTGCTCGGATCCTTGCCCGAAAACGCGCCGCCGCCGTGGCGGCCGTAGCCGCCATAGGTATCGACGATAATTTTGCGCCCGGTCAGTCCGCAGTCGCCGTGCGGCCCGCCAATCACGAAACTGCCGGTCGGATTGACGTGAATCGTCGTCGATTTGCTCATGAAATGCGCGGGAATCGTCGGCTTGATCAGCTCTTCGATGACCGCCTCACGGATCTGGCCGTGAGCGGCGTCGGGACTGTGCTGGGTCGAAACGACCACCGCGTCCACGGCGACCGGCCGCCCATCGACGTAGCGCACGGTGACCTGGCTCTTGCCGTCCGGACGGAGGAAGTTGAGTTTCTTCTGCTTGCGCAACGTGGTCAGGTTCTCCATCAAACGATGCGCCAGCGAAATCGGCAGCGGCATCATTTCCGGCGTTTCGTCGCAAGCGAAGCCGAACATCAAGCCCTGATCGCCGGCGCCCTGCTCCTTGAACAAGCCCTCGCCTTCGGTCACGCCCTGCGAAATATCCACGGACTGCGGCTCGATCGCGGTCATCACGGTGCACATCCTGCCGTTGAAGCCGGTGTCGTCGTTGTCATAGCCGATCTTGACCGCGGTATCGCGCGCGATTTTCACATAATCGGGCTGATGCCGCGACGTAATCTCGCCGGCCATCACGATCAGGCCGGTCTTGACCAGGGTTTCGAGCGCGACGCGCGAATGCGGATCTTCGGCAATCAGCGCGTCCAGCACCGCGTCGGAGATCTGGTCGCACATTTTGTCGGGATGGCCCTCGTTGACCGATTCCGAGGTAAACAGAAATTCTTTGAGCGGCATTAACAATTAGCTCCTTGGAAAGGTAGCAATCAGCGATGTGCGCGCGCGGAAAACGCGCCACGCGATAAGCGGCCAGGCTTTCGACAGGCTATTCGCAAGTGCTCAGGCACGAAATCGCCAAGCCGTATGACTCGGCGAAAAATCCTCAAAAATCTTAAAATACGAATAAAGTTTTATAATGATATTTAATGGCTCGGTCAAGATTTGCGAGCGCGAGATGCGCGCGATCCGGGCCTTAATCCTCGCCGAATCCGTTCTCGAATAAATTCCTGATCGCGCCCGCCGCCGCGGTCGCGTCGGCGCCCTCGATCGCCACCTTAACCTTCGTTCCCTGCGCGGCGCCGAGCATGATCAATTGCGTAACGCTGCGCGCATTCGCCGTGTGTTCCCCAATCCGCAAAGTTATCGCGGACTCGAATTGTTTTGCCGTCTGCGCGAGCACCGAGGCCGCCCGCAGATGGAGTCCCAAACGATTTTTGATTTCAAGCGTCGCTTCCACCGCCTTCACATCGACTACGATATGGGTTGGCGGCCGCGCGGTAAACGGCGCGCGCGAGGCGAATCGTCATTTTCGCTCCTAACCGCTGAACGAACCGTCGCCGTCCGGCGCGTCCCACGCCCGCGGATGGCTCATCAGGAAAACTCCGACCGCGACCGGCGTCGCCAAGAGCAACGAAACCGCGAGTCCCCCAATCACCGCCAGCGCGAGCGGCTGTTGAATTTTGGCGCCCGCGCCCAAACCGAGAGCGAGCGGCGCCAAACCGGCGATCGTCGCCAGCGTGGTCATCAGAATCGGCCGCAGCCGCATCCGCGCCGCCGTGATCAGCGCGGTTCTTGGCTCGACTCCGGCGGTCAGGTCGCGCTCGGCGTGATCGAGCAGCAGAATCCCGTTTTTCGCCGAAATCCCAATCACCATGATCAGGCCCATGAAAGACGAAATATTGAGCGTAACGCCCGCGACCATCAGCGCCGCGAAGCTGCCGACCAGACATGAGGCGGCGCCCGCGAGCACCGCGATCGCGGGCGCGAAGCGGGCGAATTCCCAGAGCAGGATGATGAATGTCGCGACAACTCCCGCAAGCAGCACCATCGTCAATTGATGAAACGCGCGCTGCTGCTGCGCGTAAAGTCCGCCATATTCCAGCGTGACGCCGGCCGGCAGCGTCAATCCGCGCAGGCGCGCCTTGACCTCGCCGATTGCAGCGCCGAGATCGATCCCCTCGACACGCGCGGTGACGTGCACGACCGGGCGCAACCGCTCGCGATCGAGTTCGACGCTCTTGCCCAACCAGCGCATCGTGACCAGATTTGACAACGGCACGCGCCCGCTGCCGGGCGTTTGCAGCATGACTCGCGCAAATGCGGCGAGGTCGGTGTGGTATTCGTCGGGATAGCGGACGCGCACGCCGCGCAACTGATCGCCGACGCGCAGATAGGTCGCGACCGTACCCTGCACCGCCGCCTTGAGTTGCGTCCGAATATCGTCAGGATTCAGCCCGTAGCGCTCCGCGGCCGCCTCGTCGACGAGAATTTCCTGCTCGGGCAGGCTTTCGGTCAGACCGTCGAACACGTCGACGACGCCGGGAAGCGGCCGGATCAGATCGGCGATTTTGTGCGCGGTCGCTTCGATCGAAGCCTGATCGGCGCCAAAAACCTTCACTTCGATCGGCTCGGGCGTGCCCGACAAATCGCCGATTAAATCCTGCAACACCTGCGAGAACTCAATCCGCACGCCCGGCACGGTCGCGAGAATCCGTGCGCGCGTCGAATCGATTATTGCATTGATGCCGCGCGAGCGGCGCGAGGTCAGGCGGACCGACATGTCGCCCCGGTTCGATTCGGTCAGGAAAAATCCGAGTTGCGTGCCGGTCCGCCGCGAATAGGCGACGACTTCGGGCGTGGCGCGCAGCACGGCGGTAATCTTGTGAATCAGCGCGTCGGTGTCGTGCAGCGTGCTTTCCGGCGGCGTCATGTAATCGAGCACGAAGGCGCCTTCGTCCATCGCCGGCAGGTAATCGACCCCGACGGCGTGATAAAGCGTCCAGGCCGCGGCGATCGATACCAGCGCCGCGATCAAGCCGAGCGCGGGCAGGCGCAGGAACGGCTTGAGGCTTGCGACGTAGAGCGACCGCATCGCTTCGAAAATCCGGCCCGAAGCATGCGCCGGACGCCGCAACGGTTGCAGCAGCGATTCCAGCGCCGGAGTGAAATAGAGCGCGAGCAGCAGCGACACCAGCAGGCCGCCGCCCAGCGTCAACGCCAGCGCCCGAAAGAAAACCCCGGTCACGCCGGTCAGAAAAATCAGCGGCGCGAATACGACCACGACCGTCGCCGTCGAAGCGGTCAGCGGACGGCCCAATTCGCCGATCGCCGCGGAAACCGCCGCCGCCGGATCGCGGTTTTCGGCGTGTGCGCGATGCACCGCCTCGATCACGACGATCGCGTCGTCGATAAAGAGGCCGATCCCGGCGGCGAGGCCGCCCAGCGTCATCATGTTGAACGTCATGCCCGCCGCCGCCATCAGCGCGAAAGTGATCGCGATGGTGCAGGGCACGACGATGGCCGCGATCGCGGCGCTGGCCGCGCTCATCGTAAAACCGAAAACCACGGCGACGGCGAGCGCCAGACCGATCACGATCGCGTCGCGCACGCTCTTGACCGACTGGGCGACCAGTCCCGCCTGATCGTAGGAGAGCGAGAATTTCGCGTCCGGATAACGCGCGCGAAAGTTCTTCAGGAGCGTGTGGACGTGCGACGAGATTCCGATCGTGCTGCCGTCGGGCTGGCGCGATACGCCCACCAGCACCGCCGGGCCGTTTTCGCACGAGGTGCGGATATAGTCCTCACGGATACCTTCGACGACGGTCGCGAGATCGCGCACGTAAACCGGCTGCCCGTCGAGGCTGGCGATCGGCAGCGCCGCGATCTGATCGGCGTCATGCAGATCGGTGCTGACCACCGCCAGCATCATCCGATGCGCATCCATCACGCGCCCGGCGGATTCGATCACGTTGGCGTGCGCAAGCCCCGCGACCACGCCGGCCGGCGTGAGTTTGCGCTGCAGCAGCTTGTTCGGATCGAGCTGCACGACATATTCGCGATATTTCGCGCCGACCGTCTCGACCCGGTAAACGCCGGGAATCCGATGCAGCGTCGGAACGAGGTCGTAGCGCGCGATATCGGTCAGGCTGGCGAGATCGCGCGTGCGCGAGGCCACGCTGATATCGACGATCGGAAACGTGCCGGTGGTCAGCAGGCGCGTCTGCACGCTGGCGCCGGCCGGCAACTGAACGCGCGCCTCGTTGAGCGCGGCCTGGAGCATCTCGAAACTCGTGAGCGGGCTTGCGTTCGACGCGAAGGCGACGTCGATTTCGGAGCTGCCGCGCGTGGTCGTCGAGCGCACCCGGGTCACGCCGATCGCGCCGTAGGCCGCCTCTTCCAGCGGGCGCGTCACCGCGACCATCATCTGCTCGACCGGCAGATCGCCCGCATCGGCCATCACGATCGCGCGATTGAACTGCATTTCCGGAAAGACCGCGCTCGGAATCCGCATCGCCAGAATCACGCCCAGCGCGGCCGCCGTAACGACCGCGAAAATCGCGAGAATCGAGTTGCTGCGGGTCATTGCGAATCCTGCGCCAGCGTCACGCGCAGGCCGTCAGAAAGCGCGTACCCGCCCGAGGTGATCACCGTCTCTCCCGGCGTGACGCCCGCAAGCGCCTGAACCATGCCGTCCGCGACGATTCCAACCGTGACGGGCGTGCGATGCGCCCGGCCGTCCGCGCCGGCGACAAAGACGTAATGCACGCGGGTCGCGGCGTCCTCGAACAGCGCCGCACGGGGAACGACGATCGCGTTTTCCGCCGCCGTCATCGTCAACGAGACTTCAAGCGGAGCGTTGGCCTGGGCGATACGCCGGCCGCCGGTGAATTCCAACCATACCGGTTCGGTCGCGCCCATCGACGCCATGTTCGGCGCGAGCGCGCTGACGCGCGCGTCAAAGATTGCGCCGGGCGCGATCGGGGAAGTCACTTGTGCAGACATCCCCGGACGAATCGCCGCCATCTCGTTCGCCGGAACCTGCGCTTCAACGTGGATGTCGCGCGGATCGATCAGGGTTGCGAGCTGGTCCATGTCATTGACCAACTGCCCGCTGCTGACCATCCGATCAGCGACGATTCCGTCCGCCGCCGCGACCACGGCCACCCCGGGACCTTCGGAATGCCGCTTGACGGCAGCCGACAGCGCTGCGGCGCCGACCGGGTCAAACCGGCGCGCCACCGCGAGGCCGTTCTGCGCCGCTTCGACTTCGCGGCTGACGATGTGCGCGACGACCTCGCCGCGCCTGACCCGATCGCCCACCTGGAGTTTGAATCCGACGACGCGGCCGGCGGTCGGCGCGCGCAGCGAAACCTGCCGAATCGCCGCGGTCACGCCAAGCATCCGGATTTGCCGCACGATCGGAGCGACGCGCACGCGCGCGCCCGTCACCGCCATCACGACGGAGGGGGATTGCGGCGCTTGCGCTTCATCCGAATCCGATCCCGCGCCGCCGCATCCGGCGATCGCGATCGCCAGCGCCAGCGCCGCCGCCAGGCGGAATGTCCGGCCCGATGGAATTTCCGCCAAGCCATTTCCTCCGGTCATTGCGCTTGTCCAAGCGCCAACGCCGCCTGCGCCACCGCCTGACGGGCGACGAAGGTTTGCTCGACGGCGGCGACGCGCAGCGCCTGCGTTTGGTTGAACGCATCCACCACTTCAAGCATCCTGGCCGCGCCGCCGCCCAAAAAGCGGGTCCAATCGAGCGCGAAAGCGTCGGCGGCGGTGGTTTCCGACGACTGAATGAGAGCGAGTTGTTTGCGCGTGTCTTCGTAGCGTTCGCGGGCGTCGTTCACGTCGCGCATCACGGCGACCTTGACCGCGTTGCGCAGCGCGATCGCCTGCCGCTCGGCCGCGCCCGCCGCGTCGATATGCGACCGGATCAGGCCGCCGGAAAAAATCGGCACGTTGAATCCGCCGTCGTACGACGCGCCCAGCCGATGCTGAAAAGTGTTCGGCGGATCGATGCCGAGATAGCCCGAAGTAAGCGCGATCGTGAAGGTCGGCATCCGTTCCTTGCGCGCCGCTTCAAGCGTCATTTGCGCCGCTTCGACCTGCCGCTCGGCGGCGCGATAAGCGGGGCTCGCGGCCGGATCGCCCGGCGGCGCAGGCCGGGGCGGCGTGGTCAACGGCGCGATCGGCAGGTCGTCGCGATCGAACTCGCCGATCAGCGAGCCCAGCACGATCGACGCATGATGCACCTGCTGGACGGCGCCGGCCTCCTGAATCGCCGTCGCGTCGCGCGCGGTGCGGATCCGCAAAACGTCGTTGGGAATCGCGCGGCCGCTGCGCCGCAGCGCCTCGACGATCGCGACGTAGCGGTCGAGCCGCGCGCGATCGTCTTGGAGCTCCGAGCGTTCCGCACGCGCCCGCGCGAGATCGAAATAGGCGACGCGGGCGTCGAACACGATCTGCGCGCGCATCGCGGCGACGCCGAGCCGCGCGGCCTCGGCAGCATAGCGGGCGGCGCGCAACTGGGCCATCCGCCGGCCGCCGTCGAACGCGGTGTAGTTCAGCGAAAGCAGCAAATCGGTCTGGCCGCGATTGGTCACGACCGGATCGTAGCCCGGCTCCTGCATGTATTCGCCGCCGGCCGAAATATTCGGCAACAGCGGGGCGCGCGCCGCGCCGACATCGGCGGCGGCGATATCGCTGGCCGCCGCCTGCGCCGCCAGCGACGGCGCGAATGCAAGCGCGCGAGCGATCGCTCCGCCGAGCGTCAGCGTTTCGTCCGCATGCGCCCGCGGCGCGCCCGCGGCCAGCCTCACGGCCGCCAAAACGACGGCCGCCATTCGCAAGAATTCCCCCGTGCGCATGGCGGGAATCGTAGCGCCGCGCCAGCCGCCGGCCTAATTAACAAACGTTAAGCTTCCGTTCCGCGCAGCGGCGCGGAGCGGCCGAGCGGAAGGTCGAGCGTGAAGCGCGCGCCGCCTTCCGAATCGTTCTCCGCGACCAGATCGCCGCCGTGATGCTCCGCAATTTCGCGGCAGAGGCTCAGACCAAGCCCGCCGCCCGGCGCCGCCCGCGATCGCCCGCGATAAAAGCGGTCGAAAATGCGCGGCAACTCCGTGTCGGGTATGCCGGGACCGTCGTCGCGCACCATCAGCCGCGCGCGCCGGTCGCGGCTGGCGACGGCAATCGAGATCGCGCCGTCGTCGGCGGTGAACTTGACCGCGTTGTCGAGCAAATTGACGATCACGCGCCGCAGCTGCTCGCGATCGCCCATGACGATCGCCGATGCGTCCGGCGGCGCGGAAAAGCTCAGCCGACGTGCGCCCGCCAGCGGCGCCAGCGCAGCCAGCGCGCCGCGCGCCAGCGCGGCGAGATCCACCGGCGCCGCCGCACGCATCCCGGCGCTGTCCAGCCGCGCCAATTCCAGCAAATCGTCGGCCATCGCGCAGAGGCCCAAGGTTTCGTCGAGCGCGGCGCGCAGCGCGTCGGCGTATTCAGCCGCCGGCCGATCGCGGCCGAGCGCGATCTCCAGTCCGGTGCGCAGCACGGCAAGCGGCGTGCGCATCTCGTGCGCCGCGTCGGCGATAAAACGCCGCTCCCGGCGCGACGCGGTTTCGACTCGCGCCAGCAACTCGTTCATCGCGCCGGCCAGCCGCGCGATTTCATCGCGCGCCCGCCCGGGATCGAGCCGCGCCGAGAGATCGCCCGGTCCGATCGCGCCGAGCCGCGCGCTCAAATCCTTGATCGGCACGAGCGCGCGTCCCGCCAGCCACCATCCGCCCAGCGCGCATCCGGCAAGCAGCAGCGGCAATATCAACGTCAGGCTGGCGCGCAGGCGCGCGCTCGTGGCGCGCACGGCCTGCGCGTCGGCGCCGTCCTGCAGCCATACGCCGCGGCCGTCCAGATTGAATCGCACGATCGCGTAACGAAATCCGCGGCGCCCGCCTTTCGCGATCGTGCCGCTGGCGGCGCCGGCCGCGGCCGGCAGATCGGCCCGGAGATCGCCGAAATCGAAAAGCGCCCGCCCGCCGGCGCCGATTAACCGCACCCGCCGATGCGGCGACAGATCGCGCTCGGCGCTGAGATGCTCAAGGATCGCGCCGGCGCTGGAGGAACCGGTTCGCGCCAGCGCGCCGGCGGTCGTGTCCGCCTCCTCGGCCAGCACGCGGTCGAACTCGCGCAGCTCAAGCCGGGCGAAGATGACGTAAACGCATACGCCGGCGCCGGCGAGCGCGACCGCCAGCACCGCCGCCCAGTAGAGCGTCAATCTGAGCCGAATCGTCATCGCGGCGGACGCGATCGGCTACTCCGCGCGCATCATGTAACCGACGCCGCGCACCGTGACGATCAGCGGCGCCGGGCGCGTGCGATCGATCTTCTCGCGCAGGCGGTTGACGAACACTTCGATCACGTTGGTGAATTCGTTGTACTCCGGTCCGCATAGAACGTCGCTGATGGCGGCGCGCGCGACGGGCGCGCCGGCATGGCGCATCAGCAACTCGATCAGCATCAGTTCCTTCGGCGAGAGCGGAATTTCGCCGTCGGCGCCGCGCAGGCGGCGGCGAATCGGATCGAATTCGAGGTCCGCGACGCGAATCGGCGCCGCGGGCGGCATCCGTCCGCGCCTGATCAGCGCGCGAATGCGGGCGGCCAGTTCGGCGAACGCGAATGGCTTGGCCAGGTAGTCGTCGGCCCCCGCCTCCAGCCCCGCGACCCGTTCTTCAAGCGCGCCGCGGGCGGTCAGGATTAAAACCGGAATCGCGACGCCGCGCGCACGCAGCGCGCGCAGCAGGTCGAGGCCGTCGCAGTCGGGCAGTTGCAGATCGAGCACGATCGCGTCGAAGCCGGCGCGCTCGAGCGCCGCCGCCGCCGCTTTCGCACCATCCGCGATCGTCACCTCGATGCAAAGCTCTTCGAGACCGCGGCGCAAATTGGCGGCCAGCCGCGATTCATCTTCGACCATCAGCAATTTCGCGTGGTTCATCGCCGAACGCGCCTGCGGCCGAGAGTATAGCATCGCCGGCTCCCGGCGCGGGCCAAACGCGGTCCGCGAGGGCCGCTCACGCGCCGTCGCGCGCGAGCGCAGCCGCGGTTTCGTCCGCTCCGGCCATGGCCGCCGCGAAAAGCTCGCGCAGCCGAGCCTCGATCGCTTTGTCGCGCGTGGTCTTTTCGCGGTTGCGCCAGGCGGTCAGCGGAATGACGGCCTTGGCCATGTTGCGATGGCCGCCGGCGCTGCCGATCTCGCCGAACAACCGCTTGACGGTCTCGCCGGCATTGGCGCGCCCGATACCGTGCGTGCGCACGGCTATCGCGAGTTTTCGGTCCAACTTGCCCGAGACCGCGGCCATCTCCACGCCCTCGAACTGCAGGCAGAAATCCGCCATCTGGACGATCAAATCGTCGCGCTCGACCGGTCCGAGATGGATTGCGACGAGACCGTCGCGCACCTCCATCCGGCGCATCACCCGCGCCAGGACATGCGCGAAACTGACCGGCAACTCGGGCCGATCGATCAGCTTGAGCAGGTTGTAATTGGCCAGCGGATAGAGATGGGTAAAGGCCTCGATATCGGCTTCGGTCACGCGCCGCGAAAGCGCCAAAGTATCGCTGCGTATTCCGTACAAAAGAGCCGTCGCCAGCCGCTCGCTGATATGCTCGCCCGCGCTCAGGAGATATTCGGTCATGATCGTCGCCGTCGCGCCGTAACCGACGCGAATGTCCTCGAACGCGGCGAGACCAGTCTGGTAGCCGGGATGATGGTCGATGACGATATCGGCGCGCGGCAGCTTGTCCTCGAAATAGGGCGGCTCGACATCGACCATGGCGATTTTGTCGAAATTCTGGAGTTCGCCCGGAGCCGGATCCGAAACCGCGATTTCCAGCAGATGCATCATCGTGCGGTTTTCCGGCCGCGTCACCGGTTTGAAGGCGAAAATCGGCGTGGTCAGCTTGTTGCGGCCGAGCAGCGCGCGCAGCGCGATCGCGCTCGACATGGCGTCGGGATCGGGATCGTCCTGCAGCACTATCGCGACCCGGTCGCCCTCCGCGACCATCGCGCGCAACTCCTTGACCTTCTGTTTTGTCAGTGACTGATCCATCGAACTGGAGCGGCGAGCCCCGCCCTTATCGGTCGCGCTTCGATCGACGACCCGCTAGCGGCGAACCGCTATCGCTTCTAAACTGAAGGAGCGGGAAAATCCGCCATTGGGCGTTTCGTCAACCCGCGAGCGCATACGGTTTTTTGCATCTAACACACCGCCGGAACGCGAAGCAACGACGTTTTTCCGGTTTCTTGAACTTCTAGCATACACGAATCGAACGGCCTCCGATGAGCGAAGAAAAATGTCAGATTTGCCGGCGCCCGGCGGGCGAATGGTTGCTGCGGATCAGCATTGAAGACCGCGGCGGATTCGCCGACACCGCCTATATTTGCGCCAATTGCGGGGTTAAGCTCAGGCTGGCCTCGGAAAAATCGCGCGACCTGCAAATCGATCCGTGGGTCCACGAAGCCGTCGCGCGCGTACTCAAAGGAAGACAGTAAAGGATGGCATCGGCGCCCCGCACTGAACCTGGTTCTGATCTTTGGCCTTACGAGGAGGCGCGCAAGCTCGCCGAGCGCGTTTCCGCTTACGATCCGGCGCACCCGGTGGCGTTCGAGAGCGGCTTCGGTCCATCAGGTTTGCCCCATCTGGGCACGATGGGCGAAGTGCTGCGGCCGTCGTACGTCCGCCAGGCGTTTCGCACGCTCTATGGCGACGGCCGCCCGGATCGATTCATCGTCTTCATCGACGACATGGATGGCCTGCGCAAGGCGCCTGAAAATATCCCGAACCGCGACTCCTATGCGCAATGGCTGGGCCAGCCGGTCTCGCGCATTCCCGATCCGTTCGGCGATTGCCACGACAGCTTCGCCTCGCACATGGTCGCGCTGCTCGGAACCTTTCTGGCGCCGGTCGAGGTCGAATATGAACTAATTCGGTCGAGCGCGATGTATTCGAGCGGCGGCTTCGACGCAGCGCTCAAACTCGTGCTCGAACGGCATCAGGAGATTATTCGGGTCGTAGCGCCGACGCTCCGGCCGGAAAATCGCGTCGGATGGTCGCCGGTGATGCCGCTCTGTCCGCGCTGCGGCCAAATCAATTCGACTCTCGTCACGGCCTATTTTCCCGCGCGCGGCGCCGTCGCGATTTCGTGCGAGCGCAGCTTCGGCGGGGCGCACGGATGCGGCTTCAAGGGCGAAGTGAGCGCGCTCGGCGGCAACGCCAAGGCGCAATGGAAGGTCGATTGGGCGCTGCGATGGCATGTGCTGGCGGTCGATTACGAACTCTACGGCAAAGACCTGATCGATTCGGCGCGCTTGTCCGGGCAAATCGTGAAAATCCTCGGCGGCAGGCCGCCGCTCGGCTTCCCGTTCGAGATGTACCTCGATGAGGAGGGGCACAAGGTCTCCAAATCGGTCGGACGCGGCGTCGGCGTCGAGCAGTGGCGGCGTTACGCGCCGATCGAGGTGCTCAAATATTTCTTGATTCTCAATCCGCGGCGCGCGCGCAAGCTCTTTCTTGAAGCGATTCCGCAATACGTCGATGAATATCTTGAGGCGCTGCGCGAATGGAACCGGATGGACGACGCGGCGCGGCGCAATTCGCCGCTCCAGTTCGTTTTGCAAAGCGACAGCCCCCGCAGGTTCGATTCCGACCTGACGTTCGGCTTGCTGATGGCGGTGGTGCCGGCGATTGGAAGCAAGGATCGCGCACTGATTTGGGAATATCTCACTCGTTACGACCACAAGATCGAACAAGACGACGACACCCGTCGGCTGGTGCATACGCTGGTCGAGTGCGCGTTGAACTTCTATGACGACTTCGTCGCGCCGCTGTTGGATTTTTACAAACCGCAGACCGATGAGGAACGAATACAACTGGCGCGGCTGCGCGACTGTCTGGCGGCGAATCCGAACGCGAGCGCCGAGGAAATCGAGCGGGAAATCTATGAAATCGGCCGCGCTCATTACGACAAGCCGGGCAAGGTCTTCACCCTGCTCTATCGCGTACTGCTCGGCAAGGAACGCGGGCCGCGGCTCGGCCCTTACGTGCGATTGCGCGGGCCCGCCGATATCGTCGCGATGCTCAACGGCGCGCTTTCCGGAGTTTGACCGGCTCAGGATGGATTAGACGAATTCGGCGAAGACCGAATCGGCCATTTCCAATCCGCGCTCGGTAAGACGGATACGGCTGTGGTCGTCTGCGAGCAGGCCGTCAGCGGCCAAGCGCTCAATCTGGCGGCCAAAGACTTCGTCGGGCGAGCATCCAAAACGGCGGAAGAATTGGCCGTGCGCAAAGCCTTCGCGCAAGCGCAGGTTAAGAAAGACAAATTCGCTCGCCGCAGTGCGTGAATCGATCGCCTCGCCGCCGGTCTCGGCCATGCCGTCTTTCCGAACCGCGTCGATATACTTCGCCGGCATCCGCTCGTTCCACCATCGCCGGCCGCCGGGGCCAGCCGCGTCGCGGGCGAAGCTGTGCGCGCCGGCGCCGATGCCGAGATAACTTTCGGCGCGCCAGTAGGTCAGATTGTGGCGCGATTCTTCGCCCGGCCGCGCATAATTGGATATTTCATACATCGCGTAACCACGCGACGGCAGCGTCTCGCGCACCGCGGCATACATCGCGGCCTGCTCGTCCGACGGCAGCGGCCGAATCCGCCCGCGACGCATCTCGGTGAAAAACGCGGTCCCTTCCTCGAACGTCAGGTTGTAGGCCGAGACGTGGTCGGGCTCGAGCGCGCAAGTGGCGTCGAGGTCCGCCATGATGTCCGCGACGGACTGGCCGGGCACGGCAAAGATCATGTCCAGATTGAGCCGGGAAAAGCCGGCGCGACGAGCGGCGCGGACGGCGGTGCGAGTTTCGTCGGGACCATGAATCCGGCCCAGAAAGCGCAGCGTTTCAGGATTGAAGGATTGCGCGCCAAAGCTGATTCGATTAACTCCAGCCGCGCGGAATCCGGCCAATTTAGGCGAATCGACCGTGCCGGGGTTCGCCTCGAGCGTGATTTCGGCGTCCGCTTCGAGGCCGAATCGATCCGCGGCGGCTTCGAGGATTGCGGCGATCGAGCGCGGGTCGAACAACGACGGCGTGCCGCCGCCAAAAAATATCGTGGCGATTTTTTGCCCGGCAAAGGCTGGATTAGCCGATCGCGCGCGCATCTCCGCGATCAGCGCCGCGACGTACTCGTCCTCTGGCCACGCCGCCGCCGCATGCGAATTGAAGTCGCAATACGGGCATTTGGCACGACACCAGGGAATATGGACGTACAACGAAAAAGCCATCGCGATCGCAAGATCATATCACGTCCAGATAGCGTCCGACGGCGCCGCTTGGTGTCCCGTGGCGCCCAATCGGTACCACCGCTTCGCTCGGCCTGCTTTGCGGGCCTCGCGCCGAACAGGCCGGACTCCGCACCGGCGCCGCGAACAGCCGGGCCGCGCGGATTGCGGCTTGAGAACGCGAGGCGGAAAAACCCAAACTACGAACGCCGAAGATTCGTGGCGCTCCGTCAACTCTTGCGCGCTGGCGCCCTGATCGTCTTTAACGTGATTAACATGCGGGACCGAGTCGGCATTCAAACGGACGAGTGGTCCGCGCCTGTTTGCGCAAGAGACGCGGCCGGCATCGCGGAAAAAGAGCGCGCTTGGCCCAACAAGCTCTGTGGAACTGATCGAAGGGCCGCCGGTCAAGCCGGTGGCCAGTGGCAGCGCGGGGGCGCCGGCGAATGACCCCGGTATCCGAAGGAAGCGAATCTCGCGGTTTTCTCGATGCATGTCGGCGCGACAATGCCGGCCCCGGAGGAAAAAAATGACGGATAACTCTGCTTTGCGAGTTGCGGAATCCAGCATCCACGAACCGTATTGCCGGTTCCTGGGCCTGCAAACAGCGGTCATCCAGCCGGGCAAAGTCGCGTTCAAGCTGCCCTATCGAGACGAGATCAGCAATCCGGGGCGCCAAGTCCACGGCGGTGTGGTTTCGTCGGCGCTGGGAATCGCGGGGCGGGCGGCGGCCCTGTCGCAAGCCGAATTGGGCGCGACTTTTACCGCGAGCACGATCGAACTGAACGTTGTCTACTTGTCGTCGGCGGTGGGCGAGGACATCGCTGCCGAAGGCGTCGTGTTGAGACGCGGAAAAGAACTCAGCCACGTTCGCTGTACGGTCGCGAACCAGGAAGGAAAACCGCTCGCCACCGGCATCTCGATCTTCAGGACCGTCGCCGGACCGGAAGCCGCTCCTGCGCCCCTGCCCAGCGACAAGGATCTTGACGACACGCCCCCGCCGTTCGCGAAGTCGATGGGCGGATCGAGCTACATCAGCGCCGCCGGGATAGAGATCAAAAGCATGAAAGGCGGCCACGCGAGAGTGCTTCTGCCCTATCGCGACGACCTCGCCGACGGCGGGGGGGCGCTCCACGAAGGAGTCGTCGGAGCGTTGGTGGATACGGCGGGCGCGATGGCCGCATGGTCCAACATCACGCCGACGGCCGGGATGCGTGTTTCGACCGTCTCAATAGACGTCAATTTCTCCGCGGCGGCAGCCGGACAGGACGTTATCGCCCACGCTCGAACCATCACCCGCCGCAAGGAAATTTTCTTCAACCGAGTCGAGGTCGTCGCAACCAGCGGCACTCCGGTCGCGCTCGGCTCCGTGATTTACCGGATCGTATTGCCGGAATAAGGAGACAGGCTTTATGGCTCAGCAGGCGCAAGCGATTGTTCAGACCGGCCCGCGGAAACTGGAGGCGCGCGAATATCCGATTCCCGAGGTGGGGCCTGAGGAAGGACTGCTCAAGTTGGAGGTATGCGGCATATGCGGCAGCGATTACGAGCAGTACGAAGGCGCGATCAACCTCGCGGGGCCCGTGATACCGGGCCATGAACCGCTCGGAATAATCGAAAAGGTGGGCCGCGTCGCGGCCAAGCGCTGGGGCGTCGAGGAAGGCGACCGGGTCGCGGTGGAAGTTCTCCTGCCGTGCGGCTTTTGCAAGCAATGTCTGGCGG
Source organism: Deltaproteobacteria bacterium (assembly GCA_021780225.1). Taxonomy (GTDB): domain Bacteria; phylum Desulfobacterota; class Binatia; order Binatales; family Binataceae; genus JADMIL01. The sequence goes on along the minus strand of JAJXZF010000030.1, from coordinate 6,898 downwards.
GAAGCTACCGGCTGTGCACTGGAAAGGGACGCATGTCCGCATACGGCTACACGCCGGTCGACGTCCCGCCGGCCTTGTGGGGCGGTTATGCGGAATACATGTACCTCGATCCGCATACGGTCTTGCATAAGGTATCCAAATCGCTGCCCGCCGAAGTCGCGGTGATGTTCAATCCGCTGGGCGCGGGGATCCGCTGGGCGGTACAAATGCCCGGCACGGGAATCGGCGACACCGTCGTCATCATCGGACCGGGCCAGCGCGGTCTGGCCAGCGTGATCGCCACGCGCGAGGCCGGCGCTGAGCGGATTATTGTCACCGGACTCGCCCGCGACAAGAAGAAGCTGGAATTGGCCAAGGCGTTCGGCGCCACACACACCATCGACGTTGACGCGCAAGATCCTGTCGAAGCGGTCAAGGAGATCACGCGCGGACAGGGCGCGGACGTCGTCGTCGACGTCGCGGCCTATTCGCCGCAGACAGTCGTTCAGGCCATCGACATGGTTAAACGATCCGGCACGGTCATGCTGGCCGGCGTCAAAGCCAAGCCGGTCCCCAACCTGGCCAGCGACAAAATCATCTTCAAAGAGGTCAGGGTGCAGGGCGCGCTTGGCGTTGATTTCAAGGGGTATGGGCCGGCAATCCGCCTGATCGAGTCGGGACGCTACCCGCTCGAAAAGATGCACACGCACACGCTGCCTCTCGCCAAAGCCGAATACGCGATCAAGCTGCTGGCGGGCCAGATCCCGAACGAGGATGCGATCCACATCGTCCTGAAGCCGTAGGACAGCGCCGCGCAAGTCCGCATGGTCAATATGAGCACGATAAGGTTTTTCCGGAGAGCGGCCGGTTCGGAATCCCGCCAAATTCAAAATCATCGATCATAAGCGGCGTTTTGTCCTTCCGCGGCGGAGCGAAGAATCCCGTGATTCTTCGCTCCGCCGCGCTCCGTTCATAATGACAAGCCGGCTTGTGCGGAGTTTCCCCAGCATGGCCGTAGGCCGATCCAGCGGCGGCAAGAATCGCCGCTGACGGACCGGCCGTGCCGCGCGCTCAGGACGACAGACTCGCTCGCTCCATATACATACAACATTCATTCGCCGCGTGGCCGGCCGAAATAAAAAGTTACGGTAAACAGCGGCGTGATAGTCGTTGGATACTGCCAACTGTAAACCGGCAGCCCAACGCCGGCGCCCCAGGTGACGTTAGTCGGCCAGGTGAATTCAAATCCCGGAACCGCCCACAGATACGACCAGGCCGGAGCGTTGGCCCGGCCAAAAAAAAGATTGCGCCCGCTTTGCGACTGCCCCACGAACTCCGCCGTGTAGCCCAACCCCCAGTAATCGTTCAGCACATGTTCGAACGCGCCGGCGTAATACAGTAAGTTGCCGTCAACCATGCGCTGGGAATGTCCGAAAGGCGTCTGCATGATGCCGTTGTTGAAGGTGTAGCCGCCGCCGACTCTGGTGGGATTTTCGACGATATCGTCGAATTCAAAGTACAACTCGAACGGTTTGAATCGTTTCCGTATCAGCAGGCCCAAGCCTTCGTTCCACGTGCCGTTGCCAAACTGGTCGGCGCCCAGGGCGCTGGGGCTCAGGTTGCGATAATTGCCGGTTGGCACGTACAGAATCGATTTGAGCGAAATCGCGGGAAGCGCAAGGAGACGCCTGGTGTCGTGATCGACGACAAATTGATGCTTGAACTCGAGGTGAAAATTGCCCACTCCAAAGTGGGTCGCGGACTTGCCCGGATCGGACTGGATCGCGGGCTTGCCCGGCGGATCGGCCGGGGCGGCGGCGGGAGCGCTGGTCGAATTGAGCAGGAAATTGGGATACACGTCGAGTTCGCTCATGTAGCCGATTCCTAAAGCGAACCTCTGCGGCATCGCCAGCGTGCCGCTCCTTTGACCCGGTTGCAGGTAGTAATAGAGCCACGGCTCGACATACATCGAACCCGCAGGCTCGACTTCGGCCGTGCCGGTGAAATTGGGCCCGCTGGTGGTCACGTCCCAGGCGTGAGCGGCGGAGTTGACCGCCAACGCCGCTATACTCATGGCAAGCGCCAAACCATACGTTTTCATAATCATCACATTCGAGGCTCACACTTGCCGGTGGAGCGCCTTGCCGTCGGCCGCAAAACTTCTTTCACAGGCAGCGGCGCCGCGCCCGCGTCAAAATGGCGAGCGTCGTCGTCAAATCAGCCGGCGCGGGCCGCGAACATACGGCTCGCGGCGCTCCGCCGGTCAACGGCGAAAAACGTTATTTCAGAGTCGTGAAAAGCTGTGAGCGCTGGGAGGCGCGCGAGACGAATGCGACGCGGCGAACGCGAACGCGCCGGGCGGACGCCGGAATATCGCCGGCAGCCAACCGGGAGTCAGGGACAGGGCGAATCTCGTCCGCGTGAGCAAACAGCAAAAACGGTCGGAGCCGTTAACGGCGAGCGCCAAGGTTGGCTGATTAGGCGCGGCAGTCTGATAATTGGCGCCAAGCGGCCGCAAGTCCTCGACCAGAAGCGGTTTGAGCAGCGCGGCGGATTCGCGCGGGCGAAGATTGTGAAGGGGCGCCGCCAAAATCGACAGCGCCAACAGGAGCGGCCACGCTTGCGGCAATGCTCCACTTGAAATAAAGAAAATTGGCGTGCGGCGCGCACCCCTACTGTTATGCGGTTTGGCGGTCATGCTCTTGACGGGTTGCGCGCACCGGCCGGCGCCCACGGCCACTTATGACCGGAATCACGACGGTCGCGCCGACCTGATCGAAATCTATAATCACGGACAGTTGTCGCGCGTTACGCTGGATGACAACTTCGACGGCAAGCCGGAAACGATCGAAATCTTTCGGAATGGCAAGCTGGCGATGGTGGAGCACGATCCGGACGGCTGCGGCGCCGCCGACAGCGTGGATTACTACGAAAACGGCAAATTGATAAAAACCGAACGGCGAACGCCAAAGCCATAGACGACGGGCGCGGGCGGGAAGGCTGTAAGGCGGGGCGGGGGCCGCTATACTTGGGCGCGACCGTTTCGCGAGGAGAGCACCGGCCGTCGCCACCTATCGTTCACGTGAGGAAGATGCCGCCGCATCCGCCGCGCCGGCCCGGACCGGCGGGCGCGAGATGCGCTACAGCTCGAACCTGGCCGGATTGGTCGCGGCGGGAATTCTGCTGAGCCGGATCGCCGGACTCGTCAGGGAAAGCATCTTCGCCCATTTCCTCGGCAATTCCGCCGCCGCCGACGCTTTCAAGGCCGGCTTCCGCATCCCCAATATCCTTCAGAACCTGTTCGGCGAGGGCGTGCTTTCGGCGTCGTTCATCCCGGTTTACAGCAAACTGCTGGGCGAGGGCGACGAGGAAACCGCCGACCTGCTGGCGTGGGCGGTGGGCGCCGCCCTGGCGCTGGCGGTCGCGATCTTCGTGCTGCTGGGCGTCTATGCGGCGCCCTGGATGATCGACGCGATCGCTCCGGGCTTCCACGGCGAGACCCGCCGGCTGACGATCCGGCTGGTCCAAATCCTGTTCCCCGGCGCGGGATTGCTGGTGATGTCGGCATGGTGCCTGGGCGTGCTCAACAGCCACCATCGGTTCTTCGCCTCTTACGCGGCGCCGGTGGGATGGAACCTCGTGATAATCGCGGCGCTCGTATGGTATGGGCCGCGCGCCACGCAGGAGCGGCTCGCGATCGACGCGGCGTGGGCGTCGGTGGGCGGCGCGGGCCTGCAAATCATGCTGCAGTTGCCGCAGATGATGCCGCTGATGGGCCGTGCGCGCCTCAGTTTCCGGCGCGTGCGCAAGCCGCTGGGCGAGGTGATGCGGAATTTCGGTCCGGTGGTGATGGGCCGCGGGGTCGCGCAGGTAAGCGGCTACGTCGATAACCTGCTTGCCAGCCTGCTGCCGACCGGCGCGGTCGCGGCGATCAATTACGCGCAAATTCTTTACATCCTGCCGGTCAGCCTGTTCGGAATGTCGGTGGCGGCGGCGGAACTGCCCTCGATGTCGCGGTTGACCGCAGCCGGCAGCGACGGCGTTGCTGAAGTGCTGCGGCGGCGGCTCGACGGCGGGCTTCGGCAAATCGCGTTCATGATCGTGCCGTCCTGCGTCGCCTTCATCCTGATTGGCGACCGGATCGTCGCGCTGCTGTTTCAATCGGGCGAGTTCACGCGGCGCGATTCGCTTTATGTCTGGGCGACGGTCGCGGGGATGTCGATCGGGATGCTGTCGGGCGCACGCGCCCGGCTATACATCTCCGCGTTCTATGCGCTGTTAGACGCCAAAACGCCGTTTCGCTACGGCGTGGTGCGGGTCAGCCTGACCTTTGCCTTCGGCTATCTGTGCGCGATTCCGCTGCCGCATCTGCTTGGAATACCCCAGCGATGGGGCGTGGTCGGGCTTACGGCGTCGGCGGGACTCGCGTCGTGGGTGGAATACGCGATGCTGCGGCGGCGGCTCAATCTGCTAATCGGATGGACCGGAATCCAGATGGGCTATTTGATTCGGCTGTGGGCGATGGCGCTCGGGGCGGGCGGCGCGGCGATTGGCGTATGGTATCTGACAGGCTCGCGCGGACGGCTGTCGTCGCTCGTCGTCATTGGAGTTTTCGGCCTCGTCTATCTGGGACTGGCGGCGCTGGCGCGCGATCCAGAACTCGACCGGCTGAAGAATTACGCCCATGGCCGTCTCGGCTCAGGCAGCCGCGACTGATCATCAAGAAATCGATCGATTCAGGTTTTGGATGACGGATCGATGCGGCGCGAGGCGGGACGGCGATCGTGCTGGTTGTCGGGCGCCGGGCGGATACGGCCGAGCGTCGCGGTGGTGCTGTGGCCTTCGAGCAGGGGCGCCAGCGCGACGCGGCCGCCACGGCCCTCGACAAAATCCTGACCGTCGATTTTCTGGCCGGCGTAATCCTCGCCCTTGACCAGCACATCAGGGCGGGCGGCCCGGATTATTTTCTCCGCGCGGGTTTCATCGAAGACAACCACGTAATCGACCATCTCGAGCGCGGCAAGCAGATGGGCGCGGTCGGCGGCGGGCTGAACCGGGCGTCCGGCGCCCTTGAGCGCGCGCACGCTGCGGTCGCTGTTGAGGCCGACCACCAGAACGTCGCCTTGAGCGCGGGCGAAGTTGAGAATTTGCAGATGCCCCGCGTGCAGCAGGTCGAAGCATCCGTTAGTGAAGGCGATTTTCCGGCCGGCGCGGCGTTCGCGCGCCAGCGCGCCGGCGAGTTCTTCCGCCGAGACGATTTTCTTCTCGTAGCCGTTCTGGGCCGGCTGAAGCGCGGCGGCCAGATCGTCAGCCGTGACGATCTCGGCGCCGATACGCCCGACTTCGATTCCCGCCGCGAGATTGGCGAGCGCGGCGGCGGACGGAAAGGTCAGGCCGGCGATCGCGAGCAGGCCGAAGAAAGTCAGCACGACGTCGCCGGCTCCGGTCACGTCGTAAACGTCGCGCGGGGTGGTCGGGATATAAGCGTCGGCGCCGTCGCGCTCGGCGAGATACATCCCGTCGCGATCGAGCGTGATCAGGCAGGCGCGCAGATTCAGATCGCGAACGAGTTTCTCCGCCGCCGCCCGCCACGCGGAGCGATCTTTCAATCGGATGCCCGTGGCGCGTTCGGTTTCGTAGCGGTTGGGCGTGAGCGCCGTGGCTCCGCGGTAGATCGAAAAGTCGTCGGTCAGGCGCGGATCGACGATTACCGGAACCGCGCGCCGCGCGGCGCCGTCGATTATCGCGCGCAGCAGCGCGGGGGTGAGCAGGCCCTTGTTGATATCGGAAACCAGCACGCCGTCGGTGCGCTTGAGCTCGCTGTTGGCGCTGGCGATCAACGCGCGCTCGCGCACGGCCGATATCGGGCTTGCGTCTTCCTCATCGACGCGCAGCAACTGCTGGGTGGCGCGATTGGCGGACTGCACCGAACCGAGCATCCGCTCCTTGACGATCGTCGGGCGATTCGGATCGACGGCGAGCGCGCGGGTCTCGACGCCGAGGTCGTGAAAAATCTCGCGCAGCATCGCGCCGTTGCGATCGGCGCCGACCACGCTGAGCGCGCTCGGACGCGCGCCAAGGGCGCGCAGCGACGCCATCACGAAGCCCGCGTTGCCGGGTTTTTCTTCCCGCCGGTTGACCCGCAGCACGGGAATTGGAGCTTCGGGGGAAATCCGTTCGACGTCGCCCCACAAATAACGATCGAGAATCACTTCGCCGGCGACCAGAATTTTGAGCGGCTTCAATTCGGGCATCGCGAGCGGGCGGGACGCGGCGGCCGGGACCGGCGATGCGGACGACGATTTTTTGGGCATGCGCGAGGCCATCGGAACGCGATAATACGGCATCGCCGGGCGATCGTTAACAATTTCTTCGCGGAATCGTCCGTCCGCGCGATTGGATGGCCGGGTCACGCCCGGCCATGACGACGGCCGCGCGATCGTCCAGCGCCGATTCCGATTACTTGATCGAATAGCCGCCGTCGACAAAAAGCGTGGCGCCGGCGACAAAATCCGCGGCCGCCGAAGCGAGAAAAATCGCGGTGCCCGCGCATTCGGCGGGCGTGCCGAGCCAGCCGGCCGGAGTGCGGCGGATAACTTCCTGATAAAACGGCCGCGACTTCATCGGCGCGGTCATGTCGCTCTCGATCCATCCGGGCACGACGCATTGACCTGAATATTGTGCGGAGCCAGTTCGACCGCCATCGATTTGGTGAGCTGGATCAAAGCGCCCTTGCTGGCCGGGTAGGAATGGGCGATCGGATTGCCGAAGAGCGAGTATTCGCTTCCAATATTGATGATTTTGCCGCCGCCGCCACGCGCGGACATCGACCGCGCGGCCATCCGGGACAGCCGGAACGCGGCGGTGAGGTTGGTTTCGATTACGGCGTCCCAATCCTCGTCGGTCTGGTCGAGGACGC
>JAJXZF010000021.1 GCA_021780225.1 Deltaproteobacteria bacterium | reverse complement strand
GGATCACCGCCAGGTATCCGGCCAAGTGCGCAGAGCCAGGTTGTGATGCGCCGATAACGTCCGGCGAACGCGCCTTCTACTACCCCGACGACCGAAGCCTTTACGGCGTCCGATGCGGACACGGCGAAGACGCGGCCCGCGACTTCAACGCCCACCGGATCGATGAAGACGGCTACTGAGCAGAGCGAACAAACCAAATGGAGGTTTTTACGGCAATGGCAATCAACAAGGTGATCGTGATCGGCAATCTGGGAGCTAACCCCGAGGTTCGCGCCCTGCCAAGCGGGCAGAACGTCGCGAATTTCTCGCTGGCGACCACGGAGCGGTTTACCGACCGCAACGGCGCCAAGCGCGAGCGCACCGACTGGCATCGGATCGTCGCCTTCGGACGGCTGGCCGACACGTGCGAGCGGTTCCTCAGCAAAGGCCGGCAAGTTTACGTCGAAGGCCGACTCAGTACCCGCCAGTACGAAGCCAAGGACGGCTCGGGCAAGCGCTACCGGACCGAAATCGTGGCGCGGCAACTCCGCCTGCTCGGCAATCGGGCGAACAGCAACGCGTCCAAGGCTCAGGCTTCCGACGACATCCCATTCTAGCCGACCGAGCCAGGGAGAGCCGCGCAAGCGGTTCTCCCGCAACCAACCAATCCACAATCGGAGATTACGGAAATGGACGTTTACAGCATAATCACGCAGCGGATTATCGAGAAGCTGGAGGCGGGTTGTATTCCGTGGCATAAGCCGTGGCGGAGCATCGGCGCGCCGCGCAACCTCGCGTCGAAGAAACGCTATAGGGGAATCAACGTCTGGTTGCTCACCGTGCAGGGTTACACCTCGCCGCACTGGGCGACCATTCGGCAGATCAACGCGCTTGGCGGATCAGTACGAAAGGGCGAGAAGGCAACGCCCGTGGTCTTCTGGCGGATTTACGTCGATGGCGTCGAAGTGAAGGCCGGCGAGCCGGAGCCGGAGGGCCAGGAAACGGAAGGGCGGGGGAAACGCCGGTTTGTGTTGCGCTACTATTCAGCCTTCAACACGGAGCAATGCGATCTTCCGGCATCGGTCACCGATAAGCTCGCGCTTCCCGAACAGCGGCAATTCGATCCGATCGAGGCGTGCGAGAAAATCCTTGCCGGCATGCCCAACCCGCCTGAGATCGTGCATACCGGCGACAAGGCTTTCTATTCGCCGGTAACTGATCGCGTTACGCTGCCCCCGCGCGGCCTTTTCGAGAGCGCCGAGGAGTACTGGGCGACCCTATGGCATGAGTGCGCGGGCCACGCGACTGGGCATCCGAAGCGGCTAAATCGCGACTCGATCAAGGAAGCGGCGCCGTTCGGCTCGGCGACGTACAGCCTTGAAGAGTGCATCGCGGAGATGGCGGCCGCCTATCTGTGCGGAATTGTCGGCATTGAAAATCGCACGATCGACAATTCCGCCGCGTACATCGCTGGATGGGCCAAAACATTTCGCGAGAATCACAAGCTCATCGTCCACGCCGCCGCCCAGGCGCAGCGCGCGTGCGATTATGTGCTGAAGGTAAAGAGCAGCGGTTGAGACCATGACGCGAGCGGGGCGGCCGAGCAGAATCGGCCGCCCCGCTCGATCCGCAAGGCGGGATATGTTAGGAATATCTCTGGAGATAAGCTTATGCCCCAAGCAACCGTAGGCAAGTGGGGAAAGAACCTGGCCGTCCGGTTCCCCGGCGAGATCGCGAAGGCGGCCGGGCTCAGCGACGGCGAGCGGGTAGAGATTCAGACGCTTGACGGCGACATCGTCATTCGGCGCCCCGCCCCCCATTTCACGCTGGAGGAACTGTTCAAAGGCAAGAACCCAAAACAATGGCGGGCGGCCTATGTCGGAGCTTTTGACTGGGGACCGGACGTTGGGCGTGAGATCGTCGAAGAATGACGGTCCGGCTCTACGCGCCCAGCGCCGGCGATTTGATCTGGACCGATTTCGATCCGACCAAGGGCAGGGAACAAGCCGGCCGGCGGCCAGCCTTGGTGGTTTCGTCGGCCGCGTTCACCAAGTACACGGGCCTCGCCGTGGTTTGCCCTATCACATCGCGGGTGCGGCCATTTCCGACCAGCGTAGTTCTGCCGCCGGACCTGCCGATCAGCGGCGAAATCCTGACCAGCCACATCCGCAGCATCGACACGCTGGCCCGGCCCATCCGCTATGCGGGCGCTGCTGTGCCGCCGGAAGTGGCGCACCTCGTGCGCGCAAAGTTAAACGCCTTCATCGCCATATGACGTAAATCCCCAAGTAGGGAGCCAAACATCCATGACCGACCACGAACGCCGACTGGTACTGCGCGCGATGAGAATCGCGCGCGGCCTGCTGATCAACACGTCACGCACTCACCACGGCCTGATCAAGGAGTACCAGAAAGCGCTGGCCGAGGCATGGAAAATCGACGACGGCGGCCCCGAGCACCAGGCCGAATTCAAGCGCCTGGTGGCCGAAGTGAATGAGGCGATAGCCGCGGCTTTTTCGGACGCCGCAAATATCCGGGAGGTCCTTGGCGCGCCGCCGTCCAAGTACCGCAACTGACGGAGAAACCGCGATCAGGCCGAGCCGCGACGCTTTTGATCTTCGCCACCATTTCAGGGCGGGCGGAAGTAGATGGGCAGCGGCGGAGCGTTCTGGATAAGCACGATCTGTTCGTGGTAGCGCAGGCCCTGGAGGGTCTCACACCCCAAAGATTGAGAAGCGGCGGCGCCGTTGGACGGGCGGTCGCTATTTATGTACGCTTGTGCATATGCGCGGGGCAGTGGGGTTTGAGTGGGACGAGCGCAAGGCAAAAGCGAACCTGCGCAAGCATCGGGTTGACTTCGCGGATGCGGCCACCATCTTCGAGGACGAGCGAGCCGTGACAGTAGCTGAAGACGATCCGGAGGAAGAACGTTACACCACGATCGGCACGGACGCGCTCGCCAGGGTGCTGGTCGTGGTCTACACGATGCGCGGCGAGCACATCAGGATCATTCCGGCGCGCCGGGCCACCAGGCGCGAGCGCGCGGAGTACGAGCAAGCTTTATGAAGCGCGAATACGATTTTAGCAAGGGCAAGCGCGGTCCGGTGGTGCCGCCCGAGCCGGGCAAGACCAGGATCACGATCCTGCTCGACAACGAAATACTCGACCACTTCCGAAAGCGGGTCCACCAGATGGGAGGGGGCAATTATCAGACTCTCATCAACGACACGCTGCGCGAATACATTCGCGGCGCGGGTCTGGAAAAGGTCGTGCGCCGAGCGGTTCGGGAGGAACTACGAGAAGCTGGCCTTAAGCAAGCCGCGGGCGGAAGATGACGCCCGGCTAACAATCGAGAACGATGGCGCGTCCGGCAAAAAGTCTACTGCGCTTAGTGCTGCTAGTCGTGCTGCCCGTTTTAGGTGCGTGCTCGCCCAATCCTGACGCAGTTTCCGCAGAGAACTTTCATCGTGTGATCCAAGCATGCCTCGACCGCCAGCCGCCGGTTGCCGCCTCGGTTTCCTTCGGTGACCGCAACCTGGTCTGCGAGCCCGGCCCCAACAGTTGCACGGAACAGGACCGAGCGCGACTCAAGATGCTGGTAAGGGCGGGATTACTTGCGGTTGCGAGCCAATCGTCCGTCGAAACGATTTATCGCATGACCCCAAAGGGCGCACCCTATCTGCATCCGCGCGTGATGGGAGTTTCCTTCAACAGTGGAGCTGGCACGAGAAAGATCCTTGGCTACTCGGTCGATGAGGGCGATACAGTGGTGACAAAGATCGACTCTTACACCAAGCCGGGAACCAACTCAGAAGGAGCTACGAGCGCAACGGTCTGGTTCGTGGCCGAAAAGCGGCCTTACGAGTGGGTCAAGCCATACGTAGCGGAGGAGGCGAATGCGACTCACCTGGGGCAATCGGCTCCCGGCCAAGCGCGGCTGATGATGACGAACAAGGGCTGGCGGGTAACCAGCCTGACGATTCAATGGCCACAAACCACAGTTCTGCCCTAACCCCTGGCGACGTACTGAGCCGCCGATCATGGCCGCGCCGTGCCGCCTTTAACCCGCGCCACCATCTCCGGCCTGCGGAAATAGATCGCGCGACCGCAGCGCAGCGGGGGGGCGTTCTGGATGAGCACGATCTGTTCGTCGTAACGGAGCCCCTGCATTATCTCCTCGGGCTTGATCAGCCCGTGCGCCTGAGCTGACTGATGGCCTCGGCGAGTTGCTCGTAAACTGGCGCAGGGGCGCCACTTTGGCCGGGCAGCTTGCCGAGGCGCTCGGCGGCCTGCGCGAGTTTCGCGAGCACATCCGGAATCGCCGGTTCGGGTATGCCGCCGACCTTCACTCCTCGATAATTCGTGAGCACCGCCTGAATCGCCTTCGGTAGGCGCTTCTCGTCCACGGCTCCGCAGCTATCGAGGTGCGGCAGCTTCCAAGTGTGAGGGTCGGCGGCATTGCCGACGTAGGCAAAGCATCGGGCGGGCAACTTGTATTTCGGGTGCAATAGCTCGACTGGACCATCCGACGGCAGCGCAACCGCGGCAGCGGCGGGCGATTCCTCGATGAGGGCGCGGTCTTCCGTGCCTTCGCGCGGGCGATAGATGCCGTGAACCGAGAGCCACCAAAGCGCGAGGGGTGGAGTGGCGCGGTCGAGCCGGACGAACACGCGGTCGTGCTCCGTTCCGTTTTCGATGTCGGCGGCATAGAGCATCACGCCGTCGCTCACCGCAAGCCGCGAAACGCGTTGTTCGTCCGCGTAACGGCGGGCCTGATCGAGGGCCGCTTGGACCGCAGTTCGGCGCCACGCGAGAGCGCCGGGCCGCTTCACCTCGATCACCAGATACTTGATGAAATTCTGGGTGAGAACGATATCGGCATGCTCCACCTGGTGGTCAAGGTCGCCTTGGCGCCAGTCGAGCACCTCCGCGAAGAGATCCTCGATGATCCCTTCGGCGGTTTTCTCCATCGCGATTCCGTGCCGCGCCTGCTGGCGTAATCGATCTTCCCGCGCGGCCAGGAACGGGAGCCACTTCGCTTGAATCCGCTCGGCGCATCGATGATAGGACGCTAGCGACAGATAGGCGGGATCATCGGGCATTTTCGAATTCCCCCTCCCGCCGTGCGATATCACCGCGCCGCTTCGGCATAAAGGACGCCGGCGTGACAGCCCCGAGTAGAGCGCCGATTAGTCCGCTCCAGCCGCGGATCCCGGATCATCGCGATAGCTCCGGCATTACCCTCTTCATGAAGCCATCGAAGAGCGGAACTGTGAACGCGGTGTCGCCGTGGGCCGGACTGTAGATCATCCCTTTCGCGACCAGCGTACTTCGCACGGGGGCGACGCTGGTCACGCCCTTGCCGAGGCGTTCCGCGATATCGCCCGAGCGGTGCGGGCCAGGACCGAGGTCCGCCATCGCGCGGAGGTAGCGCTTCTCCATCGGAGTCAACCTGTCGAAGCGCACCCGGAAAAAGCCCGCGTCCAGTTCCGCCAACGCCAAGGCCGTTGCGCGCCGCGCGTCAGCTCGCGATATCGGCGAAGCGTCCGCGACATTCCACGAATGTCTTCCCCATTCCTGAAGAAAGTACGGATATCCCATCGTATGCCGTAGAATCTCGGCTATCGCCTCCGGCGCAAACGTGACGCCCTCTTTTTCCGCGGGCACGCACAAAGCTGCACGCGCCGATTCATCGTCCAAGCGATCGATCTCGACGAATTCGAACAGCCTTTCCGCGTAAGATTTGGCTCGCCCCATTTGACCGATCAATTGCGGCAACCCCGCCGCGAGCATCGTAATCGGGAATTGGCGCTGGCTGGCGCTGTGCAGCGCTCTGATCAAAGAGGCGAGTTGATCCTCGCGGACGTACTGAAGTTCATCGACGAAGAGCACGACGGCCGTGTGGTACTCACGAGCGGCCTTTCCGACGGAAGCCAGCAGATCGGTTAGATCCGTGTCCAAGTCCCCGCTGTCGGCAAGGCCGCGCTCCGGCTCAAAGTCTGTGCTGACTTCGATGTCCTTGTATTTGAGCTTGAGAGCCTTCGCGAATCCCGCCAACGCTCTTCCCGCTTTGGCCAGGTTCGCCCGCATCCGATTGCCTCGATCCAGACGCAACAGAGCCACCCGCAGAACCGGTATCAGAAGCGCAGGCAACGACCTTTCCTCCGGCGCCTCGACATGGACGCCGGCTAAACCCCTGGCCTCGGCGTCGTTCTCGATCCGATTCAGGAGCACCGTCTTCCCTACGCCTCTAAGCCCGTGCAGGATCAGACTGCGCGCGGCTCGGCCTTCTCGAATCCTGTCGAGCGCGATTGCGGCGCGTTCGATCAGGTCGTCCCGGCCGGCCAGTTCAGGCGGCGGCGTTCCGGCGCCAGGCGCGTACGGGTTCTTGCGAGGGTCCATTTATAGAGAAATTAGAAACTTTATCCTCAGAGGCTAAGATACCTAAAGATCCCTATAATTCAAGACCACTTTGCTCAAAGTAGGGATGAGTTTGCCGACGGCACAAACTGTCAAAGCGGGATTGTATCGATACGTTTTGAACGCTTGCATTCAGTTTGGCTGTGTGCAATGGTTGCGTCCATGAAGGCTCAGCAACAGACCCTCTCGGTACGAATCTCGGACGCCATGCGGCGGCGCCTCGAAGCCGCCCAGCGGCTCATCAGCGGAACCAATGGGGAAGCGGTTTCGATCTCTGACGTAGCCAAGCGCTTCCTGGAAAGTGCTGATGACGACAGAATCGAAGCGGCCGACCTCTTGGCGAAGCCTACAGAAACGCTGCTCAACATCCGCAGGAAATGGGAGCGGGGCTTGAGCCTCTCGCGTCCTGAGTGGCAGGTACTCGGCTACTACATTCAGCAAGGTTGCGAGCACATGGCTGGGGGAGGCCCCCAGTTGCCGAGCGCGGAGTCGTATATCGACTTGACGAAAGCGTTCATCGCGGCGCTAGGCGTTCGAGGCGGAGCGAAGAACGTTCTTGAGCTTGATCACTATTATCTGGGGAATCTAGGCGACTTTCCCGACCCAGATGGCAAAGGGGTGAACCTGGACACCGTCGTGAAATTGTCGCGGCGTTGCATAGAGGGGATTAGGGAGGCAGGAGCAAACGGAAAGCGCCCGCGCCTCCCGGTCGGCGTCGGGCGTAACCTCTACGTTGTGTTCCGTGACGAGCCCCTTAGAGGCGTGGAGCCATTGAACGAAGCGCTTCGACCTTACATGCGGACGTTGTTTCGAGTCGCCGCTCGCGGCCATTACCTGTTCGAGAGAAAGCCTGTTCGCGAAGAGAGCCGCAGCGACCTCACCGGCGTGCGCCCACCGCATCCGCCACCGGTGGTGGTCGGGAGTTTCCGGCTTTCAACCGCGCTGGAAGAGACCAACGAGTTCTCCATGCTGCTGGTACTTGAGCCGCACCGCGTCCTCTATCCGCTGGAACCGTACCCGGTGATCCGCGAGTTTGATGTGATGCTGAAGGCGCTCGCGTCTGGCGAACAATTGTGGAGAGGCCAGGAGTTTTTCGGCTACACGGGAAAGGGCGATGGGGCGTTCAACTTTCGCCGCATCAGCAACGGAATCACGCTCAACTTTTCGTCTGACGAGTGGGCTGCCCTGTGCGATCTGATAGCGCAGGGTCTGGCGCTGCCGGAACTACAGCCAGCCTTGAAGGACTCGGAACTGGCGTACGGAGAGATTTAAACGAATGATGACGACGCGCTGCGGATGACTCGGCTGCCGGCGTGGTGGAGGACAAGCGCGATGTTGAAGTGAAGCCTTAAGAATCAGCGCAAGGAGTTTGTGCCATGGATCAGCCGAGAGAGGACGAACGCGAGAGCCAAGTCGAGAATGAGATCGAGTACCTGACCGTCCCGCAGCTGGCTAAGAGGCTGCACCTGAGCCCCAAGACCATTTACAACTGGATTCGCTTCGGGGACATTGGCGAAGACGACGGCATTTTTGAAGTGCACGGGCGGATGCTGATCCACTGGCCGACCTTCCGCAAGCGCCAGTTCAAACCACTACGACGGCCAAACGGCGCCCTCTGAAGATGCCGAGGAGCGAAACCGATGGCGTGGCTCGAAACCGTAACCAAAGACGGCAAGAAGTATCTCCGGATTGGGTTCAAGCTGCCCGGTCAAAGCGGCAAGTTTCGCGAGCCGCTGGGGCTCGAAGACAATCGCAGGAATCGTGCGCTCGCGAGGGAGCAGGTCCAGAAAGCGATCGAGCGCGAAATCGCTACCGGAACTTTCGACTATGCCAAGCGCTTTCCGGATAGCCCGCGTGTGAAGCGCCTTGGCTTACAGACCGATGAGGCGATCACGCTGGGCGACTTCGCGGAGAAGGTTTGGTTGGTCGAGCGCCGCGCGAGCCGGATCAAGCGCTCCACGCATCATTCGTACACAGACATCTTTCGCACGCACATCAAACCAGCCAAAATCGCCACGATGCTGCTTCGCGAAATCAAAGTCGGCGACATCAACGCGTTCAAGCTCGAACTGAACGCGAAGACGACGAAGGCCGGTCGCCCGCTAAGCGCAAGACGCAAAATGATGGCGTTGCGTGAACTCGGGGCGATTATAAAGTTGGCACGTCGCCTCGATCATGTTGGCAAGGACCTGATGTTTTACGTGGACAAGACCTTCGCAGACGAGGGCGCGATTGAAGATGCTCCGGGTGAGAAGCTGAGCCCGTTCACGGCGGACGAAGTCGTGCGCATTCTGCAGTCGGCTTCGGAAGACGATCCTTCGGACTGGGAGCGGCGACTTCTGGAAATCCTGTTCTTTACTGGCATGCGGCGCGGTGAGGCGTTCGGCCTGCGATGGTCAAATGTGTTCTTCGACCGCGGCGTGGTCGCCGTGCGCCGCAGCCTCACGATTCATGGCGAGAGTTCGCCGAAGAGCAGCAGAGGTATCCGTGATATCGAGATGCTGCCGCGCGTGCGCAACGCGCTGCTTGAACAACGACGCTGGGTGACGGGCAGGTTCGAACTCGGGAGCGAGTTCGTTTTTCCAAACGGGGTCGGCAGCCCGATCGAGGTGCACAATTTCAGCTTCCGGGTCTGGCCAAGAATCGTTAAGCAGGCCGGGGTTCCGTACCGCGCGCTCAAACAGACGCGGCATACGTTCGCCACCCTGATGCTTCAGCAAGGTGCGCCGCTCGACTGGCTGCAGCGACAGATGGGCCACGAGGACCTTCAGACCCTCATCCGGCACTACTGGAGGTACATCAATCCGCAGCGGCTTAGCTCCGACGTGGTCGCCAGGCTGGAGTCTCTCGGGAGGGACGAAAGTCGTGCTCAAAATGCCCAACTTATGCCCAACTCGACGAGTGAGGCGGCAAAATCGCGCGAAGCATCGAACTAAAAAATGGCTGTAATCTATCGAATTTATTGGAGATTTTGAACGTGCGCGCCCGTAGCTCAACTGGACAGAGCATCGGACTTCGGATCCGAGGGTTGGGGGTTCAAATCCCTCCGGGCGCGCCAGCTTCCGCCGCTCCCCGCCGGGCTTGAGCCTGCCATCGCCGCCGTGTTTACCTAAGACGCCCGGCGCGGCGACGCCCCGGAAACGATCGCAGGAGACGCACGACCTTGGATTTCAATCTGCCCGCCGAATTGACGGCCTATCTGGCCGTGCTCGACGAGTTTATCGAACGGGAAATCAAGCCGCTCGAACGCGAAAACGACAACATCCGCTTCTTCGACCATCGCCGCGAATGGGCGCGCACCGATTTCGAGCGCGGCGGCCTGCCGCGCCACGAATGGGAAGCGCTGCTCGGCGAGATGCGCCGGCGGGCCGATCGCGCCGGCCATTACCGCTACGCGCTGCCCAAGGAATACGGCGGCAAGGACGGAACCAACCTCGGGATGGCGGTGATTCGCGCGCATCTGGCGGCCAAGGGCCTTGGCCTGCACAACGATTTGCAGAATGAAAGCTCGATCGTCGGCAATCTTCCGACCGTGCTGATGTTTCGCGATTTCGGCACGCCCGCGCAGAAAGCCGGCTTCATCCCGGGGATTCTCGAAGACAAAATCCGTGTCGCCTTCGGCCTGACCGAGCCGAATCACGGTTCGGACGCGACCTGGATGGAGACGCGGGCGGTGCGCGACGGCGACGGATGGCGGATCACGGGCGCCAAGATGTGGAACACTGGCCTGCACGTCGCCACGCACGATTTTGTTTTCGCGCGGCACGAAGGGCGCGACGGCAGTCCGCGCGGCATCGGATGCTTTATCGTCCCGACCAACAGCGCCGGCTTCAAAATCGAAGAGTACTTGTGGACTTTCAACATGCCGACCGACCATCCGCGGATTTCGCTGAATGACGTCTGGGTTCCGGCCGACGCGATCCTCGGCGATCCGCAGGACGGTCTCGCCGTCGCGCAGCATTTCGTGCACGAAAATCGCATCCGGCAGGCGGCGTCGTCGCTGGGCGCGGCGCAGTTCTGCATCAATGAGGCCGTCAAGTACGCGCAGGAGCGCAAGCCCTTCGGCAAGGCGCTCGCGACCAATCAGGCGATCCAATGGCCGCTGGTCGAACTGCATACGGAGGCCGCGATGCTCCGCACGCTGATCCACAAAACGGCGTGGGAGATGGATCGAATGTCGAAGCCGGAGGTGGCCGAAAAGCTCTCCGACAAGGTTGCGATGTGCAACTACCGGGCGAACCGGCTGGTGTGCGAAGCGGCCGATCGTGCGATGCAGGTGCACGGCGGCATCGGCTATTCGCGCCACAAGCCGTTCGAGCATATCTACCGGCATCATCGCCGCTACCGCATCACCGAGGGCGCCGAGGAGATCCAGATGCGGCGGGTGGCGCAGATTTTGTTCGGCTTCGGCCGCAAGGGGCGCGGCGAAGGCTGAGGCGCGGCGGCTGCCGATGAGTCAGGACGAAATTTTTGCGCAGCGCCTGCAAGCTGCCATCGCGCGCCATCTCGGCCCTCCCGGCGCGCTGCACAATCTGCAGCGCCTGACCGGCGGCGCGACCAAAACCACCTGGTCGTTCGACGCCGACGCCGGCGCAAAACGGCTCGAACTGATTGTGCAGATGTCGAACGCCGGGGCGACGACCGTGCCCGATCCGCTCGCGGGCGTGACGCCGCATCTGAATTCCGAGGAAGACGCGCAAATCGCGATGGCGGCGGAGCGCGGCGGCGTGCCCGCGCCCCACGTCTATGCGGTCTTTGACGACGCCGACAGAATCGGCCGCGGCTACGTTACGGGCCGCGTCGCGGGCGAAACGCTTGGCCCGCGCATCGTGCGCGACGATAAATTCGCCGGCGCGCGAGCCGTGATGGCGCGCCAATGCGGCGAAATTCTCGCCACGATCCACAAAATCGATCCGCGCGAGGCGCCGTTCCTGATTCGTCAGGACGCGGCGGCCGAAGTGGCCGCATATTACCGCTACGCTGATCACTACGGACTGAAACTTCCGGCGGTCGAGCTCGGGTTGAAATGGGCGGCCGAGCACGCGCCCAGAAATCCGCGGATGACGGTCCTGCATGGAGATTTCCGCACCGGCAATCTGATCGTCGGCGAAGACGGAATCCGCTGCGTGCTCGATTGGGAGATTTCCCAGATCGGCGATCCGATGCAGGACCTCGGATGGCTGTGCGTGAAGACCTGGCGCTTCGGCGGCAAGCCTCCGGTGGGCGGGTTCGGCTCGCGCGACGACCTTTTCGCGGCATACGAACGCGCCAGCGGAATTCCCGTCGATCCAAAGCAGGTGATGTTCTGGGAGGCGTTCGGCGACGTGAAATGGGCGCTCATGTGCCTGCGCAAGGGGATGGCTTTCAGCGACGGGACGGAGCCGATTAGCGTCGAGCAGTCCGCGATCGGCCGGCGGATCGAGGAGCCGCTCTGGGACTTTCTCAACCTGATCGAGGGACGCGAATGAGGCGCCCGGCCGCGCAAGGAGCATAACGCCGATGCCGACCAGCAAACCCGACGCGACAATCCTGTTGCAGGCGGCGATGAAATACCTCGAAGAGGAATTGCTGCCGACGCTGAATGGCTATTACCGTTTTCAAACGCGGGTGACGATCAATGTCCTGAACACCGTGCGCCGTGAGCTTGAATTGCGCGGCGCGCACGCCGCGGAAGAAGCCGCGCGGCTGAAAGCGATACTTGGCCACGACGGGCCGCTCGATTCGTTGAATGACGAATTGTGCGCGCGCATTCGTTCGGGCGCGATCGCCGCGTCCGACGCAAATTTGCGCGATCACGTGCGGCGTTCGCTCGGCGCCGCGCTCGCGATCAACAATCCCAAGTGGACATCGCGCTAGTGTGGTGTCCCGCAAATAACTTCCACCTGATGCCTTATCGGCTTGGCGCGCAGGCCGCCCACCGCGGGGCGACCAGGGATGGATTGCCGGGTCTGGGCCCGGCAATGACGCACAGCGTTGGTCATGTCCGGACTTGATCCGGGCATCCACGCGAGGCGCAAGATAGACGCGGAGCGCAAACTTAATCAGGGGACGCCATGCTAGCCGCCCCGCGTTCCACTCGGCCGATCTTCAAATTAAGGACTTCACCGCGCCGATCGTTCGGCTGAAATCGGCGAGTTCCGATTGACGCTCAGGCGGATTGCATCCGGGCCTGCGCCGCGCGAATCGCCGCCGGATCGTCGGGCTTGTCGCCACGTTCGATCCGTTCCCGGATGATGCGCAGAGTGTCCATGTTGTACGGGATGCCGCAGTGGGTCGATTTGACCTCGACCGCATCGACGTAATCACCTTCCTCAATACAGCTTTCCCAATCGACCACGCCGTCGGTTTTGGAATAGATCAGCGTTTCGCGAATGCCCTGCGGAGGAGTGTCGCCGAGCACGCCGCAAATGGTCGCGAGCCGGTCCGGCGGACAATGGCATCCGATTTCGTTCACCCGCATCGCCACGGTCGCGAGCATCTTCACGAACGGATTGGAATGTTTGTGCGGTTCATGTATCGGCGAACCGAGCAAAATCACCTGATCGACCAAATCCGGATGGCGTCGCGCAAGTTCGCGCGCATAAATGCCGCCCAGGCTGTGACCGATGACGACCAATTTTTCTCCGGAACGGCCGGCGCGATCCTGCAGAATCTTGCCGAGGCGTTCGAGCGCGCGCACCGGGCAATCGGTGTTCGCCATGATGCCCGAAAAATAGACCTGATGGCCGCGGGCGCGCAGCCAATCGGCAAACGGATAAAGCGTCGCGTCGCCGGCCAGAAAGCCGGGAATCAGCAAAATCGAGCGTTTGTTTTCCGCAGTGCGGGCAATCGGCCACGTCCATGCGCGCTGGGCGAATGTCGCGACTTCGCGCACGACGCGGAACTCTTGCAACAAGTCCATGAAAGAGAGATTGGTTCCGCCATCGTTTTGACTCATCGACAAACCCTCGTCGCGATGCGCCCGAGACTTGCAATTCACGCGATTTTAATCAAGTGCGCGAAGAAGCGAAACCGTTGACGAAGGTTGTGGTTTTCGTTTCGTGATACCTGATTTTTCGGCCTGATAAGACCGGACTGAAGCTCCACGGCTCCCATCGCGCCTCACGAATGCTCCTATGTGTTTAGACGATAACCATGTGCAGCAAATTCGATGGCGCACTGGCGACCATTGCAATGCACAAATCAACTAAATCGTGTAATTTCATTCGATTTGTGCAAATTATCTAACTGTGTTCAGGTTGTGTCCCGCTCGGTCGCGAAGCGGGCGCGCTCGACTAACCGCGAGTCGAGAGCCAATCCAAAACCCGGTTACCGAGGGCGAAGGCGGCGTCAGTCAGGCCGGGGAAGAACGCCGCCAATTTCTCCATCACGACCGCGCCCGGCGGCACATCGATTTCCGCCAAGCCAAGCACAACGGCGGCAATTACCGCCCAAGTCACCCATTGCGGAGGCATCAAGGGAATCGATTCGGGCAGATTTTTGAGGATTCCGGCTCCGCTTGCGTCCCGTGCCATCGGCGTATCGATCACGCCCGGCATCACCAGCGACACTTTCACGCCGCTGCCGAACAGTTCGACGCGCAAGGCTTCCGTAAGGCCAACCACGGCGAATTTGGTCGCGCAGTAGCCGCCCAGCGGGGGCATGCCACGCCGGCCCGCCAGCGATGCGATATTGACGATATTGCCCGCCCCGCGCGCGCGCATCGCCGGCAGAACCAACTGCATCGCATGCAGCGTGCCCATCAGGTTGACGGACATCATCCGCTCGACGTCCTCGGGCGGCATGATCTCGACCGGGCCGGGCAGAGCGACGCCGGCGGAGTTGACGAGCACGTCGATACGCGCGAAGTGGGTCAAAGTTCGCGCGACGGCTTCCTTGAGTTCGCTGCGATGGGTCACGTCCGCGGCGAGCGGCAGGGCTTCGGCGCCTTCCTTGCGGATTGCTTCGGCGAGCTCGTCGAGCATCGAGCGCCGGCGCGCAAGCAGAGCGACCTTGGCGCCCATCCGCGCGAACGTCAGAGCGATGTCCCGTCCGATTCCGCTTGATGCGCCGGCGATAAGCACCGTCCGGTCGCGGAAATAGGCGCCCGGAACCATCCGGGACGCGGCGTCGGCCGCCCGCGCCGTGACTCCCGCCGCCTTTGACGCGACGCGGGCGCTGCCGGTTAACGTCGAATCGCTACGCTTGGCCATCGGACGCTTACCTCTGCGGCGGATGATGTCCGCATCTTCAATGAAGCAGCGCGCGTCGGCGGAATCGAGAGAAATTTATCGGTCAGGCGCTGATTTGATCGCTCAGACCTTCCAGATCGTGACTCATGATCAGCAGGTCGCGCGGATGGCCGTCGCGATCGATGACCCAATCCTGCAGCAGCGCCTCGACCTGGAAGCCGAGCTTGTCGAAGGCGGCGCGGGCGCCAGCCTGGTCCGGCGTCATCATCGCGGCCATCTTCTTCACTCCTCGTTCTTGGCCGATTTTGAAGATTTCCGCCGCCAGATGACGCCCGAGGCCGCTGCCGCGAAAAGCCGGGGCGACTTGCACCCGGATTTCGCCGACGCGCCGTGTCCATCGCGCCTGGTCCGTGTGGACGCTGCTGTAGCCAACGATTTTCCCGTCGAATTCCGCGACCACCGTCGCGGTATTGCCTTTCTTGACGTTGGACAACCATTCTTCGACCACTTCGGGCTCGGTGATATCGGTGCGCAGGAAGAGCAAGTCGTCGTGCGGCAACGAGCGCGCGAACGCGAGGATTCCCACTTTATCTTCGTACCCGATGAGGCGCACCGTAACGTTACGCCCGTTCGGGAGTTTCAGCGCTTTGGGGAACCCTGCCGGTCCGTTGCCTGGATGCGACTTGGCCATGATCATCTCCGTCGTGGCGAGACATCGCCACGCATATCACTCCCGCAAGCCGATTGCGATTCAAACCACCGGAGTCGCAACGGCGCCGGCGGGATTCTATTGCGGGGGCAAAAGTTCCGGCAAGCGGCGCCGCGGCCGAGCGCGATGGGCCGCGCCCGGCCGTGCACGCCCTGGATAGCCATAGCTGTGCGTTAGTCAGTCGCCCGATTGACCCGCCAACAGTCGCCGGAGCATCCTTGATTGGCAGTGCGGCTACTAAATTATAACCGGGGGTGCGAGCCGGATGGCGAATGCGGGAAAATCGTCGGCAAAGCTTTCGCATCGGATGAGCACGCAGGACGCGTCGTTCATCTACGGTGAATCGCATAGCGGCCCGCTTCATATCGGGTCGTTGAATATTTTCGGCTCGCCTATCGATTACGACGAAATTCTCGATCACATGGCGCAGCGGATGCATCTGCTGCCCCGTTATCGCCAGCGGCTGGCGTTCGCGCCATTCAATCTCGCCCACGCGACGCTCGAAGACGATCCTGATTTCGACCTGCGCGAGCACGTCAAACTGCACAGCCTGCCTGACGGGGCCGGCGAGCGGACTTTTATCGCGGCGGCGATGGCCGCGTTCGCGCCAATCCTCGATCGCAAAAAACCGCTTTGGGAGATGCATCTGTTTCAGGGTCTTCCGGGAGGCCGTTCCGCTGTCCTTTGGAAGGTGCATCACTGTCTCGTCGATGGCGTTTCCGGGATGGAGTTGCTCACGGTCGCGCTCGATTTCCGCGCCGAAGCTCCGCCTCCGGAACCGCCGCCGCTGCCGTGGCGGCCGCAACCGCTGCCCAGCGCGCTGCGTAGTTTCGCCACCGCGCTGGTCGATCTCGCGCAAAATCGCCTGAACGAAGCGCGGCAGCTTGCAGGCATGATCGATGCGCCGCGTGAAGCGCTGAAACGCGCCGCGACGATCGCGAATTGCGCCGCGAAGATGACGGCGATGCTTGGCCGGCGCGTCGTCGCGGCGCCGTGGAACGCCGGATTGGTCAGCTCGGCTCGTTCGCTGGCGTGGCTGAAGGTGTCGTTCGCCGATCTGCGATCGATTCGCAACGCGCTCGGCGGCGCCGCGAACGATGCGGTTTTGGCGATCCTGAGCGAAGCTGCCGCGCGCTATCTTTCCGAACACGGCGTGCGCGCCGAGCACGCGCCGCTGCGCATCGGATGCCCGGTCAATGTGCGGCGCGGCGCGGAAAGCGGCGCCTTGGGCAACCGGGTCTCAATGATGTTTCCGGAATTGCCGTCGGAGCCGATGAATGCGAACGATCGGCTGCAGGCGGTGATTCGCGAAACGAACCGAATCAAGAGCGCCGGCGACGCTCAGGCGCTGGAGCTTCTTATGCATCTTGGCGATCTGGTCGCGCCGTTTCTGCTGGGAATCGGATCGCTGGTCGGGACGAACGCGGTCGATGCGGCGTCGAAGCTGGCCGCGCTCGCGCCGCGGGTCGCGCGGATGGCTCCGTTGCCGCCGCCCGGCATCAATTTTATCGCGACCAATGTTCCGGGAGCGCAGGTGCCGCTCTATCTGGCCGGACGCGAAATGGTCGAGATGGTGGGGCTTGTGCCGCTCGGCGCCAACCTTGGCTACAATGTCGCGATTGTGAGCTATAACCAGTCGCTGGTCTTCGGAATGATGGCCGAACCGCATCTGATGCCGGACGTCGATCGGATGCGCGATCTGGCCGAAGACGCATTCAACGAGTTGCTCGCCGCCGCACGCGCGCAGACCGGTCACGTGCGCGGACGATCCGCGGCGTCGCGCGCGGCCTAAGCGCGGGAATTCTTTGCCGATTCAGGCGCGGTTGGAAAATATCGCCGGATTGGTCCGCAGCCGTCAGCCGGGGCGCGAGCCGCCGCCGGAACGGCTGCGGTCGAGCAGCTTGAGCAGCGTGTAAACCGTTTCGGTCGCGGGAACTTTCATTCCGTGACGGCGCGCCGCCCGCAGCACGGCGCCGCTGATGGCGTCGTATTCGAGACGTTTGCCGCGTTCCAGATCCTGCAAGGTCGAAGGCTTGATCGCGTAAGCGTTGAGGCTTTTTTGAATCTGCCGCAACTGCAGATCGGCGCGCTCGTCGCTGACGTTGGCGCCTTCGGCGCGGCCGACGGCCAGTGTTTCGAGCATCAGCCGCCGCACCAGATCGTAGCCGTCCTGATCTTCGAGCATCTGGCCGAGCGTGGTGCGGCTCAAGGTCGCGACCGTGTTGGTCGCGTTGTTGCCCATCAGCTTGTACCAGCGAATCGTCTTCAGATCGGTCGTGAGCTCGCCGAGGATGCCGGCGCGATGAAAGACGCGCGCGAGCATTTCCGCACGCGGCGTGATCGAGCCGTCAAGCTCGCCGAATTCGATAATGCCGAGCGCGGTATGATTGACGCGGCCGGGCCCGGTTAATTCGGCGCCGACCCGCGAATTGCCGCCCATCACGGCGGCGCGCGGAAAATACCGGCATAAGGCGTCTTCGTTTTCGACCCCGTTTTGGATCGTCATCACCACGCCCTCGGGCGCGAGGCAATCCTTGATTTGAGCGGCGGCCGCGTCAGTATCGTAGGATTTGACCGCGAACAAAATCAGGTCGTAGGGCGCGAATTCGGCCGGCCGGTCGGTCGCGGCCACGGCGAGGTGGAAATTTCCCTTCGCGCTCCGCACCTCGAGTCCGCGTCCGCGCAGCGCGCGCAGATTTTCGCCTCGTGCGCAAAGAACGACCTCTTCTCCCGCCTGCTGCAATCGCGCGCCGTAGTAGCATCCGACCGCGCCCGCGCCCATCACGAGGATCTTCATTGCCGCGCCCTCCGAAATCCGCCGATGCGGTCTTTTTCATCCGGCGGGCGTGCGCAGTCAAGCGCGACCGCCCGCGCGCGTCAGGCCAGATTGCGGCGCAGCGCGCCCTGCCAGAGTGTTTCGACCTGCGCGCGCAATTCTTCCAGCGTGCCGTCGTTGGTCACGACCAGCGCGGCATGACGCCGCCGTTCGTCGTCGGAGAGCTGCGCGCGAATCCGCGCCTCGGTCTGCTCCGGCTTCATCCCGCGGTCGCGTTCGACGCGCTCGATCACCCGTTCCTTCGACGCGATCACCAGCCAGATTTCGTCGAAGAGCGTCTGCCAGTTCGCCTCGATCAGGATGGCGGCTTCGATCACGATCGGTTTGCGCTCGCCCCGCGCGCGCATCGCGGCCACCATCTCGCGCATCTGCGCGAACATCTTGGGATGAACGATCGAATTGAGGCGCTTAAGCGCGGCCGGATCCGCAAAAACGATCGGACCGAGCTTCTTGCGATCGATCGCGCCGTCCGGCGCGAGAATGCCGCGGCCGAAAGCGTCAATCATATCCTGATACGCCGGCCCGTCCGGTTGGTAGATGGCGTGGCCGACCTTGTCGGCGTCGATAATCGGCGCGCCAAGTTCGGCGAGAAATTTCGACACCGTGCTTTTGCCCGAACCGATTCCGCCCGTGAGTCCGATCGTCAGCATCGCCAGCGCTCTCCAGACCTCGCGCGTCGCGCGGATTGATGAACTGCTAGTGCTAGCCGAAGTCCGCGCGCCGGGAAAGCGTTCGGATGTCCGAAACATGCGGCGCGGTTCTCTTATCGGGTCCGGTCTTTTAAGATTTGTCGCGATGGATACTGCGATACGCGACGGCGAGCCGCTGGGCGGCGACGTAATCGTCAACGGCCTGCGGCTTCATTACCGGGATTGGGGCGGCGACGGTCCGCCGATCCTCTTCCTGCACGCGACCGGCTTCCTCGGGCGGATTTACGCGCCGATTCTGCGCGAGCTGCGGCGCGCCGGACACGTTTACAGCTATGACCAGCGCGGGCATGGCGAAAGCGAACTGCCGCGCCGGCCGATCGACGGATGGCATACGACGGCCGACGACCTCGAAGGATTTATTGGCGCGATGGGCTGGAAAGAGGTGCGGGGCATCGGCCATTCCGCGGGAGCGACGGCGTTCGGCGCGGTCGGCAGCCGCCGTCCGGAATTAATCGCGCGAGCGGTGATGGTCGAGCCGGTGGTCCTGGATTTGAACACGCCGCCGGCGCGCCGGCCGACCGAGTTGCGCGAACGCACGCTCAAGCGCAAGCGCACGTTCGACAGCGTCGATGCGATGTTCGAGAATTTCCGCGCGAAGCCGCCATGCGACACATGGCGCGCGGATATTTTGCGCGACTACTGCGAATTCGGCGCCTTCGAAACGCATCACGGTGCCCGTTCGCTGCGCTGCTCGCCCGAAATCGAGGCGCGGGTTTACGAAACCTCGCGCGATTTCGACGGGCTTGGCTTGATGCTCAAATGCTCCGCGCCGATGCTGGTGTTGTTCGGCGAGAAGAGCGATTCGCCCGGCATTTTGCTGGCCGATCGCATCAGACGCGAGGCGGCGCGGGCGCAGGTCGAGGTGATGCCGGAGACCTCGCATTTCATGCCGATGGAGCAGCCGGAATTGGTCGCGCGCAAGGCGCTGGAATTCTTTGCCGCGGGCTGACCCGGGAAGCTTCAGGCGAGGCCGTGGAGCCGGGCGAAGGGATCCCATCCGGAGTCGCGACGCCACTCGTATTCCATTGTGCGCGCGGCCTGCTCGGCGGCGTCGGAGCCGGCGAGCCGCGCGATTATCGCCAGCGCCATGTCGATTCCAGCGGAGACGCCCGACGACGTCCAGAAGCGGCCATCCTCGACCCAGCGGGCGCTTTTAATCCAATCGACCTTCGGTCCCTGGCTTTCGACCCATCCGAAGGCGCGCTTGTTGGTGGTGGCGCGACGGCCGTCCAACAGGCCGGCGCGCGCCAGCAGGGCGGCTCCGGTGCATACCGAGCTGACGATTTCCGCCCGCGCCGCGCGCTCGCGCAGCCACTCCAGCAGGTCCGAATTATCGACTTCGCGGCGCGTGCCGAAGCCGCCGGGCACGAGAATCAGATCGAGCGGCGGGCAATCTTTTAACGCGCAATCCGCTTGGGCGCGCTGGCGATCGGTCCGGCTTGCGCGGCGGTCATGATGATCCGGAACGCGCCGCCCAGATCGCGAACTCCGTACGCCTCGCACGGCCCGAAAACATCGAGCAGTTCGAATTCGTCGAACAACAACACGCCGAGAGTTTTTGGATTAGTCATTCGAGCCTCCATCGCACGAAACGCCATTATGCAGTATATGTCGGGCTTCGTCGCTGTATATTCCCGCGCGGATATGAACGATTAACGGAGGTTCGACGATCACTTCGGAACGCCCGCCTTTGCGCGCCTCGATGAGCACGCTCGCCGCCGGAGCGCCGGGCAGCGGATGAACGAAACGCATCCGTTTTGGTTCGAGCGCGTGCGCGGCCATTTTTACGATCAATTCGGCGGCGCGGGTCGCATCAAAGACGATCGCGAGGCGGCCGCGGTCGGCGGCATAGCGTCCGGCCGCGGCGAGAAATTCCGCGAGCGTCGCGCCGCCCCCGCCGCGCGCTATCCGCCGCGAGAGATTCGGACTTTCGCGTCCGCTGCCGGCGGCGCGGTACGGCGGATTCGCGATTACGCAATCGAACGAGGCCGGCGCGACGCTCGCCAGCCAGCGCGTGCGCAAATCACCCTGAACGACGCGGACGATGTCGAGACGGTTCAGCGCCGCGGTTCGAGCCGCGGCCTGTGCGAGTTCCGGCTGCAGTTCGATCGCGACAATCTCGCGCGGCCGGCGCAATGCAGCCACGACCGCGGAGATCACGCCGCATCCCGCGCCCAGCTCGAGCACGCGGTCGCGGGGCCGCACGCCCGCGAATCGGCTGAGCAGTATCGAATCCAGCGCGAAGCGGTAGCCGGCGCGCGGCTGGACGATGCGCAGCGCGCCGCCTAGGATCGAATGGACAGTCTCTTCCGGCGCCTTCATGAACGCGGCTGAAAAAGGTCAACGTTACGCCAAGATTTTCCGCAAGGCCGGAGTATATCTCGGCAAAGGCAACATAGCCCGTGCGCTCGCGGTGCTGAAAGAAGGCGAAGCTCTGGCGCGCGAATTGGGCGATCCCGCGATGGCGCGGCGATTCGCCGCCGACGCCGATCGCGCCCGGCGCGAGGCTGAATCCCGAGACTGAACTCGATCCGCAAGCGAATCGGCGCCAGCATCCGCGCCTTGACGCCTTTCAAATCGTACTTAGTTTTGGTTCAACGGCTGATGTCCGGTACAGGCAAGAGCGCCGGTCGCAGCCCGACGTAAAAAATTGTCCGGTTTCTGCCGGAGGAGGTTTTGGATGGAACTTTATATTGAAAACGGCGTTGGCGGCAGCCGTTGGATGCGCAATCGGATGAACGAAGTGATGCGGGAATTCCAGCCCGCGGCGCGGCGGCTGTCGGCCCCGGTGGATGTGGTCGAGGATCAGGAAGGATACCGGTTTTACTTCGAGATGCCGGGCCTCAAAAATGAAACGATCGACGTGCGGGTCGAAGAAGGCAAGTTGATCGTGGAGGCTGAACGCCGTCGTCCGGAACTGCCGAACGGCGCGTCGCTGCGGCTCGCGGAACGCACCTGGGGACAGATTCGGCGCGCCTTTGAACTGCCCAAGGATGCGAGCGCCGAGCGGATCCGCGCGAATTATCGCGACGGCGTGCTCGAAGTAACGGTCGAGAAGCGGCCGGAGACCAAACCGGTCAAAATTCAGATCAATTAGCCGCGGCGGCCGGGCGCACGGATTGAGACCGGCGCCGGCGCGGTCAGGATGATACGATCATGGACGGCGGGTGGTCGCGCGAAGCTGGCTTCGCACGCGCCCGCCGTCGATCTTTAATTGGGTTCGCCTGCGCGTGCATAATCATTCGCATCTCAGGAAAGGCGGCTGCCGGCTATGACCGTCGTTTTAATAGTTCTGGTACTGATCGCGGCTTATGCGATCCTGGCTTACAATTCGCTCGTGCGGATGCGCAATGAGGTCGATAACTCATGGCGCCAAATCGACGTTCAACTGAAGCGCCGCCACGATTTGATTCCAAACCTGGTTGAGGCCGTCAAAGGCTATATGGAATTCGAGCGCGATACATTGACGCGGGTCGTCGAGGCGCGGAATCGCGCGATTGCGGCGCCGGATCAGGGCGCGCGCGTCGCCGCCGAAAATCAGTTGACGGCCGGGCTTGGCAGGCTGCTCGCGGTGATGGAAAATTATCCGCAATTGAAGTCCGATCAGAACGTTATGCAGTTGCAGGAGCAGCTCACCACGACTGAAAACCAAATCGCCTTTGCGCGGCAGGCGTACAACGACGCCGTGTTGGCGCTGAACACCAAAATCCAGGTCTTTCCAACCAATCTGATCGCGAACAATTTCGGGTTCACGGCGGCCGAATATTTCAAGGCCGCGCCAGAGGATCAGGCGCTGCCGAAAGTGGATTTGTCGCTCGGCGCACCGAAAGCCTGAGCGCCCGGATTAACCGCACGGCGAACGATGATTGCGCCGGCCGATCATTGCTTCGCTTCGCGCCCCTGAGCGAATCCGATGGCCCAACCTCGCGACAGTTTCTGGCGGCTCGAGCGGAAGAACCGCCGTCAAACGGCGCTGCTGGTCGTCGTCTTCGTCGCACTCTTCACCGCGCTCGGTTGCGGTCTCGATTTTCTTGCCGGCAATCTCAGAATAATCGACGGCCGGCTGGTTGGCGCGCCGATCCTTACGGTCGTCGCGCTCGCCTTCGGACTCTTCCAGTCGCTTCTTTCGTATTACGGCGGAGCGTCTCTGGTGCTGCTGTCGGTGCATGCGCGCCCGCTCGCGGCGGATTCCGTCAAGCATCAAATGACGCTCGACGTGATTCGCGAAATGGCGCTGGCGGCGCGCATGCCTGTGCCGCGCGCGTATATCATCGACGATCCGGCGCCGAATGCGTTCGCGACCGGCCGCGACCCCGCCCATTCCGTAATCTGCGTGACGCAGGGACTCGTCGATCGGATGGACCGGGAGGAAATGCAGGGCGTTCTCGGCCACGAAATGGCGCATATCCGCAACTACGACATCCGCACCATGATGATGATCGCGGTGCTCGTCGGCGGTATCGCGATGCTGGCGGATTTTGTGTGGCGATGGTCGTGGTTCGGGGGATTCGGCGGCAGCCGCGACCGCGACGACAACAACAGCAGCGGCGGGAGCGGCGAAGCTGGCGCGCTTATCGCGATTGCGGTTTTCATCCTTGCCGCGCTGGCGCCGATTTTTTCCCAACTGTTGGCGATGGCGGTTTCGCGTCAGCGCGAATATCTCGCCGACGCATCGTCGGTCGAATTCACCCGGAATCCGCAGGCGTTGCTGCGCGCATTGGAGGAGATTGCGAAACACGAATCGCCGTTGAGTTCGGCGTCGCGCGGCGTCGCGCATCTTTTCATCGTCAATCCGTTGGAACGCGCCGCCGACGGAGATGGCGACGGCGGGAATTTCTTCGCCAACCTGCTGTCATCCCATCCGCCGCTCGCACAACGTATCGCGCGATTGCGGGCGCTCGCGGCCGGCGGTCCAGCCCCGACCCTGGCCGCCGCGCAAGCGCCGGCATCCGGCTAGTCAGCGATTCCGTCCCTTGATCGTTCGTTCGATTTCACGGCGCATGCTTTTGCGCGCGATCGCCTCGCGTTTGTCGTACAGGCGTTTGCCCTTCACGAGCGCGATTTCGACTTTCGCCCGGCCGTCGCGGAAATAAATTTTCAGCGGCACCAGCGAATAGCCGCGCTCGCGCACGCGGCCCCACAGCCGTTCGATCTCGCGCCGATGCATCAGCAATTTTCGCGGCCGGGTCTCTTTATGACTGAACTGCCCGGCTGGCGCGTATGCGCCGATGTGAACGCCGTGTAAGAAAGCTTCACCCGCTTTGATGCGCGCGTAGCTGTCGCGCAGGTTGGCGCGATGCCCGCGCAATGACTTCACTTCCGTGCCGGTGAGGGCCATCCCGGCCTCCAACGTCTCCTCGATAAAGAAGTCGTGCCGCGCCTTGCGATTGTCGGCGACGAGTTCGTAGCCGTCCGCACCGTCGTTGCGTTTTTCCTGAGCCATGCGCGGTCAAGTTTAATCGTGGAAGACGCGACGTTATAGAGACGCGCCGGCGACCATAGACGCCATAGCCGCGCGCAGCCTCTTTTGCCGAAATCAATCCGACTCCGATTCGCAAAATTTTTGCAAAATCCATTTAGCCGATTCCGCCGTCTTTCGTAATCGGCGCGCAAATATCCGCTGGTATTTCCCTCCGTGCGTATGAGCTGGGGGAGTTTCGAATTGGCTCGAACCGCGTCCGCGCACGGTTGGCTTTGGCTCGCGATCGGCTCCGCGCTGGCCGCGATGACCGTTTTTGCGGTTGCGGTGGCGCATCTCTGAGCAGTCCCGGTCTTCACACGCACTGTCCGGGTGACGCCGCGCCCGCGGCGTTCGCCGGACGGGATGGTCCCGTTCGTCCCATGGAGGAGAAAAAGAATGAAGACCAAAAGGCGCAGGAAGTTAACCGCCGCGATGGGCGCGGGCGCGATGCTGCTGACGCAGTTCGCCGCTCCGCTCGCGTGGGCCAAGCCGTCGAACGACGACAATACGAAGACGCCGATCAAGCACGTGATGCTGATCATCGGCGAAAACCGCACGTTCGACAACGTTTTCGGCACATACGTGCCGCCGAGCGGCCAGACTGTGCGCAACCTTTTGTCCGAGGGAATTGTCAATCCCGACGGTTCGCCCGGACCCAACGCGGGCGTGGCCCTTCAGTATCAAGCCACGGACACCTCGACTTACGAAATCAGCCCGGCCAAGACGACCCCCTACTCGACGCTGCCGACGCCGAACGTCGGCGGTCCGACGACGCCGTTCTTCAACAGCGTCAGCGCGGCCGAAGCGGTTGAACCAGCCCTTCCGCTGAACGACTACTATATGCTGACGATCGGCGGCACCGGCTTGACCAGCGGACCCGACACTCGTTTCCTTACCGACGGCCCGCTGCCCAACGATCCGTTCGACATCACCAATTTCATCTCTTATGACGCCTACGCGGGCAGCCCCGTCCACCGGTTCTTTCAGATGTGGCAAGAGACCGACTGCGACGCGAGCAAAGCCACGGCGCAAAATCTCAGCGGATGCCAGAGCGATCTTTTCCCCTGGGTGGAGACTACGGTCGCGACCGGCAGCAACGGCAATCCG
This sequence comes from Deltaproteobacteria bacterium, assembly GCA_021780225.1. Taxonomy (GTDB): domain Bacteria; phylum Desulfobacterota; class Binatia; order Binatales; family Binataceae; genus JADMIL01. The sequence goes on along the minus strand of JAJXZF010000021.1, from coordinate 46,805 downwards.
GAGCCCGCGGGATTCACCGGCGAAGGCTCGATCGCGATGGGCTTCTACAACAATCTGCAGGGCGACGTTCCCTACTTCACCCACCTCGCCCAGCAATACGCCCTCAGCGACAACTATCATCAGGCGATCATGGGCGGAACGGGCGCGAATCATATCGCGATCGGCTACGGCGCCACGATCTATTTCGCCAACTCCGACGGCACGCCGGGCGTCCCGCCTGCGAACCAGATCGAAAATCCGAATCCGCAGAGCGGAACCAACAATTTCTACACCCAGGACGGCTACAGCGGCGGTTCGTACGTCAATTGCGCGGATTCGACTCAGCCGGGCGTCGCGCCGATCATGGATTACCTCAATTCGTTGTCTTACAAGCCGTTCAACAATGGCGACTGCGCGCCGAACGCCTATTACATCGTCAACAACTACAATCCCGCCTATCTCGGCACCGGCGAAAACACCTACGCGGACGGTTCGACGGGGCCTTTCACCATTCCGCCGACGCAGCAGCAGAACCTTGGATTGCTCCTTTCCGCGCATGACGTGTCATGGAGCTACTATGGCGAAGGATGGGCCGGCGGCACTGAGACCGGCGAGGATTCGACCTATTGCAATATCTGCAATCCGTTCCTCTACTCGCAGCAGATCATGACCAACCCGTCGCTGCGCGCCAATCTGAAAGGCATCCAGAGCCTCTACTCGGATATCCAGAACGGCACGCTGCCCGCGGTCTCGATCGTGAAGCCGGACGGTTTCCTCGACGGACATCCGGCGTCGTCGAAGTTCGAGTTGTTCGAGTCCTTCTGCCACAAGATTATCGATATGGTGCAGTCTAATCCCAGGCTGTGGAAAGACACCGCCATCGTAATCACAGTTGACGAAGGCGGCGGCTACTATGATTCGGGCTATATCCAGCCGGTCGATTTCTTCGGCGACGGCACGCGCATCCCGATGCTGGTGGTTTCGCCCTATTCGGAAGGCGGCCGCGTGGTCCACAACTACTATGACCACGTTTCGTTCGCGAAATTTGTCGAGGCCAACTGGGGTCTGCCCACGATCGCGGACAACAGCCGCGACAATCTGCCCGATCCGGTTGCGACGAAGGCGGATCCTTACGTTCCGACCAACGGCCCGGCGATCGGCGATCTGATGCAGATGTTCACGTTCGGCAAGAACAAAAATTAGCCGAATGCCGGCCCTATGGCCGGTAAAATAGAAATGGCCGGTCCGCCGCATGGCGGACCGGCCATGCTCGATTGTCGAGAAACTTATGCGCGGCCCGGCCAGAGCCGCGAGGTCGCGATCTTCGCCCCCTCCGCCATCGCCGCGAGTTTCGCCCACGCGATTTCGCCGTCAACGCGCGACACGCCCGCGATCGTTCCGAAGCCGCAGTCCGTGCCGGCGATTACATGCTCGCGTCCCACGACGTTCGCCACGTTCGCAATCCGTTGCCCCACGAGCTTCGGATGTTCGACGAAGTTGGTCACCGAATCGATCACGCCGGGAATGAGTATTTTCCCGTCCGGCGGTTTGATCTCCTTGAAGGTTTCCCATTCGTGCTCGTGCCGCGGATTCGACGCTTCGTAGGAAAGTCCCTGCGGCCGCGCTTTGTAAACGATATCCGCGATATCGGCGAACGGCACGTCGTGATGATGCGGGCCTTCATAATTGCCCCAGCATAGATGGAGCCGCGAGCGCTCGGGCGGCACGTTCGCAAGCGCATGATTGAGCGCGTCGATATGCAGTTCGATCGTCTTGCGGAATTCCTTGAGGCTCAGGTTCTTGAACTGGATATGCCGGCTCATCGCAAGGTCGGGACAATCCACCTGCAGGATCAATCCGGCCTCGGCGATCGCTTCGTATTCGGCGCGCATCGCCTCGGCGATCGCGCCAATATAGCGTTCGTGGTCGTGATAGTAATTGTCGCTCAGAAAGAATGAGACGACGCCGGGCGACGCCGCGCTCATGAATGTCTCTTCGATCTTCGCGCCCGCGGTTCCGCTCTTGAGGTTCGCGATGTCCGTTCGCAGCGCGTCCAGCCCGCTATATTTGATCGGCCCGACGCACGACGGCCGTTTCATCACGGTCACGCCGCTTTCGCGGCCGCCGCGCTTGGTGAAGCTCGGAAATTCGCCGAGATCGGCCGCGAAGATCGGCGCGCTCTTGCCGCCCTCGAAGCCCGTCAGCCGATCCTTCACGTACGTCGCGTACGACGGCTTGCCCATCTCGCCGTCGTTGACGATATCGATTCCCGCGCGCGCCTGCCGCGCGACCGTTTCCGCCACGCTCGACCGGATTCGCGCCGCCAGCGCCGCCGCGTCGTACGTTTCGCCGGCTTCTCGCGCCCGCAGCATAACCATCAAATCGTCCGGCCGGGGCAGGCTGCCGGTATGAGTGGTGAGGATTCGCTCGCTGCTGCGTTTCATCGTGGACGCTCCTTGCGCGCTCCCGCGCGCCAACGTTGCGGTTCGCCGGCGGATACGGCGCGGGATGCGCGGCTGCTATTTGCGCCGCGCCGCCTGCGGTTGATCGAGGAAACCCAGCTCCCGCAGCCGATCGCGCGCTTCCGCCGCGCAATCCGCATAGACCATCAGGCGCGCCGGCATCGCCGTGCCGTATAATTGAGAAAACGTCGCGTCGAATATAAATGCGTCGAGTCCCGCGTTCTCAAGGTAGTCTCGCGCGATTCCCAGCCGCACCAGGTCCGAATCCGAAAACACCGCCTCGAGCCGATCCGCCGGATTCCTTCCGTAATTAGCCATCGATTGCCGACACCATAGTCCCGACCGCCGCCGATGCGCAAAAGACCGTGAGCGCCGCTTGCGCGACGGCCGGGGACCTTACGCGCGCGCCGCCGCGGCTGCCGACTTGATTCGATTGTAAAGCAGCGCCGCCGCGCCGGCGGCCAGCGCGAACGCGACCACTCCGTCAAACCGATGGAACCACGGGCCGAGCGCCGTCCAATGCTGGCCCAGTTTCATTCCGGCGTAAGCCAGTCCGAGGCACCAGATATACGATCCGGCCAGCGTGTAGATCGTGAACGGCAGCAAGCGCATCCGCGCGACGCCCGCCGGAAACGCGATAAAGGTGCGCACCACCGGCAGCAGCCGGGCCGTGAAGACGGCGTGCGGCCCCCACTTCTCGAAAAACCGATCCGCGATCTCCAACTCATGCGGCGCGATCAGCACCCATCGCCCGTAACGTTCCAGAAAGCGCCGCCCGCCCCGCGCTCCCACCCAGTACGCCACATACGATCCCGCAAGGCATCCGGCCGCGCCCGCGATCGCGACCCGGTTCAGCCCGAACCGGCCCGTCGCGACCAGGTAACCCGAAAACGGCATCGTCACTTCCGACGGCAGCGGCACGCACGCGCTCTCGATCGCCATCATCAGGAACACGCCCCCGTATCCCAGCGCCGATATCGCTCCGATTATCATCGCTGAGACCGCGCTTATCAGTTTGTCGATCATCCGTCCGATCCGTTTCCCGCCCGGCTCGCCCGGCGTTTTTTTTACGCCCCAACTTGCCACGCCGCCATAGTCGTTGCGAGACGCCCGCGCCGCGCCGAAGCGCTCCGCCGGTTCGGCGCCTCGCCGCGAATGCCGGGCCGAAGATTCATGGAGGTGAGGGTAATTCATGAGAATTGTTGTAAATAGGACAATTTAGACGATGAAAATTCCGAAAAGACACGAATAGTCGCTTGTTCGCCGACGCGCTCTTAGCTATTTCGATGAGACCAATTCCCGCGTCGGAATCGCGCGCGGCGGCAAATTGCCGCTTGCTGCCGGAAAGGTGACGCCGCTTATGCGATGGCCCCATGGTGCGGAGCCTGAACGGTCGATCGTTCATGCCCGCAACGAACTGGTTATCTCCGCGCCGCGCGAACGTGTCTGGCGATGGTTGGTCCGGGCCGCGCGATGGCCCGAATGGTACGGGAACTGCGGATGGATCCGCTTTCGCAATGGCTCCGGCCCCGACCTTACCCCCGGCACCGAGTTCGTATGGAAGACCTTCGGCGTCCGCGTGAAAAGCCGCGTCGTCGTCTTCGACCCGATGCGTGAACTCGGATGGGACGCCAGCGCCTTCGGACTCACCGCCTATCACGGATGGGAACTGGAGACGCTGCCCGACGGCACTACCCGCGTCGTCACCGAGGAGACCCAGCGCGGCCCGCTGACCGCGCTCGGCCGATGGTACTTGCGGCGCGGATTGCTCCGCGAACATCAGCATTGGCTCGAAGGCCTCGCCCGGATGGCGGCGACGGGCGATCCCGCCTGACGATCGCCGGCAGTTCACAAGACGTTCCCGGATGGGGCGAAAAGCCCGCGGATAACCGCCCCGGCCGCTCGCGGCGCGGACGCGGATACGCCCGCGGTTGAAGGCCGCGCCGCGCTGGAATAAGTAACCGATCGTCGGGAGGCGCCCATGGATATCTCAGCCGAGTCGTTGTGTTTTCTTCCCTTGAGCGAATTGTCGCAACTGATCCGTGCGCGCAAAGTTACGTCCGCCGCGGCCACGCGCGCGGCCCTCGGCCGTATTCATAAACTCAACCCGAAGTTGCGCGCCTACATTACGGTTCTCGACGATTCCGCGATCCGCCAGGCCGAAGCCGCCGACCAGGAAATCGCGGCCGGCAAATGGCGCGGGCCGCTCCACGGCGTTCCCGTCGCGGTCAAGGATCTGTGCTGGACCAAAGGCGTCGCGACTACCTGCGCGAGCAAGGTGCTGCGCGATTGGCGCCCCGACGCCAACGCGGCCGTCGTCGATCGTTTCGCCGCCGCTGGCGCCGTGCTGCTCGGCAAGCTCCATCTGACCGAATTCGCCGTCGCCTGGTACCATCCCGATTTTCCCCCGCCGCTCAATCCGTGGAATCCGGCGTTGTGGCCGGGCGCGTCATCGAGCGGTTCCAGCGTCGCGGCCGCGGCCGGCCTCTGCTATGCCGCGATCGGCGCCGACACGGGCGGCTCGATCCGTTTTCCTTCGGCGGCCAACGGCGTCGTCGGACTTAAGCCGACCTGGGGCCGCGTCAGCCGCTACGGCGTCTTTCCGCTCGGCGAATCGCTCGATCATATCGGTCCGATCGTGCGCACCGTCGCCGACGCCGCGCTGGCGCTGAGCGTAATCGCCGGGCAGGACCCGCATGACGACACTTCGCTCAACGCGCCGCTCGACGATTACGCCGCCGCCATCGACGCGGGCGCGAAGGGAATCCGCGTCGGCTTCGACGAGAAGTACGTCGCACGCGCCGACGACGACGTCGCCGCCGCGATCGCCGCGGCCGTCCGCGAGCTCGAACGGCTCGGCGCGCGCATCGTCAAGGCCGCCATTCCGGACGTCGATCCCGCTCTCGGCGCGTGGAGCACGCTCTGTTTCGCCGAGGCCGCCGCGGCGCACGCCGCGACCTATCCTTCGCGCGCGGCCGACTCCGGCCCCGGCTTCCGCTCGTTCCTCGAAGTGGGCGCGTCGGTGAGCGGGCGCGACTACGCCAACGCCCACATGGTGCGCGAAAGCTTTTCCAACCGCTTTCAGCAGCTCTTCGATGAGGTCGATCTGATCGCGTGCCCCTCGATGCCGTCGGCGAGCATGCCGGCCGATGCGATTCCGCCCAACGCGAGCGCCTTTACCGGGCCGAATCCGCTGCTCGCCTTCACCGGGCCGTTCAACATAAGCCGCAATCCGACGCTCTCGATGCTGGACGGAGACGGGCGCGGCGCGCCGCCGCCGAGCCTGCAGCTAATCGGTCCGCGACTGGGCGAGGCGATGCTGATCCGCGCCGGCGCGGCCTATGAACGCGCGACCAGTTGGCGCACCCAACGCCCGAAGATTTGATTCGCTTCACCGTCCGACGCCGGTTTCCCCGTGCCGAAAGCGGAGGTCCGGAACATGACAAGAATCCTTTTCGGAATGGCCGGCGGATTGGCGGTCGTGCTCGCGTTAACGCCCGCACGTCTATTCGCCGGGAGCGGCCAGAGAGTGGTCGTCAAAGCCAATTTTCGTGGACCCCTAACGACTCCACTAAAGCCTCATATTGATGTGGGCGGCGTCTACTTGTTTCCGCCAAACCAAGAATGCGGCCATTTGATTAAGCGCGCGCTCAAAGAAAATCGGGAAGTTCCTGTGCCCGACGATTTGAGCGAGGCAGAGCGATGCCGGGGCATGATGCGGCAGGCGTTGGGGTTTCAAAGAAATCCTCAGGGGAGGACCCGGCCGCTTGAGCCTGGCTGGTCAATTAATGACGTTTTACTGGTTCCTCCGAATCTCGAATGCGAGAGACTGATCGAGCAAGCCCTTCGCCAAAGACACGAACTTCCTTTGCCGGCGAGTCAGAAGGACGCGGATTACTGTCGGAAGGTGATGGAGAAGGCGCTGCGGGCTCAAGCCGATGAGCCGCCAGTCAAATCACAAAGAGCGATCCTGGTAATAGTGCCGGAGCCGCCGCCGACCGACGTGGTGATAGACGGCGAAACCGTGCATCTGCCCGACCCTGAATGCGCGCGCTGGCTCCTTCAGGCGGCCCATCAGAGGCGGGTGACGCCGCCGCCGATGGGTTATGGAGGAACCGAACGGTGCTGGCCGATAATCGAGCGAGCGGTCGCCGCCGCGAACGAAACCGTTTCGAAGGCGCCCATCTCGCCGGCGTCGGCGAGCGGCGAGACAGGCTCGGATGTTCACAATTCGCCCTTCGCGGACAGCGCGCCCATAGCGAAACAACAGCCTTAAATTACGCTGATTCATGAGAGTCGCGCGGAAACACCTCTTGATCATTTACCGCCGCAGAGCCTGAACGGTTCGTTCTTTTTTATTTCTCACTCGTGGCCGGACTTGATCCGGCCCTCCACGCCGACCCCTGTCATTCCGAGCTTGTCCTGAGCAAAGCGAAGGACCAAGCGAAGAATCCTGGGATTCTTCGGCTGCGCCGCAGAATGACAGTTGGAGCCGTGCGCGCCGACGGGCCGAACGCCGAATTGGGCCTGCGCCGATTAGTCATTCGCGCGCTTGACTGGCGGGCGGTTCGCTTGATCCGACCGTGTACCGCATAACACCGGAACGTCATTCGCGGGCTTGACCCGCGAATCCATGCCTTCGCGGCGTCGCGGACTGTCTCCGTCCCCTTGCTCCACCGCCCCACAGAGGTAAAACATCAACCCACTCTACTTATGAATGCGGGTAAGTTGTGGCGCAGGCCACGATCATTGATAGCCTGAACGCTCCTGTGCGGCGCTTGACGGGGGCGCGCGCGGGCGGCGAAGCTGGGGGTATCGCGCGAGGGAGGAAGCGTCATGATCGAGCTCCACTACTGGCCGACTCCGAACGGACAGAAATCACGATTTTCCTGGAAGAAACCGGGATGCCGTACAAAATCGTTCCGGTCAATATCCGGGAGGGCGAACAGTTCAAAGCGGAATTTCTCAAAATCAGCCCGAACAACCGGATGCCCGCGATCGTCGATCCCGACGGGCCCGGCGGCGCGCCGATCGCGATTTTCGAGTCGGGCGCGATCCTGATGTATCTGGCGGAAAAGAGCGGCAAGCTGATGTCGTCGGACACGCGCGGACGTTACGTCGTAATCCAGTGGCTGATGTTCCAGATGGCGAACGTCGGATCGATGTTCGGCCAGCGCGGACATTTTCTGCGCGCCGCTCCGGAGAAAATTCCTTACGCGATCGATCGCTATACCAATGAAACCCGCCGCTTGTGCAACGTGATGGATCGCCGCCTGGCGGAAGCCGAATTTCTCGCCGGCGATTATTCGAGCGCCGACATCGCCTGCTATCCGTGGGTGGTGGGAATCCGCCGCGAACCCGAGCAGGTTGAAAGCCGGCCGCATCTGAAACGCTGGCTCGACGCGATCGGCGCGCGCGCGGCCGTCAAGCGCGGGATGGCGGTGATGGCGGACCTGCCGCGGCAACCGCTCGACGAGAAGGCGCGTTCAATCCTGTACGGGGCGAAGCAATTCGAGCGGCGCTAGGGCGCGGGCGGACCGCTCGCGCCGGTCACAACTATCGCGAAGCGATTCGAGACGCGCCAAGGAGCGCGCCAGCGCGGGGATTACAGCTTGATGCTAGTGCGAAGAGCGGACGTTGAATTTCACGCATCCGCAATCTTCATCTTCGGTCAATCGCCAGGGCGGATCTTCGTTGAGCAGAGCGTGGCGCCAGACGTCGCGTTTGCAGTAATCGCACAATCCGTCGAAGTGAGTACGCCCGTCGCCCACCGGCCAGTAGCTTGGATTACGGCCGCGCAGGGAATTTGGAATTACCGCAAGGTGCTTGCACCCGCGGCCGCCGGTTTGACGGCGAAACCATCGAAACGCCATCGTAATGCCTGTACATCGCGGCCATCAATTATGGCTCGTGATATTCAACCGGCTCGATTCTAAGCTTCGCCGAAGCATTTTGAAAAGCGCGGGTGAGCGCGCCGAAACATCCGACGCAAAGATTGAAGGTCGCGTCAAATCGGTCGATCGACATATGCATGATCGTGCCGAGCGCGCCGCAGTTGTCGCACTTCTCGCTTCTGTCCCGGTCAAAATGAACAAACATCGGCAATCTCCATCAAACCGGACGTGATTTCTGACGGAATCATCACATTTCGCACGAGATATCTCAACACGTGACGTTATTACATGCCAATATATTCATATTACCGCGAAATTTGGTCAAAATATCGCAAATACATCCCAATTGCCCCCGTTAAAGACGATATTTGCTTATTATTGACGATATTGCTCCCGTCAGCGGATCGGCTTGAGAAGATAGCGGCGAGAACTCCGAAATCTGGCGGATCAAGCGATCCGTATCACGTATTTTAACTTTTGTCACCCAAATGCCGCAATAATTTAGTTTTCCGTCGGCCCATGCTGGTCGCTAGACAATAATTACGAATTCTCAGGTTTTTTGCTATTCGCCGCGGCGCATCTATAATTCTCCATGTGTGCGCAGCCGGTCAAAATAGCCTTCCCGACGCCTCTGTGAATCTCCACGGAGACACCAAACCGGAACGAATTCGTCAAATGTTTGCCAGTATCGTGCCACGCTACGACACGATCAACACCCTCATGACGCTCGGGCTGGACCGGCGTTGGCGGCGTCAGACTGTCGCGATGGCCGAACCGGCGGGCGGGGTTGCGCTGGATATCGCGACCGGAACGGGCGAATTGGCGCGCGAGCTCATTCAAGCCGACGCCCGCCTGACGATCGGAATGGATTTCTGCACCGAGATGGTCGTCGCGGCGCAGCGCAAATTCGCCGCCACCGATGCCGGCGGCAGCCTCCGCCTGGGCGTCGGCGATGCGATGGCGCTGCCCTTCGCCGACGCGACCTTCGATTGCATCGTCAACGGCTTCATGTTGCGTAATGTCGCGGACCTCGGCGCGGCGTTTGCCGAGTTGCATCGGGTGCTGAAGCCCGGCGGACGGCTCGCCTGCCTCGATCTGACTCCGCCGCGCGGGCCGATGCGCCGGGCGTTTTCGCTCTATATCGCCTCGGCCGTCCCGCTGCTCGGGATCGTCGTCGGACGCAAGTACGCCGCCTACCGCTATCTCTTCCGGTCCCTGAGCGTCCACCCCGACGCCGAGCGGGTCGCCGCGATGATGCGCGAGGCCGGTTTCGCCGAGGCCAATTTTCGCGTCGCCGGGTTCGGCACGGTCGCGATTCATCTGGGCCGCAAAGCGATACGTCCCGCATGATCCTTGCTTGACGCTCGCCGCGGTACGATTCTGGGATCGCCGAAGGAGAACGGCAAATGCGCGGCGGAATCGACCATTTGATGATCAATGCGGGCGACTTCGATGCGGCCATTCGTTTCTATTCGTGGCTGATGCCGAATCTGGGCTATCCAAACGTGGAAAATTTCGACCAGCCGGAACGGATGATCGGCTTTTGGGGAGATTGCGGCAGTCTTTGGGTGATGCGGGCGCGCAACCAGAACGAAAATTTCGACAAAACCAGAATTGGTCTGCGTGAAATCGCCTTTCGAGTTCCGCGCCGCGCCCAAATCGATGAACTGGCGCGGGAGATTTCATCGCACGGCGGCCGGATTCTCGATCCACCGCGCGAATACGATTACCGGCCGGGATACTATGCGGTTTTCTTTACCGACCCTGACGGTATCAAGCTCGAGATCGTCAACTATCCCGACTGACCATCGGTCTGGCGCGGATAGCGTCGTCCGAGCGGAGATATTGCATTATTTTCGCAAACTTCGCGCGCCAAGAGACGAAGAAACGCGCATTGATTTAGCAAAATCGGTTAGATAGTTTGCAAGCGGGGCCGATAGCCGATCGGCCAAGGAGGCGTGGTGATGGAGCTGCCGAAGTGCCAGAAGTGTAATAACGGCACGCTGATTCCGCTCTCCGACTACGGGCAGGAAGGCGCTTCGGTCATTTTCAAAGCGTGGGCCTGCACCAATCCCGATTGCGGTTTTAGCCTGCGGGTCGACAAGGGCGAAGTTTCGTACGGCAAACGAATCGAACCCAAGCACTGACCCGTTCGATCCAATCTCGATTCCGGGGCGTCCGTCGAACGGCGAACGCCCCGTTTTTTCGATCGCAAACGCCGCCTTCGCTTTCTCTGCTATGCTGCCGCGCACGCGCGACGCCCGGCCGCGCGCATGGAGCGCCAGATGAAAAATTCTCTGTTTCGCGCCGAACCGATTGGATCGATGCTGCGTCCCGGATGGCTCACGGAGGCGCGCCGCCGGATGCGCTGCGGCGAGATTTCCGCCGCCGAGTTCAAGCGAATCGAAGATCGCGCCGTCGATGAAGCGATCGCTCTTCAGGAACAAGCCGGCCTCGATGTCGTCAATGACGGCGAGCAGCGCCGGCTCAGTTTCCTCGGATCGCTGGTCGAGACCACCGAGGGACTCACGCGCACCTCTGGACTGACGAAACCCTGGCGCACCGACGCCGGTTCGGTCGAGCAGCTTTCGCTCGGTCTCGCCGCGACCGGCCGCTTAAGACGCCGCCGTTCGCTCGTCGGCGAGGAATTCGCCTACGCGCGCGCCCGCACGAAAACGCCGTTCAAGGTCACCCTGCCAAGCCCGATGATGCTCTTCATGTTCTGGTCGCCCGAAGAATCGCGTGCGGTGTATCGCGATCCGTTCGAGCTTTTCGCCGACGGCGCCGAAGTTATTCGCGAGGAAATACACGAACTTGCGCGCCTCGGATGCGAATACATTCAGATCGATGCGCCCGAACTTGCGATCCTGGTGGACCCATCCGCCCGCTCGGAAGTCTTCGATCGCAACGGCATCGACCCCGCGCGGGTGCTGGGCGAAGGCGTCGCGATGCTTAACGGCCTCGCCGACGCCGCGGGCGTTCGTTTCGGGCTTCATCTGTGCCGCGGCAACAATGACGGCCGCTGGCTCAGCGCCGGCGGCTACGACTCGATCGCCCGCGCGGTCTTTCGCGGCGCCACGCGTTACTCGACCCTGCTGCTGGAATACGACGACGCCCGCTCGGGCGGTTTCGAACCGCTCGCCGAAGTGCCGCGCGACAAAACCGTCGTGCTGGGACTGGTTTCGACCAAGAAACCGCGGCTCGAAACCGCCGACGAGTTGCATCAGCGCATCGCCGACGCCTCCCGCCATTTTCCGCACGAACAGCTCGCGCTTTCGACCCAGTGCGGCTTCGCTTCGGGCGTCAAGGGCAATCCGCTCGACGCCGCCGCGCAGCAGGCCAAGCTGCGGCTGATCGGCGAGGTCGCGCGCCGCGAATGGCGCTGACCGGCGCGACCCGTTCGCTCAGACCGCAGCTCGACCGCGCTTATCCGCGCTGAGCGCGATAATGATCGGCAATCACCCGGGCGACGCAGGCGGTCAGCCGCTTGCCGGTCGGAATATGCAGAAACTCGTTGGGACCATGAGCATTTGAATGAGGCCCCAGTACGCCGGTGATGAAGAATTGGGCCTGCGGAAACCGCTCCCCCAGCATCGCCATGAACGGAATCGTGCCGCCCTCGCCCATGTAGGCCGCGGGCCGGCCGAAGAAGGTTCGTGACGCCTCATCGAGCGAACGCTCAAGCCACCCGGCCATCGCCGGCGCATTCCATCCGCCAGCCGCCCAATTGCCCTTGAAGGTGACGCGGGCGCCGTGCGGCGGATCGCTTTCGAGCGCCGCCTTGAGCCTGGCGCTCGCCGCCTTCGCGTCGATTTCCGGCGGCAGGCGGAGCGACAGCTTCAGCGCCGTGCGCGGCCGCAGCACGTTGCCGGCGTTGCCGGCTTCGGGCAGGCCGTCGGCGCCGACAATTTCGAGCGCGGGCCGCCAAGTGCGATTGAGAATCAGCTCAGCCACATCGTGGGTAACCGGACCGGCGCCCTCGATGAAAGGGAACCGCTCGTACATCGCCGGCCCCAGCGCTTGCGCCGCCGCACGCGCCTGCGCGAGCCGCGCTTCGGGAATTTTCGCGTGAAATTCCGGCAGCAGAATCGCGCCGGTGCGCTCGTCCTCGATTCGGCTGAGGAGTTGCCGAGCCACTCTGAAGCTCGACGGCACGACGCCGCCCGCATCGCCCGAATGGACGCCTTCGGTCAGCACTTCAACCGTCAGCGTGCCGCCGGCCAATCCGCGCAGCGAAGTCGTGCACCACAATTGTTCGTAATTGCCGCATCCGGAGTCGAGCGCGATCACCAGCCCCGGATTTCCGATGCGCGCCGCCAGATGCTCGATATAGGCGGGCAGGTCGAAACTGCCGCTCTCCTCGCACGCCTCGATCACCAGCACGCATCGCGCATGCGGGACCTTCTGCGCGGCCAGCGCGCCGATCGCGGCGAGCGCCGCGAACATCGAATAGCCGTCGTCGGCGGCGCCGCGCCCGTAGAGCCGATCGCCCTCGATAACGGGCGTCCACGGGTCGAGACCGGCGCGCCATCCCGCCATCTCCGGCTGTTTGTCCAGATGGCCATAAAGCAGGATCGGATCGCCGCCGGCGCCCGGAATATCGATAAAAATCAGCGGAGTACGCTTTTCGAGCCGCACCACTTCGACCGCCATGCCCGGAATCGGCTGGCGGCGCGCCCACGCCTCAAACCGCCCGGCCACGCGATCGATTAGACCGCGTTCGCGCCAATCCGGATCGAACGCCGCGGATTTATTCGGGATGCGGATATATTCGACCAACTCTGGAACGATCGCTTCGTCCCAGAGTTGGCCGACGTATGCGGTGGTCGCCTGAGGTTCCATCACCGACGAGATTACCCCGGCGCGCGGCCGCGCGGGAGAGGCTCGACGATGCCGGCGATGGCGCGCGGCCGCCGAATCAGTTTGGAACCCAGGCGATCGCGCGAATTTCGCCGAACTCACGCCGCACTTTGCTCCAGGAGGCGCCCGCGTCCGTGCTCAGATAGACGTAGCCGTGCAGGCTGTTGGCCACCACGATATTCGGATCGGCCGGATTCGTCGCCAGCCAGTAAACCACCGAGTTCGGTTCGACCGGCAGCGGCGCCGCCGCCCACGTTTTGCCTCCATCGGTCGTCCGCTGGATCGCGCCGCGCTTGCCCGGAATAAAGTCGCCGTTGCCGACGAACATCACGCTGGCGTCGTCGGGTTTGAGCGCCACGCCGCGGCAATAGGAGATCGTGTCGCGTTCGGCGAAACGCGGAAACGGATGGAGCGACCAGCTCCGCCCTTCGTCAAGGCTGCTCCAGATACCGTCGGGCGTGGTCGCGAGCAGCTTCGGATTTGGACCGGGCGCGATCGCCAGCCCGTGAATATCACCGTTGAGCGGCTGGTCGCCGAGCGGCGGCAGATGCTCCCAAGTCTCGCCGCCGTCGCGGCTCCGAAACACGCCGTCGATCTCGACGCCGACGTAGATCGTCCGCGGATTGCGCGGATCGAACAGGATATTCGTGACCTTCGGCGCGCCGGCGAGGCATTCCTTCGCAATCGGAAGATCCAGCCGCCGCCAGCTTTCGCCGCGGTTCGAGGTATGGAAGACCGCCGGCGGCTTGGTTCCGGCCAGCATCGCGTTGGGGTCCGCCGGATGCCACGCCGCCGACCAAATCTGCATCCCGTCCATCGGCGACGGCACGAGGTCCCAGGTCGCGCCGTTGTCCTCGCTGCGGTACAGGCCGGCCTCCGAACCGGCCAGCAGATGATGAGGATTATGGGGCGAAACGGCGAGCGTGCGAATCTGAATCTCGCCCGGTTCGGCGTGAAACGGCAGCTTCATCTTGCTGCGCCGCCAATGTTCCCCGCAGTCCGGACTGAACCAGACCCCCGCTCCGACCGTGCCCACGCAAATCGTGAATTGATTTGTCATCGCCGTTAATCCTCGACGGTTGCGCGGTCATCGTGGATGGTCAGCAGGCGCCCGAGCGCAGCACCCGGCCCGGCATCGCGCCGCTCGCCTTGCCGTGCTCGTAAAGCACATCGCCGTTGACGACGGTGTATTCGACGCCGCGCGCCGGCATCACGAGGCGCCGGCCGCCGCCCGGAAGATCGGTGCGCATCTCGCCGCGCCGGCCCGAACCGACCGTGTTGTAGTCGAAAATCACGACGTCGGCCGCAAGCCCTTTTTGCAATCGGCCGCGATCGGAAATTCCGAAATATGCGGCCGGCTCGGAAGTCATCCGCTGAACCGCGCGCTCCAGCGTCATCGCCAAGCGTTCGCGCACCCACGTGCCGAGCAGATAGGTGGCGTAGCCGGCGTCGCAGAGCATATCGACGTGGGCGCCGCCGTCCGACAGCCCGACCATCGTGCGCGGATCGCTGATCAGTTCAGGAATCCGAGCTTCGTTGGCGTTGAACAGCGCCATCAAGAACTGGATTCGCAGATCGTCTTCGAGCGCGAGGTCGAGGAAGGTGTCGACGCCGTCGCATCCGCGCTCGCGCGCGATTTCGGCGACGGTGCGCCCTTCCAGCGGCTTCATCGCGGGCGTGAAGACTTCCTTCACCTCGATCCGCTCCCAGTTGCCGTTGAAGATGTCGGGACGTTTCAGCGCGTCGCGGAAGGCGCCGCGGAAATTTTGGTCGCGGTAAATTTCGGCCTGCCGTTCCTTGGGCTGGTTGAAGACCGGGTTCCAGCAGGCGAGATTGGCGAAGATAAACGGGTTGCGCAGGTCGATCTGCGCGATCAGCGGCCGGCAGGTCACTTGCGGCACGCCGCCGCGCCGAATCAGATCGCCCGCTTTGCGAAGGCTCTGCTGACAGGCGTCAGGCAAATCGTCGCGATTGAGCAACGCCAGCCAGGTCACGGGACGGCCGCTTTCGGTCAGCAGCAAATCCAGAAATTCACATTCCTCGTCGCTGATCACGGAGACCGACTTCGTCAGCGCCACTTCCATCGCGCCGCGGCCCATCTCGCGCAGCACGCGCGCGTAGGCGATATATTCGTCGCGGCTGGCGTTGCGGCAGGCGAGCGGCCGGCCCTTGTAGCCGATATGCTGCGGCGTGGTGGTGGTGGTGAAGCCAAAGGCGCCGGCAGCGACCGCTTCCTTGAGCAGGCCGGCGATTTTGCGGGTTTCCTCGGCCGTCGCCGCGCGCTCCATCGACTCCTCGCCCATCACGTAATGCCGAAAAGGCGTCAGCGGCGCGAGGAAGCCGAGATTGATGCCCGAACCACGCCGGGCCGCCGCGTCGATATACTCGGGAAAACTCTCCCATTCCCAAGTGATGCCGCGGCTGAGCACGTCGAACGGAATCGCCTCGACGTTGACGAGGTCCCAGGCGGCGATTTCGCGCACGTCGGGCCGGCATGGCGCGATTCCCACGCCGCAGTTGCCCATCATCACGGTGGTCACGCCGTGCCATGACGACGACGTGAGATAGGGATCCCAGCAGATTTGAGCGTCGTAATGGGTATGCGGATCGACGAAGCCGGGCGCCACAATCAGGTCGGAAGCGTCTATTACACGCTTGGCGCCTTCGGCGATCTTGCCGATTTCGGCGATTTTACCGTTGACGATAGCGACGTCGGCGCGCCGTCCCGGCGCTCCGGTTCCGTCGATTACAGTGCCATTGCGAATGAGTAAATCGTATGCCATTAGGTCGCCTCCCCGGCGGGGTTGGCGCGCAAGAAAATCTTGGCGCGTCTTTGCGCAACGCTAATGGACAGGGGGCGCGAGCGTCAAGGCAAACCGCCCCGCGCACCGCGACCTTCGCAATTTCAGTTGGATAGCCGCAGGGATAGCGGGCACGGCGAGTCCGTAACGCGGGCGGGAGCTTCCGCCGCACGGGAAAATCCATTACCCAACCAGCCGGCTGGAATCAGGCCGTTGATCGGGCTTCCCGCTTCCGCCTGTGCTTAGCTCGATTAATGGTTCAGCAGACCTTGCGACGAATCCGCTCGCGTCTGGGCCGCCGGAACGATCGCGCCGCCGAATTGGACATAGGCGGCAGCCGCCAATATCAGACCCACGAGCGCAAAGAGCACGATCCGTTGACGCTTTGCCGACGTTTCGCGCGAATCGAGCAGTCCGCGCCGGCTCATTGACTCAAGAATTGCCTTGCGATCCGCCATGACCTTAGCGCCGCGCCCACGATGGACGCGCCCTCCTCCACAGTCAGTTAACGCTTTTGCCAAGCGAATGGCTAGGCCCTTTTTAGCAAATTATTTCATCATGTAACACTGATAGACGCTGATTTTTCATTCAGATCGTCAATTTTTCAATAAAAACCACAATTTTGATAAATTAACATTGAAGAATCGCCGATCGATCCGGTTCGACGACCTCGCCGCACACGCGTCAGGCGCAATCCTGATCGGCGTTTATCGGCACGACATCGAGGCCGCGAATTTCGTCAGGATCGCCTGTACAGACGACGTATCCCACCGTCTCGACCGCACAGAAGGCGCTGTGCGGACTGCCTTTGACGTTCAACCCAAATGCGCCCGGCGCGGCGATTAGTTCACCGGCCTTGTTGCAGTAGCCGCCTTCGAGCAAAAAAACATGCTCGTCGGAACGCGCGATGGCGATAATCCGCACCATGCAACCCGTAGGCGGCACGAGCCGCAAAAGATAAGCGTAGCCGCCGCCGTCTTTGCGCCGATCGCTCAGCTCTTTGATATACGCGAAGGGCGCGCCGTCGTGTTCAGCAAGCAGCCCACCAGGACCGGCAAACACCTGCCAGTCGATCTTTTCCGTCGCAATCTTCGCCGCCTTCGCAGCCATCGTTTGGTCTCCTTTGTGGTCTTGTCCGTCAACCGCTTTGAACGACGCCGCCATTTAAGCGCATCGACATTTCGGCCCACATCGAAATGTTCGGTTTGCTCCGCGTCGTTGTGGTGCTACTCAGAAAATCGAGGCTGACGATGCGAATCCGCACCTCTTCCGATCCCGATCTGGCCGCCCTCGCCGCGTTGATTGGCGATTCTTCGCGGGCGGCGATGATGGTTGCGCTGATGGATGGGCGCGCGCTGCCGGCGGGCGAACTCGCCCGCCGCGCCGGAATTTCGCCGCAGACCGCCAGTTCACATCTCGACCGTCTGTTCCGCGGCAAGCTGCTCGCCGTAGAGGTTCAGGGCCGCCATCACTACTACCGCCTGCACGACGAGCGGGTGGCGCGTCTGGTCGAGGCGATGGCCACGATTGCGCCCGCGCCGCCGGCCCGCACGCCGGCGCAACGCGACGCGGCGCGCACGCTCAGATTCGCGCGCACCTGTTACGGTCATCTGGCGGGAGCGCTCGGCGTCGCGCTGACCGGCGTGCTGCGCGACCGCGATTATCTGGGCGAAGCCGACGGCGCTTTTATCGTGACGCCCGCGGGCGATCGATGGTTCCGGAATTTCGGCGTCGATCTCAACGCCTTGCGCAAGCAACGCCGTCCGTTGACGCGCCGATGCCTCGACTGGAGCTAACGCCGGCACCATCTTGCCGGATCGCTGGGCGTGGCGATGGCGGCGCGATGTTTCGACAATCGATGGATCGCGCACGTGCGCGACAGCCGCGCCGTGCGCTTGACCGATAACGGGCGCGAGGCGCTGCGGCGCGAACTCGGCCTGAATCTATAGGGATTGCCGCTCAGTTCGGCGGCTGGGCGGCGCCGGGATCGGCCGCGGCCGGATACGGCGAGGCCATGCCAGGCTCGGTCGGATACGGCATCGAACTCCAGAAGCTTTCCGGCTGGCTCGCCATGTATTCGCGGAGCGAATCGATCGCTCCCTTCATTCCGTTGCGGAAGATCTCGGGATATCCAAAGTCTTTGCTGAAATCGTGATAGTAGCTCTCGGTGATTTTGTATTCGCCGGCGACGCGGTAAGTCCAAAGCACTCGGTCGTTGTCCTGTTCGACGAGGCGCAAATCGAGCGACAGGGTGGCGTCCACTCTGCCGATCGGCAGTCCGGTCGGGTACAACATGCCCATATCGGGTCCGAGCATGTACGCGTAATGCGAGCCGCGCCAACTGGTGTCGTCGATCGTCCCGCGCAGCATCAGTTGCGCCGCCGGCTCGATCTTGCGATCGGTCACGTAAACGTCGCGGAACAGTCCCGCATTGCGCATTTCCGACGCCGCCGCATTCGCCAAGTCCGTTTGCGGACGGAAATCGTACGCGCTCATCGTGAGGAATCCGTTGGCGCTTTCCGGCCGATCGTATTCGGCGGTGCAGAACGGCACCAGCGGCAACATGCACAGCCAAAGATAGGTCGAATTGGCGTCCGGCCGATCGTCTTTGAAGGTCCGCACCGCCAATACTACCGGATAGCTCTTGCCGACCGTCGCGGGCGGATTGGGACGATACTCCCATCCCGCCCGGCTGACGCATCCCGATAAAACCAGCGCCATCGCCGCCGCATGAACCACCGCGGATAATCGAATTCCTCTGAACACGCTGTCGCCACCTCGTCTGGATGAAACGTCGCCCGCCGCCGTTTCCGGCGTTCCGTGAGAGATCGGATTATTCGCCGATTAACGGGTGGAAACAATTGACGCCTGCTGACCGCCATGGGCATATCGCCGCGATCGGCGCTTCGTGCAATATCGCGCCAATTTTGCTAGGCCAGCGATGTAACCCGGCGCGAGCCGGCGCACGCACAGCCACGATGGACCATTTAGCCGAAAGAGTCGCGCGGTTCCTCTATCACGAGGCGCGCCTGATGGACGCGCATCGCTATGACGACTGGCTCGCGCTGTGGGAGGATGACGCGACCTATTGGGTTCCCTGCGGCGACGACGAGAGCGACCCGGCGCACAACGTCTCGGTGATTTTCGATCGCGGCCGGCAGTTGCGGAACCGGATTCACCGGCTCAAAGAGACGCTCTGGCTCAAGGAGCACGCGCCGCGGCTCAAACGGCTGGTGTCGAATATCGAAATCGAACCGGGCGCGGACGGACCGATAGTGGTGCGGTCGAGCTTCATCTTGGTTGAGCTGCATCGCCATCGCCAGATTCTCTGGGCGGGCGAATCGACCCATCATCTGGTGGCGGCGGGCGAGGGTTTCCGAATTCGTTTCAAGAAGGTGTTATTGTTGAACAGCGACGAGCCGCTGCCGAACCTGATGTTCCTGATTTGACGCGGCGGCGCGGCAGGAGGCGCGGACGATCCGGCGATGGTCATGCGGTTGAGCAACGAATTCGCGGCGGTCGAAATCGAGCGCGACGACAGCGGCAACGGACCGCGGCTCAAGATCCGCGACGCCCGCAGCGGCCGCGCCGTGATGCTCGATCCTCTGGAGCTGTCGGCGCTGGCGGCGATTCGGCATGACGAGCTGGCGCCGTTTCTCGATCCTGCGCGCTTCGACCGGCCGCGCGCTCCGGCGAAATCCCGGCGCAACGGCGGACGCGGGGCGAACGGCGCGGGATAAACCGCCCGATCCGGAAGCGGCGGGCGCCAACGGGCATTGGAGGTTTGGCGATGGCGACGATGCTGGCCTCGAACGGTTTGGACTACGGCGAATTGGTGCGCGACGATCGGGTCAACGGCCGGCTCTACTACGACCCGGCAATCTTTCAGGACGAAATCGATAAAATCTGGCGGCGCGAGTGGCTCTACGTCGCGCACGAAAGCGAAATTCCCGAGCCGGGCGATTACGTAACGCGCCGGATGGGCCTCGAGCCGGTAATCGTCGCGCGCGACGAGGACGGCGGCGTCAACCTGATGCTCAACCGCTGCACGCATCGCGGCAACAGCGTATGCCAGAGCGAGCGCGGCAACGCCCACGCCTTCCGCTGCGCGTATCACGGATGGACCTTCAACAATCGCGGCGAACTGATGGGCGTGCCGTATGCGGCCGGTTACGACGAATCGTTCCGCAAGGCCGATTTTCCGCTGGCCCGTGCGCCGCGCGTCGCGACCTATCGCGGGCTGATTTTCGCCAGTCTGAGTTCCGACGGTCCGCGTCTCGAAGAAAAGCTCGGCCGCGCGGGCCGATTGCTCGATCAATTCGTCGATCTGTCGCCGGCGGGCGAATTGGTAGTGCGCTCGGGCGTGCTCAAGCATTCCTATCGCGGCAACTGGAAGATGGCGCTGGAAAATTCGGTCGACGGCTACCATCCCAACATCCTGCATCACGCGGCGATGGCGATGATGACGCGCGGCAAGGGCGACATGGAGGCGATCTTCGGCGAACGCAGCGACGCCCACGCGCGCGACCTCGGCAACGGCGCGGCGCAACTCGATTTGAACGCCGTCAATACCCGCAACGGCGGCCGCGTGGTGCCGCCCGGATGGAGCCGCGAAGCGTATGCGGATTATCGCGCGGCGATGGAGCGCCGCTACG
Organism: Deltaproteobacteria bacterium; assembly: GCA_021780225.1. Taxonomy (GTDB): domain Bacteria; phylum Desulfobacterota; class Binatia; order Binatales; family Binataceae; genus JADMIL01. Next base: position 26,154 of record JAJXZF010000021.1, on the reverse strand, counting down.
GCGCGGATGAGGCCGACCGCATTATCGCGCAGGGACCGCCCCACTTCTGCATCTTTCCCAACCTGATTCTGATCCTCAACCAGTTCCGCGTGATTCAGCCGGTCAGCGTCGATGAAACCGTGATTCACTACTACCCGACGCTGCTCAAAGGCGCGCCCGAGGAGATCAATCAGCGCCGCCTGTCCGAAACCTATCTCATCCATGGACCGGCCGGCCGCGTCGCGCCCGACGATTTCGAGGCTTACGAGCGCAATCAGGAGGGGTTCGCCGCGCGCGTCAATGAATGGCTGCTGCTGCGCCGCGGACTTCATCGCGAAGACCGCGAGCCGGGCGGAGCGATCGCGGGTCATGAAACCGACGAGACCACGCAGCGGGCCATCTGGCGCTATTACAGAGACGCGATGCGGCGCTGAGAGCCGCTGAACTTTCATCTCGATTTTCGGCCGCGATCGCGCCGCGCCCGGAAATCGTTCTATTGTCGGGCGGGATGAATCAGGCGTAGGCTTTGACGACCGCGCTGCGGCGCGCTTCACTCCGGTCCGCGCGGTTCCCAAGGAGCCAGAATGAAATTCGGCATCTTTATGGCCCCGTTCCATCGGGCCGGTGAAAATCCAGCGCTCGCCTACGAGCGCGATTTCCAGCTTATCGAATGGCTCGACGAGCTCGGCTACGACGAGGCGTTTATCGGCGAGCATCATTCGGCGGGATGGGAGATCATTCCCTCGCCCGAAGTGTTCATGGCGGTCGCGGCGACCCGCACCAAGCGGATTATGCTCGGGTCAGGCGTGGTCAGCGTTCCGTACCATCATCCGTTCCATATCGCGAACCGCTTCGCGATGCTCGACCAGATCACGCGCGGCCGGGTCATTATGGGATGCGGTCCCGGCGCGCTGCCGAGCGACGCCTATATGCTCGGCATCGAAACCACCACGCAGCGCGATCGGATGGTCGAAGGCTTGCAGGCGGTGATGCGGCTGTTCACCGAAGAAGGCGGCGTCACGATCGACGGCTCCTACTTCAAGCTCCGCGACGCCCATTTGCAGGTCAAACCCTTTCAGCAGCCGCATCTGCCGATTTTCGTCGCGAATACGATTTCGCCCTCTGGGATGGTTGCGGCAGGCAAGCTCGGATGCGGCGTGCTGTCGGTCGCGGCGTTCACGCAGGGCGGTCTCGACGGCCTGCCGAAACGATGGGCGATGGCGGAGGAGATCGCGGCGGAGAACGGCAAGACCGTCGATCGCGAAAACTGGCGGCTGGTTTTCCCGGTCCATCTGGCCGAATCGGCGAAAGAGGCGGCCGACGACGTGCGCGAAGGCGGCAACGCCTGGATTCAGAAATATTTCATCGAGACGCTCGCGGCGCGCGTGCAATTCGAGGAGTATCCCGGCCAGCCTGCGGAAGAGATGACGGTCGATCGGATGATTGGCCGGGGCGGCGCGATCGTCGGCACGCCGGACGACGCGATCAAGCGCATCAACGAGGTCGTCGAGGCGTCAGGCGGCGGCTTCGGCGGCCTGCTGGTGCTGGCGCACGAATGGGCGTCGCGCGAAAAAACGCTCAAGTCTTACGAACTGCTCGCGCGGCACGTGATGCCGAAGTTCCAGGGCAGCTCCGCGCCGATCCTTTATTCGCGCGATTGGACCGCGGACAAACGCGAGCAGCTCTTCAACACGTCGGTGCGGGCGATCGTGAAAGCGATGCACGACTACAAGGAATCGCGCACCGCCTCGGGGCACAAGCCGTCCGAGCTCGCGGATCAAAAGATCGATCGCGTCAGGCCGTAACGCGGCTCAACTTTAAACGTTAACGACAGACGGGCCGGCGTTTCGCGCCGGCCCATTTTTTTTGGCGGCGATCAGCCCGGCCGCTTCATCCGGAAGATCGTATCGACAGCCGTATATTCGTCGAGATAGCCGAGCCGCGCGATCGGCCGCGCACGCGAGAGATCGACGTTGCCGCCGACGATTACCGAATCGTCGATAAAGATGCTCACGATTTCGCCGATTACGATCGAAAACGGATGCGGCTTGCCGCCGGGACCCGGCAGATCGACCGTCTTCAGGTACTTGCATTCGAACGCGACGGGAGTGCGCGCGACGCGCGGCGGCTTGACGGCCACCGACGGCGCCATCGCGAGCTTCGCCAGCTCCGGCTCGCTGACCTCCTCGCCCACGTCCGCCGACGTGATATTCATCTCCTCGCGCAACTCCCAGACCGTCAGGTTATGCACGAACTCGCCGGTCGCTTCGGCGTTGCGCTGCGAATGTTTGCGGCCTCCGCTGGCGAACATCACGAACGGCGGATTCGCGGCGACCGCGTTGAAGAAACTGTACGGCGCCAGATTGACGACGCCCGCGGGACTGATCGTCGAAATCCATCCGATTGGCCGCGGCACGACCAGCGCGGTGAGCGGATCGTGGCGCAGGTTATGGTTGCGCAGCCTGGGATCGTAGTGCATTGCGTTGCTCCGGCGATTGATTCGGTTCGGCCGTCCGCGGCGCGGCGGCGTCGCGAATCGCCGCGGGTTCGAGCCGCGGACCGTTCAAATTTATAATCTTTCCGTCGACGGCGCCGCGCTGATCCCAATCGAGCAGCCGGTCGAGCCGCGCGATTCCCGCCTTCGCCGCCATCTCGAGAAATATCGCGAGCAACTCCGCCGTCATCCGCGCGTCGCCCCATCCGCGATGCCGCCCGGCGGTGGAAAGCCCGAAATGTTCCGCGAGCGCGCCAAGCCGCCGGCTTTTGAGCGCTGGCAGCAGGCGGCGCGAAAGCTTGAGCGTACAGAGCACCGGGTTGCGGATGCCGGCGCCGAAGATGCGGCGGAATTCGAGATCGAGAAAGGAAAAATCGAACGGCGCGTTGTGCGCGACCATCACGCCGTCGCCGAGAAAATCGCGGAACGCCGGCAGCGCTTCGCGGATCGGCGGCGCCGCCGCGACCATTTCGTCATCGATCGACGTGAGCCGCGCGATGAAGCGCGGGATTCGCATCGCGGGGCGCACCAGCGTCGCGAAGCTCCGCGCGACGCGCCCGCCGATCAATTCGCACGCGCCGATTTCGATTATCGAATCCGGCGCGGCGCGGCCGCCGGTGGTTTCGAGATCGGCCACGACGAAGCGCGCGGCGTCCAGCGGTATGCTGAGCGAAGCGCCGGCGCGGAGCGTCCAGAGTCCCGTCGCCGGATCGAAAGCGCATTCCGGATGGCCGCCGAGCAGCCCTTCAATCAGACGCGCGCCAAGCTCGGGATCGCGGCCCGCGCCTTTGAACAGCAAACTGAGCAGTTCGCCGGCGGCGGCGCCGGCGGGATGAGCCGCGAGCCATGCGAGCAATTTTTCGCGCGCGCCCGAACGCGGCGCACGCCCTGTTGCGCCATCCGCCGCCTCGTCCACGCCGCCCGGTTCGATTTCCATCCGCACCGCTCCGGCGCCGCCCGGCGAAATCGCGCGGGCGCCGCTATCGCTGTTCCAGCGATTTAGCAGACTCGCCGGCGCGCACGAAACGGGGCGGTGGAAACGCTGTCGCCGCGGCCTATTGCGACGCGCGGATAATGCCCAGCGCGCCTTTGTACGAATGCGCGCCCGCGGTGTCGGAAAAACGATAATCGCCCGGGTCGCTGACGGTGAACTCGAACACCGCGCCCTGCCCCGGAGCGACGCTGAAGCTCGGGACGTCGCGCAACGCGTCGGCGGGATTGCCGCTCTGATAAACCGTGCTGAAAATCACGCCGGAAATGTGAAAGGTCGAAACCAGGTTCGGGCCGGCGTTGACGAAGAAAATGCGGACCAGTTTGCCGGTTTTGATTTCGATCGGATTCGACGCGCCGAAGCGGCTGACCGCGCCGTTGAAGACGATGAAACTCGGCTGCGCCGCCAACATCGCCTCATGGTCCGCGGTGACAAATCCCTTGTCGTTGGGTTTGCCGTAAAATTCGCCCTGGATGAGCGTGAGCTCCTGCGCAGGACCGTCGGGCCATCCCTTGGACGGCTCGACGATCATCATGCCGTACATCCCGCTGGCGACATGATCGAGCACCGGAATCGCGCTGCAATGATAGTCGAACACGCCGGGCACGCCCGCCTTGAACGAGTAATCAACCGCGGCCGTGGGATCGCCGCTGAAATGGCGCGGCGAGATTTGCGCGGCCATCACCTCGATTCCGTGCGCCTCGCTGGTGCGGTTATCCAGATGGATGGTCACTTCTTCGCCCTGCTTGACGTGCATCACAGGCCCGGGCACTTCGCCGTCGTAGGTCCACGCGTCATAAGTCATGCCGGCGCCAATCGCAACGCGCTTGCGCGCCGCGGTAAGCGTGAAGCTGCGGCTGTCGGCGTGCGCCGCGGCCATGGGCCCGGCAAGCATTCCCGCGAGCGCGAGCGCGGCGGCCGCGCGCCTCGCGATGCGGCGCGCGCCCTGCGGACGCCGCCGCATGACCGTCTCAATCGAACCGGCGGCCGTCGAGTATTTCCGCGAATAATTCGCCATTTTGGTGATCTCCTCCGGGCCGCCTATTTTTTGCAAAAACCGCGGATATAGGTAATCAGGCCGTGAATCTCGTCGTCGTCCAATCCGGCGGACCAGGCGGGCATGTCGTTGGGCAGGCCGACCGACGCGCCGCCGTCCTTGATCGCCTTGAACATCGTGGCGTCGGAAATTTTCGACATGACGGCGCAATCGGTGAAATTGCGCGGCGGAGTTTTGAGCGTGCCCGCGTCGGCGCCGTCGCCCTTGCCGTTTTCGCCGTGGCATCGCGAGCAGTAGATTTTGAAATCCAGCGCCGCGCCTTGCGCGCGCGCTTGCGCGGGCCGGATGATCAACGCGCCCAGCGCCAATGCTCCGGCCATTGAGACAAACGCAAGATTCCTCACTATATGACTCCTTGCACGAATTCGCCGGTTCGATCGCGGGGCCGCCGCGGCCGCGGCGGCCCCCATATGGATTACGTCGGAACCTTTCTTTGGTTGCGGAGCGCGGCGGCGGCGCATCAGCGCGACGCCTTCAGATATTCGAGTATCGCGTTCGCGTCCTGCGGCGGCAGATTCGCCTGCGTTCGCATGTGCATCAGGATCATATTCCACTCGGTTGGAGAGAATTCTCCTCCGGGACGCGCGTTGTGGCAGGTATTGCAGTAAATCGGCCAGAGTTCCGCGCCGCGCCTGAACATCTGGCGTTTTTGCTGCGCCGGCGTCAGATCATTCGCGGCGCGCACGGTTCCGCCGCCGAACGCCGCGAGCGCCGCCGCGGCGACGGCGGCGGCGATTCCGATTTTGATTTTCCGCTTCATCCCAACCGCCTCCACCGTTAGAATCCCACCGCGAACTGGGAAACAAACGCGCGATCGTTCGGATAGGCGCCCACCGGCGCGCCGGTGTCGCTGTAAAATCCGCCCGCGCGCGGCAATTCGAGATCGAGTTCGTTCTGCCATACGACCGAGGGCGCGAACCAATAATCCAGGCCGAGCGCAACCTCGCGCGCATGCGGCGCGTAGAGCGCCGGCGATCCGGTAAATCCAATTTCGGGCGTGGTGATGATATTGCCGAGAACGGCCGCGCGCTGATTGATTCCGGAATAGCGAATCAGCGGCTCCAGCCGGTCGATATACTGGTTGGCCGCGGACGGAATGAGCGGCGCCTTCAAGCCGGTAAGGAAATAACCCGCCTGCACGTACCAGCCCTGGCGGTTGTCGGAGCCAAGCCCGGCCGGCATCTGCCGGTAGCTCTCGATCCATTCGCCGCGCATCTGCAGATTGTCGCGGAAATAGTTGAAATCGACTCCCCACGAAGTCAGCCAGAGCCCGTTTTCCCATTTGCCGTCATACGTCGAAACGCCCAGTTCGAGCCGGCCCCAATCGGAATCGGCCGGCAGCGGGTAGATTCGGAAGCGGCCGCCGAACGACGGCGTATGAGTATTCAACTTGATATTGTTCACCCCCACCAGCGTATCGCCGACGAACGCCGTCGACGGGCAGGTCGGCAGCGGGCTGGGCGGCGTGTTGGCGCCGCAGGTCGAATTGCTGTAGCCCGGACCATTGCCCGACCATACCGTGTAATCGGCCACCTGGCCCATCTCGCCCCACTGGAAGCCGCCGCGCAATTGCACGCCGATTTCGGTCGGCGGAATCAGCGGATTGACGTTGAAGGGCAGCGGCGCCGTCACGAACCGGTTCACCCAGAACGGACTCTGGTCTTCATACCAGTCGCCGAACGGCTGGTCGAAGATGCCCATTACCAATTCCGCATAGTCGTTCAGAAAATATTGGAAATCGGCGACCGGAAGCTGGAAGTCCGCCGAGCCTCCCGCGGGCAGATTCGCCTCTACCGTACCCTCGAAAAGGAGATTGTCGCTCAATTGCCAGAGGATGATCGGCTCCATGTCGAGCGCAAACGTATTGGTGTTGCTGTTGCGGTCGTAGATATAGCTGCCGGCCGCGCCGCCGACGAGCGTGAATCGATACCGTCCGAGGAAACGATTCATCGCATCGAAAAAATTCTGCGGCGACGAGGACTCGCTCGCCTGCGATTGCAACGCGCTGATTTGCTGCGTGGTTGACTTTTGCAGATTTTGGGTGTTCTTTTGCAGTTCCGCGTTGGCCTTTTTCAATCGGCCATTCTCGTTTTCGAGCTGATCGACGCGCCGCTCGAGAAATTCCAACTCCTGGCGTATTTCCCTGATTTGCTGTTCCTGCGTCCCGCCTGGATCGCTTGCGCCGCTCGCCACCGACATGTCGTCCGCCATCGCCGCCACCGCCGCGAAAGCGATAACGGCCGCCACCAGCACCGCGCACCTTGCCAAGCCTCGCATGGGTTACCTCTCCGCTCCGCAAATAATCATGGATAATCATGCGCATCCCGCCGCCGCACGCGAAAATCTAACCACGTTGGGCTTGCGTCGGCCATACTTGCTATTTTGGTCACGCCGAGATGCAACGAATTAGTACGGCTACAAATGGTCTCTAAATCGAACGGCCAATTCTTATCGATGGGCGCATTATTGCGCGGAACCGGACGTTGAATCCACCCTTTTCAACCATCCCGCATCATCAGGAGGAACGCAAACCGCGGTCGTTGCACCGGAGCCTTTACGCGCAAAACGAGCGCTGGCGCGCATCCGCCGTGGCGTCTAAAATCAAAGTTTGAGGCAATTGAAAATGGACCGGACGCAATTATTGCGCGAGTGCGAGGCGGTGCGGATTCCCGCCGGCGACAGAATCATGCTCGAAACGGGCGTCGAAGTTTTTATCACGCAATCGTTGGGCGGGACCTTCACCGTACAGGTTCCCGCATACGGCGGTCTGTTCCGGATCGCCGGCAAGGACGCCGACGCGCTCGGCAAAACTCCCGCCGACGCGGGCGCGACCGACAGCGCCGGCGGCGACCTGGAAGCGATGGTCTGGGAACGGCTCAAGACCTGCTATGACCCGGAAATTCCCGTCAATATCGTTGACCTCGGGCTAGTGTACGGGATGGAACTGACGCCGCAGGGCGATGGGGCCGCGCGCGTCGACGTCAAGATGACGCTGACCGCGCAGGGATGCGGGATGGGGGCGTCGATCGCGTTTGACGCACGCGAAAAACTGCTCGGAATTCCCGGCATCGTGGAGGCCAACGTCGATCTCGTATGGGAGCCGCCCTGGAATCCGCAAATGATCTCCGCGGAGGGGCGCGAGCGGCTCGGTCTGGACTGAATTTCCGCCGAGCGGCCGCCAAAGCCGCCGCGGACAGGGCTTCCCGAGGCATTTCCGGGATTTTGCATGGCGTTCCGGCCGTCGCTGATTGGATTGACCCGAACCCTTGCGTCGGCTACTTTTGACGGTTAAGGCGAAAGAAATGTTTGCCATAGTTAAAACGGGCGGAAAACAATATCGCGTCGGTCCCGGCGACCAGATCACCGTCGAACGTATCGCCGGCGAGGTCGGAGCGGAGATCGCGCTGGGCGAAGTGCTTGCGGTCAGCGACGGCGCCGTTAACGCGATCGGCGCGCCGACCGTAGCCAACGCGTCGGTGCGGGCGAAGATTATCGGGCAGCCGCGGGGCACGAAAGTGCTGGTTTTCAAGAAAAAGCGGCGCAAGAACTACCGGCGCAAGCGCGGCCATCGTCAGGAACTAACCGTCCTGCGCATCGAAGCGATCGAGCACGGCGCCGCGCCGTCCGTGTAATTCGAGGTAACCGCCAATGGCTCACAAAAAAGGGCAAGGCTCGACCCGCAACGGCCGGGACAGTCCGGGGCAGCGCCGGGGAATCAAGGTTTACGCGGGCGAATCCGTGATACCGGGCAACATTCTCGTGCGCCAGGTCGGCACTCGAATCCATCCGGGAAGGAACGTCGGGATGGGCCGCGACTACACGATCTACGCGATGGTCGCCGGCACCGTTAAGTACGAAACTTTCCGCGGCGACAAGCATCGCGTTAGCGTCGAGCCGCTGCCGGAATCGGCGACAGCCTCTGACGCCGCCGCGGCCGGCTCCTGATACCCATCGCGACAGCCTTTTGACTCGAAGAGCCCCGCGGCGCACCGTGGGGCTCTTTCATTTTTTCCGCGCTATACTCCGTGCGAAGGAGAACCGTCCATGCGCCTCGGATTGAACACCGGCTATTCCGGCCCACGGATGGCCCAGACGATGGAGCTGATCCTGGAAGCCGAAAAACTCGGCTACGACTCGGTATGGTCGGGCGAGGCCTACGGCTCCGACGTAATTACGTTCCTCGCGTGGATCGGCGCGCGGACCTCGAAGATCAAGCTCGGCGCGGGAATCATGCAGATGCACGCGCGGACGCCGGCGATGACCGCAATGACCGCGATGACCCTCGACGGACTGTCGGGAGGCCGCTTCATTATCGGCTTGGGCCCGTCGAATCCCCAGGTCGTCGAGGGTTGGCACGGCGTCGCCTACGGCAAACCGTTACAGCGCTATCGGGAGTATATCCAGATACTCAAAATGATTTTGGCGCGCGAAAAGCCGCTGGAGTTCAACGGCAAGGAATACCAGATCCCGTACCGCGGCTCCGACGCGTCCGGTCTGGGCAAGCCGCTGCGCAGCATCCTGCACGGACGCCCCGACATGAAGATCTACACCGCGTCGATCAGCCCCAAAGGAATCGAATTGGCGGCGGAACTTGCGGACGGCGTGATTCCGGTCTGGATGAGCCCCGGCTGGTACGGTCAACTTTACCAGCCGCATCTGGAGGCGGGATTCGCCAAGGCCGGCGGCGGCAAAAGTATCGCTACGTTCGATCTCGCGCCGTATGTGCCGTGCAATATGGGTTCAGATCTGGCCAAATGCCGTGCGCCGGTGAAAGCGAGCCTCGCTCTCTACATAGGCGGCATGGGCGCGCGTAATCGCAACTTTTACAACAGTTACGTGCGCAATTTCGGCTACGACGATCTGGCGACCACGCTCCAGGATCTTTATCTCTCGGGCCGCAAGGAAGAAGCCGCCGCCGCCGTGCCCGACGAACTGGTTGACGCCGTTGCGCTGGTGGGACCGCGCGAGCATATCAAAGACCAGCTTGCCGCGTGGAAATCGGCGCCGATCGGCACGATGATTATCGGCACTACGCAAATCGAAGCGCTGCGCACGCTGGCCGAACTCTGCCTGTAGGCGCCTGTGGCCGTCCCGGAACCTCCCGCGACGGCCGCGACGCGCCATCCGCGCACGCGATCCTGCCGCTTGCTATAATCTTTGCGCACCGATGCGGTTTATCGACGAAGCGCGAGTCTATGTGCAGGCCGGCAAGGGCGGCGACGGCGCGATCGCGTTCCTGCGCGAAAAGTATCGTCCGTTCGGCGGTCCGGCGGGCGGCGACGGCGGCCGCGGCGGCGATGTCGTATTCGAGGTGGACGAGGGTCTCGCCACGCTGCTCGATTTCAAGTACAAACCGCGTCTCATCGCCCGCGATGGCGAACCGGGGCGCGGCAAACAGCAATACGGCCACAAAGGCGACGATCTGGTCGTTCGCGTGCCTCCCGGCGCCTTGGCGTTCGACGAAGAATCCGGTGCGCTGCTGGCGGATCTGGTGATGCCCGGCGAGCGCGCGGTAATCGCCAAGGCGGGCGTCGGCGGTCTCGGCAACATGCATTTCGTCTCTTCGACGCGCCGCGCCCCGCGAATCGCGACGCCCGGAACGATGGGCGAACGGCGGTGGGTGCGGATGGAGCTGCGGCTGGTCGCGGAGGCCGGGTTGGTCGGACTGCCGAATGCGGGCAAATCGACGCTGCTGCGAGCGCTGAGCGCCGCCCGGCCCAAAGTCGCGCCCTACCCGTTCACGACGCTGACGCCGAATCTGGGCCGGGTGCGGGTTTCCGACGACGAATCTTTCACCCTCGCCGACATCCCCGGCCTGATCGAGGGCGCCCATCTTGGCCACGGCCTCGGAATCCGCTTTTTGCGCCATCTGAAGCGCACCCGCTTGCTGGTGTACGTGCTCGATCTGACCGGCGATCCGGAGCGCGACTTCGCGACCGTCCGGCGCGAGGTCGCGGCGTTCGATCCCGCGATGGCCGCGCGGCCGTCGCTGATCGCGCTCAACAAACTCGATTTGACCGAACTGTCCGAAGCGCAACGGATCGCGCGCGAGCTCGCCGGGCATAGCGGGCTTGCGACCTTCGTCATTTCCGCCGAAGCCGCGCTCGGCCTGGAGCCTTTGGTCGCCGCTATCGCCGCGCGGCTCGCCGCCGCCAACGCTCCCGCAGCCGCCGCATGCCCCAGTTGAACCACAAGCGCGAACTGCTCGCCGGCGCGCGCCGGGTCGTGGTCAAGGTCGGCAGCGCGGTGCTGTCCGATCAGGACGGCTTGCGCGCGGACGCGATCGCCGGCCTCGCCGCGCAAATCGAACAGTCGATGCGCGCGGGATTGGAAATCGTCCTCGTCACTTCCGGCGCGATCGCCGCCGGGCGGGCGCGATTGCGCGGCCGCGCGGTCACGATCGCGGAGCGTCAGGCCGCCGCCGCCGCCGGCCAGATCGAGCTGATGCGGCAATGGGCCAAGGCCTTCGACGAACATCGGCGGACCGTCGCGCAACTTCTCCTTACCCATCAGGACGTCGCCGAACGCCAACGCCGGCTCAACGCCACGCGCACGATCGCGGCGCTGCTCGACGCCGGCGCGATTCCGATCGTCAATGAGAACGACACCGTCGCGGTCGAAGAAATCCGGATGGGCGACAACGACGTGCTGTCCGCATTGGTCGCCGAGATGGCCGGCGCGCAGGCGCTGATTATCCTCAGCGACGTGCGCGGACTTTACACCGGCGATCCGCGCAAGCGCGCCGACGCCCGGCTGATCCCGCTGATCGCTGACGCCGAGGCCGGGATGCGCGGTTTCGCCGCCGAACGCGCGGGGCCGCTCGGCAGCGGCGGAATGGCCACCAAGGTAAAGGCGGCGCGGCAGGCCGCGCGCGCCGGAATCGGCGTGATCATCGCGCCCGGACGCGAGCCGGAAGCGCTGCTCGCGGCGCTCGATCCCGAACGCGAAATCGGCACCCTGATCGTGCCGGCGCGGCGGCGGATGCGCGGGCGCAAACACTGGATCGCCTTCGCGCTCAAGCCGGCCGGCGCGCTCGCGGTCGATCGCGGCGCCGCCGAGGCGCTGCGCAATCGCGGACGCAGCCTGCTGCCCTCGGGAATCCGCGACGTGCGTGGCGAGTTCACAAGCGGCGATTGCGTGAGCCTGCTCGATCACGAGGGAGTGGAATTCGGACGCGGACTGGTGAATTATCCCGCCGCCGACGTGGCGCGGCTGAAAGGGACCCGTTCGCACGAAATCGCGCGGATACTTGGCTACAAGATCGCCGACGAAATCATCCATCGCGACAACTTCGTGCTGATTGAAGATCTCGGATGAACCTCGAAACTGAAATTTTGACGCTGCTTGCCGCTGCGCGGCGCGCCGCGCGCGGCTTGTCGCTCGCCACGACCGAGCGCAAGAACGCCGCGCTCAGGCGGCTCGCCGCATCGCTGCGCGGCGCCGGCGACGCGCTGATCGCCGCTAACCGCGGCGATCTCGAAAACGCGCGCGCCGCGGGAATCTCGGGCGCGATGCTCGACCGGCTCGCGCTCGACGCCGATCGCATCGGCGCAATCGCGCGCGGAGTCGAAGAGATTGCCGCCCTGCCCGATCCGGTCGGCGAGACGATTTCGTCGTGGCGGCGTCCGAACGGACTCGCAATCCGGCAGGTCCGCGTTCCGCTCGGCGTAATCGCGATAATTTACGAAGCGCGGCCCAACGTCACCGTCGACGCCGGCGCGCTCGGCTTCAAGGCGGGCAACGCGGTCGTGCTGCGCGGCGGACGCGAGGCGCTCGAGACCAATCGCGAGCTGGGACGCTTGATGGCCGACGCGATCGAGGCCGAAGGTTTCGATCCGGCATGCGTCGCGATGGTGCGCAACCCCGATCGCGAGGCGATTCAAATCCTGAAACGCCATCCGGAGTCGATCGACCTGATTATCCCGCGCGGCGGCAAATCGCTCAAAGAAGCGCTCGCCGGCTCGGCCGTGCCGATCCTGCCGCACTTCGACGGCGTCTGCCACACCTACGTCGATCGCGCCGCCGACCTCGCGATGGCCGAGGAAATCTGTTTCAACGCCAAGTGCAGCCGGCCGTCGGTCTGCAACGCGATGGAAACGATGATCGTTCACGCGGACGTGGCCGCGCGGTTCCTGCCGAAGCTCGGCGCGCGGATGCGCGCGGCGGGAGTCGAGCTGCGCGGCGACGATCGCGCCCGCACGCTGCTTCCCGATTGCGCGGCGGCGGCCGATGCCGACTGGGACGCCGAATACCTCGACCTGATTCTCGCGGTTAAAACCGTCGCTTCGCTCGACGAGGCGATCGAGTTCATCGGCCGCCATGGATCGGGCCTGGCCGACGCGATCGTCACCGCCGATTCCGCAGCCGCCGCGCGCTTCGCGCGAGAAGTCGATTCCGCGACCGTTTACGTGAACGCCTCGACCCGCTTCACCGACGGCTTTGAATTCGGCTTCGGCGCGGAGACCGGAATCTCGACGAACCGCCTGCACGCGCGCGGACCGATGGGCCTGCGGGAGCTGACGATCTACAAATATGTGATTCACGGCGAAGGCCAGGTGCGCCGATGAGGCGGCGGGCTTGAGCGGCGAGCCGCACGGGACGGCGGCGACGATGCGAATCGGACTGTTCGGCGGAAGTTTCAATCCAATCCATCTGGGCCATCTGCGCGCCGCCGAGGAGGACCGCGAAAAGCTGGGCCTCGATCTCGTCTATTTCATTCCGGCGACCGCGCCGCCGCACAAATCGGGCGACGACCTTGCGCCGGCGGAGCATCGCCTGGAGATGGTCCGGCTCGCGACCAAGGGCAATCGCCACTTCATGGTCTCCGAGGCCGAAGTGCGGCGTTCGGGGCCTTCCTATACGATCGACACGATTCGCCACTTTATCGCGGCGGCGCGCGCCACACCGGAATTATTCCTGATCATGGGCGGCGATCAGTTCGCCGAACTGGACACCTGGAAGGAAGCCGGCGAGATCGCGCGGCTGAGCAATCTCGCCGTGCATACCCGCCCCGCCGACAGCGCCGACGGCCCCGATCCGCGCATGCTTGCGGCGCTCGAACGCTTTGGCTACTCTGCAAAAGAAGATTTTTTCGTGAACCCGAGCGGGCATACACTCACGTTCGTCGCCACCACATTCTTTCCGGTTTCAGCCACTCTAATCCGGCGAAAAATCGCCGCGCATCAGTCGATTCGCTACCTCGTGCCAGGCGACGTCGCCGATTATATCGAGCGCCACGCGCTCTATCAGGCCGGACCATGATTCCGCCGCGACGGATCGCGCGCCCGGCCGATCGATTCCGGAGGAAATGGCGAAACTGACTTCGTATCAAAAAGCGATGGCCGCCGCGGAGGCGGCGCTGGACCGGAAAGCGTTCGATCTCGTCGTGCTCGAGGTCGAACATCTCAATTCGATCGCCGACTATTTTATCGTCGCCACCGGCCGTTCCGACGTGCAGGTGCAGGCGATCGCCCGCGGCATCGAGGAGCGCCTGACGCTCGCCGGCGCGCGGCCGCTCGCGATCGAGGGACTCGCCCACGCGCACTGGGTGGTGCTCGACTACGCCGACGTCGTGATCCATCTGTTCCTTGAGCCGGCGCGGGAATTCTACCGGCTCGAACGCCACTGGACCGACGCGCGCGAAATCGAACTGCCCGAACCGCGGCGATCGCAGGCGCGCGAACGTGCGCCCCGCGCGCTCGCTTGAACCGAACATACTCGCGTCGCAATCGTTCGTGACATCCGCCGTCCGCCGGCGGTAACATCGCGCCAACCTGCGCGGCGCTCCGCGCTGGAGGGTAAGCCGCCGCGATGAGCGAATCGATCTGGACCAGCCCTACGCTGCTTGCGCAATTCCGCCGCCAAGCCTCCGCCTACGCTCCGTCCGAAACTCCCGGAGATCGCAAGTTCGTCGCCTTCATGGTTTCGACCGCCGGCGCCGGCCGCGACGATCTCGTGCTCGACGTCGCCTGCGGTGCCGGATCGGCGACGATCGCCTTTGCCGAGCGATGCCGCGGCGCGATCGGAATCGACTTCGCCGCGACGGCCCTGGCGCGGGCGCGCGCCGACGCCAAGGCGCGCGGCGCCGGCAACGCCGAATTCATCGCCGGCGAATTCGAACGGATGCCGCTCAAGACGGGCTGCGTCAGCGGCGCGGTCTGCCGTTTTTCGTTTCATCATTTCGTCAATCCGCGGCGGGTCTTCGCCGAGATGGCGCGGGTGGTGGGAGAAAACGGCTGGATGCTGATCGCCGATCTGCTGAGCGCCGACGATCCCGAAAAGTCGGAGCGCCACAATCGGATGGAGCGGCTGAGCGATCCGACCCACGCGCGGGCGCTGCCGCCCGGCGAATTCGAGGCGATGTTCGCGGCGGAGGGATTTCGGATCGCGATGAAAATCGTGCGCGAAACGCGCGCCGGCTTCGACGACTGGATTTCGTTCAATCGCACGCCGCCGGAACGCGCCGCGCGGCTGCGGGCGCTGATGGAAGAGGCGGCGGAGGGCGATCGCGCCGGACTCAAAATGACGCGCTACGGCGATGCGATCCGCACCGTCCGCGCCAGCGCCACTTATCTGATCGAGCGCGAGTAACGGCCCGCATCTCAGCCGCGCGATTCACGCCCGCGGTTTTCGCCGCCGAACTGGCGCCGGCGATTATTTCTGCCGTCATGGCCGCGCGTGACGCGGCCATCCGCCAACAGAATTAGATGTTGCGAACCACGTAAATTGCGGCGGGTGCGCCGAGAATCGAGACCCGCAGAATCCGCTCCGGGCGCAATCCTTCCGCGCGCAGCGTTCGTTCCATCAACCGCGTCTCGGCGGTAAGCATCACGAGCTTCGCGCCCGGCGCGGCGACGCGTCGAATTTCAGCGATTGCCGGCGGATAGAGCGCGCGGTTTTCCTCGTGCGTACCGTGTCGCGCGCCCCACGGCAGATTGGTTACGACTTTGGTCACGGCGGCGCGTTGGAGCGGCAATGCGGCGGCGTTCCATTCGCGCAATTCGAGCGGCTGATGGCGCGGGCCGATATTTTCGCGCGCGGCATCAAGCGCGTGCGGGTCGCTGTCGCCGCCGAGCAGTTTGGAGTAACGCCCCAGATGCGCGCGCTCGATCAAAATCGTGCCGGCGCCGCAGAACGGATCGAGCATCACGTCGTCGTCTTGCGGTTCCGACAACCACGCCATCGCCGCCGCGATCGCCGGACGCAGCGAGCCCGGAATGTGCGCGGACTTGTATTCGCGATGGCGCATCCGGTCGTCGCTCAGCCTCAGCGCCAGCATAAATTCGCCGGGCAGAATCGTGGCCCACAGCTCGACGTCGGCTTCGCTTTCGTCGCCGGCCGCGCGCCAGGCATGGTCGCCGCGATCGGCCATCGCACCCTCGACCACGCGCCGCAGATCGATGCGGCGAAATTCGTGCTCGCCCGCCATCCGCGCAACGACGCGAAACCGAATCCGTTTGCCCGCGCGGCTGCCCGGAGCGATGCGTCCGCGCGCGGCGAGAGCTTCCTCGATAAAACGGGCGCGATGGGTCGCCGCGCGAATCCGTTCGAGCGTCGCGCCCGAACGCGCCGGAGCTTCGGGAGCTTCGGCAAGCCGGCGGTAACCGATCAGCGCAAAAAGGTCTTCGGCGGTGCGCAGGGCGCGCAGCGGATCGATTTTTTCCGCGTGAAAAATCGTCGCGCCGGCGCGATCGCGGATCGTGCGGCGGGCGACTTCGCGCGCGCCGTCATGGCCCAGGCGTTTTTCTATTTCGCTCCAGAGAATGCCTTCCAGCCCCGGATGTGTCTGCGCAAGATAGAGATTGGGGCCGAAGCGGATTTCACCGCGTATCGGTTTCGGCGGCCACGGTTTTGATACCGGAGGGCGGCGCGCGGTGTGACCGCGATCGTTCACTGGCGCTTGGGCGGCGGCGCGAACGCCGCGCATCGCGGCGCCATGTTCAGTCGCATTACTTCGAACGCGAAAGATATTCGTTGTTTTCGGTGTTGATCGTTATCAGGTCGCCCTCGGCCACAAAGTGGGGCACCTGCACGACCATTCCGGTTTCGAGCTTCGCCGGCTTGAGCGTGTTGGTGACCGCGGCGGTCTTGATGCCGGGATCGGTCTCGACCACCCGCATCGTAACGGTCTTCGGCGGCGTCACATTGAGCGGCGTGGTGTTGTGAAATTCGACTTCGACTTTCAGGTTCGGCGTCAGATACCCGGCGACGTCCTCGATCAAATCCTTCGGCAGCGTGATTTGATCGTAGGTCTCGGTGTTCATGAAATGGAAATCGTTGCCCTCCTGATAGAGGAACTCCATTTCGACCTGATCGAGGATTACCCGCTCGACGCGATCTTCCGAACGGAAGCGGTTTTCAGTCTGCGATCCGGACTGGATATTGCGCAGCTTGGTCTGCACCATGCCGCGCCAGTTGCCCGGCGTGATGTGCTGGATGGTCATGACGCGCCAGAGACCGCCGTTGTATTCGAGCACCATCCCGGGCCGGAGCTGCGTCGCCTGAATCAACATTATGCTTATACTCTCGGATTAGCTGTAAACTCTGAATGATAACCTAACCAAGACCGCTGCCGCAATAAACGCCAAGCGCCGGTCAGCGAACGGGCGGGCCTGAGAAGGGATTGGCCGGAGGGGCGTAGGGGTTGATTGGCGGCGCGCCGAAAGTTCCGCCCGAATATGGATTTGCCGCGCCCGGATTCGCGTAGACGCCGTTCGGCGGCATCGCGGGCGCATACGTTCCGTATGGCGACACGCCATAGCCGTAGGGGCTGGCGCCGTACGGCGGCATCCCGTAACCATACGGACTCATTCCGTAGGGCGGCGCGCCATAGCCATAAGGCGACGCGCCGTAGCCGTAGGGCGACATTACGATCGGCGGCGCGCTGTAGGAATACGAGCCGCCGTAGGTCGTCGTGGCGCCGGCGTAGGGATTGTTCGTGGCGCCCGCGACGACGGGCTGCTCAGCGTAGGTTCCGTTGCTGGCGTAGGCGCGAATCGTCGCCGGTCCGGCCTGCGGATCGAACCGGACGTTGAAATTGACGTTGTTCGACGAACCCGGCAACAGCGAGCCGATCATCGCGCGGATTCCGTGGCTGACCGGAATCGATTGCACGAGCATTCCGTTCTGATACAACCCGGCGCGCGCGATCCGCGGACCCGAAATCACGCCCGAGGCCACGGATTGCGTGGTCGAAATCGTGCCGACGGCGGCGATTTGGATGACGATGCCCGCGCCGTTCATCGGCGCCGCCAGCGTCCCGCCGCCGATCATTGCGCCGCCGGCCATCGGCGCGCTGACGGCGGGCGGCATCGGTTCGGCCGACGCGAGCGAATTGCTCAAATCGACCGGCGTTTCATTGAACTGATCGCCCATCGCATAGGCGCGGACTGTCGCCCTTCCGCCTTCGAGCGTGAAGCGCTGATCGAAGCTGTTAACTTCCGCGCCGCGCGAAGTCGGGATGCGATGGACGAGACGGCCGTCGATATAGATTCCGGCATGGCTCACGCCGCGGCCCTGTATCTGTCCAATGATTTCATACACGGGCGGAACGGCCTGCACCTGATTGACGGAGATTATGTCGATATTGAAATCGGCCAGCCGACTCGCCATCGTATGCCGTTTCGAGGGCGACGGCCGCGGTTTGCCATACGAGGGAATCACGGCAAGGTTGGTGGTCGCGGAGTTGGGAGAATTGCGATCGACCTCGACGCCGGCTTCTTCGGTCGGCGCGTTGGGCGGGCGCATCGCGGGAATTTCCGGCTCATTCGACGCTTCTCTTTCGCCAACCGCCGCTGACGGCATCGACGGGGGCGCCGCGCCACCCGAACCAGGCTCAAGGACCGACGCCTCGCCCATCCGGCCCGCGGAATCGAAAACTCTTATCGTGGTCGCTGAAGAGGGATTGCCCAACCCGAGATCGAAATTGACGCGTTCCTCGCCCGCGACTTTGTCGATATGAAAGGCGCGCAGCTCGCGTCCGTTTTCAAACAGCCCCGCGCTCGCGAGATCGGCGCCTTCCATATAGCCCTTGAGACGCACCGTATCGCCGTCGAGACCGCGGGATTCGATCACGACCCGCGGCGCGCCGGGCGGCGCCGGTGCGGCGGCGGGCTCGACCGCGGCCTTTTCAGTGGAACCGGCGCCCGGACGCGCCACAGCCGCAGGCGGCGCCGCGGGCGCGGCGGCGGCTGCCGGAACCGCGACCTCCAGCGCCGCCATCTGCCGCTTGATCGCATTCCATTGATTCGCGTCGAAACCGTGCGGATGACTCCCGGCGGCGGCATCGACGGATTTCTCGTCGGCCTGCAACGCCGCCATCGCGGACGCTGCCGCCGCTCCTCCGCCGGCCGCCAGCGCGTGGCTGAGCGTCTGGGCGTCTCCGGCAAATACCGCCATCGGACCGACCGCCGGATTCGAGGCTCCGCCGCCGCTCGCCGCATTCAAGCCGGAAAGCATCGCGAACGCCTGGTCGCTAATCGAAGCGGCCTGCTGAGCGGGCGTTCCCGCATAAGCGCTCAGGCCGGCCAGCAGTATCGCGGCGAGACACGCGACGCGCAATCGCCGCGCGGCGCATGGTCGCGTCACGCGCGCCGGAATTTTTCGTACGCGCAATGTCGGTACGGATCGCATCCCCAAAATCGTTCCAATAAAGCGATTATACGCCTAACTCCCGCAGCGGTTAGAAGATCTTACGTGACGAAGCGAAATTGTGCGCGCGCCAACCTCGCGGCGGATAAAACAGCCGAGCAGGTTCGCTGCTGATAGAGTTGTGGCGGGCGCGCCGAATCTGTTAATTTTTTTGAGGCGCGGTTAATCCGCCCGCAAGCCGTAAATTCCTTCAGATGAGTTCACTGGAGCAAGGCGCATCGAACGCATTTCCGGAGTCTCGGATCGACGCCGAGTATTCAGCGGTCCGCGATTGCGCCGGAATCGCGCGGCTTGAGGATCGGATACTGATTCGCGTGGTTGGGAGCGATCGGGTCGCGTTCATGCACGGAATGTGCTCGCAGGACGTGAAAAGTCTCGCGGCCGGCGCGGTCGCCCCGGCCTTGATTCTCAACGAACGCGCCCATTTGATCGCCGATTTTTTCCTGTACGCCGAGCCGGATGCGCTGTTGATCGAAATCGATCGCCGGCTTTGGCTGGCCGCCCGGGATCATCTGGAACGTCTGCTGGTGGCCGATGACGTCGAGTTCGAAACGCTCGATGAAACGGCCGTGCTCGATCTTGAAGGACCGCTGTCGGGACGCGCCGCGGCGGCGGTCGCCGGCGCCGGCGTTGCCGATCTGGTGGAATGGCAGCATGTGAAGGCGGACGGGCTGACGATCGCGAATCTGCCGCGCTATGGAACGCACGCCTATTCCATCATCGCTCCACGCGCGATAATTGGCGATTTATCGGCGAGAATCCTGGCCGCCCCGGACCGTCCCAAAGCGTCTCGCGTGACGCCGGAGACGCTCGAAATCGTCCGCGTCGAGAACGGCCGCGCCGCCGTCGGAATCGATACGAACGAAAAGACGATCGCGCTCGAAGCGCGGCTCGAACCCGCGATTTCGTTCAACAAAGGATGTTACGTCGGACAGGAGACGATCGAGCGGGCTACCGCGCGCGGCGGGATTAGAAAAAAGCTGTACGGGCTTGGGATTGCCGGAAATCGCCTGCCCGCGTCCGGCGCCGCGGTTATATTTGAAGAAAAAGAGGTCGGCCGCCTCACCTCGGTCGTCCGCTCGCCTCGTTTCGGCGCGATCGGCCTCGCGATAATTCATCAGCAGGCTTGGACGGCGGGCGCCACGGTTGCGCTTCATGCCGACAATGGCGAGTTTTCAGCTACGGTGAGCGATTTGCCTTTCCAATGACGGGCGAAGGCTTTTATCCGAAGCGCCGAAATGATACTCGGCGTGTTTGATTTTGTTTGGCGGTCGGGACATTTAACCCGCCGCATGGAGGAAACAACGATGGCTAACGTGCTCGGCAAGCGTTACATGTGCGAAAAGTGCGGCACCGAGGTTCTTTGCAACAAGGCCGGTTCCGGCGCGCTTGAATGTTGCGAGGGCGAAATGAAGCTGAAAGAGGCCAAGCCGCTTCCGTCGTCCGACTGACGCAATCAGGGCGGCCCCGCGCCACCGCGCGTCGCCGGCCGCCCTTTTGACATTTTGCGCAGGGCGCGCGCGATTCAAGGAAAGAGGGGACCGGTGCGCCAATGGCCCAGGAGAAAGCCGATCTGGTGCTGCATGAAGGCCGCGTCTTCGGCCACCCCGAATGCAATTCGGTGGCCGTCGGCGGCAGCCGGATTATGGCCTACGGCGGATTTAATGAACTTAAATCGCTGGTAGGCCCGCGTACCCATCTGATCCGCCTAAACGACCGGACTGTCGCGCCCGGCTTCATCGATTGCCATCTCCATTTTATGGAAGGCGCCGCGGCCGCCACTGGCGCCAGCGTGCAGCGCTGCCGCACGCTTGGCGATCTGTTCGCCGCGCTTCGATTGGCGGCAGGACGAACCCCGCCCGGCAATTGGCTCCGTGCGTTCGGATGCGACGAGGCCTTGATCGCCGAACGGCGCGGCCCGACCCGCGATGAACTGGATCAAACCGCGCCGCGCAATCCCGTCCGCCTGCGCCATCAGACGCTCCATGCGTCATGGTTGAATTCGCGCGCAATCGCGGCTTTTGGACTCGAAAGGCCCGATTTTCTTCCGCCCGATGGCGCGTGGCTCGACCGCGGCTCCGATGGCCGGTTGACCGGCTTCGTGGCCGGGTTGGAGCAATGGCTGTCGGACCGTCTGCCGTTGGTGACGGCGGCCGAACTGGAATCCCGGGCGCGCAATTTCAGCCGGGAATTGGCCGCCGGCGGAATCACCTCCTTCACCGACGCGACCGTGCGCAACGGGCCCGATCAGGTTGCGGCCCTCGCGCGAATGGTGGGTTCCGGCGCCATTCGCCAGCGCACCGGCGTGATGCTGGGCGAAAAATTCATCGACGCCGCAAGCGAAGCGCGACGAATCGTCGATGCCGCCGGCCTCAGGCTGGCCGGAGTGAAATTCATGGACGTCGCGCGGGCGCGGCCGGAACGGCTGGCGCGCGACCTCGGACGGGCCTTGAGCCTCGGCCTGGACGCCGCTTTTCACGCCACCGAGCTGGATGAAATCAACGCGGCCCTGACCGCCGTCCATCGGGTTCGCAAAGAAATCAATCCGCGCCTGGCGGCCGGCACGGTTTGCCGGCTCGAGCATGGCGGAGTGATTCCCCCGGATTATCCGGAAGCGATCGCGCGGATGGGCGTTTGGGTCGTGACGAATCCCGGCTTTCTCCATTATCGAGCCGCAAAATACGCCGCCGACCCGGGCCTGACGCCTTTTCGCTATCGCGCCCGCGGTCTGCTCGACGCTGGCGTCGAGATCGCCGCCGCCACGGACGCACCCGTAACGCCGCCACGGCCGCTCGTGGCGATCTCCGCCGCAGTGATGCGGCGCGGCGCCGACGGCGAAGAGCTGGCGTCGGCGGAGTCCCTGCCCGTCGCCACCGCTTTCGAATTGTTTACGGACCGGGCGGCGCGGCTGAGCCGGCTCGAAGCCGGCAAAATCGAGCCGGGATACCTGGCCGACCTGATTGTTTTAGGCGCCGATCCGCTGGCCGTGAAGCCCTCGGAACTCGCGAATCTGCCGATCGATCTCACGATTATCGGCGGCAAGGTGGTTTACGAGCGCGGACGGCCGGCGATCGCGCAGAGCGACACGGCCAACTTGTATTCTCCATAATTCGTACTAGTGTGGGGTTCCGCAAATAACTTCCACCTGACGCCTTGTCAGCTCGGCGCGCGGGTCGCCCACTGCGGGGCGGCAAGGGATGGATTGCCGGGTCTGGGCCCGGCAATGACGAACTGAGTTGGTCATGCCCGGACTTGATCCGGGCATCCACGCGGAGCGCAAACTTACTTAGAGGACGCCACTCTAGATTCTCCTTGATATACTGATTTTCGCCGTTCTTCACCGATGACCGCAACCACTATTGCGGCGGCGCGAAAGGCCTCGCGCCCGCCCTCGCCACCCGTACTTTTCGAGAAACGGGGCGCGATCGCATGGATCACCCTGAACCGGCCGGATCGGCTCAACGCCTATAATGTCGCGATGCGCGATGCGCTCTATGCCGCGCTCACCGCGGTCCATCGCGATCCCGAAGTCCGCGCGATGGTTCTGCGCGGCGCCGGACCGGCCTTTTCGACCGGCGGCGACGTTAGCGAGTTCGGCAGCGCCCCCTCGCCGATCGCGGCGCGATGGATTCGCTTCCGGCGCGACGTCTGGGGCCGCTTGCGCACCCTGCCGGTGCCGACCGTCGCGGCGGTCCACGGCTTTACGGTGGGCGGCGGACTGGAGATGGCGCTGCTTTGCGATGTCGCGATCGCTGCGGACGACGCCCGCTTTTGCCTGCCCGAAACCGGCCTTGGGATGATTCCCGGGGTGGCCGGCACGCAGACGGCCACGCGCCGGTTGCCGTTCGGATGGGCGCTGGATTTGAATTTGACCGGCCGGTGGATTGACGCGGATCGCGCTTTGTTTATAGGTTTGGTCGCCGATGTCGTGCCGCGGCGGGCGCTCGACCGCGCCGCCCTTGGGATGGCCAGGTCGCTGAGCCGGCTGCCGCGCGAGCGGGTCGCTTGCGCCAAATTCGCGGTTTGGGAGGGGCTTGACGCCAGTTTGGCGGAAGGCCTCGACCTCGAAAGGCGGCTCGCCGCGCGGCTCGGAAATTTTTTGAAGGCGCCGTTGGGGAAAGCGGCGGCTATGCGGTCATCGCCGCGCAGGAGGTAATCAGTCCGTGAACACCGTTAACTTCATTTCGATCCCCGGCTCGATCGCGCCCGAGCAGGAAATCGTCGTCTATGGGCGAAACCGGCTCACGTATGGCGAATTGAACGATCTGGTCGCCCGCCTGACCGGCGTCTTCAAACGACAGGGCCTCAAGCCGCGCGACGTTCTGGCTATTCTCGACACGAATTCGCATCTTTATATCGCCAGCTATTACGCCGCCGCCAAAGCCGGCCTGACCTTCTTGCCGCTCAACTACCGCGCCAAGGAACCCGAACTCGAGTACATGATCAATACCGCGAACGCACGGCTGCTGCTGGTCGGCGATCGCTACCTCGATCTCGTCAAGCGGATTCATCCCAAGCTCAACGGCGTCAAATGCATGGCGGTCGGCGAGGGCGACGGCGCCATCGCCCGCCTGGGCGATCTCGCCGCCAAAGCCGATCCCGACGAGGTCGAAGCCGAGATCGAGGAACAGGACGTTTCGGTGCTCATGTACACCAGCGGAACGACCTCGCTGCCGAAGGGCGTGATGCTGAGCTTCCACGATTTCACCGCATACGTGACGGCGAACGTCGAGATGGCGGACGGAACCGAGCGGGGCGTCTTTCTGGTATGCGCGCCCTTCTATCATATCGCCGGCGCCACCGCGATGATGACCAACCTCTGGACCGGCCGGAAGATGGTCGTGATGCCGCAGTTCGATCCGGCCAACTGGCTCGAACTGGTTCAGCGCGAGAAGGTGACGCACGCCTTTGTCGTGCCGACGATGATGAAGCAGTTGCTGGACCATCCGGCCTTCGCCAAAACCGATTTCGCCTCGCTCGCCAATCTTGCCTATGGCGGCGCGCCGATGCCGGTTGCCGTAATCCGGCGCGCGATCGAGGCGTTTCCGAAAAACGTCGGCTTCGTCAACGCCTACGGACAGACCGAAACCACCTCGTCGCTGACCGTGCTCGGTCCCGACGACCATAGGATCGAAGGCACGCCCGAGCAGATCGAGCTCAAGCTCAAGCGGCTCAACTCGATCGGCAAGCCGCTGCCCGACGTCGAAGTGCGCGTGCGCGACGACGACGGCAAATTGATCGGGGCCGGGCAGGTCGGCGAAATCGTCATCCGCACCCCGCGCATCATGAAAGGCTACGCCGGGCGCAAGGATGACGCCGCGCTCGCCGACGGCTGGCGCGCGACCGGCGACTTGGGCTGGCTCGACGAAGAGGGCTACATCTTTTTCGCTGGCCGCAAGGACGACATGATTATCCGCGGCGGCGAAAATATCGCCCCGGCCGAGATCGAAACGGTCCTGATGAGCCATCCGGCGGTCGAAGAAGCCGCGGTAATCGGCGAACCCTCGGTGGAATGGGGGCAGACGATCAAAGCCTTCATCGTCTTGCGCGAAGGGCAGAAGACCGGCGCGAAGGATATCCAGGAGTTCTGCCGGACGCGGCTGGCGAGCTTCAAGCGGCCGGAGAATATCGAGTTTATCGCGGAGTTGCCGAAGAACGCGCTCGGCAAAATCCTGCGCAAGGAGCTGCACGCCCGCCAGCAGGCCGACGCTTGAGCCGGTCCCACGGCGTCCGATCCCGACCATGACTCCCCGCCGACGGAAGCCCCGCGCCAGCGCGCGCAAACTTGCGGATAGCGGCCCGGGGGCGGTTGAACTCGCGATCGCCGACGGCGTGATGGTCGCGACCTTGACGCGGCCCGCCGCCGCGAACCGGGTCAGCCGCGCGATGGCGCGCGAGCTGATCGATCTGGCGGAGACGGTCGAAGACGATGACGAGATCGCCGCGCTCGCGATTACGGGCGCCGGTGGAGTCTTCGCGCCCGGTTTCGACGCGGACGCCGACGCGGAGCTGGTGGAAACGCTAGCCCGGATCGGCAAACCGACCGTCGCGCTGGTCAACGGCGATATTGGCGACGAAGCGCTGGAGCTGGCGCTGGCGCTCGATCTGCGCGCCACCGTCAAGGACGCGCGCTTTACGATGACTCAGCTCGAACGGGGCGCGCTGCCGCGTTTCGGCGGCACGCAGCGGCTGCCGCGGCTGATCGGCGCGGCGCATGCGTTGCGGATGCTGCTCGGCGGCGCGGCGCTCGACGGCGCGGAGGCGATGCGGCTGGGGCTCGCGACGTACTTGGCGCGCGACCGGCGGGAGCTGAAGCGTATCGCGGACGAACTGTTCGGCGTGCTGCGCGGCCGCGGACCGCTCGGAATGCGGATGGCGAAGGACGCCGTGCGCAAGGGCGCGGATATGACGATCGAACAGGGCATAAGGCTTGAAGAGGACTTGTACGCTTTGCTACAAACCACGGCCGATCGCGCAGAAGGCGTGACGGCTTTTTTGAACAAGCGCAAACCGCTGTTCAAGGGAGCGTAGGCGGAATTTCGCAAACCGGGAGCAATCGAACGAAATGGCCAATCAACTGGGTAAAGTCTATATCTGTGGCAAATGCGGCTCGCAGGTGATCGTCACCAAGGGCGGCGGCGGCACGATCAAATGCTGCAACGCGCCGATGGAACAAAAGAAGTAATCGGTTCGCGCCGCCTGCGCTCGCAAGCGGCGCATTGACCGATCAGGAGCGCCTTCGCGATGAGCAAGGTTACGCTCAGCTTCGATAACGGCCCCGAACCCGAGGTTACGCCGCGCGTGCTCGAGATTCTGCGCGAACGGCGGTTGCTGGCGACCTTCTTCGTGATTGGCGGCAAGCTCGCCGATTCCGGCCGGCGCCGGCTCGCCGAACAGGCGCGCGACGCCGGCCATTGGATCGGAAACCATAGCCTGACTCACACCGTTCCGCTCGGCGAACGGCGCGACGCGGGAGCGGCGGAG
>JAJXZF010000085.1 GCA_021780225.1 Deltaproteobacteria bacterium | reverse complement strand
CAAGTCTGGCAGATCATCCGGAGCAGGCGCTGCGCCAGCACCGCCAGCACCGACGAAGAGACCAGGAATGGCTCGATCCCCATATCGACGAGTCGGGTGAGCGCGCCGAAGGAGTCGTTGGTGTGCAGGGTGGAGAACACCAGATGGCCGGTGAGAGCGGCCTGAATTGCGATTTCGGCGGTTTCGCCGTCGCGGATTTCGCCGACCATGATCACGTCGGGGTCCTGGCGCAGGATCGAGCGCAGGCCGCTGGCGAAGGTCAGCTCGATCTTCGGATTCACCTGCATCTGGCCGACGCCGCGCAACTGGTATTCGATCGGATCCTCGATCGTGATGATATTTTTTTCGGGCGAGTTGATGCGGCTCAGGCAGGCGTACAGCGTGGTCGATTTACCCGAGCCGGTCGGGCCGGTGGCCAGAATGATGCCGTGGCTCTGGCGAATCAGCCGATCAATCTTGTGCAGGTTATCGCCGGAAAAACCCAATCGGTCGAGATTGATATCAACCAGCGCTTGCGCCCGATCGAGCAGGCGCAGGACGATCCGTTCGCCGAAGGCGGTCGGGATGGTCGAGACGCGGATATCGATATCGCGCCCGGCGATTCGGAGCCGGATCCGTCCGTCCTGGGGCAGGCGCTTTTCGGCGATATTCAGTCCGGACATCACCTTGATGCGCGAGGCGATCGCGGCGTGGAAGCGCTTGGGCGGCGAGAGCACGTCGTAAAGCATCCCGTCGACCCGGAACCGCACCACCAGATCGCTCTCGAAGACCTCGACGTGGATATCGCTGGCGCGGTCCTTGACCGCCTGCGACAAGAGACCGTTGACCAGCTTGATAATCGGCGCGGCGTCGTCGGCTTCGAGCAGGTCGCGCGGTTCGGAAGCGAGTTCGCTGGCGACCGAATTCAGCCCTTCCTCGTCGAGATCGATCATCAAGTCGTGGGCGGTGGTGGTCGCGGCCTGATCGTAGGCGCGGTTAATCGCCTCGGTGATCACTTCGCCGGGCGCGACCACCGCCTGGATCGGCCGGCCGAAAAGCACGTGGAGATCGTCGAGCGGCTCGTAGTTGGCGGGATCGACGATCGCGACCGTGACCGCGCCGTTGTCGGCCCCGAGCGGCAACAGGCGGTTTTTCTTGGCGTAATTGATCGGGATGCGCGCGACCAGCTCGTTATCGAGCGTGGCCGGATCGATATGCGCCTGAAAGGGCAACCCGTATTCCTGGGCGAGCGCGCGGGCGAGTCGCTGCGGCTCGATCGCGCCCATATCGACCAGCACGTCGGCCAGTTCCTGCCCCGGTTTTTTGCGCTGGCGCGCCTTTTCGAGGTCCTGCTCGGAGACCCATGAGCGATCGAGCAGGATGGTCTCGAAGGATTTGCGGGCGGTCGCCATCAATCGGCCTTCCGGCGCCAGGCGAGCGCCCGGGCGGACGGAAAAAAATTCCGCCGCCGGTCCGCGGTGAATAAATCGTCGCGCCCCGGCATACTGAACCAATTAAACACGACGGTCTGCATGCGTTGCAATAAGCCGTTCCAGTATAGCTCGTTCTGGCTAATATTTGATAAGCGGCGAATTGGTCGCGCCCGGTCCCAGGCCGTAGCTGAAGCCGGCGCCCTGTTTGGCCGGCATCGTATGGACGGCTTCGTTCCACGAGACGAGCGTGCCGTCGATAAACTTCAAATCGAGGAATTTGCTCTCGTCGCCGGGTTTGGTGGAGGTATAGAACAGCGTTGCGGTAATATCGTTGGTGTTGGGGCTGCGCGCATAGCTCCAGATTTCCTCCTTGGCCCCGACGTCCCGGCGCAAATCCGGCTCGCCCCATTCGCGATGGATTTGCAGGGCGGTTTCGCCGGGCTTGAGCTTATCAGACATGTGGCCGGTCTTGATTCGGGAACCGGCGTCATAAAACAGGCCGCATCCGCTGACCGCCACGACGGCGGCCGCGATTAGGGCCGATCGGGCAAACCGGAACTTAGCGCTCATCGCAAGAATTTTCCTTGGCGCCGGCGCGGCTTGTCAATCATGCCCGGATTGCGAACCTGCGCGGCGCCGCCCGCGCCCGTGCGCCGCCGCATGATTTGCGCCGCCATGATATAAGGCGAACGGCGAGACTTTCGAGGCAAACGGAGGAGCGGATGGCGCGCGGCAGGCTCAAGCTGGTCAAGGGCGCGGCGAAGCGGGGCACGTTGATCTACGGGATGCGGCTGTTCGATCCGGCGCAGGTCGTCGCGGTCGAGGACGCGCGGGTGCGGATGGCGGACGGCGGCGAGGGACGCGTCACGATGCATCTGATCGAGGGCACGCAGGCGCAAATCCGCCGCCAGTTGATGCGCAGCGTGGACGCTTTCTTCGAGTTGATGGAGGAGCAGGGCGAATAGCGCGCGCGCGGCGCGCCGGTTGTGCGGGCGGGCCGATTATGCGATTCGATGGACGACGGCCGGCGCTCGGGTTTATCGCGCGGGCCCGCGGCGCGGTGCGGAACGCGGCGCCGAATCGATTAGGACGCATACCGGCCGGGAGGTTGAAGCGAACATGGATTTGAAGTTCATCAAGTACGAGAAAAAAGATCATCTTGCCTGGATTACGTTTAATCGCCCCGAGGTGATGAACGCGCTCCATCCGCCGTGTCATACCGAGATGGACGCGGTGTGGGACGATTTCGTCGCCGACAAAAATCTGTGGGTGGCGATCATGACCGGCTCCGGCGACAAGGCGTTTTCCGCCGGCAACGACCTGAAATGGACCGCCGCGCACGCCGGCGAGCCGTTTCCGCGCAGCAAGGGCGGGTTCGCCGGCATTACCGCCCGCTACGACATCAACAAGCCGATTATCGCGGCGGTCAACGGCTTCGCGCTCGGGGGCGGATGCGAAATCGCGCTCGCCTGCGACATTATCATCGCCGCCGAGCATGCGCGTTTCGGCCTGCCCGAGCCGCGCGTGGGCTTGATGGCGGGCGCGGGCGGAGTGCATCGCCTGCCGCGCCATATTCCGCTCAAAATCGCGATGGGGATGATGCTGACGGGACGGCATATCACCGCCGCCGAGGCCCATCGCTGGGGCCTCGCCAATGAAGTCGTGCCGCTCAAGGATTTGGCCGCGACAGCCGCGAAATGGGCGGCGGAAATCATGGAATGCTCGCCGTTGTCGGTGCAGGCGAGCAAGGAGGCTGCCTATCAGGGGCTGCATCTGCCGCTCGAGGAGGCCAACAAGACCAATTTCCCGGCGACCAAGAAGCTGTTCCAGTCGAAGGACCTGATCGAAGGCCCGCGCGCCTTCGCCGAGAAGCGCAAGCCCAACTGGAAGGGCGAATAGAACGAGCCATTCCGCAGGGCCCAAACGGCCCTTCCCGGCGACGGGGAGGGCCGTTTTTTTTCCTCCCGAAATCGCTTTCGCGCATGGCTCCCCGCGGCGCGGAACGTGGCGAACGCTCCGCGCCGCGCGTGTCCACCGCCATTGCCATCCGTTCGGCGCATTCAAGGATCGTCCGCTAATAATAACCTTCGCGCGGATTGGTTAGCTTCGAAGACCCGCGGATTAAATCCGCAAAGTGGCGATCGAAACAGTTGGATCATATATCCCGCTCGTCGCCGCAAAAACTCTGAATCAGTATTGGTAAATATATCCGCGGGCGTGGATAGCTTTGCGCCGCGTCTTCATGACGATCTATCCATGCGCACGGTGCATTCGACGATTGGCCGCCAGCGTAAACATTCGTACGAAAGATTCAACTTCGGCAAAAGTCATTCCACTGCCGCAAAGACGCCGCCGGAATGATGGGACTGGATATTCCATCCGTCGCCGCGAAAATGTGGACTCGGCCGCACTCCGCCCGATGAAACAAGGCTGCGGCCCGCGAATGCGCGGAAATGCGGTCTTAATCATCCGTCGGGCGCATTCGGAGATCGCACGCTGCCGATAGGCCTTGTATACGGCATTCGCCGCCCGCGAAGCCGAACATCCATCAATCAGGACGCGACTGATACTATTGGAATATGCACTACGATCGCCGCCGAAAAGTTTTTTAACCGAAAACGCATATTGCTATTGAAATAGTCATCCGGTTTTTATAAATCGGGCGGTGTAGTGGACTGCTGGTTTGGAATCTGTTTGCTTCGCGCCCGCTTGCCTGACGCCGCCCATCCTTGTTCGCCGTCGCCGTATCGAAGCATCCAGTCGCAAACGCGCGGGTCCCGCCGGTTCCGGGGGATCGCGCGAATTCGGTTCGGCCGGACGACGGTCGGCGGCTGAACGGAATTTTCCGCGTGGGGTTGAGCGCGCCGTCGGGGATGGCGCGAAGCGGTTAGCTCGAAGGAGGAGACTAATGGGGACTAGAGTTTTTGATTCCGGCGTATTCCGGGGAGGCGGAGCCTTGGCGCGCTTGGCGCTGGCGCTCGCGATGGTCCTGGCGACGGGCGCGGGCGCGTTCGCCGGCGGCGTCAGCGCGCAACCGTCGGATGCGTTGAACGTCACCGGCGCCAACGCGGATACTTTGCCGCAAAGCTCGGCCGCCACGCAGGAAAACGGCTGGCTGAGCGGACTGCACGTGTCGGGCTATCTCAGCCAGACCTTCGGCATGTGGCAGAACCCGACCGCGTTGCGCGATTACACCAAGAGCCGCAACAACCTGGCGGCTTCGCGCACGCTGCTGCAGGTCGACGAGAATTATCGGCTGAACGAGAACAACTCGTTCTTCATGCGCGAATGGTTCGTCTAC
>JAJXZF010000094.1 GCA_021780225.1 Deltaproteobacteria bacterium | reverse complement strand
CTGATCCGCGCCAACGAGATGATCGATGAGGACAAGGTCGCCCGGATCGAAGAGGCCGGCCTCGAACGGGTCAAGATCCGCTCGGTGCTCACCTG
Organism: Deltaproteobacteria bacterium; assembly: GCA_021780225.1. GTDB lineage: Bacteria > Desulfobacterota > Binatia > Binatales > Binataceae > JADMIL01. The sequence continues at coordinate 19,022 of JAJXZF010000094.1, read as the reverse complement.
CCAGTCGCGCCAGGGGGTGTGCGTCAAATGCTACGGACGCGACCTCGGCCGCGGCCATCTGGTGAACATGGGCGAGGCGATCGGCACGATGGCCGCGCAGTCGATCGGCGAGCCGGGCACGCAGCTCACGATGCGCACGTTCCATATCGGCGGCACCGCCAGCCGGCGCGCCGAGCAGACCGCGCTCGAAGCGCGCAACGAAGGCCTCGTGCGGCTGCATAACGTGAAAACCGTGCCCAGCCGCGACGGCTCGCTGGTGGTGATGTCGCGTCACGGCGAGGTCGCGGTCGTCGCGCCGGTGGCGGGCGAGGGCGGCGCGCCGGCGCGCGAACGCGAGCGCGAGCGCTATCCGCTGGTTTACGGCGCCAAGCTGCGCAAGGCCGACGGCGACAAGGTCAAGGCCAACGAACTGATCGCCGAATGGGATCCCTACACCACGCCGATCGTCACCGAAGTGTCGGGCAAGATTAAGTACGGCGACGTGCTCGAAGGCAAAACGATGGAGGAGCGGGTCGATGAACGCACCGGCGCGCGCTCCAACGTCATCGTCGAGTTCAAGGACCTCGACGTGCGCCCGCGCATCTCGATCAAAGACGACTCGGGACGCACCGCGAAGCTGCCCGACAGCGAAAACTACGCGCGCTACTTCCTGCCGGTCGGCGCCTATATCAACGTGCCCGAGGGCGCGCAGGTCGCGGCCGGCGACGTGATCGCGAAAATCCCGCGCGAGACCACCAAGACCAAGGATATCACCGGCGGCCTGCCGCGCGTCGCGGAGCTGTTCGAGGCGCGCAAGCCCAAGGAATTCGCGGTCATTTCCGAAATCGACGGACAGGTTTCGTTCGGCAAGGACACCAAGGGCAAGCGCAAGGTCGTGGTCACGCCCGAAGTCGGCGAGCCGCGCGAATATCTGATTCCGAAGGGCAAGCATATCGGCGTCCACGAAGGCGACGTGATCAAGGCCGGCGAGCCGCTGATGGAAGGCTCGTCGAATCCGCACGATATCCTGACGATTCTCGGCGAAAAGGCGCTGGCCAAGTACCTGGTCGACGAAATTCAGGAAATCTACCGGCTGCAGGGCGTGCGCATCAACGACAAGCATATCGAAGTGATCGTGCGCCAGATGCTGCGGCGGGTGCGGATCAAGGAGGTCGGCGACACCGATTTCCTGGTCGGCGATCAGACCGAGAAATGGCGTTTTGACGAGGAGAACGGCCGCGTCCTGACGAAGGGCGGGGAGCCGGCGATCGCCGAGCCGCTGTTGCTGGGAATCACCAAGGCGTCACTTTCGACCGAAAGCTTCATCTCGGCGGCGTCGTTCCAGGAGACCACGCGGGTGCTGACCGAAGCCGCGATCAACGGCAAGGTCGACCGGCTGGTCGGACTGAAGGAAAACGTGATTATGGGACGCCTGATTCCGGCCGGAACCGGCCTCCCGCAGTACCATCGGATGGAGCTTAAGACCGAGGCGCCGCCGGCCGGCGAGGAGCTTGAGAAGGGCGACGGATCCGAGGCCGCGGCGGCGGCCGGAGATTGACTGGACGAATAGTTTCCTATAAATACTTGTATTTCCCCCAAGGGCGGTGGGCGCCCTTGGGGGGTTCGTTTGCCCCGCCGGACCGGAGACGGCTCCGCGGGGCGTCAAAACGGGCGGAACGACTCCGGGCGCGGCCCGGAGGTTGGTATTCGGGCCGCCGGAAAGCTGAAGACGAAAACGTGCCGACGATTAACCAGTTGATTCGCGCCGCGCGTGTGAAGAAGCGCTACAAGATGAGCGCGCCGGCGCTGCAGGGCTCGCCGCAAAAGCGCGGCGTCTGCACGCAGGTCAAAACCACCACGCCCAAGAAGCCGAATTCGGCCTTGCGCAAGGTGGCGCGCGTCCGGCTTTCCAACGGCTATGAAGTGAACACGTATATTCCGGGCGTCGGCCACAACCTGCAGGAGCACTCGGTGGTGCTGATCCGGGGCGGCCGCGTCAAGGATTTGCCGGGTGTGCGCTATCACGTGATTAGAGGCACGCTCGATTCGATCGGCGTGCAGGACCGGCGCAAGAGCCGTTCGAAATACGGCTCGAAGAAGCCCAAGTAAGAAAGACTCATGTCGCGAAAAGGACAAGTGCGCGTCCGCGAGGTGGTCGCGGATCCGAAGTTTCACGATCGCACGGTCGCGAAATTCGTCAATGTCGTGATGGAGCGCGGCAAGAAATCCGTCGCCGAGGGCATCCTTTACGGCGCGCTCGATCTGGTGGCCGAGCGCTCGAAAGAGGACGGCCTCGCGATGTTCAAGCGGGCGCTCGACAACGTGCGGCCGGCGGTCGAGGTGCGTTCGCGGCGGGTCGGCGGCGCCAACTATCAGGTGCCGGTCGAAGTGCGGCCGTTGCGCAGATCGTCGCTCGCGATGCGCTGGCTGGTGACGGCGGCGCGGGCGCGGGGCGAAAAATCGATGCGCGAGCGGCTGGCCAACGAAATTCTCGAGGCGGCCAATAATCGCGGCGGCGCGGTCAAGAAACGCGAAGACACTCATCGCATGGCGGAGGCGAACCGCGCCTTCGCGCATTACCGCTGGTAGAGGCGGAAAGAAGTTTTTTCGGGATGGCTCGTCAGACCCCCATAGATCGGGTGCGCAATATCGGCATCATGGCGCATATCGATGCCGGCAAAACCACGACCACCGAGCGGGTCCTGTTTTACACCGGGATCAACTACAAGATCGGCGAGGTTCACGAAGGCACCGCGACCATGGACTGGATGGTGCAGGAGCAGGAGCGCGGCATCACGATTACCTCCGCCGCCACCACCTGCTTCTGGCGCGACCATCGCATCAATATTATCGACACGCCCGGCCACGTCGATTTCACGATTGAAGTCGAGCGCAGCCTGCGCGTGCTCGACGGCGCGGTCGCGGTCTTCTGCGCGGTCGGCGGCGTCGAACCGCAGTCGGAAACCGTCTGGCGCCAGGCCGACAAGTATCGCGTGCCGCGCGTCGCGTTCATCAACAAGATGGATCGCGTCGGCGCCGACTGGGAGCGCGTGCTCGGCGAAATCCGCGACAAGCTCAAGGCCCGTCCGCTGGCGCTGCAGATTCCGATCGGCGCGGAAGACAAATTTTCGGGCGTGATCGATCTGGTCGAAAACCGGGCGCTGGTGTGGGACGACGATCGGCTGGGCGCGAACTTCCGCGTGGTCGAGATTCCGGCGGAGCTGAAAGAGCAGGCCGCCGAATGGCGCGACAAGCTGATCGAGGCGGCGGCCGACCACGACGATTCGATCATGGAGCTGTATCTCGAAGGCAAAGCGCCGGAGCCGGACAAATTGCGCGCGGCGATTCGCGCCGCGGCGCTCAAGCTCGAACTGGTGCCGGTCGTGATGGGTTCGGCGTTCCGCAACAAGGGCGTGCAGCCGATGCTCGACACGGTGGTCGAATATCTGCCGTCGCCCGGAGATCTGCCGCCCGTGGTCGGGAAAGTCGACGACGGCAAGATGGCGGAGCGCTGGCCGCGCGACGACGAGCCGTTCTCCGCGCTGGCCTTCAAGATCATGACCGACCCGTATATCGGCACGCTGACCTTCCTGCGGGTCTATTCGGGCAAGCTCGAAAGCGGCACGTCGGTGCTGAATTCGACCAAGGGCAGGCGCGAACGAATCGGGCGGCTGGTGAAGATGCACGCCAACAAGCGCGAGGAGATCACCGAGGTTTACGCCGGCGATATCTGCGCGGTCGGCTTGCGCGACACCACCACCGGCGACACGCTCTGCGATTCGGGCAGTCCAATCATTCTTGAAGCGATCGAATTTCCCGATCCGGTGATCCAGATCGCGATCGAGCCTAAAACCAAGGCCGACCAGGAAAAGCTCGGCGAGGCGCTGCAGAAGCTGGCGAAGGAAGACCCCTCCTTCCGCGTCAACGTCAACCGCGAGACCGGCCAGACGCTGATCGCCGGGATGGGCGAGCTGCATCTGGAAATTATCGTCGATCGGATGCTGCGCGAGTTCAAAGTCGACGCCAACGTCGGCAAGCCGCAGGTCGCCTATCGCGAGACGATTCGGCGCCCTTCGGAGGCGGAAGGCCGTTTCGTGCGCCAGACCGGCGGCCACGGCCAGTTCGGCGTGGTCGATCTGAAGATCGAGCCGATGGAGAAGGGCGGCGGTTTCGAGTTCGAGGACGGCACCAAGGGCGGCTCGATTCCGCGCAACTTCATTCCGTCGATCGAACACGGAATCAAGGAAGCGATGGAGACGGGGGTGCTGGCCGGCTATCCGATGGTCGATATCAAGGCGACCGTGGTGGACGGCAAGTATCACGAAGTCGATTCGTCCGAAATCGCTTTCAAGATCGCGGGTTCGATGGCGTTCAAGGAGGCGGCGGAAAAGGCGAGTCCGGTGCTGCTGGAGCCGGTGATGGACGTCGAGGTGGTGACGCCGCAGGAATTCATGGGCGACGTGATCGGCGACTTGAACGCGCGGCGCGGCAAGATTCAGGAGATGGAAAACCGCGCCGGCGCGCAGGTGATCGCGGCGCGCGTGCCGCTGGCCACGATGTTCGGCTACGCGACCAAGCTGCGTTCGATCACGCAGGGCCGGGCGAACTATACGATGCAGTTTGCGGTGTACGAACCGGTGCCGCAGGCGATATTCGAGGAATTGACCGCGCGCGGCAATAACGAAGGCGAAGCCCGCGCGCGCGCATGATAGCGGGAACAGCAAGGAGCCGGAGGAAAATCCGTCATGGGCAAGGCTAAATTCGAGCGCACCAAGCCGCATCTGAACGTGGGCACGATCGGTCATATCGACCACGGCAAGACCACCCTGACCGCGGCGATCACCAAGGTTCTGGCGGCCAAGAAGCTTGCCCAGTTCACGGCGTTCGATCAGATCGACAAGGCTCCCGAGGAACGCGAGCGCGGCATCACGATCGCGATCGCCCACGTCGAATACGAAACGCCCAAGCGGCACTATGCGCACGTCGATTGTCCGGGCCACGCCGACTATATCAAGAACATGATCACCGGCGCCGCCCAGATGGACGGCGCGATTCTGGTGGTCGGCGCGAACGACGGCCCGATGCCGCAGACGCGCGAGCATATCCTGCTCGCCCGCCAGGTCGGCGTGCCGTCGATCGTGGTCTTTATGAACAAGGTCGACATGGTCGACGATCCGGAGCTGCTCGATCTGGTCGAGCTCGAAGTCCGCGACCTGCTCAAAAAGTACGATTTTCCCGGCGACGATATTCCGGTGATTCGCGGCAGCGCGCTGAAGGCCCTGGAATGCGGATGCGGCAAGGACGACTGCGAGAAGTGCAAGCCGATCCTCGACCTGATGGCGGCGGTCGACAGCTACGTGCCGCAGCCGGCGCGCGAAACCGACAAGCCGTTCCTGATGCCGATCGAGGACGTTTTCTCGATCTCGGGCCGCGGCACCGTCGTCACCGGCCGGATCGAGCGCGGCAAGGTCCGGGTCAGCGACGAAATCGAGATCGTCGGCTTCCGCGACACGCAGAAGACGGTGGTCACGGGCGTCGAGATGTTCCGCAAGATTCTGGACGAGGGCCAGGCGGGCGACAACGTCGGCGTGCTGCTGCGGGGCCTCAAGCGCGAAGAAGTCGAGCGCGGCCAGGTGTTGGCGCAGCCGGCCTCGATCACGCCGCATACCAGGTTCGAGGGTTCGGTGTACGTGTTGACCAAGGAAGAGGGCGGACGGCATACGCCGTTCTTCAACGGCTACCGGCCGCAGTTCTACTTCCGCACCACCGACGTGACCGGCGTGGTGACGCTGCCGGAAGGCACCGAGATGGTCATGCCGGGGGACAATATCAACGTGGTCGGCGAACTGATTACGCCGGTCGCGATGGAACAAGGACTGCGCTTCGCGATTCGCGAGGGCGGCCGCACGGTCGGCGCCGGCGTGGTCTCGAAGGTGTTGAAGTAAGCGATCCGGATACGGCCGGAAGTTCCGGCCGAACGGTGACGGACGGATTATCGGCCGCGCTTCCGGCAGGGGGCGCGGCCATCATCGGCAAACAGGATTGGGGTTGGCGCGGGAGCCGGCGACGTGGCTGACAGGATGAACGAAAAGATACGGATACGCCTGAAGGCGTACGACCATCGGCTGCTGGACCAGTCGGTGCGCGAAATCGTCGATACGATTCGGCGCACCGGCGGCCGCGTGGCCGGGCCGATTCCGCTGCCGACCCGGATCGAGCGGTTCACGGTGAACCGCTCGCCGCATGTCGACAAGAAATCGCGCGAGCATTTCGAAATCCGCACCCACAAGCGGCTTTTGGACGTGCTCGAACCGACCCAGCAGACGATCGACGCGCTGGGTAAGCTCGATTTGGCGGCCGGCGTCGACGTCGAGATCAAGCTGGAGTAGAAGCGCCGTGCTGAGCGGATTGATTGGCAAAAAATTGGGGATGACCCAGGTGGGCGACGCGGCCGGCAAGGTCCGCGCCGTGACCGTAATCCAACTGGGGCCGTGCGCGGTGACGCAGTTCAAGACCGCCCCGACCGACGGCTACGACGCCGTGCAGGTGACGTGGGGCCGGCGGCGGCAATCGCGCATCAACGGCGCCCTGCGCGGCCATTTCGCCAAGGCGGAAGTCGCGCCGGGCGTGGCGACGCGCGAATTCGCGCGGCGCGGCGAGGGCGAACTGAAGCTCGGCCAGCCGATCGCGGCGGGCGACGTTTTCAAGCCGGGCGACGCGATCAACGTGAGCGGCGTTTCCAAGGGACGCGGCTACGCGGGCGTGATCAAGCGGCATCATTTCGCCGGGTTTCCCGGCAGCCACGGCACGCACGAGTATTTCCGCCACGGCGGCTCGATCGGCAACCGGTCGTATCCCGGACGGGTGCGCAAGGGGCTGCGGATGGCTGGGCAGCTGGGCAACGAGCGGGCGACGGTGTTGAATCTGAAAGTGATCGAAATTCTGCCTGACGATAACGCGATTCTAGTGTCGGGCGCGGTGCCCGGACCGGACGGCGCGCTGGTGGTGGTGAGCCACGCCGCCCGCCAGGCGCGGCTGGACACGGCGACGGAGTTGAAAGCCAATGGATGAACGGCGCGGCGCGGCGGAAATCGCCAACGTGAAGGCGCCGCTCTATTCGGCGGCGCGCGAACGGACCGGCGAAATCGAATTGGCGGGCGCGGTCTTTGGCCGCACCGGCCATCAGGGGCTGCTGTTCGAGGCGGTCCGGATGCAGCTCGCGAAGCGGCGCGCCGGCACCGCGGCGACCAAGACGCGCGGGCTGATCTCGGGCGGCGGACGCAAGCCGTGGCGGCAAAAGGGCACCGGCCGCGCGCGCGCCGGTTCGACCCGGTCGCCGTTGTGGCGGCATGGCGGCACGATTTTCGGTCCGCAGCCGCGCGACTATTCGTACCAGATGCCGAAGAAGGCGTGGCGGCGCGCGCTCAGTCTGGCGCTGTCGGACCGGGCGCTGAACGGCAAACTGTGCGTGGTCGAGGCGCTGGAACTGGCCGATCCGAAGACCAAACTGGCGAAGGCGGCGCTCGTGGCGCTGGGCCTCAAGCATGCGCTGATCGTAATCGGCGAGGACGACGGGAATTTTTTCCGCGCGGCGCGCAATCTGCCGGCGCATAAAACGCTCCCGCTCGCCGGCCTGAACGTGTACGACGTGCTCAATTACGACGAACTGCTGATGACCGAAAAAACCGCGCGGGCGATCGAAGCGCGCCTCGGGAGCGTCAAGCGATGAGCGTCGAAGGACTGATAATCGCGCCGCTGGTGACGGAAAAGGGCACGATCGTCAACGAAAAGGCGAATCAGGTCGTTTTCCGGGTCCGGCCCGGCGCCGACAAGCATGCGATTCGCCGCGCGGTCGAGGAGCTTTTCAAGGTTACCGTGCTTGAGGTGCGGACGGCCAATTTTCTCGGCAAGGAGCGCCGGCGCGGTCGCATCGCGGGGCGCAAGCCGGATTGGAAAAAGGCCTACGTCACGCTCAAGGCGGGCGACCGGATTGAATTTTTCGAGGGCGTCTAAGGGACGCGGGGAACGATGGCGGTAATTCAGCTTAATCCGCGAACGCCGGGCCAGCGCTTCATGCAAGTGGCCGATTTTTCTGAGCTTTCCAGGAAAGCGCCGGAAAAATCGCTGCTGCTGCCGCTGAAAAAATCGGGCGGACGCAACAATCGCGGGCGCATGACGTCGCGCCATCGGGGCGGCGGCCACAAGCGCCGGCTGCGGGCGATCGATTTCAAGCGCGACCGCGACGGCATTCCGGCGACGGTCGCGGCGCTCGAATACGACCCCAACCGCTCGGCGAATATCGCGCTGCTGCATTACGCCGACGGATGCAAGAGCTATATTCTCGCGCCGATCGGGCTCAAGCCGGGCGATCGGGTCGAGTGCGGCGAGCGCGCCGATATCAAGCCGGGCAACGCGCTGCGGCTCAAGCATATTCCGGTCGGAACGTTCGTCCACGCGATCGAGCTCAAGCCGGGCGCGGGCGCGCAGATGGCGCGCGGCGCGGGCGCGCAGGCGCAGCTGATGGCTAAAGAGGGCAAGTTCGCGCTGCTCAAGCTGCCCTCGGGCGAACAGCGGATGGTGCTTGCGGAATGCCGCGCGACGGTCGGCCAGGTCGGCAACGCCGATCATGAAAATATCTCGATCGGCAAGGCCGGACGCACCCGCTGGCTGGGCAAGCGCTCGCACGTGCGGGGTATCGCGATGAACCCGGTGGACCATCCGCATGGCGGCGGCGAGGGCCGCTCGAAGGGCAATCATCCGCAATCGCCGTGGGGGATGCCGACCAAAGGCTACAAGACCCGCGGCAAGAAACCGTCGGATCGTTATATCGTGAGCCGCCGGCCGCGCGGCAAGCGGGGCTGATTGAAGGCGGGAGGATTCGGGAGTCGAAATGGCGAGGTCGCTTAAAAAAGGTCCCTTCGTCGACGGCCATCTGCAGAAAAAGGTGGACGCGGCGAATACGGCCGGAGACAAGCGGATAATCCGCACCTGGTCGCGCCGGTCAATGATCACGCCGGATTTTATCGGCCTGACTTTCGCGGTGCATAACGGCCACAAGTTCATCCCGGTCTATTGCACGGAGAACATGGTCGGCCACAAGCTGGGCGAATTTTCGCCGACGCGCACCTACCACGGCCATGCGGGCGAACGCAAGGGCGAGGTGCGCGGGCAGAAGAGCGCCTGAGCGCGGGCGGGGAAGAGGGTTTCGCGATGGAAGCAGTGGCGCGCAGCCGGTTCGTGCGGATTTCGCCGCAGAAATTGCGGCTGGTATGCGAGCTGGTGGCCGGCAAAAAGGTCGATCAGGCGCTGGCGATTCTGGAATTCACGCCCAAGAAGGGCGCGAAGGTCATCTCCAAAACGCTGCTCGCGGCGATCGCCAACGCGCGCGATCAGCAGAACGTCGATGAGGATCGGCTGTTCGTCAAAAGCGTGGTGGCCGACACCGGGCCGACCTGGAAGCGCTCGATGCAGCGCGCGCACATGCACGCGACGCCGATTCTGAAGCGCACCAGCCATCTCACGGTGGTCGTGGACGAACAGGAGTCCTGAGGTAGGCTATGGGCCAGAAGACACATCCGCGCGGTTTGCGCCTGGGCATAATCGAGAGCTGGGACTCCAAGTGGTTCGCCCATCACGATTACACGGCGCTGCTGCATGAAGATTTGAAGCTGCGCGATTTTATCAAGCGCCGCCTCTACCACGCGGGAATCTCGCGGATCGAGATCGAGCGGATGGCCAACAAGGCCAAGCTCAATATCTTCACCGCGCGGCCCGGAATCGTGATCGGCAAAAAGGGCGCGGAGATCGAGCGGCTCAAGGCCGATATCCAGAAAATGATGAAGGGCAAGGAAGCCTTCATCAATATCCACGAGGTGCGCCGGCCCGATCTCGATCCGCAGCTGGTGGCCGAGAATATCGCGCTGCAGCTCGAACGGCGCGTGGCGTTTCGCCGCGCGATGAAGGAAGCGGTGCTGCGCGCGATGCGGATGGGCGCGCTGGGCGTAAAAGTGCACGTCGCCGGACGGCTGGGCGGCGCTGAAATCGCGCGGTCGGAGTGGTATCGCGAAGGGCGCGTGCCGCTGCAGACGCTGCGCGCGGACGTCGCCTACGGTTTCGCCGAAGCGCGCACGACCTACGGCGTGATCGGGGTCAAGGCGTGGATCTTCCGCGGCGAAATCCTGACCCGCCAGGAAGAGGCGGCCAAGCGCTCGGGCGTTGCGGCGCAGCAGGGATGACACAGCGGCGTAATCAGGGAGTTGACGGGTAGCAAGCGATGCTGTCGCCAAAAAAGGTCAAATACCGCAAGATTCAGAAGGGCCGCGTGCGCGGCGCCGAATCGCGCGGACTTACTCTTGCGTTCGGCGATTACGGGCTGAAAAGCACCGAGACCTGCCGGATCGATACGCGCGCGCTCGAAGCCGCCCGAATCGCGCTGACGCGCCATATCAAGCGCGGCGGCCGGGTCTGGATTCGGGTCTTTCCGGACAAGCCGTTCACCAAGAAGCCGGCGGAAACCCGGATGGGCAAAGGCAAAGGCGCGCCCGAGGGCTGGACGGCGGTGGTGCGGCCGGGGCGGATTTTGTTCGAGATGGAAGGCGTCGATCGGGCGACCGCGCTGGAAGCGATGCGGCTGGCGTCGCATAAGCTGCCGGTCAAGACGATCGTCGTGGAACGGGAGGCGCAGGGCCTTGGAGCTTAGCGAACTCAGGCAGATGAGTCCCGCCGATCTCCGGATCAAGGAGCGCGAGACGCGCGAAGAGATTTTCCGGCTGCGGCTCAAGCTCAGGACCAATCAGCTCGACAATCCGGCGAATTATCGCAAGGCGCGGCGCGAGCTGGCGCGGATTCTCACGCTGATCGGGGAAAAGACGGCGGGCGCCGGGGCGGCGCAAGGGAGCGGCGATGCGGCAGCTGATTAAGCGGCGCGAAGGAACGGTGGTTTCCGCCCGCATGACCAAAACGGTGGTGGTGCAGGTCGAGCGCCTGGTACGGCATCCGCTGTACGGCAAGCGCCTGACGCAGCGCAAGCGCTACATGGCGCACGACGAACAATCGCAATGCCACGAGGGCGATCGGGTGTTGATTATCGAATCGCGCCCGCTGTCGCGGCACAAGCGATGGCGGGTGAGCCGGGTGCTGCAGCAGGCGGCGCGCTAGGGGGACGGATTCGCCATGGTGCAGACGCAGACGGTATTGAGCGTCGCCGACAATTCCGGCGCGCGCAAAGTGATGTGTATCAAGGTGTTGGGCGGCTCGCGCCGGCGCTATGCGTCGGTCGGCGACGTGATTGTGGTCGCGGTGAAAGAGGCGATTCCCAACGCCAAAGTGAAAAAGGGCGACGTGAGCAAGGCGGTGATCGTCCGCACGCACAAGGAAGTGAGCCGCGAGGACGGCAGCTATATCCGCTTCGACGACAATTCGGCGGTGCTGCTGGACAATCAGGGCGAGCCGGTCGGCACCCGCATCTTCGGGCCGGTCGCGCGCGAGCTGCGCGCCAAGCGTTTCCTTAAGATTATTTCGCTTGCGCCGGAGGTGCTGTGATGGCGGCGTCGGCGAAGATCAAGATTCGCAAGAACGACACCGTGATGGTGATCAAGGGGCGCGATCGCGGCAAGACCGGCAAGGTGCTGCGCGTGCTGCCCGACGAAGGACGGCTGGTGGTCGAGCGGCTCAACATGGTGAAGCGCCATTCCAAGCCGCGCGGGCCGCAGAGTCCGGGCGGAATCGTGGACAAGGAAGCGCCGCTCAGAATCAGCAACGTGATGTATTTCTGCGATCGCTGCAACGCGCCCGTGCGGATCGGCGTCAAGCGCGCCGACGACGGCGCACGCGCGCGGATTTGCCGGCGATGCGGCGAAGCGCTGGGTAACGATTGATGGCGGACGAGCAGAAAACCGAAAAAGCGGGCAAGGGCAGGCGCGAGCGCGCCGCCAAGGGCGCTCCTGAAGCGGCCGCACAGGCGGCGCAAGCGCCCGCCGAACCGGAGCCGAAGCTGCCGGCGCGCCTGCGCCTCAGATACGAGAGCGAGATCCTGCCGGCGCTGATGCGGGATTTGAAAATCGCGAACAAGATGCGTGCGCCGCGGCTTGACAAGATCGTGATCAACATGGCGCTCGGCGAAGCGCGCGAGAATGTCAAGATTCTCGACGCCGCGGCCGAGGAGTTGCAGCAAATCACCGGGCAAAAGCCGGTGGTGACGCGCGCGCGCAAGGCGATTTCGAACTTCAAGCTGCGCGAAGGGATGCCGATCGGCGTGATGGTCACGCTGCGGCGCGAGCGGATGTGGGAATTCTTCGACCGGATGGTGAATGTCGCCCTGCCGCGCGTGCGCGACTTTCGCGGCGTGAGCGACAAAGCCTTCGACGGGCGCGGCAACTATTCGCTCGGCCTGCGCGAGCATACGATTTTTCCCGAGCTCAATCTCGACAAGATCGAGAAGGTCAAGGGCATGACCGTGTCGATCCGGACCACCGCGGCGAGCGATTTCGAAGGATTGACCCTGCTGCGCGCGCTCGGGATGCCATTTCGGGGAACGGGCGGCGAGCGCGACGGCGCGCCGCGGATGGAATAGGAACGAATCACGATGGCCAAGACGTGTCTGCGAGTCAAAGCGACCCGCGAGCCGAAATTCAAGGTGCGCAGTTACAATCGCTGTCCGCTGTGCGGGCGGGCGCGCGCGTTTTACCGCCGGTTCAAGATGTGCCGGCTGTGCCTGCGCAAGAACGCGCTCAAGGGCGCGCTGCCGGGCGTGGTCAAGGCGAGCTGGTAAGGGCAAGGGGCGGAACAAGATGTCGCAGACTGATCCGATTGCCGAATTGCTGACCCGGATTCGCAACGCGATGCATGCGCGGTACAACCAGGTCGAAGTTCCTCATTCGCGCCTGCGCGAAGCGGTTTGCCGCGCGCTGCTGGCTGAGGGTTTTCTGGCCGGCGTTGAAATAACCGGCGAGGCGTATCAGAAGAAGCTCGTGCTCGGCCTGCGCTATTCGGCCGCGCGCGAGCCGGTGATTCGCGGGTTGCAGCGCGTCAGTCGGCCGAGTCTGCGGCGCTACGCCGGGGCGAAAACGATGCCGAAGGCGGCGGGCGCGATGGGCATGCATATCGTATCGACGCCGCAAGGCGTGATGACCGATCGCGAGGCGCGCCGGCGCAACGTCGGCGGCGAAATCCTGTTGAGGGTTTGGTAGGGCGATGTCGCGGATAGGAAAACTGCCGGTGGTGCTGGACAAGGGCGTCAAGGCGGCGCTCGCCGACGGCGTGATCCGGCTCGAAGGGCCCAAGGGCAAGCTTGAGGCGCGGGTGCATCCGGGGTTCACGCTCGAAATCGCGGACGGCAAAATCGCCGTCAAGCGTCCGGGCGACGCGGCCGGGGAGCGGGCGCTGCATGGGTTGATGCGCAAGCTGGTCGCGAACATGGCCGAGGGCGTGAGCAAAGGCTTTACGCGGGTGCTCGAGATCAACGGCGTCGGCTATCGCGCCGACGTCAAGGGCAATCTGATCAATCTCGCGCTTGGCTATTCGCATCCGATTGTCTATCAGCTGCCGCCGGGCGTGACCGCCAAGGTCGAGCGGCAGGTAATCGTGACGCTGGAAAGCGCCGACCGGCAGTTGCTCGGTTCGGTGGCGGCGGAAATCCGCGGACTCAGGCCGCCGGAGCCGTACAAGGGCAAGGGAATCAAGTACGCGACCGAGACCATCCATCGCAAGGCCGGCAAGGCCGCGGCGGGCGGCGGCCGCTAAGCGGCGAAACGGAAGGACCATGGATCGGGCAGAAAAGCGCAAGCTGCGCCAGGGGCGCGTGAGACGCAAGGTGCGCGGCACGGATCAGCGGCCGCGGCTGTCGGTGTTCCGCTCGCTGCATCATATTTACGTTCAGGTGATCTCGGACGAGAGCGGGCGGACGCTCGCCTCGGCGTCGACGGCGCTCAAGGAAATCGGCGAAGGCTTGGGCGGCCGCAGCAATATGGGAGCGGCGAAAGCGGTCGGACAGGCGATTGCGAGCCGCTGCCGCGAGCAGGGAATCGGCGAAGTGATTTTCGACCGCAACGGATTTCTTTATCACGGCCGCGTCAAGGCGCTGGCCGAGGCGGCGCGGGAAGCGGGCCTTAAATTTTAGTGTCGGCAAAGCTAGGACAGGAATAACGCCGTGGCGAATCGAATTGACCCGCAAGGGATGGATATCAAGGAAAAAGTCGTCCACATCAACCGCGTGGCCAAGGTCGTCAAGGGCGGCCGGCGTTTCAGTTTCAGCGCGCTGGTGGTGGCGGGCGACGGACACGGACTGGTCGGATTCGGGCTGGGCAAGGCCAACGAAGTGCCCGAAGCGATTCGCAAGGGCGTGGAACGGGCGAAAAAAAGCCTGATTCGCGTGCCGATCAATGAAGGCACGATTCCGCATCAGGTGCTCGGACATTTCGGCGCCGGCAAGGTGATTCTGAAACCGGCGGCGGAAGGCACGGGAGTTATCGCCGCGGGCGGCGTGCGCGCGGTCGTCGAACTGGCCGGGATTCGCAATATCCTGACCAAGCGGCTGGGTTCGTCGAATCCGCACAATCTGGTCAAGGCGACGCTCGAGGCGTTGACCGAGTTGCGCAGTCCCGGCGACGTTGCGCGGCTGCGCGCCGTCGCGACGCAGCCGGCGGCGTGACGCGGAAGCAGGTTGAGGCGAGATCGCGATGGCCGAAACGATACATGTGAAATTGGTGCGCAGCCCGATCGGCACGACCCAGCGGGTGCGCGAGACGCTCAAGGGGCTGGGACTGGGCAAGGTCGGCAGCGCACGCGTGCTGAAAGCGACGCCGGAAGTGCGCGGGATGGTGCGCCGGGTGTCGCATCTGGTGGCCGAGATTAAGGATTAGGCGGGCGGATATGAAGCTGAACGAACTGAAGCCGGCGCCGGGCTCGACCCGCCGCAAACGCCGCGTCGGACGGGGTATCGGCTCGGGCAATGGCAAGACCGCCGGCCGGGGCCACAAGGGCCGCGGGTCGCGTTCGGGCGGCAATACTCCGCCGGGTTACGAAGGCGGCCAGATGCCGCTGATCCGGCGGGTGCCGAAGCGCGGATTCCGGCGCCTGCAGGCGAATGAAGCGGCGCGCGAACGGTTCGCCGAAGTCAATATCGGGCGCTTCGGCGGATTCGGCGAGGGCGAAACGATCGATCCGGCGGTGCTCGCGGATCGCGGACTCGCGCCGGCGGGCAAGAAAATCAAGATCTTGGGCGCGGGCGAAGTCAAGGTTCGGCTGGCGGTGCGAGCCCATGCTTTTTCGGCCGGGGCGCGCGAAAAAATCACGGCCGCCGGCGGCAGCGCCGAACTGATCGAAGGCTGAAGCGGAGCGCGATGCTCGAAGGATTTTCAAACGCCTCGCACATTCCGGAATTGCGCCGGCGGCTGTTGTTCACCGCCGGAATGCTGATGATCTACCGGATTGGCGTGGCGGTGCCGACGCCGGGCATCGACGGCCAGGCGTTGTCGGCGTTCTTCGATCAGGCTTCAAGCACGCTGTTCGGAATGGTCAATCTGTTCTCGGGCGGCGGCTTGCAGCATTTCTCGGTCTTCGCGCTCGGCATCATGCCGTATATTTCGGTCGCGATTATTCTCGATCTGCTCAAGATCGGCTGGCCTTATCTGGATGAGCTCTACAAAGAGGGCGAGGCCGGCCGGCGCAAGATCAGCCAGTACACCCGTTACGGCACAATCGGGCTGGCGCTGGTGCAGGGTGGGATGATGGCGTTCGGGCTGGAGCACGCCTCGGCCCCGAATGGCGGTCGCTTCGTTTACAATCCCGGGGTCGCGTTCCTGGCGATGACGGTGGTCACCTTGACCGCGGGCACGATCTTCGTGATGTGGGTGGGCGAGCAGATCACCGAACGCGGGGTCGGCAACGGCATCTCGCTGATTATCATGGCCGGCATCGTCGCGCGGCTGCCCAGCGCGATCAGCACCACGGCGCAATTCGTGCGCGAGGGCGAAATGAGCATCTTCACGCTCATCTTCATCCTGTTCGTCGCGGTGGGCGTGACGGCGATTATCGTCTATGTCGAGAGCGGGCAGCGCCGGATTCCGATTCAATATGCGCGGCGGGTGGTCGGCCGCAGAATCTACGGCGGCCAGAGTTCGCATCTGCCGCTCAAGGTCAACACCTCGGGCGTAATTCCGCCGATTTTCGCGTCGTCGGTGCTGATGTTTCCGGCGACGCTGGCGACCTTTGTGCCGTCATTGAAGTGGCTGTCGGCCTATGTTTCGCCGGTCAGCATCGTATATAATATCGTTTACGTCGCCCTGATCATCTTCTTCTGCTACTTTTATACGGCGGTCACATTCAACCCCGTCGACGTCGCCGACAATCTGAAGAAGTATGGCGGATTTATTCCCGGGATCAGACCGGGACGGTTTACGGCCGATTATATCGATCGGGTGTTGTCGCGAATCACGCTCGGAGGCGCCATTTACGTCAGCGCCGTATGCGTCCTGCCGACGATTCTGACGCAGCACTTCCATGTGCCGTTTTACTTCGGCGGCACGGCGCTGCTGATCGTGGTGGGTGTGGCGCTGGATACGGTCGCCCAGATTGAAACGCATCTGCTGACCCGCAACTATGAAAGTTTCATGCGGCGCGGCGGCGGACGCGGGCGGTGATGCGGAGCACGGAGGCGAAGCGTGCGATTGGTGTTGTTGGGTCCGCCGGGGGCGGGCAAAGGAACGCAGGCGCGGATGCTTGAGTCGAAGCTGCGTGCGCCGCAGGTGGCGAGCGGCGATCTATTGCGTGCGGCGGTGAAGAATCGCACTCCGTTGGGCGTCGAAGCGCGTCGCTATATGGACAAAGGGGCCTTGGTGCCCGACGAATTGGTGTTGAAGCTGATCGAGGAACGGCTGAATCAAGCCGACGCCGCCACGGGATTTATCCTGGACGGATTTCCGCGCAATGTCGCGCAAGCCAAGACGCTCGCGCTGATGCTGGAGAATCGCGGCGAACATCTCGACCGGGTGGTGGCGTTGATAGTTCCGGACGCCGAGATCGTGAAGCGCATCTCGGGCCGGCGGACGTGCCGGAATTGCGGCGCGATGTATCATCTGATCTACGATCCGCCGCGCAATGTGGGCGTCTGCAATGAATGTCACGGCGAACTCTATCAGCGCGAAGACGACGCTGAAGATACGGTGCGGATGCGGCTCAAGGTTTATGCGGAATCGACGCAGCCGCTGCTGGAGCATTACGGACGGCTGGGATTGCTTTCGGAGATTAACGGAATCGGCGCGACCGGGGAAATCGAGCGGCGGATTCTTGATGTGCTTGGCGCGAACGGCGCGGCGGCCAAGGGCGAAGCTTGATCACGCTCAAAAGCCCCGAGGAAATCGCCGTGATGCGTCAGGCGAGCCGAATTGTCGCCGAAGTGCTCGCGGAAGTCGCGGCGGCGGCGCGACCGGGCGTATCGACGCTTGAGCTGGATCGGATGGCCGAGGAGTTGACGTTAAAAAGAGGCGCGCGTCCGGCGTTCAAAGGCTATCGGCCGCATGAAGTTGAATATCGTCACAGCCTTTGCGTTTCGATTAACGAGGAGATTGTGCACGGTATTCCGAAGGCCGGACGGAAATTGAAGCCGGGCGATATCGTCGGGCTGGATTTTGGCGTCGTGTACCAGGGTTATTTTGGCGATGCGGCGCGGACGGTGGCGATCGGCAAGGTGTCGCCGCAAGCGGAGCGGCTGATGCGGGTCACGCGCGACGCGCTCTATGCGGCTATCGAGCAGGCGCGCGTGGGCAACAGGATCAGCGATATCGGCCGCGCGGTGCAGCGGCTCGCCGAGGATGCGGGCTTTTCGGTGGTGACGGATTTCGCCGGCCACGGCATCGGCCGCAAGCTGCACGAGGACCCGCAGGTGCCGAATTACTTCCGGACCGGGATGCCGAATCCGCGGTTGCAGGAGGGGATGGTGCTGGCGATCGAACCGATGGTTAACGAGGGTACGGCGGAATTGGAAATTCTGGACGACGGCTGGACGGCGGTGACCGCCGACGGCAAGTTGTCGGCTCATTTCGAGCATTCGATCGCGATAACCGCCGCCGGCCCTGAAATTTTGAGCGAGCTCAACCATGTCCAAGGGTGACGCGATCGAAGTGACTGGCACGGTGCTCGAGGCGTTGCCCAACGCGGTGTTTCGGGTTTCGCTCGACAACGGGCATCGCGTGCTGGCGCATATCTCGGGCAAGATGCGCATGCATTACATCAAGATTCTTCCCGGCGACAAGGTCACGGTCGAATTGTCGCCGTATGATTTGACCCGCGGCCGCATTACCTACCGGATGCGGTAGGCGGCGCTGGAGGATTGGTGGTCAGGATGAAAGTCAGGGCGTCGGTGAAAAAGATTTGCAAGAATTGCAAAGTGGTGCGCCGCCAGGGCGTGGTGCGGATTCTCTGCTCGACCAACGCGCGCCACAAGCAGCGCCAGGGATAAGGCCGAAGGGAGGACTGCGATGGCGCGAATAGCGGGAGTCGAATTGCCGCGCAACAAGCGGATCGAAATTGGGCTGACCTATATTTTCGGAATCGGGCGCGCGACGGCGCTCAAGATTCTGCAGGCGGCCAACGTCGATCCGGGGCGCGGCACGGACGATCTGACGGCGGACGAGCAGGTGCGGATCCGTCAGATTATCGACGCCGATTACAAAGTTGAAGGCGATCTCAGGCGCGATCTGCAACAGGCCGTCAAACGCCTGATGGACCTCGGCTGCTATCGCGGCATCCGGCATCGCCGCGGCCTGCCGGTGCGCGGCCAGCGGACGCATACCAACGCGCGCACGCGCAAGGGACCGCGCAAGGTTGTCGCGGGCAAGAAGCAGGCGCCGACCAAAGGTTAAGCGCCGCGCGGAGCGCGATTGCGGCTCAAGACGATCGGCGTGACGCCGACGATCGATGGAAACTGAATACTGATGGCGGAAGAGAACAAAGAGACCAAGGCGCCTGCGGCGAAAGCCGCCGCAGGATCTGCTCCGGCCGCGGCGGGAGCGGCTGCCGCCGGCGCGGCGCCCGCGCCCCGGCGGCGG
>JAJXZF010000001.1 GCA_021780225.1 Deltaproteobacteria bacterium | reverse complement strand
TGATCGACGGGATGCGGCCGCGCCCGCTCGCGTTCGAGGGTCCGATGGCCGATCTGAAGGCGCAGGGCATGGAGATTCCCGTGCCCAAGGGCTACAGCTACGACCAGAACCGCCCCGGCTCGTGGGACCCGAACGAGCGGTTGAAGGATCAGGACCTCGACGGCGTCTCCGGCGAAGTAATCTATCCAGGCGTCGGCCTGCATATCGTGCGCGCGCCCGACGCCGAATATATCCACGCCTGTTGCCGCGCCTACAATGACTGGCTGGGCGAGTACTGCGCGGTCCATCCGGCGCGTCTCAAGGGGGCCGCGATGCTGCCGAATCGCGGCCCGATCGAAAACGCGGTCAGGGAGGCGGAGCGCGCGGCGAAGATGGGGTTCGCGACCGTGATGCTGCCGGCGTGGGTCGATGACCGCCCCTACAACTTGCCCGAATGGGACCGTCTGTGGTCCGCCCTGCAGGATTTGAATCTGGTCGCCAGCATGCATCTGAGCGGCCGTGAGCCGTATGGAATCGCGCACGGTCCGGGCGCCGGCGGCATCAATGTCGGCGTGATCAAATTCATGATGTACGACACCGTGATGCGGCTCATCTGGGGCGGCGCGCCCGAGCGCTTCCCGCGGCTCAAGTGGTCGATGGTCGAAGGCGGCATCGGCTGGATCGCGTCGGTGCTCGCCTTCATGGACCATTGGTGGGACGACCATCGCGGCTGGATGGAGCCGAAGCTTCCGGAAACTCCCGGCTTCTACTTCCATCGCCAGTTTTTCGCGACCTTCGAGGACGATCGCGCGGGCGTGCTGACGCGCGACCTGATCGGGGTCGAGAACCTGATGTGGGGTTCGGACTATCCGCATACCGAGGGCGTATGGCCCTATTCGCGCCGGAAAGTCGCGGACAACTTCGCCGGGATCGCCGCGGCGGACACGCGCAAGATGGTGCATGACAACGTCGCGCGGGTCTTCGGCTTCCCGACCAACTAAGGCGGCGCGCGCGGGTCGATCGCGCCGCGGCGGACGAGGGGAGGAAAATACGGAAACGCTGCGCAACAAGGTTGCGATCGTCGCCGCCGCCGACACCGAAGTTGGCGTCGTGCCCGATCTGGGCGCGACGCAGCTTTACGTCAAGGCGGCGAAGCTCGCGCTCGCGGATGCAGGTATCGGCAAGGCCGATATCGACGGTTTGATCACCTGCGTTTCGTGGGCCGAGCCGTATCTCTACCACGCCGAGATGATCGCGGAGTACCTGCAAATCTTTCCGCGCTATTGCATCACGGTGCCCGCCGGCGGCGGCACGACGATCGCGATGCTCCATCATGCGGCGTCGGCGATCGCGACCGGCATCTGCAAGACGATTTTGATCACGATGGCGGACAGCCAGGTCTCGGGACTTTCGCGCGACAAGGCGATCGAGGCGATGTCCACCGCCGGCCATCCGCAGTTCGAGCGTCCCTACGGGCCGCCGATTCCGGCCTTCTACGCGCTAATCGCGCAGGCCCACGAGCACGCCTATGGCACGACCGCGGAGCAGCGCGCGGCGGTCGCCGTCGCCTGCCGCCGGCACGCCGCGATGAATCCGGCGGCGCAGATGCGCAAGCCGATCACGATCGCCGACGTGATCAACTCGCGGATGATCGCCGACCCGCTCCATCTGCTGGACTGTTCGCTGGTGAGCGACGGCGGCGCCGCGATCGTCATGACGTCCGCGGAACGCGCCCGCGATTTTCCCAAGCGCCCGGTCTATCTGCTCGGCGCCGGCGAAGGCCATTCGCACGAGCATCTGAGCCAGGCCGTGAGCCTGACGACGTCGGCGGCGAAGGAGTCGGGCGAGCGCGCGTATGCGATGGCGGGACTCGGTCCGGGCGACGTCGACGTGGCGGAACTTTACGACTGCTTCACGCCGGTGGTGATTATCGAGCTCGAGGATCTGGGCTTTTGTCCGAAAGGCGAGGGCGGACGCTTCGTCGCGGACGGTCGGATCGAACTCGGCGGCGAATTGCCGATCAATACGCATGGCGGCCTGCTCTCGCATTGCCATCCCGGCCATCCGGGCTCGATGTTCTCGATTACCGAGGCGGTGCGCCAATTGCGCGGCGAATGCGGTCCGCGGCAGGTGGCGGACGCGCGCGTCGCGCTCGTGCATGGCCAGGGCGGCTTTATGTCCAGCCACGGCACAGCGATCTTCGGGAGCGAGACGGTCTGATGGCCGACGTATCGGGCAAACCCGTTCCGGTTCCGACGCGCGAGACGCGGCCCTACTGGGAGGGTTGCCGGCGCGGCGAATTGATGATTCAGCGCTGCGCCGCATGCGGCCAGTTTCAGTTCTTTCCGCGCCTGTATTGCTCGCGATGCATGAGCGAGCGGGTCGCGTGGGTGACATCCGCCGGACGCGCCGAGGTGCTGTCCTTCACGATCGTGCGGCGGCCGGTTTCGCCCGCGTTCGCCGCCGAGGTTCCCTACGTCGTCGCGCTGGTGCGGCTCGACGAAGGGCCAACGATGATGACGAATATCGTCGGCTGCGCGCCCGAGCGCGTCGCGATCGGAATGCCGGTCGAGGTCGTTTTCGAGCGCTGGACCGAAGCAATCTCGATTCCGAAGTTTCGTCCACAAATCTCGCCGATAGCGGAGTGACGCGATCATGGCGTGGACCAAAGTTGCCGCGGTCGACGAGCTTGCCAAAGGCCGCACGCTGCGAATTGACGCGGGCGTCCGGCCGATCCTGCTCTCCCGGATCGACGGACGCGCCATGCGATCGACGCGATCTGTTCGCATGCCGGCGGCCGGCTCGAAGACGGCGAATGCGAAAACGGCTGCGTCGTCTGTCCGATTCACGGCGCGAGGTTCGACCTTGCGACGGGCCAAGCGTCGCCGGAGACGAAATTCGCGGCGGATTTGCGCGCGTATCCGGTGATGGTCGAGGGGGCGGATTTGCTGATCGACGCGCCGCCATTGGAGACGGCCGAAGGCGTTCGCGAAGCGCCGCCCCAATGGGTTGACCGCCGGGCACAAAAGGTGAGTCACTATTGAGATGGCATATATGCGGCCATGGAAAAATAAATGAAAGACGACTATCCGCCTCGGTTGATTAGCAGGTTGTGGGATGCGGTCGAGATTCTGGCAGTGACGCCTGGCTCAATAGCGAAACGGCTATGCGAAGCTTATCGTTGGCACATTCTTAGCATCAGTCCAAAGGAGTTCCCCGAAGAATTGCGCTACGAATTTGAGGATTTGTGCGCGAATTTTCAGGCGGAACTGGCTAAGACTCAAGGCAAGCTAAAGCTTTCTGGAATTCCAGAAAGTTCCGATTTCAGAGCGGCCGAATGCATCGATCATCGCAAGGCCCGTCGTATGGCTCAACAAACGGTCAGCCTTTGCCGCTCGTTGGCATATAGATTGGAAAACTGGGCCCATAATTCATATGGCACTGTTCGACCGATTGACATTAAGCGATTACGTGATGCCCACCGGCGTCGCGAAAAAGCCTTGAAAGCAAATCCGACAAATTTTCGCCTATTAGATGGTTCGACCTATCTTGCCGGTTTAGCCGACAATTCGAATAAACCGCCGAGAGACGGAAAGAAAAAATGAAATGCATCCCGGAATGGATGCGCTTCTGACTTCGGTCGGCGCGGATGCCGCCGTTGCGGCCGTAGGCCTTCGCCAAGCTACTGCCCCGACCGGCATAGAGGCAAAGACGCGCAGTGCCCTCTCCGTGCCTCGCAGGAATCGCTAGCCTCAGTCGCCCGGGCTTCCCCGACTTTCGGCCCGTGTCGCCGCACCGCCTCATGCTCCGTGGTCTCACCCTTACGCAGGCTGATCACGAATGCTGTGCGACGATTGGTCGGCAACATTGCAATTCTTCCAGCCGTTGCTTTTCTGCCATATACCGCCTTTCAGGTTTTCCCGACGTTAAGCTGTTGATGTCTGATTTTCCAAAAGAAGCAGAATGCGGCTCGCGCCCGGCCAGGAACTTCGCCATCACGAGCATTTCTTCCTGCGCGGGCTCGAACGATTGGAGCTTGAATGGGACGCGGCCTGATCGGCTTGTGCGGGCCGTCGTTCGATGATTCAAAAGAACGTCATGATTCAGTTCAATGGCAAGGCGGGAGTGGTCACCGGCGCGGGTTCGGGTATCGGACGCGCCACGGCGATCGGCTATGCGCGGGCGGGCGGGGCGGTCGTCGTCGCGGATTTCAACGAGGCGGCGGCGCGAACGGTTGCGGACGAGATCGCCGGATTCGGCGGATCGGCGGCGGCGATTCGCGCCGACCTGAGCCGGCAGGCCGATATCGATGGCGCGCTTCGCTTCGCGGTCGAAAAGTTCGGCCGGCTCGATTTTCTGCATAACAACGCCTTCGCCTTTCCACCCGGCGTCTCGCTGATGGTGCGGCTGGCCGACACCACCGACGCGAGCTGGGACCATACGCTGAATATCGGACTCACCGCATGTTTCCGCGCGATGCGTGCGGCGATTCCGATCATGCGCGGCAATGGCGGCGGCGCGATCGTCAACACGGCGTCAATTTCGGGTCTGTTCGCCGATCAGGGGATCGCCGCCTACAATGCGGTCAAAGCGGGATTGATTAACCTTACGCGGGTGGTCGCGGTCGAATATGGGCGGTTCGGAATCCGCGCGAACTGCGTATGTCCAGGCGTGATCGCGACGCCGTTGATCGCGTCGGCGATCGCGACGCCGGGCGTAAGCGAAAAAATGGCGAAGCGAATCCCGCTGAAACGTC
>JAJXZF010000019.1 GCA_021780225.1 Deltaproteobacteria bacterium | reverse complement strand
TGGGCGTTCCGCGCGGCCGACGGCGCCCGGTTCGCCGTCAAGCATGGCGCCGCCCGGATCAGACTCCGCCGGATCGCCGCGCGCGTCCGCTCCGGGCTTCATCCCGCATCCCCGGCCTGATTGGCGAAGCTGACTGCCCGCCCGCGTTCCTGATGTTCGCAATCGATTTACGAGCAAGTGAGCGTGCGTCCTCTCGCACGCCCGCGTACGCCTTCATCCTCGCCGTGATCGGCGTCTCAACGCTCGCGGTTGTTTGGTCGCCGCCGTGGCTCGCAGCCCTGACGGTGCTGGTACTGTTGATTGCCGCACCGCCCGTCCTCGATCTCAGGGCCGGGAAATTTGAGCCGTTCGAAATTCGAAATGCGTTCCTAATCGGCTATTTCTTTCAGTTTGTCGCATCGACATTGACAAGCGTATTGGCGGGACCGCGATATTATGTTGACCGGGCCGCATTCGAGTCGGCGGCGCCGACGGCGCTGCTTTGGTCTTCCGCCGGTCTTGTCTCCTTCTACCTTGGCTATTATTGGCGACGCGGCAAGACCGCGATGACGAATGGGTTGACCCACGATTGGGATGGTCGGCGGGCATTGGCAGTCGCCACATCATACCTAATTCTTGCGATCGTAATCTTCGCGATCTTTCTTGTGGAATGCGGCGGATTTTACTCCATAATCACGGGCCTTAACCGACTCAATGATCTGCTGCTTGGAAAATATTATTTCGTGCTGCTCTTGCGGAACCTGCCGCTTGTCGCAACACTGATTTTTTTCATCGAGGCGAGGGTCGGAGGTGGATGGCGCTGGTGCGCGGCCTGGTCGTCATTGGCAATCACGTCGGTTCAAACCGCGGTCCTTGGCGAGAGGGGGCCCATCCTACTCAATTTATTCGCGGTGGCCTTTGCATGTTGGTATACGATCGGCGCGCGGCCGGGTTTGCCGCGGTGGATGGCGGCGTTCCTCGCGTCGGTCGCGCTCGTCGGAATTGTTTTTGTCTTTGAAGCGGTAACCATACTGCGCTTTTCCAATTTGCGGATACTCGATGTTGATAGTCCAATCGAGCTGTTTTCGTCGCCGGCCGCTCGGAACGTGGGCGTTGCGGCGGCCGTCGAAGCCGCGGCCGAGCGTTTCGAGGGGACGGAGGTGTTGGGGATCATACTGAAACGCACAGGGCGTACGGTCTCATATGACGAAGGCGCCTCGCTCTCCGACGCCGTTACGATGCTCATACCCCGAGATATCTGGCCAGAAAAGCCGTACAGCGCGGGTTTTCGGGTAGAGCGGTTATTTTTGGACAGCGTCGCTGGCGGCGAGTTGGCCTCGTCGCCTTCGCCGACGCTGCCTGGAGAGTTATATTGGAATTTCGGTTGGCTCGGCATCGTTTTGGGAATGTCATTCCTCGGATTTGCCGCAGCGAGGATAAATTCTTATTTTAGGGAACGCGCAACTTCATCGGCGCTGCTCATATACATCGGCCTCTTCTTTTGGTTCCTCGGAATCTCCGATGGTGG
Source organism: Deltaproteobacteria bacterium (assembly GCA_021780225.1). Classification (GTDB taxonomy): domain Bacteria; phylum Desulfobacterota; class Binatia; order Binatales; family Binataceae; genus JADMIL01. The sequence continues at coordinate 3,259 of JAJXZF010000019.1, read as the reverse complement.
AATCGGGGGCGAGCTGATCAACCTGCTCGGATATCTTATTCCAGCGGCACTGGCCGTTGAGTTCGTGAAAGCTTGAACCCGCGACGAGTCCTCATATTTCGGCCGGGCAGCCTTGGGGACACGGTCGTTTCATTGCCATGTCTCCATTTGGCGGCCGCGGCCTTCCCGGACGCGGAGCGTCGCATCCTCACCTATTCGCCGCTTCACTCAAATTACGCCGCCGCATGGTCGGTCTTGGCCGGGTCCGGACTGGTTCACGGATACTTCGAAGCCGATTACCGCGCACTGAGGCGAAGCCTGATCGAGCAGTTTCGCCTGATGCGGCGAATACGAGCGTGGAAGCCCGATGTCCTTGTCTACCTCACACTTCCTCGCACTCTCGGACAGGCGCTGGCGGAGTCGGCGTTCTTCAGGATTTGCGGTATCAGAAAAATAATTGGCGTTCCCTATCGCGAATCGTTGCGAAAATACAATTTCAGGACGGAGACCGGATTTTTTGAATCCGAAGCGGAACGGCTTGCGCGGTGTGTCGCGGCGCTAGGCGACGCGCGTCCCGCGGACCCGCGAAGCTGGGACCTTCGCCTTTCCACTAAGGAACGCGAGGCCGCCGCGCGATATCTGCGGGGCGTTCCAAGCGGGCGCGGTTTCATTGCGCTAAGCGTCGGCGCGGCGATGGATGCAAAGGACTGGGGCGCGGACCACTGGGCAAGCCTCGTCGCCGCGATGGAGGGCCACTACGCGGGCTGGCCGCTCGTGATGGTCGGCGGGCCGGGTGATTTCGAACGTAGCGAGCGGGTGGCGCGGTCGTGGTCGGGCGTAAAGCTGAACCTGTGCGGGAAGCTCGCGCCGCGCGAGACCGCGTCGGCGCTCGAACGGGCTTCGGTTTATCTCGGCCATGACAGCGGGCCGATCCATCTTGCCGCCGCCGTCGGAACCCCGTGCGTCGGCATCTATGCGTCGCGCAACCCGCCCGGCATCTGGTTCCCCTTCGGCAGCCAGCACAAGGTTATCTACCATCGGACGGAATGTTCCGGCTGCGAACTCAAAACGTGCGTTGTCCATAACAAGAGATGCATCCGCTCGATCAGCGTGAGCGAGGTTCTGCAGGCGCTTCGCGTAATCGATTGGCGCGGCGCGCGCGAAGACCCGGGGCCGATGGAAGCTTTAGATCGCGCCGACTAACTAATCCGCGCATCCGGGTTGTCGCATGGGATTGGTCTTCTGGCTTTCCATTGCCGCGGTGTTTTTTGCCTACGTGGGATATCCGGCGGCGCTCGCCGCCGCCGGTTTTGTATCGGGAGATGATAATTTCCCTGAGATGGGCGGCGTCGCGAATTGGCCGAGTGTCTCGGTGATCCTCACGGTATTTAACGAGGAGAAGATTATTGCCGAGAAAATCGGGAATTTTCTCGCCTGCAAATATCCCGGAACGAGCGAACTGGTTATCGTTTCCGATGGCAGCACCGATGGCACGGGCGAAATTATCCGGCGGTTTGAGGGCGAACGGATTCGTTTGATCGCGAATCGCGAGCGCCGGGGCAAGGACCCCGTGCTGGCGGACGCCGTCCGCAATTCCGTCGGCGAAATAATGGTCTTCACCGACGTCGGCGCGATGTTCGCGGAAAATGCGCTCGCGGAGTTGATCCGGCCGTTTGCGAACCCTGACGTTGGGCTGGTGACCGGCGTCGCGCGCTATACCGGCGCGCGGTCCGCGGGCCTTTATCGCCGTTACGAGGACTGGATCAAATCGCTCGAGGCCAACCTTGGCGTACTTTCCGGCGCGCTGGGTCCGATGTACGCGATCCGGCGCTCGGCGTGGCGACCGAAAGAGCTGGCTCTATTCAACGACTTCACGGATCCGATTCTGGTCGCATTGGAAGGAAAAAACGCGACGCTGGCGGCGCGCGCCGTGTGCCGCCAGAATCGCTCGGACGACGAACATTGGGCGCGGCAGGTCCGTAATGTGGCGTGCGCCGCCGCCGTGCTATTTCATTTTTTGCCGAGACTAATCGCGGCGCGGCGCTGGAAACTCATTTTCGTGCTCATTTCACACAAGCTGCTGCGATGGCTTACCGTTCCATTCATGGTTTTGCTGGTCGCCGCCGCCTGGATTGAGCGCGACTCCGGCGGCCTCTACCGGGCGACGCTCGGCCTCACGGCGGCATACCTGACAGCCGCGGCCGCCGGGTTTTTCGCGGCACGGATGGGGCGTTCCTCGACTCTGCGAATCGCCTACGATTTTTTGGCGATGAATGTCGCGGCGCTCGTGGGCCTCGTGCGCTATGCTCGCGGCGAAGTTCCCACGGTCTGGCAGCCGCGCGGATTGTAGATCCTCAATCCCTCGCGTTCCGGCTCGAATAGATATTGTCCTTTTCCCGTCGCCGTGGCGGCGGGGCTCCGAAATCATTCCTTAGTCATTCGGCCATGCTTTCCCCCAAAGGATTTGCGCGGCGCTGGGCCGTCCTGATCGCCGGCGACGCCGGCTGCTCGGCGCTCTCCACCTGGCTGTCCGTGCGCCTGACCGCCCATCCGGCCTTCGCGCTCGAATCGACGCAGGGCTTCGTCACGCTCGCCGCGATGATGGCCGCGGTCCATCTCGGCGCCGTCTACCTGCAGGACCTCTACCGCTTCGACGAGCCGCGCGGGGATTCATGGGTGGCCGCGTCCACCGTGATGGTCACGGTGAAGCTCGCGCTGATCCTGGGCCTGCTCGACACGATCATGCCGGCGACCAGCGTGGGCCGGATGTTCCTCGTCGGCTATATCGCGAGCTCGGGCGTGATACTGGTCGGCTGGCGGCTCGGCGCCAACCGTTTTTTCCTCAGCCGCATGCATGTCCGGGTGATGGCGCTCGGCTTCAACGAATCGGCGCCGCTGATGATTGGAGAGATCACGCGCCGCCATCATCTCGGCTACCGCTTCACCGGCTTCGCGACGCTCGGCGACAGTGCGCGTGCGGCGGCCGGCGTCTCCGCCCGAATCGACGCCCCGATCCATCGCACGGGCTCGCTCTGCGACCTGGCGCGCCGCTATCGGGTCGATACGCTGGTGGTGCTTGACGAGGTCGCGGAGCCGGGGGCGATGCAGGAGTTGATGCGTTGCCGGGTGCGCGGCACGCGGATCCTTGATTTTGAGTCGTTCTACGAACGTATCGCGGGCAAGCTGCCAGTGCCGTATCTGCGCGGCTCGTGGCTGCTGTTCGCGCCCGGCTTTACCGGCACGCAATGGCGCCGCGCGCTCAAGCGGACGATCGATATCG
>JAJXZF010000083.1 GCA_021780225.1 Deltaproteobacteria bacterium | reverse complement strand
ACCGGCGACGCGCGCGCGGCTGGCGGCGCGCGCTGTTCGGCTGAACGCCGGCCGCGCGCGTGAACACGGCGCGACCAAACGCGCGCCGGCGGCCGACTGATCGCCAAATTGCGCAATTAAAGCGCCCTGAATCGCCGCAAATCGCGGCTTTATTCTTTAAAAATCCGTGATATTCTCCCGGCTGGTTTACCGCTGTGGGAGACGATCTGGAACAGGACCTTCACCTCGCCGAACGCTTCGAGCACGCTCGGATTCACAAGGCCGGGCACGGACATTCCTCCGGAGGAACCAGGATGGGCGGATTCAAGAATTTCATATTGCGCGGCAACGTGGTCGATATGGCGGTCGGTATCGTGGTCGGCGCCGCTTTCGGCACGGTCGTCACCGCCTTCGTCAAAGATTTGCTCACGCCGTTCATCGCGGCGATCGTAAAACAGCCGAATTTCTCGGGAATCGCCTTTACGATTAACGGCAGCAAATTCATGATCGGCGAATTCGTCAACGCGCTGATCTCGTTTCTGTTGATCGCCGCCGCCGTGTACTTCGGCATCGTGTTGCCGATCAACAAGCTGCTCGCCAAAGTACAGAAACCCGCGGCTCCGACGACCCGCCCCTGCCCGGAATGCCTGAGCGACATTCCGCTCAAGGCGCGGCGCTGCGCCCATTGCACGTCGGCCGTGCCCGCGTAATTTCGCGCGCCGCCGGATTGGTTCGCGCGCCTATTCCAACGGCGGACGCGCCGCGCGCCACGGCCGCGCCTCTTCAAAGGCGGCGGCGAGCGCGATGACGCCGGTTTCATCCGCGGGCCGGCCGACAATCTGAAACCCGATCGGCAAACCGCCGCGGCTGAATCCGACCGGCAGCGAAACCGCCGGCTGCCCCGTCGCGTTGAACGGAAACGTGAACGGAATCCATCCGAACAAATCGTCTGAATAGCGTTCAGGATCGCCGAATATCGCGCCCAGCTTGAGCGGCGGACGGGTCAGAGTCGGCGTGACGAGCGCGTCGAAAGGCGCCAGCGCCGCGACAATTTCACGGGAAAGATTGTGCATTTTCGCGAGGGTCGCGATGTACTCGGCGGCGGACATCGCGCGCCCGCGCTCCCAGAACGATCGCACCACCGGATCGACCGCGGCCGGGTCGCGCAGCGGCACGGCGCTGATTCCCGCGCATATCAGCTTGCGCGCGACTTCCAGCAGCGTCGCCGCGGGATCGAGGCCGATCGGCTCAATCGTATGGCCCAGCGCTCGCAGCGTTGCGCATCCGGAATCGAACGCGGCCTGAACTTCCGCATCGACGGACGCGATCGCCGAGCGATCGATCGCGGCCAGCCGAAGCTTCCGCGGTCTCCGTTTCGCGGCGGCGACGAAACTGCATTCGGGCGGCGGCGCCCAGTATGGATCGCCGACCGCGGGTCCGGCCATCACGTCGAGCAGCAGGGCGGCGTCGCGCACGCTGCGCGCGAGCGGACCATTGGTGGCGAAACCGCCCCACCCCTCGCCCATCACGGGAGCGTTCGAGACGCGGCCGCGCGATGGTTTGATTCCGACCAACCCGCAGCACGAGGCGGGCAGGCGAATCGAGCCGCCGCCGTCGCTGCCCTCCGCCACGGGCCCCAGTCCGGCGGCGACGGCGGCCGCGGCGCCGCCGCTCGAACCTCCGGCGGTGAATTCCGTATTCCACGGATTTCGCGCCGGCGGGCAGAGGCCGCCCTCGGTGGTGGGACGGCCGCCAAACTCGGGCGTCGTCGTCTTGCCCAGCAGGATGCCGCCGGCGGCGGCGATTCGCGCGGCGTATTCGTTGTCGGCGCGCGGCACGAAATTCTCGAAATTCTTCGAACCCAGCGTGGTGCGGATGCCCTTTGACCAGGTCAAGTCCTTGAGCGAGTAGGCGACTCCAAAAAGCGGCATCCCCAGACGCTCAGGCGCGGCGATTCGCTCCAGCCGATCGGCGTCGGCCAACGCGCGGTCGGCCGTGACCGTCATAAACGCGCCGAGCCGGGGGTTCAGCCGCTCAACGCGCGCCAGATAAAACTCCGCCACCTCGCGCGGCCGCAGTTCCTTCTTGAGCGCCAGCTCGCGCAGTTCGGTTGCTTCAATATAGGGATCGATCATCGAGAGCCTCTCCCGCGGTCGTCGATATCTACTCTGATAGTCAAATGCGCACGCGCTGCAAAGCGCAGCTTAGCGCGGTTTGGCGGCGCCGATCGGTTATACTGCTCCCCGATGAAGGAGCGCGAACTGTTCTGATGATGTTGAGGGAGGCGGTGTTGTGGCTGCACGTGCTGTGCGGAGTGACCTGGTTGGGAACTTCAGCGGCGTTCGTTCTGGCGGCCTCCTCGATGGCGGTCGAATCCGCCGAATGGAAGGAATTCGCGCTCCGTTCGGCGCCACGGATCAATCGGATCAATTTCGCCGCCGCAGCGATTATTCCCCTGACGGGTATCGGAAACCTCTTTGGCGCCGCGATGACGCGCAAGGGTCCGTTTCCGCCGGCCTTCGTCGGCATCCTCACCTTGAAAATCGCAATTTACTTCGTGATGGCGATACTGCTGTCGGCGACGGTCGCGGCCGAGCGGCGGATGCGCGAAGCGGCCGCCTCCGCCGATGGGCTGAAGCCGGCGGCGCGGCGCCTGATCTGGCTTTACGGCGCGGTCGCCGGGTGCGGCGTCGTCGCGCTTGGGCTGGGACTTTGGCTGGCCGGAACCTGACGGACAATTTCCAATGGAACCTCAAGCAAAACTTGAATTTGACGATTTGACCATCGCCTTCCTCAGCGACGGCATCTGGCGCAACGACGGCGGCTGCATGTTCGGCGTCGTACCCCGCGAGTTGTGGCAGCGCGAGCATCCGGCGGACGCGCAAAACCGCATCCGGCTGAACCTGACTTGCCCGCTGATTATGCGCGGTTCCGACGCGATTCTGGTCGATACCGGAATCGGCAACCGCCTGAGCGCGGTCGAGCGGAAAATCTTCGATCACGGCGAGGGCTGGCTGCCGGAAGGCTTGCGTGCGCTTGGGATGGAGCCGGGGGACATCACGCACGTCGCCCTTTCGCATCTCCATTTCGACCACTGCGGAGGAATCGTCCGGCGGCGCGATTCGGGAACTTTCACGCCGGCGTTTCCGCGCGCAAAGATTCTGGTCCAGCGCGGCGAAATCGAGATTGCGCGCAATTCCCGCAACGAACGCTTGCGCGCCGCCTATCGGCACGCGCACGAGTGCCTTGAGCCGGTCGCCGGAATGCTCGAAGCGCTCGACGGCGATACGGAAATCGTCCCGGGCGTGACCGCCGTCGTCTCGGGCGGCCATACCGCCGACCATCAGTTGATAATCGCACAGGCGGGCGCACAAGCGCTCGTCCATCTGGGCGATATTGCGCCGACCCGCTCGCACATGCGCGGACCGTGGAACCAGTCGTACGATTTGGACGCGATTCGCACGATGGAAGTGAAGGCCGAATGGCTGGAGAAAGCGGTTGCCGCGCGATGGTGGGTTTCGTTCGCCCATGACGAGCGGGTCTTCGCAGCGCAGGTGGCGAACGATCGCGGCCGGCTCATCCTCGGCGAGCGGATCGGCGTTCCGGACGGACTCGACGGCGTCTGAATCCCGGCGGAATTAAAACCGCGGCCTGAATCTTCGATCGGATCGGCGGCGCGCCGAGAACATTTCGGAAACCGGACGTTATCGTCGTCCCAAGCGCAAATATCTGTTGAAAACGCCGGCGCGTGCGGAAATCTTCGCTTGCGTCAGATCGATACGCGGTTATACTCAGAATCAGGGATGCGCTTCGCAATAGCACAACCCGGCCGCCTTTCTCGATCTCTCCTTCTGGCAGTCGCCAACGTTTTCAAAGGCTCGCCTAACCAAGGAGCTTGCCGATGGCCGAATTGAATAATTTTGAGCAGCTGATCAAAAGCGATCGCGCCGCGCGTGAATCGAAACAATGGCGCGGCACGCTGCTCGAGTATCTGGAACTGGTCAAAACCGATCCGTTGATGACCAAGCTGTCGCACGCCCGCATCTACGACATGATCACCGCGCAGGGCACGCGCAGCATCCATGAAACCGACGATCCGCGCACCAAGCGTCTGTACAAGGACGAGCCGATCAAGGTTTACAACTTCTTCGCCGACGAATTTTTCGGCATCGAGCGCACGATCGCCCACATCGTCCGCTATTTTCATTCGGCCTCGCTCAAGGGGGAAGAGAGCCGGCAGGTGCTCTACCTGATGGGTCCGGTCGGCTCGGGCAAAAGCTCGCTGGTCGAACGGGTTCAGCGCGGCCTCGAGCAGGCGAATCCGGTCTATTCGATCGAAGGCTGTCCGATGTTCGAGGAGCCGCTGCATCTCATCCCGCGCCATCTGCGCCGCGAATTCGAGAAGATGCTCGGCGTGCATGTCGAGGGCGACCTGTGCCCGGTATGCCGCTATCGCCTCAAGGAGGAATTCGGCCAGCGCTACGAGGAATTCCCCATTGAGACGCGCAATTTCTCCAAGCGCAACCGCGTCGGCGTCGGCGTGGTGCCGCCGGTCGATCCCAACAACCAGGACACCTCGGTGCTGATTGGCTCGGAGGATATCTCGAAGCTCGACCAATACTCCGAGGGCGATCCGCGCGTGCTGGAGCTTAACGGCGCGCTCAATGTCGGCAACCGCGGCATCGTCGAATTCATCGAGGTGTTCAAGAACGAAACCGAATACCTGCACGCGATGATCACCGCGACGCAGGAAAAAGTCATTCCCGCGCCCGGCCGGCACGGGATGGTTTACGTCGACACCTGCATTATCGCCCACTCCAACGAGGCGGAGTGGCAAAAGTTCAAGGCCGACCACACCAACGAGGCGATTCTCGACCGTATCGTCGTGGTCAAGGTGCCGTACAATCTGCGCCTGTCCGAAGAGGTCAAGATTTATCAGAAGATCATCCGCAATTCGGACTTCCGCGCCCACGTCGCGCCGCATACGCTGGAGCTGGCCTCGATGTTCGCGATTCTGTCGCGGCTCGAGCCGACCTCGAAATGCGACCTGATGACCAAGCTGCGCCTGTACAACGGCGAGGAGGTGGTCGAAAAAGGCCGCACCAAGAAAATCGACGTGCAGGAGCTCAAGGAAGACACCAAGCGCGAAGGCATGTCGGGCATCTCGACCCGCTTCATCATGAAGGCGCTCGACAACGCGCTTTCCGACAACGTCGCCGGCAACTGCATCAATCCGATCAATGTGCGCGAGGCGCTGATCGCGATGGCCAAGGAGGCCGACCTCGCCGACGACACGCGCAAGCAGTATCTCGAATTCCTGCAGGACGCGCTGCACAAGGAATATCTCGACCTGCTTGAGAAAGAGATTACGCGCGCGTTCGTTTACTCGTACTCCGAGCAGGCCGAGGCGCTGTTCCAGAACTACCTCGACCACGCCGAGGCCTACGTCAACAAGACCAAGGTGCGCGACCGCAACACCAAGGAGGAGCTGCCGCCGGACGAAGGCTTCCTCAAGTCGATCGAGGAGCAGATCGCGATCATCGGCTCGGCGGCCGACGGCTTCCGGCAGGAAGTTATCGCCTATCTGTGGGCGACTTCGCGCCGCGGCGAGAAGATCAGCTATCGCAGCTACGAGCCGCTCAAGGAGGCGATCGAAAAGAAGCTGATGACCTCGGTGCGCGACATCTCGCGGATTATCACCAAGGCCCGCACCCGCGACGAGGAACAGACCGAGAAGTACGGCGCGATGGTCAAGAATCTGCTGGAGAACGGCTATTGCGAATCGTGCGTGGACGTCGTGCTCAAGTACGCCGCCAACAACCTGTGGAAGGATTGAGTAGGAATTGCCATGGAACTGACGGATGCGCTGCCGATACTGCAGCGTTTATACGCGCCTCTCTGGACAGGGATGGAACTGCGGGTAGTTGACGACCATATTTGCGATCGTGACCACGCCTCCGGACAATGCCCGTATCCAGATTCAGCCAAGTATACCCGCTTGGATGCGATGCTCGATACTCCGGAAGCTTTGGAGAACCGACTTCGAAGCGGCGGCCCTCTGAAGCCCTCAGGAAATTATCCGCTGTTCTTTACCCATATTCGCGGAGCGGTGCGATCCCTCCGGAGTTTAGTCCGTGAGGGAACCTAGCGAAGGCGGCCACTCCGGCGCCACCGGCGGACCGCAGGAAAATTGGCGAACCGTGGCTCAGATCGCCGTGAGCTTGGCCGTATTGGGACCTGTCTTTACGTTATTCTGTCGCAACAGTTCCCGGGAGATACGATTAAGTGGGCTTATGGTATGGTGGGAGTGGTCACTGGATATTGGCTTCGGTAGCTGAATTCACGCTAACAGGCGACAGGAGCATGCTCGCTTGCGGAAGCGATCCCGAGAGTCGAAGATAATCCGCAAGGCGCAATTTTACCAAAATCAATGACTACCGAGACTATCTTTCGCGAATATCGACCCTCCGACGCCGAGCGCTCGGATCGCTCGGCCGGCGACCGCCTGCGCCATCGCGAAAAAGTCCGCGAATCGATCCGCGAGAATATCGCCGACATCATCGCCGAAGAATCGATCATCGGCAAAGACAAGGACAAGGTAATCAAGGTTCCGCTCCGCGGAATCAAGGAATACCGTTTCATCTTCGGCGAAAACACGCCCGGCGCCGCGCAAGGCGACGGCAACGCCCAGCCCGGCCAGGTCGTGGGCAAAGCGGGCAAGGATGGTCAGGGTCAGGGCGAAGGCCAGGCGGGCGATCGCCCCGGCGTCGATTACTACGAGACCGACGTCACGCTCGAAGAATTGATCGAGATCATGTTCGAGGATCTCGAACTGCCGAACCTCGAACGGCGCGCCCTGCGCGAAATTCCTTCCGACCGTTTCGCCAAGCGCAAAGGCTATCGTCATGTCGGCATCCGCGTGCGCCTCGACAAGCGGCGCACCGCCCGCCAGCGCGTGATGCGCCAGATGGCCTCGCGCAAGTACGAGAACGCCGCGCCCGCCGATCCGTCGGCGCCCGATGCGGAGGCCGAGGAGCGCCGCTTTCCGTTCCGCAAGGACGACCTGCGCTACAAGCATCTGGAGATCGACACGCGCGAAGAGTCCAACGCCGCCGTGCTCTGCATCATGGACACTTCGGGCTCGATGGACACGATGAAGAAGTATCTGGCGCGGAGCTTTTTCTTCCTGCTTTACCAGTTCATCGCGACCCGCTACCGCAGCGTCGAAATCGTTTTCATCGCGCACCATACGGAGGCCAACGAGGTCACCGAGGAGGAGTTCTTCCACAAGGGCGAATCGGGCGGCACGTTCATCTCCTCCGGCTATCAGAAAGCGCTCGACATAATCGCCGAACGCTACCATCCGTCGCTCTGGAACCTCTACGCCTTCCACTGCTCCGACGGCGACAATTTCGATTCCGACAATCCGGCCGCGATCCGCGCGGCGCGCGAATTGTGCGGCGTATGCAATCTGTTCGGCTACGGCGAAATCAAGCCGCTCGGCTCGCGCTACTACGAATCCTCGATGCTCAACGTCTTCCGCCGGCTCGACGCGCCCAATTTCCAGGCCGTGCTGATCGAGCGCAAAGAAGACATCTGGCCGTCGTTCAAGGCGTTCCTGTCCAAGGACCGGGTGAAGGAATAATCGGCGGCGCCCTCATAACTTCCGCCGCAATTCGCAATGGCTAATTACGAAATCAGCGATCTGGCCGAATGGGACAAGCGGATTCAGGAAAAAGCCGCCGCCTTCGGCCTCGACTGGTATCCGCAGGAGTTCGAAATCTGCGACCACACGGGGATGCTCGGCTACATGGCGTACTCCGGGATGCCGTCGCATTATCCGCACTGGTCGTACGGCAAGGCTTACGAAAAGCTCAAAACGCTCTATGACTACGGCGTCAACGGCCTGCCCTATGAGATGGTGATCAATTCCAATCCGGCGATCGCCTATCTGATGCGCGACAACACGCTGCTGCTGCAGATCCTGACGATCGCGCACGTTTACGGCCACAACGATTTTTTCAAGAACAATTTCACTTACAAATCGACCCGCGCCGATTTGACGATCGAGCGCTTCAAGGCGCACGCGCTGCGGGTGCGGCGCTATTGCGAGGACCCCTCGATCGGAATCGACAAGGTCGAACGGATTCTCGACGCCGGACACGCGCTCGCCTTCCAATGCCGGCGCAACCTCGCGATCAAAAAACTCGGCCGCGAGGAGCAGGTGACGCGCCTGATCGAGGCCGCGCGGCCGCGCACCGATCCCTTCTCGCGCATCCATGCGCGGCCCGAGTTCCGCGAACCCGACACGCACAAGACGCCGATCGAACCCGACGAAGACGTGCTGCTCTTCATCCGCGACCACAATCCGTTCCTTGCGGAATGGGAGCGCGATCTGCTGACCATCGTGGACGAGGAAACCAAGTATTTCCTGCCGATGATGGAAACGAAGATCATGAACGAGGGATGGGCGAGCTACTGGCACAAGCGGATCGTCGAGTCGCTCGATCTCGATCAGGGCCTGCATCTCGAATTCATCGTGCGGCACAATCAGGTGCTGCGCCCGATTCCCGGCCAGATCAATCCGTACCATCTCGGCTTCAAAATCTGGGAAGACCTGCATCGCCGGCACGAAAATCCGACGCCCGAGGAAATCAATAAGTATGGCGCTCCGGCCAAAAGCGGCGACGAAAAGATTTTCGAGGCGCGCGAAGTCGAGCGCGATTCCTCGTTCCTGCGCCGCTACCTGACCGAGGAACTGATGCGCGAGATGGACATGTTCCAGTACGAATCGCGCGGCGACGAGCTGGTGGTGGACAAGGTCTCCGACGAAGAGGGCTGGAAGTCGGTCAAAGAGACGCTCATCAAGAACGTTGGCGCCGGCTCGATTCCGGTAATCAAGGTCGAAGACGCCGATTTCGGCCACAACCGGACTTTATACTTGAAGCATCATCACGACGGCCGCGACTTGCAGCTCGAATACGCCGAAAAGACCATCGCGTTCGTGCATCGGCTATGGGGCCGCGAGACCGTGCTGGAGACGACGCTGCAGGGCAAGCGCTCGCTCCTGTGCTTCAACGATCGCGGCTTCTCCGTCCGCGCCCTGAAATAATAACTTACTATAGTAAGTTCAGTTGACACGCGCTTTCGCGCGTGTTATCATTCGATTATACATTTTTGATGATTTTGCATTGTCGAAAAAATTTCCGAGGGTCCGACGATGCATTTCGAACTTTTCATTAAATTCGCGACGGCAATTTACATACTTTCGGAAGCGTTCAAAAATATTGCCACGGGAATCAGAATTTTGCGACAGCTTTGATATAATAAGGTTCTTCCATGAATGAATAATCTTAAAGCCGCGTCGGATCGATATGTCCCGCCAGCACGTGCAGCGATTCGTATAGATAGTACGTTCCCCAGATGAGTTCGTGGGCCGTCGCCAGCTCGATTCGCTTGTTGTAGCAGCCCTGCCAGAGTCCGCCCTCTTTGCCGAGAAAATTTTCGACCAGCGCCTCGACCGCCGATTCCGCCGCTTCACGGAACGCGTAACGCCTGACCTCGCCGGTCGCAAGCTCGGCCAGCTTGAGCATCCCGGCCGCCGCGATCGCCGTCGCCGAAGTGTCGCGGTTGGTGTGCGGAATCGCCGGGTCGTCGAAATCCCAGTAAGCCACCCGATCGGGCGGCACGTGCGCGTTCCACCAATGCGCCGCGCGCTCGGCCGGCTCCAGCAGCGTCATGTCGCCCGTCCACTGGGCGGCCAGCGCCCAGCCGAGGATTCCCCAAGCCTGCGCACGCGCCCACGTGCTCGAATCGTTGATTCCCTTGTGCGTGTAGCGCCGCGTCATCTTGCCGGTCGCGGGATCGAACGACGCGGACTGGCAGATCGAGCCGTCGGAGCGCATGCAGAATTCGATATGGCGGCGGGCGTGCCGCGCGCCGATTTCGCGCAACCTGGCGTCGCCGGTCTCCCGCGCGGCCCATCCGAGCAGCGCCGCGATCTGCACGACGTCGACTTCCGATTCGCCGAGGCCGACGCTGTGCACTTCCTCGAATTCCGCGCCCATCGGAATCACTTCGGCCCGCGGATTGTAGCCGGCGGCGAGCGAGCGCGCCGCGGCGATTCCGATTTCGCGCGCGGCGGCGTGGCCAGTCAGGATCGAGCCGAGCGCGGCGCCGTAATAGAAGAGCAGGCCGCGCGCCGAGGTTTGCGAATCGATTCGCGGGCGCAGCCGCTCCGTCCAGTCAGCCGCCAGCGTCGCATACCGTTCCTCGCCGCTGGCCGCCGCCGTCAGCCACAGCATCCCGTTCCAGTAACCGCCGGTCCAATCGCCATGCGGCGTCACCGTCCACAAACCGGCGGCCGGCTCCGCGTAATGCGGAAAGCCGTCGCGCACGGCAGTCGCCGTATGATCGATCCGCGCGCGCATCCGCGCGATCGCCTCGTCCCATCGCGTTCCGCCCGTCGAAGCCAATCCTTCCCCTCGTCCTACGCCAGATGTTTCTTGAAAAAAGCGGTCATCTTCGGCCACAAATCGAACGCCGCCTGCTCGCGGTAGCTGGGCCGGTAGTCAGCGAAAAAAGCGTGGCCGGCGTTGCGGAAAATTTCAACCTCGAAATTCTTGCCGGCCGCCGCCAGCCGCTTGCGCAATTCTTCGGCGTCGGCCGGCGAAGGATTTTGATCTTCTTCGCCGCAGACGACATAGAGCGGACAATGCAGATTCGCGGCAAGATCGATCACCGGCGTCGGACGCTGCGGCGTCGTCGCGGCGTCAGGCGTGGCGCGCGTGATAAATCCGCCCCAGCAATCGATCGCCGCATCGGCCTTGCCGCTTGAGCAGGCGAACAGCAGCGTCCATCTTCCGCCCACGCAAAAGCCGGCGCATCCGACCTTGCCGCTGGCGCCGGGCTGCGCGCGGACGAACGCCGCCGCCGCCTCGAAATCGCGCACCAGTTGCGAATCGGCAAGGCCGAACATCTTGGCGCGCACCTCGGCCATGTCGCTCGGACTGCGCGGCGCGCCAACGCGGGAATAGATATCGGGCGCAAGGGCGATAAAGCCCTGGTTGGCGAAGCGCCGGGCGACGTCGCGCTCATGTTCGACCAGTCCGAACGCCTCGTGCAGGATAATCACGCCGGGATAGGTTCCCGCCGCCCTGGGCCGCGCCAGATAGGCGCGCATCGCAAAGCCGTCGCTCGTGAAAGTAACGTCGCTGGTCGCGAGCGCGCCAGGATTCGTCACTTCGCCGGGTAAGGCCATCTTCGATCACCTCGAATTCCGCGGATTATCAACGTGCTCGCACCGCCGAGATCTCAAACAAACGGCTTGCGCGCCCATCCCTCTTCGTAAGTCGTGAGAAAGCGCGGCGTCACGCTGAGCCGCCTGAATTTCCATTCGCCGCCGGCGCGCACGTATTCGTCGTGATAGGTCGCCGCCAGCCATACGGCCTGATTGCCCTTCGCCATCGTCGCGGGCTGCAGGAGATTCCATTGCGCGGTAGCGCGATCGCCGTCCACGTCAATAATCGGGTTCATCACGTTATGCATCGCGAACGGAAAGAATTTCGGCGCGCCGCGGAAAAATTTCCTGATCGCCTCGCGCCCCTCGGCCTTGCCCAGCGCGGCGCCGTCCCATACCGCGTCCTCGGCGAACAGCGCCGCAATCGCGTCGGCGTCGTAGTTGTCATCGCACGCGGCGGCATAGCGCGCCTTGAGCTTGCGGATTTCTTCGATCGCTTCGAGCGCCGCGAGCCGCTCCTCGATAGTCTTCATAATCGCGCGCCTTTCGCGGACGGTATGCGCGGCGGCCGGGCGCCGCGTGCGCCGCGAGTTCCTGCATAGCGCATTTCAGGGCCGTCTCCCAAAGGAACCAACCGGCGGGAAAACGCGGAACGCGGCGCGATAGTTGCCGGCCTGGCGCAACTATCGTGACGCGCGGAGCGTCAACCCGGCTTACCTTCGGCGGCGGGATACGGCAAGCTAAATCAACTCCCGACGGCGCGCCGCGCTCTCGGGTCTCGCACACGATGCATCACGCGCTCGATCCAACCGGAATTGCGGCTTTTTTGGCCGATTGGGGCTATCTCGGCCTGTTCATCTGCGTCTTTGTCGGCAATCTCGGCGTGCCGGTGCCCGAAGAAACGGTGCTGTTGGCCGCGGGGTTTCTGGCCGGCCGCGACATCCTTGAGCTCCGCACGATCTATCTTGTCGGCATCGCCAGCGCGGTGACCGGCGATTGCGCCGGCTATGCGTTCGGCCGCACCGGCGGCCAGCGCCTGATCGACTGGCTCGCCGCCACGTTCCGCGCCCTGCAACCAAGCATCGAACGCCTCCGCGCGTTTTTCGCGACGCACGGCGCCAAGGCCGTCTTCATGGCGCGCTTCGTCGCCGGCGCGCGCTTCGTCGCCGGTCCAATGGCGGGCGCGACCGGGATGCGTTTCTGGCGCTTCCTCGGATGGAATCTCCTGGGCGCGGTCATCTGGTGCGGCCTGGTCATCACCATCGGCTACCTCGTCGGCGACGAACTTGAACATGTCGCGGCGATCGCGCATCGCGCCGGCCATCTGGCCGCGATCGGTTTCGCGCTCGCGGCGGCGCTGCTCTGGCTGGCGTTCAGGCTGCGGCGAACCCGGAGCGATTTCTGATTCGAGCGGCGCATCCGTTTGCGTATGCGACCGTGCGCGGATTACGCTCCGGCCAATCCGGCGGCGCGCCCTTCGATTGAACGATCGCGCCGCACTATTCGGCCGCCCCGGCGAAGGAGTGAACGCGATGGCGCTGCTACCGTATGTTGACGAAAGCAAGGCTTCGGAAAAAACCCGCGAAATCCTCAGCAATACGCCGCGGAAGATGAACGTCGCACGGATGATGGCGAATGCGTCCGACGCCGTCTTTCACAATTTTTCGCGCCTTGGCAATGCGCTCCTCACCAAGGGCAGGCTCAACGCGAAGCTCCGCGAAATCGCGATTCTGCGCACCGCCAAAGTCAGCTCTTCGGTCTACGAATGGACGCAGCACGCGCCGATCGCAAAAGCGGTCGGCGTTTCCGACGCGCAAATCGCCGCGATGGACAACTGGGAGCCGGCGGCGTGCTTCGACGAAGTCGAGCGATTGGTGCTGCGCTTCACCGACGAGATTGCGCGCAACGTCAAAGGAAAGCATGAAACTCTGAGCGCTCTGGAAAAACATCTCGGAGCGGGCGAAATCGTCGAACTGATTATGTCGATCGGCTTCTGGGGGATGGTCGCGCGGGTGCTCGAGACAACCGAGGTCGATCTCGAAGATTTCGCCGGCAAGATGAACCTGCTCGAAGGCCGCCGCAAGCCCTGAACGGCGCGTCGCGCCGCCGCCGTCGCGTCGTGCCGTTCCCGCGCCTCATCCGCCCTGTTTGCGGCGCTCTTCGCGCTGGCGCAATTCGACCCGGCGAATCTTGCCGCTGACGGTCTTCGGCAGATCGGCGACGAACTCGATTTCGCGCGGATATTTGTAGGGCGCGGTCACGCGCTTGACGTGCTCCTGCAATTCAGCCGCGAGCGCGTCGCTGCCCGCGACGCCGTCCTTGAGCCGCACGAACGCCTTGACGATCGCGCCGCGATCGGGATCGGGACTGGCGACCACCGCCGATTCGAGCACCGCCGGATGCTCCAGCAGAGCGCTTTCGACTTCAAACGGCCCGATTCGATAGCCCGCCGAAGTGATTACGTCGTCGGCGCGGCCCACGAACCAGAGATAGCCATCGCGGTCGCGATAGGCGTTGTCGCCGGTGAGGTAGAAATCGCCCTTGAAGACGGCGGCGTTCTCGTCAGGATTTTGCCAATACTCCTGCATGATCGACGCCGGTTTGTCGGGCTTTATCCGCACGCCGATCTGGCCGGCCTCGCCCTCGCCGCATTCGTTGAGATTTTCGTCGAGCACGCGCGCGTCGATTCCCGGAAACGGCCGGCCCATCGAACCCGGCTTGATCTCCATCCCCGGCAGATTCGCCGCGGCCAGCGCGGTTTCGGTCTGGCCGTAACCGTCGTGAATCGTAAGGCCCAACTGCTCGCGCCAGACCTCGATCACCTCCGGATTGAGCGGCTCGCCCGCGCCCGTGCAGTGGCGCAGCGCCGGCGGCTTGCGGCCCGCCAGATCCTCCTTCACCAGCATCCGGTATTCGGTCGGCGGCGCGCAGAAGGTGGTGATCCCATAGCGCTTGAGCAGTTCAAGCTCCTTCAGCGGCTCGAAGCGGCCGTTATACATGAAGGTCGTCACGCCGTTCATCCACGGCCCGAACAGCACGCCGTATGCGGCCTTCGCCCAGCCGGTGTCGGACGTCGTCCAATGGATGTCGCCCGGTTTGAGATCGAGCCAGATCGAGCCGGTGTACTGATGCGCCCAGGTGTAGGCGTGAGCATGCAGGACGGCTTTCGGCTCGCGCGTGGTGCCCGAGGTGTAATAGCAAATTGCCGGGTCGGTCGCGGCCGTCGCCGCCGGCCGGAAATGCGCCGACGCGTTGTGCATCGCCTCGCGCAGCGAAATCCATCCGTTGCGCGCGCCGCCGGCCAGAAGGAAATGCTTGAGCTCGGGGCATTGGCTGCGCAAATCGGCGGCCAATTCCGCGTTTTCGGCGCCCGCGATTATTGCGCGCGCTCCCGAATGATTGGCGCGGTAAACGAAATCCTTCTCGCGCAGCATCGCCACGCACGGAATCACCATCGCGCCCGCCTTCAACGCGCCGATATAGGCCGCCTGCCAGAGCGAAATCCGCGGCAGCGCGATCATCACCGCTGAGCCCCGGCCAAGCCCGAGCGCCGTCAGCGCGTTGGCGATTCGATTCGACTGCGCGCTGATATCGGCGAACGTCATGCGCGCGCGATTGCCTTCCTGATCTTCCCACAGCAATGCGACCCGCGACGGATCGGCGGCGAAGGCGTCTATCGTCGCGCCGAAATTAAAGGCCGCCGGCGTGTTCCAACGAAATTCGCGATAAATTTTCTCGTAACTGTCCATTCCATCACCGGATTCCTGGCTTATCTGGAACGCGCGCCGCGCGCGGCGCCGCGGTCCGCCGCCTGAGAGCGGCGGGCGGCCTCGCGGATATATTTGATTGTCACCGGCGAAAGGTCGTCGCGGCCGACGTGCACGTCGATGATCGAAAAGGTTTTGGCGCCATGCGCTTCGTCGAGCGCCGCGCGCAATTCATCCGCGGTTTCGGCAACGAATCCCGCGCCGCCCCAAGCCTGCGCCAGCCGCGCGTATGGCCAGGGCGGAATTTCCAGAAGATCCCGCCGATCCGGCGTGACCGGCCGGAAAATTCCCCATCCGCCGTTGTTCACGACGATCACGATGGGATTGACGCCGAAGCGCACCGCGTGCGAAATCTCCGGCCCCGTCATCTGAAACCCTCCGTCGCCGGTGAGCACGATCGGCCTCAGCCCGCATCCGATTTGCGCGCCGAGCGCGGCCGGCGTCGCGAACCCCATCGAGGCGTAAAATCCCTGCGCCAGATAAGTTCCGTGGCTCGGCACGCGGACGTCGAGTCCGCCGAAGAGCATGTCGCCCGCTTCGGTCACCACCATGTAGCGGCGATGCGCGGCGAGAAAGTCGTTGACCGCGCGCAAGATTTCGCTGACGCGCACCGGCCGCTCCGCCCGATCGCGCGGCGCAATGCCGTTGGTGAGATTGCTGGCGTAGGCGACGGTCTCGCGATGGCGCCGCAGGTCCTGCTGGAGCAGCGCGCGCACGAATTCCCGCACGCCGGCGTCCACATAGGTATGAAACTTCACGTCCACACGGCGATCGACCGCCCATACCGTTTTTTCCTGAATGATGTGCGGAGGGCGATTGCCGAAATTCATGTCGGTCTTGAGGCATCCGAGATTCAGCACGAAATCCGCTTCGTCCATCCGCGCGACGATCGGCCCCGGACTGATCCGGCCCATGTGTACGCCCAGGTACAGCGGATGGTCCATCGGGAAGGCGCCTTTGCCGAGCACGGTCGCGCACACCGGCGCGCCCATCCGCTCCGCCAATTCGATCAGCTCGCGCTGCGCCTTGTAACGATGAATCTCGATGCCAGCGACAAGAATCGGCCGCTTGCTCCGGTTGAACATCGCGGCGGTCTCGCGCGCCGCCTCCGCGACCCGCCGTTCGTCCGATTCGGGAAAGCGCAGCCGGCCGTCCCAATCAATTATCTCCCGCGGCACGTCGATTTCGCGGCCGACCATGTCGCGATGGATTTCGACGTAGCCCGGACGCTGCTCGGCCCATACCGCCGCAACCACTTCGTGAAGTTCGCGGGCGGCGCGCACCGGATCGGTCAGCACGTGCGAGGCGCAGGTCACTTCCTGGTAGATGCGATGCTGCGATTCGATCTCACGCGCCTGATGATGAATCAGCGCGCCGAGCTTGCGCTCCTCTTCGCCCGGTCCGCCCGAAAAAATCAAAAGCGGCACGCGCTCGGAAAACGATCCGGCGATAGGATTCACCATGTTGTGGCCGCCCGCGCCGTAGGTGACGCAAATCACGCCGATACGGCCGGTCGCGCGGGCGTAACCGTCCGCGGCGAAGCCCACGCCCGGCTCATGCGACATCGTAAGGATTTCCAGATCGTGCTTGCGTCCGAGCGCAAAAAACAACTTCAGCGCGAGGTCGCCGGGAATGCCGAAGACATGCTTGACTCCGATTTTCCGCAGGTATTCGACCAGGAAATTGCCCAGCGCCATCCGTCGCTTCATCCCGTCCGCGCCTCCGCCGGATTCATTGTATCGCGATTGTCAGGCTTCGTCGCGGCGGCGTGTCGATTAAGCGTCTCATGCTTCGCGCGGGCGTGTGCTACAGTCAGGACTGGAAATTACCGTGTTTGGCTCGTTCCTAAGAATGCAGTTGCTGAATCCGCGACGCGTACGCGGAATGCTGCTCCATCTGCCGCAGTTCGCCCGCGTCTTTTGGCGCTTGATGGGCGACGAGCGGGTTTCGATGCTTGCCAAGCTGGTGCCGCCCCTGGGATTGCTCCTGTTGATCACGCCGCCGGCGCTCGAATTGGATTTCGTACCCATTATCGGCGAGCTTGATTGGCTCTTGGTTGGCTATTTGACGCTTAAGCTCTTCATCTGGATGTGTCCGCCCGATGTGGTCCGCGAACATGTGGCCCAAATCGCACGCGGCGTCTGACCTCGGAACATAAATGCGCGCAAGAAACCTCCTGATCGCTATCGCCGCCGTAATCATTGTTGCATTTCTCTTTCTTAACTTCTGCGACACGCTGCTCGTCGATTGGCTGTGGTTCGACACGCTCGGCTTCCATCAGGTTTTTACGACAACCGTTGTCGCCGAGCTCGTTATATTCGGAATCGTGGCGGTCGCCGGCTTCATCCTGTTTCTGATCAACGGCCTGATCGCGCTCGGCCTGAGCCACGACCGCGAACGTCTGCACGTGGTCCGGCGTTCGGACCAGGTGGTCGAAGTAAATCTGCCGGAATTGATTCGCTCGCTGGGCGATCGGATTCCGTGGAAATTGCTGGTGACGGGCGCGGCCGCGCTGCTGGCCCTGTTTATCGCGCAGGGCGAGGCGTCGAGCTGGGACGTCTATCTGAAGGCGCTATTCGGCGTGCCGTTCGGCCTGCGCGAGCCGGCTTTCGGCCGCGATGTCGGCTTTTACGTTTTCAGGCTGCCGTTTCTCGAAGAAATCCGCGACCTGTTCCTGACGCTGATTATCCTCTCGGCCGCGCTCAGCGGGGTGATCTACTGGGCGCGGGGAGCGGTCGATTTCCGCGAGTCGCCACCGCGCATCGCCAGCGGATGCGCGGCGCATTTTTCCGTGCTGCTCGGAATCTTTTTTCTGCAGCGGGCCTTCGCCTACTGGGTCAGCCGCTTTGCGCTCACTCTGCACGGCAATGGCGTCGTTTTTGGCTTGCGTTATGTTGACCACGCGCTGTGGCAGCCGGGACTTTGGCTGCTGGCGGCGCTTTCCGTCGCCGCCGCCCTGATTTGCTTCGCGAACTTGGGCGAGCGCGGGGTGCGGATGCCGGTCGCGGCGGCGGTGGTGGTCTTCGGGCCGGCCGTGATTTTGAATCTGCTCCAGCCGGCGATCGAACGCCTGGTGGTCAAGCCCGACGAGCTGCGAGTCGAAACGCCGTATCTCAAGCGCAATATCGAGATGACCCGCCGGGCGTTTCAACTCGACGAAGTCGACGTCAAGCCTTTCGCCGGCCTGGGCAAATTGACCAACGCTTCGCTCACGCAGGACGCCGCGACCATCCGCAACATCCGGCTGTGGGACCCGCGCCCATTGATCGCGACCTACCGCCAGTTGCAGGAAATCCGGCTCTATTACGATTTCCGCGACGTCGATATCGACCGCTATCACATCGACGGCAATTACACGCAGGTCATGATGTCGGCGCGCGAGATGAACGTCGATCTGCTGCCGGAAAACGCTCAGACCTGGATCAATCGCCATCTCAAGTTCACCCATGGGTACGGACTCGTGATGAGCCCGGTGAACACCAAGGACCAGGAAGGCCTGCCGGTCCTTTATGTGAAGAATATTCCGCCGCAATCCGACGCCGGAATCAAAATCGACCAGCCCGGAATCTATTTCGGCGAAGAGCCCGACGTTTACGCGATCGTCAAGGCGACGACGCCCGAATTCGACTATCCGCGCGGCAACGACAACGTGTTCGACTATTACAAGGGCGGCGGCGGCGTGCCGATCAGCGGCTTGATCCGGCGCATCCTGTTCAGCTTCTTCTACCGCGACATCAATCTGCTCGTCACCCAGACGATCGGCCCGTCGAGCCGCATCATGCTGCGGCGCAATATCAGCCAGCGCGTGTCATACATCGCGCCGTTCCTGAATCAGGACGCCGATCCGTATATGGTCGTGCGCAACGGACGGCTCTACTGGATAATAGATTGCTATACGGTCAGCGATCATTATCCCTATTCGCAAATCAATTCCTACGGAATCAACTATATTCGGAACTCGGTGAAGGCGGTGATCGACGCCTACACCGGCGCCGTCACGTTCTATGTCGCCGACGGGGAAGATCCGATTATTCGCACCTGGGAGCGGATCTATCCGGGCATGTTCGCGCCGATGAGCGCGATGGATGCGGAGCTGCGGGCGCATATCCGCTATCCGGAACAATTCTTTCTGATTCAGGCGGAAACCTACGCGACCTATCACATGACCGATCCGGCGGTTTTTTATAATCGCGAGGATTTGTGGAGCTTTCCGCGCGAAAACTATTCGGACGAAACCACCGCGATGCAGCCGTACTATGTAATCATGCGGCTGCCCGGCGAAACGCAGGCTGAATATATCCTGATGCTGCCGATGGTGCCGCAGGGACGCGACAATATGATCGCGTGGCTGGCGGCGCGATGCGACGGCGCCGACTACGGGCATCTGTTCGAATTCGAATTCTCCAAGGACCGGTTGTTTTACGGCCCATACCAGATTCAGGCGCGGATCAATCAGAACCCCGAAATCTCCCAGCAATACTCGCTGTGGAATCAGATGGGTTCGAAGGTAATCCTCGGCAATTTGCTGGTGATCCCGGTCGAGGATTCGCTGCTCTACGTCGAACCGCTCTATATCCGCGCGCAAAACGGCCAGTTGCCGGAATTGCAGCGGGTGATCGCGTCGTACGGCGATCGCACCGTGATGGGCGACAACCTGCCCTCGACGCTGGCGGCGCTGCTTAAGGGCGTGCAGACTCCGGCCGCGCCCACCGTCGCGTCAAGCATCGCGGCGGCCGCAACCTCACCCGCTCCGCCCCCGCCAGCTCTCGCGCCGACGTTGGGCGGCGCCTCCGAGCATTATCAAAAAGCGTTGGCCGCGTTGCGGCAAGGCGACTGGACCCGCTTCGGAGCGGAGATGCAGCAACTGGGCGACGCGCTCCGGACAACCGGCCCGCCGAGTCGCCAGTAACGTCCGCGGCGGCGAGGCGATGAAGCCCGAAGCGGAGGTCCGATTGGCGTCCACGGACGCCCAACGCCGCTCCGAGCGCGCCGCAAAGCCGTCTCCGCAGCGCCGGATCAATCAAATCGCGGCGCGCGCCGCTTCGCTCTTCCCCGACGGCGCAATTCTGATTCGATGGCGATTCGACGGCGACGAGGGCGCGGTCCTCGAGCCGCACGATTCGCCGCTGCGACCGATGCTCGAACGAACCGCGGCGGCGGCGGAGCTTTACGCTCCGCGCCGCGACCGCGACGCCGCTCTCACGATGTCGCCGGAAGATTCCTATCGCAACGGCCGGAACGGGGCCGCCGCCGACGCCGCGGCCCCGCTGATGGTTTCGGCGCGCGTGAATCTAAATTCGACCGGCGATGACGCCATGACCGCCGCGATCGCCGCGCCCGCGCGAAATCGGCCGTCCGTGCTGCACGCGATCGCCGCGATGGCGAGCACAGCCGCGGCGGCGGCGGTACAAGCGGCGGCGGCGGAAAAATCGCGCGATTTCTGGCGCCTCCATGCGCAGGAACTCGCGGAAAAATTAACGCAAATTGAAACGTCGTCGCGCGCACTGGACCGCGAACGCCAATCGACGGACGACGCCGCATCCGCACTGGCGCGGCTTGGCCCGCGCAATCGCTACGCGGTTCTTGGCGCGAAATTCGCCGCGACCGCACCCTTCGACGCCTGGATCGTCGCGCTGCAAAGCGACGGGATAATCCGTGCGGTGGCCTCTCACGGCGTGCTGATTCCGGCCACGCCGCTTGAAAACTCCAGCGCTTTGGCGGCCTGCATCGGCTCGGGCAAGAGCGCCATCCGGCGCGTTAAACGCGCCCAGCGCGGCCGGCCGCATCCGGAGGATCGCCTGTTCGCGCGCTTCGACTCGTACGCGTGCGTGCCTTTCGATCGCGGCGCGGTAGCGCTCGCCTCCCGAACCCCCATCACCCCTCGAACAGTTGCGCATGCGGAAGCGCTGGCGAAACGGATCGAACCGATTCTGGCGCGATGGCGCGCCGAGGCCGAGTGCGAGCGTCTCGAACGTCTGGTCGGCACGCTCGGGATGCGATTATACGCCGCGGTGGACGCGGAACGATCCCGAATCGCGCGCGATCTGCACGACCATCAGGCGCAACTGCTCGCCGCCGCCAGAATCGCGATCGAGGCCGGTCCCGACGAAGCCCGCGGCGTCTTCAAGCAACTGGAGGACGCTTTGCGGCTGCGCGTACGCGAATTGCGGCCGGCCACGCTCGGACGCTCGTCGCTCGAAGACGCCTTGCGCTACGAGCTGCGCCGGCTGTCCGACGCGGGAATTCGCGGCCGGCTGATGCGGCCGGAGCGGATCGGAAAATTGACCCGTCCCGTCCAGCAGCTCTGCTACCAGGCCGCGCGCGAAGCGCTGGCCAACGTGGCGCGTCACGCGGAAGCGACGCACGTTGAGATTTCTGTGGAAAAGCGCGGACGAATCGCGCGCCTTTCGATACTCGACAACGGCCGCGGAATTCCCGAAACTTCCGGAAGGAACGGGATGGGGCTGAGCGGATTGACGGAGCGGCTGGCATTGATGGGCGGCCGGCTGAAGGTCGAATCCAAACGCGGGGCGACCCGTCTGATTGCCGAAATTCCAGAACCGGCATGAGCGAAGAAGAAAAGATTCGCGTGCTGCTCGCCGACGACCATCGCGTGCTGCTCGGCTCGCTGCGCGCGCTGCTCGAGCGCAACGGGTTGAGCGTGGTCGGCGAAGCGACCACGGGCGAGCAGGCGGTGGAGCTTGCGGCCAGGCTGCGGCCGCACGTGGTCCTGATGGACCTTGAGATGCCGGGCGGCGGCGGCATGGCGGCGGCCTATCGGTTGCGCAAAACCGCGCCGTCAACGAAGGTGCTGATCCTCAGCGCGCACGAGGAAGACGAAGAGGTGCTCGAAGCGCTGTCGGAAGCGAGCGTCGCCGGCTATCTGGTCAAGAGCGACGCTCCCGAAGAATTGATTTCGGCGGTGCGCGCGGTCCACGGCGGCCGCCGCTATGTCAGCCCGTCGGTCGCGCCAATCGTTATCGGCCGCCTGCGCAGGCCCAACCAGAAGGCGGGACCGGCCGATCCTCGGCTGAGCCGGCGCGAACGCGAAGTGTTGCGGATGGTCGGTCAGGGCGCGACCAGCAAGGATATCGCTCAGCAGCTTGGAATCAGTCCCAAAACCGCGCAGGTCCATCGCGAAAACATCAAGGAGAAACTCGGCCTTCGCACCACCGCCGACATGGTGCGCTATGCGATCAAGCGCAAAATCGTGAAGCTCGACTGAGCCGATCCGCCGCCCGGCCGGACCCGGCGGTTCTGAATCAACCCTGAACGTGGTAAGTGATAGAAAGAAAGAGACTTTGGGGATTTTAAGCGAACAGGGGAGAGCACATGGCGCGAAAAGGGGTGCATCATATCGGGCTGGCGACCTTGGATTACGATCGCACGGTCGATTTTTACACCCGCAAGCTGGGCTGGAGCGGCGCCTGGTGCGACATTCTGGAACCGCCGGAGGGCGGCAAGATCAAGCACGTTTTCATGGATACCGGCGACGGCACGCTGGTCGCGTTCATGTGTCCGGAGCGGGCGCCCGGAATCCCCACCGAGTTCAAGACCGACATCAACAGCGCCCAGAATCTGCCGCCGGCGTTCTACCATTTCGCTTTCGATTGCGCCTCGATCGAGGACCTCGAAGCGAAGCGCGCAGAGTTGCTGAAGAAGGACATCGACGTGACGCCGGTGGTCGATCACGAATGGTGCCGGTCGATCTATTTCAACGATCCGAACGGCTTGCTGCTGGAGTATTGCGTCACGGTGCGCGAGTTCAACGACGACGACAAGATTTTGAAGCATCGCGTGCAACCCGGCCCGATGGTCAAGAATCCGGAAGACGCAAAGAAAGTCGTCGAAAAACTGATCGGGCGGCGCGGCCAGAACGCGCCCGCGGCGTAAACGGGCGGAGCGGCCTGGTCCGGACGCGATCATCACGGACCGAATACGGAAGGAACCGATGGCTGAGATTGGACTGTTTGAGGCGATGTACACGGCGCGGGCGATCCGGCGGATCAAGCCGGACCCCGTGCCGGACGAAATTCTGGCCAAGGTGCTCGACGCGGCGATTCGGGCGCCTTCGGGCAGCAACGCGCAATCGTGGGTGTTCGTGGTCGTCAAGGACGCCGAGAAGCGCAAGCGTCTCGGCGCTGTTTACAAAAAGGCGTCCGCGATTCTGAGCAGGCTTTACGAAGGCGCGAAACCGCCGCCGCACATGGATCCCGCCAAGTACGAGCGCTGGTGGAAAACCGTGGTCGATCTTTTCGATCACATGGGCGACGCGCCGGTTTTGATCGTGCCGTGCCTCAAACAGTCGATGTGGGCGGGCGCGTCGCAACTGCCCGACGACGTGAAGGCGCGGATGGCGTCGGCGGGGAGAATCGCCGGCTCGAGCATCTACCCGGCCGTGCAGAACATTATTCTCGCGTGCCGCGCGTTCGGTCTCGGCACGGTGCTGACGACGATTCACGCCTTCTTCGAAGACGAGGTGCGCGAGATCCTGAAGCTGCCGCCCGAAGTGCAGACTTACGCGCTGATGCCGGTCGGTTATCCCAAGGGCAAGCACGGCCCGGTCACGCGCAAACCGATCAGCGAAGTCGCCTGCCTCGACACTTACGGCAATGCGTGGACCATATTGCCGAAGTAAAGTAACAGTTTAAGTTTAATTGAGCGGGCGGGCCGCTCAGGCGGTCCGCCCGCTATTTTTTCGCGCTCGAACGCGGCTTCAGGCCAGGTTTTGTTTGAAGAAGGCCACCGTCTTGGGCCATGCCTCGCGCGCGTGCTCCGGATGGAACGACGGGCGCTCTTCGCACATGAAACCGTGGTCGGCGTCGGCGTAGAGCACGATTTCGGCGGGCTTGCCAGCCTTGTTGAGCGCGTCGCGGAACTTGTCCACTTCAGCGACGGGAATGAACGCGTCCTTGCCGCCAAAAAAGGCGAGCACGGGACCCTTGAGGTTGGCGGCGTGGTCGGTCGGCGCCTTGCCGCCCGGCTGGCCCGCGCGTGTCATCCCGCCGCCGTAAAACGGCGCGGCCGCATAGACGTCGGGGTTGCGCACCGCCGTCAGGAACGCGATTCTGCCGCCCATGCAGAAGCCGGTCGCGCCGAATTTCGGCTTCGCCTCTTTGAGCGTCTTCACGTAATCGATCGCGGCGGTCATGTCGGCGACAATCTGATCGTCGCTCAGGCTCTGCATCAGCTTGATCGCGCCGGGCAGGTTGTCGTAGCCAACAACGTTGTCGGGGCTGCGAAAATAGAGATTGGGCGAGATTGCGACGAAGCCCTCGGCCGCAAACCGGTCGGTGATATTGCGGATGTTCCGATTCAGCCCGAACGCTTCCATCACGACCACCAGCGACGGATACGGACCGCCGCCCGCGGGCCGCGCGACATAGCACGGCATCCTGCCGCCCGCCGTGCTCACCGTCACTTCCTGCTTGACTGTTTCCATTGTCACCTCCCTCGAACGTGCGCCGAAAGCCGGCCGTTAGTCCGGGCAATTCGCGAGGCGGGCCGGCCGCGGATCGCCGCGTCGAGCGGACGCGGCCACGCCCCCTCATCGAGAGTTCTTTCGCACGAATCGGCGGCCCGCTCAAGCGGCGCGCGGCCGATTCGCCCGGACGCATCGCCGCCGCTAGTATAAGATGCCGCTTCACGGCCGATCGCATGATTCCCTTGCGCGACAGCGAATCCACGAAGCGCCTGACGTTCGTCAACACCGCGCTGATCGTGGCGAACCTGGCGGTGTTCGCGTATGAAACGGAGCTCGGGCGGGGCGCCGAGGCGCTGATTCGGCGATACGCGATGACGCCGGCGGCGATCGCGAGGGCCGGCGACGCCGCGCGCGAGGCGCGCGCACTGCTGACGCTCGTCACCTCGATGTTCCTGCACGGCGGCGTTCTGCACGTGCTCGGCAACATGCTTTACCTGTTCATCTTCGGGCCGGCGGTCGAGGAACGGATGGGCGCGCGGCGCTATGCGATATTTTATCTGGCGGCGGGAATCGCGGCCGGACTGGCGACGATCGCGATGGGGCCGGACTCGCGGGTCGGCGTGATTGGCGCGAGCGGCGCGATCGCGGGCGTGCTTGGCGCCTACTTCGTGATGTATCCGCGCGCGCGAATCATGACGATTCTGCCGATCGGCTTTTTTATCTGGACGCCTGAAATTCCGGCCCTGGTCTATCTGCTCGCGTGGTTCGCCGCGCAGCTTTGGGCGGGAATCGAAGCGGGCGCGCAAGGGCCGCTGGTCGGCGGCGTGGCGTGGTGGGCGCACGTGGGCGGCTTCCTGTTCGGCGTCGCGATCGGGCCGTTCGCGGCGCGCGCCCGGCCCAAGCCCGCGCGCCGGCGGCGTTGAACCGGTCTATTGTTGATAGTGTGGATTTTCCGCGCGCTTAGAGCGGCGCTTGCTCAGGATGCGGCTTGCGGCGCCGAACAGGGATGCGGATACTTTGATCGTGCGCGATGGTCCGCCCGGCCGGATCGAATCAAGCGCGGTGGTGAGTTCGGGTGGCGGCGGCAGCGGCGGACGATATTTTCAAGCGCGTTCCTCCACAGAATATAGACGCCGAACAATCGGTGCTCGGCGCGATTCTGCTCGACAACGACACGATCAACGTGACGCTCGAAGCGCTCGGCGCCGACGATTTCTATCGCGAGTCGCATCGCGAGATCTTTCGCGCGATGGTCGATCTCACCGAGCACAACCGTCCGGTTGACGCGATCACGCTGAGCGAAACGCTCAGGGTCAAAGGCGTGCTGGAGGCGATCGGCGGCGCCGCCTATATCGCCGAATTGGCGGCATGCGTGCCGACCGCGGCCAACGCCGGCCATTACGCGCGGATCGTGCGCGAAAAATCGGTCCTGCGCGCGCTCGCTTCCACCGCGACCGAAATCGCCTCGGGCGCCTACGATTCGCCGGCCAACGTCGAGGAATATCTCGACGGCGCCGAGCATCGGATCTTCGAAATCTCGGAACGGCGCATCCGCCAGGCGTTCCATCCGATGAGCGAGCTCACGCGCGAGTCGCTCAAGATGATCGAGCGGCTGTACGAGAACAAGGAGCTGGTCACCGGCGTGCCGACCGGCTTCACCGATCTCGACCGGCTCACGGCGGGACTGCAACCGAACGACCTGATCATTATCGCGGCGCGGCCCAGCATGGGTAAAACCGCGCTGGCGCTGAATATCTGCGCGCACGCGGCGCTCGACGCCGACCCCAAAGTGGGAGTGGCGTTCTTTTCGCTCGAAATGTCCAAGGAGCAGCTCGTACTGCGGATGCTCTGCTCGGAAGCGCGGGTGGACAGCTCGAAGGCGCGCGCCGGCTTCCTGAGCGGACGGGACTTTCCGAAACTCGCCGAGGCGGCGGCGCGGCTGGCCGAGGCGCCGATCTTCATCGACGACAGTTCCGACACCTCGCCGATCGTGCTGAAGGCCAAATGCCGCCGGCTGATGCGCGAGCGCAATTCGCGGCTCGGCCTGGTGATTGTCGATTACCTGCAACTGATGCGCTCGGCGCGGCCGGGTGAATCACGCGAAAAAGAGATCGCGGAAATTTCGCGATCGCTCAAGGGTCTCGCGAAGGAATTGAAGGTGCCGGTGATCGCGCTGTCGCAGCTCAACCGGCAGGTCGAAACGCGCCCCGATCGCCGCCCGCTGCTCGCCGATTTGCGCGAATCGGGCGCGATCGAGCAGGACGCCGACGTGATCGCGTTCATCTATCGCGACGAGATGTATCATCGCGACAGCAAGGAGCCGGGCGTCGCCGAAGTGATTATCGCCAAGCAGCGCAACGGCCCCACCGACACCGCCAAGCTGACCTATCTGAGCCAGTACACGCGCTTCGAGAACTACGCGCCCGAAGCGGGATTCTTCGAGGAAAGCGAAGGCTGAGCGCGCCGCGGGATTGCCGCGACGGAGCGATTCGCGATACTTTCGCGCGAGATTTTTCGCTGCGCGGAGGCCGCTTATGAATCGCTGGCAAATCGGCGACGTCGTCATCAACCGCTTCGTCGAGATGGAGACCGTCTCGAAAGCCACCTTCGTGCTGCCCGACGCGACGCCCGAAAACGTCAAGCGCGAAGCGGACGCGCTGATGCCGCATTTTTGCGACGAAACCGGGCGCGTGCGGATGAGCATCCACGCGCTCACGCTCGAATCGAAAGGCAAGCGCATCGTCGTCGATACCTGTATCGGCAACGACAAGAAGCGCGGCTTCGAGGGCTGGAACGAGCTCCATACGAATTTCCTGAGCGATTTGGAAAAGGGCGGCTTTCCGCCGGATTCGTTCGATTACGTTATCTGCACGCATCTGCACGTCGATCACGTGGGATGGAACACGCATCTGTCCGGCGGGCGCTGGCTGCCGACCTTCACGCGCGCGCGTTATCTCTTTGGGCGCGCCGAATGGAACCACTGGTCGGCCGAACAGGACCGCTTCATCAAGGACCCGATCGACGACTCGGTGCGGCCCATCGTGGATGCGGGCCTGGCCGATCTGGTCGAAGACGGCCATCGCGTGACCGACGAAATCTGGCTGGAGCCGACGCCCGGCCATACTCCGGGCCATTTCAGCGTGCGGATTTCGTCGCGCGGACAGGAAGCGGTGATCACCGGCGATCTGATGCACCATCCGATTCAGTGCATCCATCCGGAATGGAACTGCGGCTTCGACGCGATACCTGAGATGGCGCGGAGCACCCGGCGATCGTTCCTGGAGCGTTACGCCGGCCGGCCCGTGACCGTTTTCGGCACGCATTTCGCCACGCCGTCGTGCGGCCGAATCTTGAAGAACGGCGCGGTGTGGCGTTTTCAGGTCTGAGCGGGATTACAAGAGATCAATTCGAGTCGTCGGATTCCGGCGGGGACGATTCTTCGGAGTTGCCGGTTTCGGGCGAGGTTTCGGACGCCTCCGCCGGTTGAAATTGCGACGGCGCCGGATTCTCTGAATCGCCGTCCGCAACGGGTGCATCCGTGTCCTCCGGAAGCTCCGACGCCGCCGCTGCCGACGCCTGCTCCTCAAGAGGCGCGTCCGCGTCGATTACCGCCGTATCGGCGCGCGGCAGTTCGATTTCGCGGAACTCCTCGAGATCAGGCAGGTTGGCGAGGTCTTTCAGTCCGAAAAGTTCGAGAAATTCGGGCGTGGTGGAATAGACGATCGGACGGCCCGGCGCCTCCTTGCGGCCGGCGATTTTGATCAACTGGCGCTCCAGCAGCGTATCGATGACGCCGCCGCAATCGACGCCGCGCAATTGTTCGATCTCGGGACGAGTGATCGGCTGGCGGTAGGCCACGATCGCGACCGTCTCCATCAGCGGCCGGCTCAGCCGCGGCGGCTTGGCGGCGAGCAGGCGCCGCACGTACGCGGCGTGCTCGCGCGGCGTGCGCAACTGGTAGCCGCCGGCGACCTCTTCAAGCACGAGGCCGCGGCCCGCGCCGGAATACGCGACCGCCAGCTCGCCGAGCACGCGCCGAATATCGTCGCGCGGGACGGTCTCGATCGCCGAGACCAACTGCGCGAGCGTGATCGGTTCACCCGCGGCGAACAAAAGACTCTCCAAGATCGCTTTCAGCCGTTCCTCTTCCACACCGTCGCGCAGGCCCGCTTACGCCTCGTGCCCGCTTCCTCCCTTGTCGCTGTCGATCTCGCCGCCGTCGCTGGCGGCCGGCGTTTCGCCGGCTTCGGCCGCGCCCGGCGCCGGCGCGGCGGCATCCTCGGGCCACGGCGATTGAGCGCCGAAGCGTTCGCCGCGCCCGAGCATTATCGGCCCATCCCGCCGCTCCTGCCATACGCGCACGGCGCCGCGGCGGATCAATTCGAGCGTCGCGATAAAGGTCGCGATCACGAGCGGCCGATCCTGAAGGTCGTCGAACAGGGACAGAAATTCGACCTGGTCCGCCTCGCCCAGCGCGGCCAACACCCGCGGGATACAATGGGCGACCGGAATATCGCGCAATTCGATACGGCGCGGCGTGCGATCGCCGATCCGCTTGAGCACCGTCGCCATCGCGCTGACAAGATCGAAGATTGTGACGCGCCACGGCGGCTCCGCGGCGTCGGCGTCCGGCGGCGCCTGACGCGGCGCGGCGAATACGTCGCGCCCGAGCAGCGGCCGCGCCTCGAGTTTCGCGGCGGCTTCGCGGTAGCGCTGGTATTCGAGCAGCCGTTCGACCAGATCGCGCTTGAGTTCCTCGGCTTCTTCCTGATCGGCCAGTTCCGGATGCGGCAGCATCGCGAACGACTTGATCAGCAACAGCGTCGCCGCCATCACGAGATATTCCCCGGCAATATCGAGGTTGAGCTGTTCCATCAGCTCCAAATGGGCAAGATATTGCTCGGTAATCACGCTGGCGCCGACGTCGTGGGGATCGAGTTCGGCGCGTTTGACCAGATGCAGCAGGAGGTCGAGCGGCCCCTCGTACACGGGCAGGCGAAAGCGCAGCCCGCCCGCATCGGCGTCAAATTTCGCGATCGAACGTTCGTCGCTCACAGCAGCGCCTGCGTTATCGCCCTGATTATTGGATTGATTAAGTCGTCCACCGCGTTCGTATAAAGCAGCAACAACAATATCAGAAATCCGAAGCGCTCGATCCGCGCGAAGCGCCGCGCCGCCGCCAGCGGCAACAGCCCCGTCGCAACCCGGCCGCCGTCCAGCGGAGGCAGCGGCAAAAGATTGAAGACCGCGAGCGAGACGTTGATTACCACCGACGCCTGCGCCATCAGCGCGAGCGGATAAAACACGGCGGCGCCGAAAGTTCCGCCGAGATGGGCCGCGAAGATGCGCATGGCGGCGGCGCTTAACGCGGCAAGCGCGAAGTTCGTGAGCGGTCCGGCCGCGGCGACCACGATCATTCCGCGCTTGGGATCGCGCAGGCGGCGGAAATCGACCGGCACCGGCTTCGCGTAACCGAAGACCGGAAGATGCGCAAAAAGCAGCAAAGCCGGCAGGATCAGCGTGCCGAACAAATCGACGTGGGCGATTGGGTTAAGCGTGAGCCGGCCCGCGCGCGCCGCCGTGTCGTCGCCGAGAAACCGCGCCGTTACGCCATGCATCACTTCGTGCGCGACGATCGCGAACACGGTCGGCAGCGCCCAGATCAGCAGTTCGAATATAAACCCTTGATGGTTAGCCAAATCAGTCCGTGCCGTCCTTCGGCGGCTTGCCGCGATCAGCCGCAGGCTCGGCCCGGCGCGTCGCGCGCGGATGATACGTGCGATGGACGCGGCGCAGATGGCCGCGCGACAGATGCGTGTAAATCTGGGTGGTCGAGATGTCGCTGTGGCCGAGCATCTCCTGCACCGCGCGCAGGTCGGCGCCGCCTTCCAGCAGATGGGTCGCGAAACAATGCCGCAAGGTGTGCGGACTAATCCATGCGAGCCGCGCGTCGCCCGCCGCCCATCCTTTGAGCGCCTTGAAAAAGCCCTGCCGCGTCATCGCGCGGCCCAAGCGCGTCACAAAGATCGCCGCGGCCGGCCGCGCCGGAGCCGCTTCGCGCGGACGGCGTTCGCGGCCCGGTTTTCCCTCGAACGCCGCGCTCCGCCGCGCTTCGAGATAGCCTTCGAGCGCGGTTCGCGCCGCGCCGCCCAGCGGCACAATCCGTTCCTTGTCGCCTTTGCCGATGACGATGACGACGCCAGCTTCAAGATTGACCTGGCTGAACCTGAGTCCGACCAGCTCCGACACCCTGAGACCGCACGCGTAGGCCAATTCGAGCATCGCGCGATCGCGTTTGCCGCGGAGCGTCGCGACGTCGATCGCATCGATCAGGGCGTTCACGTCCGCACGTCCGAGCGTGCGCGGCAGGGGCCGGGGATGGCGTTTCAGATCGATCCCGAGCGTTGGATCGCGCGTCAGAACGCCGGCCTCGAGCATTTCGCGCAGCATCCCCCGCACGGCGGAAAGCCGCCGCCGCTGGCTGGAAACGCGAAAGCCGCGTTCGCCGAGTTCGGCAAGGTAGGCCGTCAACCGCGGCGTATCGAGTTCGCCGGGGCTTACGCGATGTTCGAGGCAAAAACGCTGGAAATCATGCAGGTCGCCGCCGTAGGCCTCGAGCGAATTCCGGCTGAGTCCGCGTTCGACCGCGCGGCGCGCAAGATGCCGGTCGATGAGCTCGTCCCAGCCGATCGCGGCCATCGAATCCGGACCCGTTTCCGATGCAACCGTCACGCGGAAGGCGCCTTCTCCGCGGTTGGATTCGGATCGGCGTCGAGCCGCTCCAGCAGTTCGGCGCGCAACGTGCGCATCGGCTCCAAGTCGACGATTTTCCGCCCTTCGCGATCGCTGACGAAGAAAACGTCGATCGCCTGATCGGCGTTGGTCGAGATGCGCGCGAGATGAATCACCAGGCCGAGGCGGAAAAGCGTATGCGTGATCGCGAAGAGCAACCCGACCCGGTCCTGCGTGAAAACATCGACGACGGTGAATTCCTCCGAGCTGCGATTGTCGATCGTGACCTCGGTCGCGAACCGCCGCGTGAAGCGCTTGCCGCCGAGCCGCGAACGCTGCGATTCCGCGACCAGCTCGGCGACGTCGCGCTCGCCGCCGAGAACGCGCTCCAGGTCGCGTTCGACGCGCACCCAGCGATCTTCGTCCATCGCGATCGCGCCGCCGGTCCCGACGTGGGAGACCCGAAATACGTCGAGCGCGATGCCATCGGCGCGCGTGGTGATCCGCGCCGAGAGAATGTTGAGATTGTTGGCCGTGAGCACGCCGGCGATCATCGCGAACAACCCCGCCACGTCGCGCGTGACCACGATGAATTCGCTGAACTCGAGGTCGGGAAAATGCCGATGCCGGCAGACCAGCGGCTGTTCGTCGATCTTGCGCATCAGCTCGAAATGCAGCTTGATATCGCTTTCCGGAACCGTCAGGAAATACCGGTCCGGCATCAATTCAAGAAATTCGGCGATCGCCGTCTCCGGCTCGTTGGCGCCGGCAAGCCGTTCCCGCACTTCGGCTTTGGCGTGCGCGAGGCGGCGCGCGGGATCGACGGCTTCGCGGCCGCCCTGTTCGAGCGTCTTGAGCGCGCGCATGTAAAGCTCGCTCAGGAGCATGTCCCGCCAGTTGTTGTAAACTTTGGGCGCGACCGCGCGCATGTCGGCGAAGGTCATCAGGTAAAGCGCCTTCAGCCGATCGATCGAACCGACTTCGCGCACGAAATCCTCGACGGTTCCCGGATTGTCGATATCGCCCTTCTGCGCGACCTGCGACATCGTCAGATGCTCCCGAACCAGGAAAATAACGAGGTCGGTTTCTTCATCGTCCAGGCCCATCCGCGCGCATACGCCCACCGCCAGTTGAGCGCCGCGCTCATGATGGTCGTGGCCGTGGCCCTTGCCGATATCGTGGAGCAGCAGCGCGAGGAAAACCAGCGGCAGGCCGCCATATTGCCGGGCGACCTCGGTCAACAACGGATTGGCGTCCTTGAAATCGCCCGCGCGCAACCGTTCAAGCTCGCGCACCGCCGCCAGCGAATGCCGATCAACCGTATAGATGTGATAGAGGTCGTGCAGCACCCGCGCGTAGAGATTGCCGAATTCTGGAATCACCGCGCCCAGCACGCCCGCGCGATGCATCGCTTCGAGCGTCTCGGCGACGCGCTGGCGTCCGCTCAAAACTCCCATCAGCGCCATTCCCGTGCGCGGATCGCTGCGCATCGCATCGTCGATTAGCCCGAGATTATCGCGGACCATCTGATAGGCGCTGCCCGAAAGTTCGACCTCGTGGGTCTGGCAGTCGGCGAAAATCGTGATCAGGTTGAGCGGCGCGCGTTTGAAAAAGTCCGCCGAGGTCAGGCCGATCACCTTCCCCTGGATCGCCACGCCGGGCCGAATCTGCCGCGCCGGACTGCGGCGCAGAAAACGGGCCGGCCGCATGTCTTCGGTCACGCGCGCGATCAACCCTTCGGCGAACAGCAAAATCGTACTCGCCTGTTGGTAATACGCGCGCATCAGGTTCGCGCTCGCCGGCGCGCCATCTGCCGCCTCGAACCCCATCAGCGGCGCAACCCGCTCCTGGAGCTCGAACGTAAGCTGATCGGTATGGCGCCCGGTCAGGAAATGGAGGAAGTTGCGGATGCGAAGCAGAAAATCCTGCGCCGCCGCGACGTCATTGTATTCCTTTTCGGTGATAACCGCTTTATGCACCAGCTCTTCCAGCCGGTGCGCTTTGTACTTGACCTTCGCCAGCCAGAGCGCGGTATGCAAATCGCGCAGACCGCCCTCGCCTTCCTTGATTTGCGGCTCAAGCAGATAGATCGAATCGCCATATTGCTTGTGCCGGTTCCGGCTCTCGCCGAGCTTGGCGTCGAAAAAAGCCCGCTGGTCGCGGCTCAGAACGTCGTTTTCCAGCGCTTTTTCAAACTGCGCGTAAAGTTTTTCGTCGCCCGCGAGCAGGCGCGCGTCAAGAATCGCGGTCTTTTCTTTCAAGTCCGCGGCCGCCATCTTCACGCATTCCGCGATATTTCTGACCGAATAACCGATGGTTACGCCGGCGTCCCACAAGGCGTGCAGGATGCGTTCGGTCACCACTTCGACGTACGGACCCGGCTTGTATTCGTGCAGGAAGAGCAGATCGATGTCGGAATAGGGGTTCAACTCGAGTCGGCCGTAGCCCCCGCGCGCGATGACCGCGATGCGCTGGTTCAGTCGGGAAAAGCGATGGCCGTGCTCTTCGTCGGCATAGCGAAAAAGCGCGCGCATCAGATCGTCGACGGCGGCGGTGAACGCGCGCACGATCTCGATTCCGCCCGCGCCCGCGAATTGACGTTCGCCCAGCGCCGCGCGCGCGGCCTCGAGGTGGAACCGTGCGACCGCGCCCGGTTCCTTCGTCCGATCCATCTCGGCGAGCAGGGCCGCCTCGTCGCGCACGATTGGCGGAGGCTTGACGCCGATTTGATTCGATTCGCTGACGCCGCCGCTCACAGATTTCCGACCGCCGCGTCGGCGTTAAAGTAGTGGGCCACCGCCTGCGCGACGCCGTCCGCGAGCGCCTGCTGGTACGCCGGCGATTGCAGCAGCCGTGCTTCCGACAGATTGGAAAGAAATCCGCACTCCACCAATACTGACGGCATCAGCGCTCCCACGAGCACGTAAAATGGCCCCTGTCTGGCCCCCAATTCATTCACCCTGATTCCCGTTTCGGCCGCGGCGTCGGCGACGGTCGCCGCTTCGATCATACGCGCCAGCGACGCCGATTCATTCGCCTTATATTGCTGGCGCAAATCGGCAAGGATGTAGTGTAAATCGGGTCCGCCCGGCGCGCTATAGCCGCCCGCGACGCCATTTTCCATCCGCGCCAACCGAATCGTCGCCCGGTCGGTCGTATTGTTCAGATAATAGGTTTCGATTCCGGTGGTCGCGGTATCCGGACTCGAATTGAGATGGATCGACACGAACACGTCGGCGCCGGCCGAGTTCGCCAGCCGCGTGCGCTCGCTCAGCGGAATAAATATATCCGCGCCGCGCGTAAGCCGCGCATCGACTCCGCGCGCGACGAGCGCGGACCTCAATCTTAACGATATTTGCAATGCGAGATTTTTTTCGTCGCCGACGCCGGCCGACTCCGTCCCCGGATCGCGCCCGCCATGGCCGGGATCAATCATCACGATCGGCCGCCGGTCCGCCGGATTAAGCCGGACCATGCTGTCATTTGACGGCGCCGGCGCGGTCGCGGCCAGATTTTCGCCGCGCGGCGGATGGAAGCCCACGGGCGCCTTCCGCCGCCGCGCGATCGCTTCGCTCCGGGTCGCGGCAAGCAGCGGCGCAGCCAGATCGGGAACCGCCCCTGCGGGCGCGATCCGCAGCGTCAACTCGCGCCGCGTCCGCACGACCGCGTAATCAGCCCGGCCGATCACGGCAACCACGATCCGAGCCGCGCCGGCGCCGCGGTCGATCGCCGTAACGCTTTCGACCGGAGACGCCACGAGGCCCGCGAACGGCCGCGCGCCGATCCGCATCCGCGTGGCGCTGAGGTCGATCCACAATTCCTGCCCATGCGCGCTGAGCCGCCAGCGCAGTCCGCGGCCGCGAATCGCGAAACGCATGTCCACCGCCGGCCCTTGCTTTTCGATCGCGGCGCCGACGATCGTCGCCGCCCGCGCCGCGCTTGCGGCGCACAATGTCAGCGCCAGCGCGCAGAGCGCGGCGATCGTCCGCATGCCGGCCGCCGCAACGCTACGAATCTCCGCCGCCATTGAGCCGCGCCGCGAGCCGCGCCAGAAGATTCAGCGCCTCCAGCGGCGTCATCCGATCGACCGCCGCCGCCCGCAACTCCTCAACCACCTTGCGTTCGACCGGCGCGAAAAGCCCGATTTGCGGCGCCAGCGCCTCCGCCGATCCATGCGCCAGGCGCGCGCCGCCCGCTTCGTCGAATTCGCCCGCCTCCAGATTTCCCAGAATTTGCCGCGCGCGATCGATTATGCTCAACGGCAGGCCCGCCAGCCGCGCCACCTCGATTCCATAACTGCGGCTCGCCGGCTCCTCGATCACCCGCCTCAGGAACAGCACTTCGCCGTTCCACTCCCGCACCGCCATGCTCAAATTTTTGACGCGCGGCCGCTCCCGCGCAAGCTCGGTCAGCTCGTGAAAATGAGTCGCGAACAGCACCTTCGCCCGCGTCTCGTCATGCAGATATTCGGCGACCGCCCAGGCGATCGCGAGCCCGTCGAAGGTGCTCGTGCCGCGGCCGACCTCGTCGAGCAGCAGCAGGCTGCGCTCGGTAAGCCCCTCAAGCAACCGCGCCGTCTCGCGCATCTCGACCATGAAGGTCGATTCGCCCCGGCGCAGTTCGTCGCGCGCGCCGATTCGCGTCATCACCCGATCGGTCAGGCCGGCGCGCGCTTCCACCGCCGGCACGAAACTTCCCATCTGGGCCATGATCGCAAGCAATGCGACCTGCCTGAGATAGGTCGATTTGCCCGCCATATTCGGCCCGGTGATCAACAGCAATTGCCGATCGTGGGGATCGGCCGCGACGTCGTTGGGCACGAACTCGCCCGGCTTCATCCCGGCCTCGATCACCGGATGCCGCCCGTCGCGCACTGCGATCGCCCGGCCCGAATCCATCTCCGGACGCACGTAGCCGCGCCGCCGCGCGACCGCCGCGAGCGATCGCAACGCGTCGAATTCGCCAACCGCCGCGGCCGTCGCGAGAATCTCGCCCGCCGCGGCCGCCGCCCCGCGCAGCATCGTGGCGAACAGGCGCATCTCGAGCTCTTTCAGTCCCGCCTCGGCGCTCAGAATCTTTCGCTCCAGTTCTTTGAGTCCCGCCGTCGTGAAGCGCTCGGCGCCGACCAGCGTCTGCTTGCGCTCGTAGTCCGCGGGCGCGCGCTCCAGATGCGCCCTGGTGATCTCGAAGTAGTAGCCGAAGACCTGGTTGTAACGGACCTTGAGCGACGGTATGCCCGTGCGCGCGCGCTCCGACGCTTCGAGCCGCGCGATTACGCCGCGCGCGTCCAGCGCCAGCGATCGCAGCTCGTCGACTTCCGCATCGACGCCCGCGCGAATCGTATTGCCGTCGCGCGGATTGATCGGCGGATCGTCGCTCAGCGTCGCTTCGATTCGCTCCGCAAGTTCCGGCGTCGCGCGGATCCGCCCGGCCAGTTCGCCGATCAATTCGGCGCGCCGGCCGCCCAGCGCCTGTTTGAGCGATTCCGCCGCGCGCAGCGCCTGCGCCAACTTGAGCGCGTCGCGCGGATTCGCGCGCATCGCGCCCACCCGCCCCGCCAGCCGCTCAAGGTCGCCGATTCGTCTGAGCGAATCTTCGATCGCGCCGCCCAGGTCGGCGTCGAAAAGCTCCTCGACCGCGTCGTGACGCGCGCGTATCGCGCGCAACTCCATCAGCGGATAAACGATCCAGCTCGTGAGCGTCCGCGCTCCCACCGGCGTAAGCGTTTCGTCGAGGATCGAAAGCAGCGATCCCGCCCGCGCGCCGTCGCTCGATACGACCAGCTCAAGATGCCGCCGGCTCACCTCATCGACGAGCATGAACTCCTGCGCCCGGTACACGCCCGGCGCGCGGATATAGCCGAGGTCGCCGCCGAAATTCTCCTCGACGTAGCGCAGCGCCGCCGCCGCCGCATCCGCGATCGCCGCATCGCCCGCGTGCGCCGCCCAATCGCCGCCGAATCGCCGCGCCAGCGGGCCGTCCGGCGCGCTCCCCTCGAACCACTCTTTCGCGATCGCCGAAAACGGCGCGCCGGCTTCACGCGCGATCGCCGCCGCCTCGGCGCATCCTTCCGGCGCGATAATCTCGCGCGGCGCGATGCGCGCGATTTCCTCGCGCGCCGCCGCGGCGCCGCCCACGCGCGTCGCGATAAATTCGCCGGTCGAAACGTCGATCGCCGCGATCGCGAAACCGCCCGCATCCGGCGCCGCCGCCAGCAGAAAATTCTTCTCGCCCGCGACCAGCGCCAATTCTTCGCCAACCGTGCCGGGCGTGATAATCCGCACCACCTGCCGCGGCATCAGTCCGCGTCCGCCGCCGCGCCGATCGAGCGGCGCGGTAAGCTGGAACGCGCCCCCTTTCGCGCTCGAGCCGGCCGGCGCTTCCGGCGCCGATTGCTCGCAAATCGCGACCTTGTAGCCCGCCTTCAGCAGCTTCGCGACGTATGGCTCCGCCGCATGATACGGCACGCCGCAGAGCGGAACGCCGTCCTTCGACCGCGACGTGAGCTGGATATCCAGCACGTGCGCTCCCACCTCGGCGTCCTCGAAAAACATCTCGTAGAAGTCGCCCAGCCGGAAAAACAGAATCGCGTCCGGCGCCTGGCGCTTCACGTTCAGATACTGCGCGATGAGCGGTGTGTGCTTGATCGTCACGGACGCCGCTCAGAATATCGACCTGTCGGGCGCGCCGCAAAATCCGCGCCGCCGCGATTCGGCGTCGAATATCGCTGGCGCGTCATCCCGGCCGCCGCTAGAATCGCGCGAAATCATGAAGCCGCTCTCTCTTGGCCGCGAGCTTTGCTCCGCCGGCGCCATGCTCGCCTCGTACCCGTTCGAGCCGTTCATGCGGATGCGCACGCTGTGGACGCCCCGCCAATCGCGTGACGCCGTCGTCTTCGCCCACGGACTCGGCGGCGATCCGAGCAATCTGCTGATGCTCTCGGTGATGGTGCGGATGGCCGGTTTCGACGCGATCGGCTTCTACAAATATCCGCTCCGCCAACCACTCGACGTCTCCGCCGCGCAGATGGCCGAGATGGCGCACGAAGCCGACGCCGGCGGCGGCGTCCATCTGATCGGCCACAGCTTCGGCGGCGCCATCGCCCGCGCCGCCGCGCGCATCCTGCGCGAGGGCGCGATGCGGTCGCTGGTGACGCTCGGGGCGCCGTGGACGCCCGGCCAGCATTCGCCGCACGAGCTCGCGATTTTCGGCGACGACGACCTGATCGTTGCCGCGCCCGACGGCGCCGATGCACGCGACGCGGCCTTCAAACGAATCGTGGTCTTGCGCGCCACCGGCCATCTTGGTTTGCTTCATCATGACGAGGCGGTTCGGCTGACGCTGGGCGAATTGCTCGCCAACCGCATCTCCGGCTGAATTGAGATGATATTTTTCACGCCGCCCGCGAATCATTGCCGCCGCCGCGGCCGCGCCCGCCGATGAATCATGTCGGCGCAGTGATTCTCGCCGGCGGCCGCAGCGCCCGGATGGGCATGCCGAAAGCCGCGCTGCCCTTCGGCGATACCACCGTCATTGAACGCATCCTCGATCAACTCCGTCCGTCATTTAATGAAATCGTGCTTTCGCTCGCGCCCGAGGCGACCGAGCTGTTTTCGGTCGAACGCGCGATCTCGAACCGCGCCGATTTGATCGTTGTCCGCGACGCGGAACCGTGGACGGGACCGGTTCCAGCGCTCGTCCGGGCATTCGCCGCCGCGCGCTCCGGGATCGTTTTCGCCTGCTCGTGCGATCTGCCGCTGCTCGACGCGCGCGTCGCGATCGCGCTGTGCGCGATGGTCGAATCGCGCGACGCCGCGATTCCCGAAATCGGCGGCCAACTTCAGCCGCTCCACGCGGCCTATCGGCGTGAGCCGGCGGCGGCGACGCTCGCCGCGATGGCCGCGGCAGGCGAAGCGCGCCTGCGGACGCTCGCCGGGCGAATCGACGCGCGCCGGGTCGGCGAAGCCGAATTGCGCGCGCTCGACCCGGAATTGCGAAGCCTGTTCGATATCGACACGGCGGAGGATTACACCCGCGCCCTGCGCCTCGCTTTTGGCGATCGCTGATTATCGACCGGCGTTTTCGACCGCGCTCGACCCGCTTGCGAGCGCGCTATTATCGGGAAATTGAACAGCCGGAGACGGCGCGCGCCGCAGCGCCGGCCAGCGTGGCGTCCCGCAAATATCTTCCACCTGAGGCCTGATCAGCTCGGCGCGCAGGTCGCCCACCGCAGGGCGACCAGGGATGGATTGCCGGGTCTGGGCCCGGCAATGACGCACAGACTTCGTCATGCCCGGACTTGATCCGGGCGTCCACGCGGAGCGCAAGATAGAAGCGGAGTGCAAACTTATTCAGGGGACGCCACACTAGGGGGAGACCCGCGATGGACTTTGAACACGTCGATTTGAAGGATCCCGATCTGTATATCGGCGGACCGCCTCACGAATTGTTCGCGCGCCTGCGGGCCGAAGCTCCCGTCCATTGGAATCCCGAGTCAGACGGCCGCGGCTTCTGGGCGATTACGAAATACGACGATATCGTCGCGATTTCGAAAAATCCCGCCCTCTTCTCTTCAGCGCGCGCGCGTGAGCGGGCGTGCGCGATTCTCGATCGTCTCAGCGATCGGCGCGAATGCGAATTCGTCACCGAGGTCGCCGCCGAATTGCCGATTCAGGTGCTGGCGGAATTTCTCGGCATCCCGCAGGAAGACCGGCTCAAACTCTTCGATTGGTCGAATTCGATGATCGCCGAAGACGACCCTGAGCTGCGCAAAAGTCCCGAAGCGGTCGCCGCCGATTTGCAGGCGATGGCCGAATACTCATTGCGGCTCTGGCAGGAGCGGCTCGCGAATCCGGGCGACGATTTGGTGAGCATGCTCGCGCACTCGGAAATCGACGGCGAAAAGATGAGCATGGAGCGCTATCTCGGCACGTTCCTGCTGCTGGTCGTCGCCGGCAACGAAACCACCCGCAACTCGATCTCCGGCGGATTGGTCACGCTCGCGCAATATCCCGATGAACGCCGGCGACTCACGGCGAATCCGGCGGCGCTCGGCTCGGCGACGGCCGAAATCGTGCGCCACGTGAGTCCGGTGATGCACATGCGGCGAACCGCCCTCGCCGACACCGAGCTTCGCGGCCGGAAAATCCGCGCCGGCGACAAGCTAATCCTGTGGTACGTGTCGGCGAATCGCGACGAGGAAATCTTTAGCGATCCCAATCGCTTCGACGTGACCCGCGCCGAAGCGCCGAGCCTC
This sequence comes from Deltaproteobacteria bacterium, assembly GCA_021780225.1. Taxonomy (GTDB): domain Bacteria; phylum Desulfobacterota; class Binatia; order Binatales; family Binataceae; genus JADMIL01. The sequence goes on along the minus strand of JAJXZF010000083.1, from coordinate 34,343 downwards.
GGTTTCGGCATCGGCGAGCACTACTGCCTCGGCGCGCGCCTGGCCGAACTGCAACTGCGCGTCTTCTTCGGCGAGTTCCTGCGCCGTTATCCCGACGCCGCGCCGTGCGGGGAAATCCGCCGGATGCGCTCGAATTTCATCTCCGGCATCAAACACCTCCCCGTCCGTTTGTACTGATTCACGACCCCCGCGCGACAATTCGATCCATAAGAGCCGGTTGGACCAGACGCGCGCGCGGCTGAAACGATGCGTCCGGCCGGGACCGCACCTCCGCACCTTGCCCGCATGCGTTTCCAGTCGCGATTCTCAGTCAGTCATGCCCGGGCTTGACCCGGGCATCCACGGGTGATTCGCTCCGCGGCCTCAGATGGATTCTCGGGTCAAGCCCGAGAATGACTATTTGCCTGTTTCCCGGCGCACGCGTTTGGCGGCATGATCCGCGATTTCCTGAGCCGCAGGATTTGGCCGATCGCGACGACTCCAGTTAATCGCTCTTTGGATCTTCCGGGCGCCAGCGCAGATGGGGGCGGCGGGCGGCCGCGACTTCGTCCACCCGTCCGAGCTTGAGATTGTGCGGCGCGGTCTTGACCCGCTCCGGCTCGGCAATCGCCTCGTCGTAAATTTTTTCCATCGCCGCGATAAAATCGTCGAGCGTCTGGCGGCTTTCCGTTTCGGTCGGCTCGATCATCAGCGCGCCGTGAACCACCAGCGGAAAATAGATCGTCGGCGGATGGAATCCATAATCGAGCAGGCGCTTGGCGATATCCAGCGTGCTCACGTCGGTGCGCGCCTCAAGGTCGTGCGTCAGCACGCATTCATGCATCGCCGGCTCGGCCGAGGCGCTCGGATACCGGCTGGCGAGCCGCTTGCGCGCATACGCGGCGTTGAGGATCGCGATTCGGCTGGCGTCCGCCAGCCCGTCCCCGCCCATCGCCAGGATATAGCTGTACGCCCGCACCAGCATCCCGAAATTCCCATGATAGGCGCGCAGCCGGCCGATTGAGTCGGGACGGTCCGCCGCGAAATCGAGCATCCCATCGGCGCGCCGCGCAAGCCGCGGCATCGGCAGGAACGGCTCCAGATGCGCCTTCACCGCGACCGGTCCCGCCCCCGGGCCGCCGCCGCCATGCGGCGTCGAAAAAGTCTTGTGCAGATTGATATGGACGATATCCGCGCCCATGTCGCCCGGCTTGGCCACGCCCAGCAGCGCGTTCATGTTGGCGCCGTCGAGATAGAGCAGCGCGCCGCGTTCATGCAGCGCGGCGGCGATCTCCTCGATCTCCGGCTCGAAAATTCCCATCGTGTTGGGATTCGTGACCATCAGCGCCGCGGTTTCGTCGTCCGCCAGACGGCGGATTTCGTTCGCTTCGAGATAGCCGCGGCGATGCGACTTCGCGACCACGACCTCGAAACCGGCCAGCGTGCAGCTCGCCGGATTGGTGCCGTGTGCGGTGTCGGGGATAATCACCTTGCGCCGCACTCCGCCGCGTTTGCGCTCCCACGCCCGAATCATCAGCAGACCCGCCAATTCGCCATGCGCGCCGGCCGCGGGCGCGAGCGAGACCGCGTCCATTCCGGTGATTGCGGCCAACGCCGCCTCCAGCCGCGCCATCAATTCGAGCGCGCCCTGCGCCAGATGGATGGGCGCGGCGGGATGCAGCGAGGCGAAGCCGGGGAGAGACGCCATCTCGTCGTTGAGCGGCGGATTGTATTTCATCGTGCAGGAGCCAAGCGGATAAAACTGGAGCGCCTGCCCGAAATTGAGCTGCGAAAGCCGCAGAAAATGGCGCAGCGCCTGCGGCTCGCTGACTTCGGGAAAGCCGTCGATATCCGCGCGGCAGAGATCGGCGCCCAAAAGCTCGATTGCGCGCGCCTCGCTTGCGGCGCCGCCGGGCGCATCGACGCCGCGACGGCCCGGAGCCGACTCCTCGAAAATCAGCGCCACCGTATCGGCGCCGCGCGTGGAATCGAGGATGTCCTTCGCGGGCGTTTCGGAAACGGTCTTCTTCGCCACCGCCATCAGCCCACCCCCGCCAGCGAATCCGCCAGCCGCGCGATTTCGGCGAGAGAATTCGTCTCGGTAACAGTCACCAGAATCGAATCGGCCAGCTCGGGATAGTCGCGAGCGAGCGGAATGCCGGCCAATACGCCGGCGGCCTCGGCGCGTGCGAGCGCGCGCGCCGGGTCAGCGACCGTTATCGCGAATTCATTGAAGAACTTGCCGTTGAAGCGCGGAGAGATTCCAGCCGCGCGCAGCCGGGCGCGTGCTTGCGAGGCCAATTCGACGTTGCGCGCCGCCAGCTCGCGCAATCCCCGCCGGCCCATCAGCGTCAGATACGCGGTCGCGGCCAGCGCACAGAGGGAATGGTTGGTGCAGATGTTCGAGGTCGCGCGCTCGCGCCGGATATGTTGCTCGCGCGTCGCGAGCGTCAGGCAAAACGCGCGATTGCCGCGATTGTCGCGGGTTTGGCCGATCAGCCGGCCCGGCATCTGCCGCACCTGCGCCATCCGCGCGGCGAAAAATCCGACCCCCGGCCCGCCGAATTGCAGCGGCATCCCGAAACTCTGTCCTTCGCCGACCGCGATATCGACGCCGAGCGCGCCGGGCGATTTGAGCAGACCGAGCGCCAATGGCTCGGCGGTGGCGGAAATCGTGATGCCGCCGGCTTGCTTGACGGCGGCGGCGATTTGACCAAGCGGCTCGATCACGCCGAAAGCATTGGGATAGCCAACGACCGCGCAGAGCAGGCGATCGTTTGCGTATGGCGCCAACGCGGCCGGATCGGTCGCTCCGGTAGCCGGGTCGAATGGCGCCTCGACCAGATCGAAATTCTTGAGCGCGCTGAGATAGGTCCGAATCGTCGCGCGATAGTCCGGCCACAGCGCGCGGGAGATCGCCACAACGGTGCGTTTCGGTTGCACCCGATGGGCCATCAGGACGGCTTCAGCCGCCGCCGAGGCTCCGTCGTACATGCTGGCGTTCGCGACTTCGAGGCCGGTCAACTGGGCGATCATGGTCTGGAACTCGAAGATCGCCTGGGTCGTTCCCTGACTGGCCTCGGCTTGATAGGGCGTGTAGCTGGTGACGAACTCGGCCCGCGAAGTGATCGCGCGGACGGCCGCGGGCACGAAATGGCGATAGTAGCCGCCGCCGAGAAAGCTCGCTAAACCGTCGCTTACGGCGCGATTGCCTGCGGCCAATCCGGTCAGATCCGCCGCGACCTCGGCCTCGGTCTGGCCGGGCGGAAGCGCAATCGCCGCGCGATCGCGAAGTCCCTTGGGAACGTGCTCCAGCAAATCGTCCAGCCGCGCGACGCCGATCGTAGCGAGCATCGCGGCGATATCGTCGTCAGTATGCGGAATGAATCTCATCCGAATTGGTCTTTCTTGGGATAAGTGAAGCGAATCCGAGGCAGTTCAGGCCGGCCGCCGATAAAACGGAAGCGCCGTCAGCTCCGCCTCGACGGTCCGGTTGCGAATCACCACGCCGAGCTTGTCGCCAAGCCTGAGCGGACATTCCGGCCGGACAAATCCCATCGCGAGCGGCCGATCGAAAGTTGGCGCGAAGGTGCCGCTTGTGACCACGCCGACGCCGGTATTGTCCATGCGCAACTGATAGCCTTGGCGCGCTATGCTGCGCCGGTCGGTCGTTTGCAACCCGATCAGCCGCTTGCGCGCGGCGCCGTCGCGATGGGCCGCAAGCACATTTTCTCCAATAAAATCGCGGCCAAATTTGACGAAAACGCCCAATCCCGCTTCGATCGGCGAAGTCTGCCGATCCAGTTCATGGCCGTACAATGGCAGTCCCGCCTCCATCCGGAGCGTGTCCCGGGCGCCCAATCCGCACGGTTTGACGCCCGCCGCCGCGCCGGCCTCAATTAGCGCTTCGAACAAGCGCGCGCCCGCGTGGCCGTCGCAAAACAGCTCGAATCCGTCTTCGCCCGTATAACCGGTTCGCGCCGCGACGCATTTGACGCCCGCGACTTCACCATCGGCGAAGCGGAATCGTTTGACCGACGCGATCGGGAAATTCGCCACTCGCGATAAAATCTCCACCGCTTCAGGACCCTGAATCGCGATCAGCGCCGTGGCCTCGCTGACATCGCGCAACGCCGCGCCGCCGCGATTTTGCTCACACAACCAACTCCAATCAGTGGAGATATTCGCCGCGTTCACGCACAACATATAGCGATCCGCGGAACGACGATAAACGATCAAATCATCGATCGTGCCGCCGTCCGGTGCGCACATAATCGTGTATTGAGCCTGACCGTCGGCCAGCCGCGCGGCGGAATTTGTCAGCGCGCGTTCAAGCAATGCCAATGCGCCCGCGCCCGACACCTCGAACTCGCCCATGTGGCTCAAGTCGAACAATCCCGCCGCCGAGCGCACCGCGCGATGTTCCTCGATAATTCCCGCGTAATTCAGCGGCATCAAATAGCCGCCGAACTCGGTCATGCGCGCGCCGAGCCGGCGATGCGTCTCGATGAGCGGCGTATGCTTGACCGGTCCCATCAGTGCATCTAATTTTACCAGAGTCAGCGCGGCTAAAGAACGAATCTCACCTTGCGCACGACGAATCAGGTTTAATCGGTTAAGCTAGTGTGCTGTCCCGCAAATAACTTTCACCTTATGCCTTACCAGCTCGGCGCGCAGGTCGCCCGCCGCGGGGCGACCAGGGATGGATTGCCGGGCCTGGGCCTGGCAATGACGAATAGAGCTGGTCATGCCCGGACTTGATCCGGGCATCCAGGCGGATCGCAAAATAGACGCAAAGTGCAAACTTATTTAGGGACGCCACACTAGAGGCGATAACGTAACCGGCGCCTATCCGCGATGTCAGCGATTATCATGGACGGCCGCAAGGCCGGCGATTTTCTTAAGCCCTATCTGCTGGCGCACGCGCAGGAGTTGGCCGAAAGGCGCCACTTCGTGCCCCAGCTTGCCGCGATTCTGGTGGGCGACGATCCGGCGTCGGCGCAATACGTAAAGAACAAACAGCGTTTAGCTCACACGTTGGGGTTCAAAAGTTCAACCATCAGAATCGCGGCGGCCGAAGCGACCGCGGAGCGCCTGCACGAAACGATCGCGCGCTTGAACGCCGATTCTGCCGTCACGGGAATTCTGCTGCAGCTTCCGCTACCCGGCGCCATCGACGTATTTCCATTATTCGACGCGATCGATCCGATGAAGGATGTGGACAGCGTTGGCGCGGCCAGCATCTCGGGATTCTATCGAGGCCAATGGGGCCGCTTTATTCCATGCACTCCCCGAGGCGTGTTGACCCTGCTTGATTTTTACAAGGCGCCCGTGGACGGCAAGCGCGCCGCCGTGATTGGCCGCAGCGATATCGCCGGCAAACCGATGGCCCTGATACTCGGCGGACGGCTGCGCAACGCGACCGTGACGTGGTGCCATCGCCACACCCGCGATCTCGAAGCAATCTGCCGCGAATCCGACATGATTGTTTCATGCGCCGGCGTGGCTCCGCCGGGCCGCGATTTTTTGATAACCGCCGACATGGTCAAACCGGGAGCTTGCGTGATTGACGTCGGTTTTCGGCTGATCGCGCCCGGCCGTTTCGCCGGCGACGTGGATTACGCAACGGTGCGCGAAGTCGCCGGATGGATCACGCCGAATCCGGGCGGCACCGGTCCGATGACCGTGGTCGCGCTGATGCAGAATCTGATCGACGCGGCGCGTTATCGGCTCGGGATGCCGCGCGCGGAATATCCCGTCTGAAATTCAAATCGTGCGCTGGCTCGATTCGGCGTAAACGTTTACATTCACGCTCAGGAGATTTTCCGAATCCAATCATGGCTTCAGACACTCCCGTTGGCTCCAACGGCGAAAAACGCACGCTTGGCGAAATTCTGATCGGCCCCGCGCGCGACGTTAAAGATCCGCATATATTCCATCAACTTTCTCTAATCGCGTTTCTGGCTTGGGTCGGACTCGGCTCGGACGGCCTGAGCTCGTCCTGTTACGGTCCCGAGGAGGCCTATCTCGCTCTCGGACAGCATCAGTACATGGCCGTATTCCTCGCGATGCTGATGGCGTTGACGGTCTTCATCATCTCGGCTTCGTATTCTCAGACCATCGATGAATTTCCGACCGGCGGCGGCGGTTACCTGGTCGCGACCAAGCTGCTCGGCCGCTATCCGGGTGTGGTCTCGGGATCGGCGCTGGTGATCGACTACGTCCTGACGATTTCAATTTCGATCGCCAGCGGCGCCGACGCCATTTTCAGTTTTCTTCCAATCGGTTGGCAGGTTTACAAGTTCTGGACCTGCATCATCGTCGTCATCGTTCTAATCGGAATGAATCTGCGCGGCGTCAAGGAATCGGTGCTGTCGCTGCTGCCGATTTTTCTCGCCTTCGTAATCACGCACATCTGGTTGATCACCTACGCGCTGGTCGAGCGATCGCCGCAAATTCCGGGCGCGGTGCATACCGCGATCACGCAAAGCCGCGCGAGCATGAACAGCCTGGGATTTTTCGCGATCGCGATAATTTTCCTGCGCGCCTACAGCCTCGGCGGCGGCACCTACACCGGCATCGAGGCGGTCAGCAACGGCTTGCCGATTCTGCGCGAGCCGCGCACCGTCACCGGCAAGCGCACGATGCTCTACATGGCGGTTTCGCTGGCCTTCGTCGCCGGCGGAATCCTGTTCGGCTACATGCTGTTCAACGTCGAACCGGAGACCGGCAAGACGCTCAACGCAGTGCTGTTCGAAAAGATGGCGTCACACTGGAAGCTCTTCGGCCTGCATGTGGGGGTTCCGATCGTCACCTTCACGCTGCTGACCGAGGGCGCGCTGCTGTTCGTCGCGGCGCAGACCGGTTTCGTCGACGGGCCGCGCGTGCTCGCGACGATGGCCACCGACCGCTGGCTGCCGCGGCGTTTTTCCAACCTGAGCGCGCGGCTGGTGACGCAGGACGGCGTGCTCGCGATGGGTCTCGCCGCGGGCGCGATCCTCGCGGCCACGCGCGCCAGCGTCGATCTGCTGGTGGTGCTCTACGCGATCAACGTCTTCGTAACCTTCACGCTGTCCCAGCTTGGGATGACGGTGCACTGGTGGCAGTCGCGCGCGACCGAACGGCGATGGCTGCACAAGCTGGCGATCAACGGCATCGGATGCACCTTCACCGCGCTGATCCTGGTGCTCACGGTCACGCTCAAGTTCGATCAGGGCGGATGGGTCACGGTCGCGATGACCGGCGGTCTGGTCGCCATCTGCGTCAGTGTGCGCGCTCACTACGAACGCGTGCGCAAAGCGATCGAACAACTCGAAGCCGACGTCCTGCCGGAGATTTTCGCCGCCAAGGAAAAGACGCCGGCGGCGCGCGATCCCGATGCGCCCACGGCGGTGCTGCTGGTCAACGGCTTCAACGGACTCGGTCTCGCGACGCTGACCACGATTCAACGGCTGTTCGACAACCAGTTCCATAACGTGGTCTTCATCGGCGTGGGCGAGGTCGATTCCGCGCTGCTCAAGGGTCCGGACGAACTACAGCAACTGGAGCAGCAGATGGCGGACGATATGGTTGAGTACTGCCGGTTCGCCGCCGACCTCGGATTCCATCCGGAATTGCGCACCGGAATCGGCGCGGACGTGGTCGCCGAACTGCATCGGCTCTGCCTTGAAGTCGCGCGCGAATTCCCGCATGCGGTGTTCTTCGCCGGCAAGCTCGTGTTCACCGACGAACTGGACGGCTACGTAAGCCGCTTCCTGCACAACCATACGGCGGTCGAAGTGCAGAACTGGCTACAGCTTTACGGCTACAGCCTCGTGATCCTGCCGGTGCGCGTGAGTCAGGGACAGGCGAAACTTCCGGTCGGCGCGGCGCCGCCCAAGCCCGCCGCCGTCAATCCGCCGCTCGCGATGCAGAAATAGCCGCCCGCCAGCCAATCAAGCTGGCGCTTCCCGGCGACCCGCTGGCGACGCCGCACTAATGTGGCGTTCCGCAAATAACTTCCACCTGGCGCCTTATCAGCTCGGCGCGCAGGTCGCCCACCGCCGGGCGGCCTGGGATGGATTGCCGGGTCTGGGCCCGGCAATGACGAACAGACGTTGTCATGCCCGGACTTGCTCCGGGCATCCACGCGCAGCGCAAGATAGACGCGAGTTCAAACTTATTCAGGGGACGCCGCGCTAGTGTACTAAGTTGTAAGTACATTGAATAAATTGTAGCCGGTCAGCGTTCTTCGTAAATGAGGAAGGACGCAGACGCGAAGGGGGGGCTGATAGCACCTTTGAGTTTGGCAGCCGAAAAACGCGGGCGGCTGGAGGAGTAGGCGCGCCGGGTGGGCGACTAGCAGATCGAGCGGGTGGTGCGTATGACCTTGGAGAGCGCGCCGGTCGACGCGACTCACTGGAGCACGCGTGCGATGGCCAAGCGCTGCGAACTGAGCCAGACCAAGGTCAGCCGGATCTGACGCGCCTTCGCTCTCCAACCCCATTGGGTCGAAGGCTTCAAGCTTTTCAAAGACCCACTGTTCATTAAGAAGTTGCGCGACATCGTAGAGCTTGACTTGACCGTCTTGGCGGCGCACAAGGGAGCGGAGACTACGGGGGATTCCTGATGCCACGAGACCTATTTAAATTCCGTATCTCAACGATCGTGGAACGGAGCCGGCTGGATGAATTCGCATTGAAGGGCAGCGCCAAATTCACGGAACGCCGCGTTTGGAAAACCGCCAAGCTATTATTTGAACAGTCGCGGAAGGCGGGAGCCGGCCTGCCCGTCATTCTTTCGGATGCTGCGTACAACACTGAGCGGTTGTTGCTCTGGGGAGTTTTGCAAAAGCTGGCAGTCGACGGTGATCGCACAACAGTTCAACTCACGGATGTTCAAAGGGTCCGCGGAAGTCACGGCCGGCGGGAACTTACTCTGCGAAGTTCCGGCAAAGCCATAAAATCAAACTTCATAAAGCCGTACGCTATTTGCGAAACACCAGAATTCCTCAAGTAGGCGACCCCTAAGGAACGTAAACGGCTGGCTGAGGTGATTTCCCGATTGTGGTGGTATGCCGTCATTCGGCGCGGGAAAAATCTATCCGGCATGGGCATCCAAGCGGCCTTCATTTTTTGTGGGCGCACCGGCCCTTAGTGTCCTGAGTTTGAAATTCGTTGAAGAAAAAACCCTTTGAATTGTTGATGTTTTGGCATAAATATATGCTGTTAACTTCTAACTCAGGACACTAGATCATTGCGGTCGAATCCGGTTCCGGGATGATGCGGTTTTCGATCGCGCCGATTCTTTCGATTTCGATCCTCACGACGTCGCCCGCCTTGAGGAACCGCGGCGGCTTCATCGCGAACGCCACGCCGCCCGGCGTGCCGGTCGAGATTATCGTGCCGGGCAGCAGCGTGAAGACGGTCGAAAGCGTCTCGACGATCGCGTAGCAGTCGAACACCAGATTTTTGGTGTTGGAATGCTGGCGGATTTCGCCGTTGACGCGGGTGGTCAGTTCGAGCGCGTGCGGATCGCCGATTTCATCCGCCGTGACCAGCCACGGCCCGATCGGCCCGTGCGTGTCGAACGATTTGCCCAGCGTCATGGTCTGCGCCTTGAACTGCCAGTCGCGCACGCTCACGTCATTGACGGCAAGATAGCCGGCGATCACTTCATGCGCGCGGGCGCGCGGCACATGGCGGCAGCGCCGGCCGATCACGAAGCCCAGTTCGCCCTCGTAATCGAGCGCGGCGGAAACGCGCGGCAGATGAATCGGGTCGTTGGGCCCGGCGACGCAGCTCGATTGCTTGTTGAAGAAGAGCGGAAACTCCGGCTTCTTCATCCCGGACTCGGCGATATGGTCGGCGTAATTGAGGCCGATCGCCAGAAATTCGGGCGGACGCGCGATCGGCGCCGCCAGCTTCACCTCCTCCAGATCCAGCCGCGGGGCGCGCGCGGCGGCGCGTCCGGCGCGATCGAGCGCGTCCGGGCCCGCCGCCAACAGGGCGCCGAGTTCGCGCGGCAGTTCCGGCGCGGATTCGCCCAAATCGGCGATTTCGCCGCCGATCACCACGCCGATCCGGGTAACGCCGTCATGCGTGAAGGTCGCAAGTTTCATCTGCAAATTCCCCCCAATGACTATTCGCCGAGCCGCGCCATGGTGGCGCGATTGAGTCCTTTTTCGGCGCGGTAGCGGATCAGTTCGGCGGCGGGTTCGCCGGCGTGATAACGGCGCGCGAGATCGTCGGGATCGAAATCGACGCCGATCGGATTTTTGGCGAAGCCGGCGGTTTTGAAAAATGCGTTGAGCGATTCCGTATCCGGAAAATTGTCGATCTGCAGCTCGACCTTGTTGCCGTCCGGATCGCGATAGTACATCGAGGTCGTCATCCCGTGATTGATGTTGGCGACCGGCGCGATGCCGGCGGCCTTGAGCCGTTCGTAGGTCGCGACCAGATCGCCGAGATTCGCGTAGGTGTAGGCGAGATGGTCGAGTCCGGCCGAGCGCGGCGGACGTTCGACCGTGCCGGGGAACGCCGCGAGCGCGAGGCGATGATGCTCGTCGTCGTAGGTCATGAACGCGAGCATCGGGGTCTGGAACACGACCCGCGCGCCGAGCACGGCGCGATACCATTCGCGCATCTCGTTGAGCCGCGTGGTGCGCAGCACGGCGTGGGCGAACTTGGCGGGCGGAATCGGCGCCGCGGCGGCGTCGGGATGAGCGGAACTTTTTTCAGCCATTGGCTTTGCTCCCTCGCCGGCGCGGTCGCGTCGCGCCGGATTTTAACCGACCATAGCAAATTCATATCGGCCGCCGCGACCGCGCGCGCCTTGCCGAGCCGGCGTCGCAATTGCTACAGCACGAACAGGACGGCGCCCGGAGCGAAGCGCATCGCTTCGTTTTCGCCCATCGACACGGCGCGGGTTTCAGGAGGATCGACGATGGCGGCAGGATCGCAAAGGCATGTGCTTGACGGCATCAAGGCCCTCGATTTCACGCAGTTCGTCGCAGGGCCGACGGTGACCAAGCTGATGGCGGAGATGGGCGCGGAAGTGATCAAGGTGGAGCTGGCGCCCGACGGCGACCGTTCGCGCGGCGTCCCGTATCTCAAAAACGATCGCAGCGGCTATTTCGTGCAGCAGAACCGCGGCAAACTGAGCCTGTGCCTCGATCCCCGCGCGCCGGAAGCCAGGGAAATCCTGCGCCGGCTGATCGCGAAAGTGGACGTGATGGTCGAGAATTTCGCGCCGGGCGTGATCGGGCGGATGGGACTTGGCTACGAAGAGGTGCGCAAGCTCAATCCGAAAATCATCATGTGCTCGGTTTCGACTTTCGGCCAGACCGGTCCGCTGGCGAACGATCCCGGGTACGATTTTGTCGGCCAGGCGTATGCGGGCGTGACCTCGCTCAGCGGCGAAATCGACGGCCCGCCGTATCCGCCGATGCTCGCGATCGGCGACGTTTCGACGGGCGTGCACGGCCTTGCCGCGATCGCCTGCGCGCTGTTCTATCGCGACCGCACCGGCGAGGGGCAATTTATCGACGTCTCGCTGCTCGATTCCTATTTCCACTACCACGACTGGAGCGTGCAGACGGTCAGCGCCAGCGGCGGCGCGCAGAAGCCCGTGCGCAGCGGCCAGCACTATCCGTCGTTGTGCCCGGCCGGGATGTTCAAGGCGCACAACGGTTGGATTTTCATCATGGCCTGGCTGGACCATCACTGGATGAAGCTGTGCGAAATCATGGGCCGGCCGGAACTCGGCAAAGATCCGCGCTTCATCGACAACGCGACCCGGCTGAAAAACCGGCCCGAGATAATCAAGATCGTCGAGGCGTGGCTGGCGCGGCTGCCGAACAGCGAGGCCGCGGTCGAAGCGCTGCGCGCGGCGCGGATACCTTCGGCGCCGGTGCTGACGGTCGAGCAGGCGATGGCGCATCCGCACTTGATCGAACGGCGCACGGTGCGCACGATTCACGATCGGCTGATGGGCGATTTGCAGGTGCCGGGCTTTCCGCTGCGCTTCTCGAATTTTCCCGCCGAGCTGGAGCTCGAGGCGCCGTTGCTGGGCGAGCACAACGCGCGCGTGCTGTCGGATTATCTCGGTTACGCGCCCGGCGAGATCGATCGGCTGACGCGCGGCGGCGTACTTTTCAGCAAGCCGGCCTAGGCTGAGCGCGCCGCGGGGCGACCAGGGGTGGATTGCCGGGTCTGGGCCCGGCAATGACGAACATAGTTAGTCATGCCCGGACTTGATCCGGGCATCCGCGCCGAGCGCAAGATAGACGCAAAGGGCAAACTTATTCAGGGGACGCCACACCAGGCTGAGCGCGCGGCGGCTTCAGGCGCATCCGGCCAGCCGCATCAGTTCGCGCACGCCGTCTTCGGTATCGACCTCGGGCGTCCATCCAAGGACTTCGCGCGCCGCGGAGAGATCGGCCAGCGTGTGGCGCGGATCGCCGGGCCGCGCGGGGGCGTGAACGACCGGACCGCCGATTATCCGCGCGATTCGATTGACGCTGATCGCGCGGCCGCGGCCGATATTGAGCGCGCGGCCGTCGGCGATCGCGCAATCCATCGCGGCCAGGTTGGCGCGCACGACGTCGCGCACATGGGTGAAATCGCGCGTCTGTTCGCCGTCGCCGTTGATCGTCAGCGGGCGGTTGGCGAGCTTCGCGCGAAGAAAGACGCCGATCACGGTGACATAGGCGCCCTCGGTCGCCATCCGCGGACCGTACACGTTGAAGTAGCGCAGCGTCACCGCCGGCATCCCGTGCAGCCGATGGAACATCCGGACATACTGCTCGGCGGCGAGCTTTTGCAGCGCGTAGGGATTGAGCGGATTCGGCGTCATCGTTTCGACCAGCGGCATCGTGGGCTGCTCGCCGTACACCGACGACGATCCGGCGTAGATAAAGCGGCTGACGCCCGCCTCGCGCGCGGCGATCAAAACGTTAAGCGTGCCGATCACGTTGACCAGATCGGTCTCGACCGGCCGCTCGATCGACAGCATCACGCGCGGCATCGCGGCGAGATGGAAAACGCAATCGACGTCCGCCATCGCGGGGCGAATCGAATCGATATTGCGCACGTCGCCGACGCATAGTTCCGCCGCGGCGTTCAGGTTCTCGCGCGCGCCTGAGGCGAAATTGTCAAGCGCGCGCACCTGTTCGCCTCGTTCGATCAGCGCGTCGGTAAGATGCGAGCCGATAAAGCCGGCGGCGCCGGTCACCAGCACGCGCCGGCGATGCGATCGCAAAATCCCTTCAGCCATTATGGAAAATGTTACCGGCCGGCGCGTGAAAACGCGATTGTCCGCGCGTCCCGAGCCGTTCGTTCAGAAAGCGATGCCGATTCCGGGGCCGCCGAAGCCGAATCCGCCGAAGCCGCCGCCAAATCCGAACCCGGAACCGTAGCCGAAGCCCGGCGGACCAAACATTCCGGGGCCCATCATCATTTGCTGCTGCTGCATCTGCTGCGCTTCCATCGCCTGGCGATCGCGCTCGGCCACCTGATTTTCCAGCTTGATATTTTCGTAGCGCTGGTAGGCCTCCTCGCCGCCGTGGAACAGGCAGTTGCAACTGTCCGGATCGGCCATCCAGTAGTGCGTCACGCCGTTGGCGTCGGCGTAGCTGGACATCTGCAAAGGCGGCAGCGATTTGAGTTCGGCGATCTGCTGCGGAGTCGCGGCGGGCAGCGCCGTGAAACCGGCGGCCTGCAGCATCGGATCGATGTCGGCGGCCTGTTGCTGGGGCGTCGGCGGCGAAGCGAATGGATTCGACATCGCGCCGCCCGAGCCGAAACATCCGGCGAGCGCGCCCGCCGCAAGCGCCAATCCCAACCGGGCGGCATACCGGAAAATCACCCGCACCTGCGAGTTTCCGCGGCCTGAATTCGTCGCCCGAGCGTTCGCCATATAATCGAAGGCTGGCACGTCGCCGCGTCCTCTGCAACGGCCTTAAATCGGCAGCGATTCGGTTCACGGCCGCTCGTTTTGAACGCCTTTCACATAATTCATCGACTCAGAAATTCTCTTGCAAATATGATGCGCCGTATAAGGTGTGGATTATTGTTTTAAGATGATTTGAGATTTTATCCGCATCGATCTATTTTGCCGCCAACACACTCTGGGGGAAATTTAGAGTGTTCAAGACATCCATTGGCGCGTTGGTTTTGGTTTTCTGCTTCTTAAGCGGAATAGAAACGGCAACCGCTGCGGTATCCATGAAGGCGGCCTACGATTTCGCCACCGAAAATGCCGAGGGCGCTTTCTTTGCCGGTCAGGGATGCCAAGCGATAAATTGCTCCGTCCTCCCCGCGCCCGGCAGCGGCGTCACAGGACAGGTCAACAGTTCGGATCAGTCCGTCGCAGTGGAAGCATTAATCTCGAATCTGGCTGACGGTGAAACGATCTCGTGGCAGGCGCTTGAGCCTGACGGAACGGCGCTGCTCATGTACAGCCTGACCTGGAACTCAAACCTCGGTTGCTTTGTCGGGAGCGACAGCCAACATTGGTGCACCGGCGGCAACAATATCGATTTTGCAGAGGCCGTCACCACCAATATATGTCAATGTTTCCACACGATCGGAACATGGACGATTAGCCTTTTCGACAACGGAACGCTGGTGTCCGGCTCAAAGAGCGCCTTCAGCGTTGCGCACAATCCTCAAAGCCCGCTCGCCATCACCTCGCCAACGCCGCCCAACAATTGGAATGCGGTGACGCTGGTCGATCTCGCGGCTGATCAGAATTACACGGCGACCGATGCGGTTTGCCCCTCTCCCGTTAACGCTCAGGGCAACGAAACCGCGGCGTGCTTCGCCGCAAATACCAATACCGGCAATACCATCAGCTGGAGCGCGACGCTGCAATACTCGACCAGCGCTTACGCAACCACCGGCAAAGGCACGAGCATCACTGACGGCCCCCGCACCTTCAACACCGCCAGCGGACAGCAACAGGAAGAGACCTACCAGAACGAGGGCGGCCAAGTGAGCGCCACGGCTTCAACTACGGCCAGCGACGGCAGCACGATACAGGATTGCGAGACGTTCTATATCGAGGGGCCGGCAGGCGGCATCCCCGGACCGGCAACTTCGACCAATCCGCAAGACGTAATCACCCCGCTACTCGACAGCCTCTACCCGCAAAGCTCCTCGTATCAAAAATACCTCGTCAATGATGGCACGCCCACCAACAACCTGATGACCGGAATCGCGTATCACGAGACGCAGTACCGGCAATTCACAAGTCCTGCAGACAATCCACCCAACTCCGACCTCTTCAACTTGAAAGCGGATCTCGGAGTGAACTTGCCAAATGGCCGGATGAGAATGTTCAAACCTCGCAGGCGCCGCGCGGCGAATATATCGGCCTGATGCAAATGGCGACAGCCGCCGTCCAAACCGGCACAGGCGGCGATCCAAATGCATGGAACTGGACGCAGAACGCCATCGATGCGGTCAATCTTTTCAGTAACGGTGGAAAAAACGATGATAAAGTTCAAGACGCCGTCCGTTTTGAAAACTATATTATTAACGGCTATGCAAAAGAGGGTATCGCCGCGCACGTTAATTCGGATAGTAGCATATTACGCCAACTTACGGCAGTCGAAAGAGAAAATATGGCTCTAACGCTCTATGGCGGCTACGCAGCCGCTTGTAATGCCGTCGATCCATGTATCGCAGGCTCGCTATTTTACATACCAGTTTGTACAGGCAGTATCTCATCGAATAAAAACAACAGCATATGGACCTGTAGTGGATCGGATTGGACTTGGGCTGTGAACGACGCAACAAATAATCCTGATCTTACAGCGCAATATATCTGTCCAGCGGGAAGCGATTGCTGGTTTAACGATCCAAATGCGGTCTTGTATGTTAGCAATAATAAGTACGATTCGTGGTACAACTCACTTAAGCAGGGAGGCGTGACAGATAATTTGCAGTAATTCAGTATTGAAAGGATTGGACCAATGAAAAATACCTTTTCGCTTGCTATCCTTTTTGTGATCGCCTTTGCTGGCCTGGCGTTCGGCGCCGATATCGCAAGTTTGCCGTGGAATTCATCCAACCTGGAGACGCTCAAGGGTTTTGACAAAAACGCCATCGTGCGGTTTATCAATGATTGGTCGGGCGGCGAGAACAGGCCTGATGCGATAAAACCCAACGAGATTTTGCAGTTTCGATGGGTCGATCTTTTCGGCAATGGCGAATATGAGTTGACGACGCTCGAAAGCGCAGGCCCTTGCTGCGTCTTTTTGTCTATCTTCACCAAAGACGCCAAAGGCAGAGTCGCCATGCAATCATACAACGGAGGCGGCGATCTTCACGCTACGATCAAGGATCTCAACGGCGACGGAAAAGACGAGCTGATTCTTTCGAAACTGGTCGTCGAAAACTCCGGCCCACTGAAATTTTATTGGCCCGCCGTATATCGACCTGAAAACGGCAAATACGTCGAGGCGAGCCGCGACTTCCCCAACTATTACGACAACCAAGTCCTTCCCGAACTCGACCAACAGATCAGCAAGACTCAGGCGAAGGTCGCTGCGGGCGAGCGCAACTACGAGTACACGCTGGCCGGGCTGACGATGGAACGCGACAAAATTCTGCGCGTGCTTGGCCGCAATCCGACGGCCGGCCTGAATCACGCCTATCAGTGGCTGAACAGCGACGACCCGGATCTGCTGCAGGACGCCGAGGCGACGTTCAAGGAAATCGGCGGCCACAAACTGGAAGAGCAAGCAGCCCGAGATAAACGGATGCGTGCGTTTTGCGCGCGCTATCCCGGTACTGCAATGTGCAGGCAGCCGGCCACAAGCAGGCCCGCCGCCGATCATTGATCTTCCACTGGGAAAAGCGGACCAGCCCCGCATTTGCCATCGATATTCAAAGCTGGCGCTTCGCCGCGCGCTCCGCAACGGCCTGTATTTGACGAGTAAATCGGCGCGATCGGACAGCGCCGCGCGGGGTTGCCGGAGCGGGCGCGGACGGCGTAACCTGCCGCAAATCACGCTTTCCGGGAGGATACGACCGATGATTCCCATGTTGCCGACCGAAGAGGCGCTCGCGCGCGCACGCGCCAATCATATCGACGAGCGGCTCGCGCCGCTCAACGTGTTCCGCACGATGCTCAACAATCCGACGGCCAGCGGCGCCATGGCCACGATGCTGACCACGCTCATGTTCCGCAACACCGTGAACGCGCGCGCCCGCGAACTGATTATCCTGCGCACCGGATGGCGGACGCGATCGGAATACGAGTTCTGCCAGCACGTGCGGGTATCGCGGGACCTCAAGATCAGCGAGGAGGAAATCCTTGGCGTGCGCAATCCGGACTCGTGCAAGAGCTACAGCGACGTCGATCGCGCCCTGATCCGGCTGGCCGACGAGATCCACGAACGGGCCGAGGTTTCGCCCGCCACCTGGGCGACCCTCAAGCGCGCCTACTCCGAATCGGACCTGGTTGAATTGCTGTTGATCGCCGGCTTCTGGCGAATGGTGGCCGGCTATCTCAATAGCGCGAAGGTTCAGCTCGACGCCGGCGTGCCGAGCTGGCCGGAGGGCAAGGCGCCCGCGTAAGCGCCAGCCGGCCGGCGAATTACGGCGTCACGGCGTGGCGGACGCGGTGGGTTGCGCCGCCGCGCCGCCGCCCGCCGACCCCGCGCCCGCGGCGCCTGTCACCCATGGATGGCTGGACGGCAGACAGACCATCGGCGTCGTGTTCGCGGCTTGTCCGCTCGAGCCTGAATTGGCGCCGAGCGCGCCGCTCGCCCATCCCGCGATGCCGCTGACCACCGATCCCGCCGCCAGCTTTTCTCCGATCGCCGCGATGCAATCAGTCGCGCTCGCATAGCTGCCGGCCGCCTGCCAGTTGGGCTGGTTGGGGCTGCTGCCAGCGGCCGCCGCCAGCATCACCCAGTTGAGCAACGCCACTTTCCAAATTCCACCACGCATCATCAGGCAATCTCCGAGTTAATAGAGATATCCATCAATAATAACTATTAATTTCGATCTCATTCGCTTGATCGTTATTTTTCGTTCGGCCGTTGCGGAGTCTCCGCGCTTTTCGATTCAGCCGCGGCGCCCGGCTGCGCTTCGATCAGGGCGCGGATTCGCTGCGCAAGCAGTTCGCCCGCCAGCCGATGGCCGGTTTCGTTCCAATGGCCGACGCCGGGCGAGGTGTTGGGGAAACCGTGCAGATACACGTCGTGCGCTTGCGCGTAAGCCTGCATCGGTTCCGGCAGATTGAGGACGTCGAATCCGTCTTTCACGCCCAACGCCTTGAGGTGATCGTCGGGATAGAAAAGATTCGTCGAGCCGACGAATTTCATGTATTTTTCGCGCATTTCAGCGCCCGGATCGTCCTGGATTCCAGTGCCCGCGGTGGCGACGATGAAAATCGCTCCGTGCTGTTTCACGTTCTCGGCCATCATTGCGACTTCGGCGTCGGTGACGCGCCATGCGTCGACCCATACCGGCGTCTTGGGCGGCGCGTAAATAACGTCATTGAGGCCAAGCTCAAAGCCGTGCGGCAGATGCTTCATTAGAATCGGCGCCCGCTCATGGTCGAACGGCTTGCGGATGGCGTGGACCAGCACTTTCTTGCCCGCGCCAATCAGATCGAGCAGACGCGAGTGGCGCGACTCGAAACGCATCATGCAATGCGCCCGAAACAGCCAGTCGTCTTCGAATGGTCCTCCCAAAACGAATTTGCCGTCGTGATAAACATAGAAAGGCCGGCACTTGTCTCCTTCGAGCACGACGGAATTGTTGCGCATGTCGTTGCCGTTGAAGAACATCAGCACCACGACGTCGGGCGAATATTGCCACGCCCAGCGCTTGAGCGTGATCAATTCCTGCGCCGTGCCGTAACCGTCGCAGCCGAAATTCATCACTTCGACCCGGTCGATGATGCGCGGCTTGCCGTCCTTGCCGATAAATTGAAAAGGGCAGTGCGCCTGCAGGATTTTTTGCGCGACCATGCAGAAGGTGTCGTCGAATGGCACCTGCTGGCCCTCGGTGAACGAATCGCCGACCACGGCGACGCGCAAGGTAGCGGGCGGCTTTTGGAACGAATAATCGGGACCCCGGAATCCGTCGCTGTTGATCGAAACGAAGGCGCGCCCCTCGTGCGTTTGCCATCCTGAAGCGTTCGGCTTCAGCTTCCAGCCGACGTACGGGTCGTAAGTATAAAGCTCCGAGGGCGCCAGCCCCAGCACGCGCACGCCGATTTCGCCGATTATGAAGGCGAATAAAACTCCGAGCAGAATCAATCCGATCCGCTGCGCTAGCGCTTTAAGCATAATTCCATCGCATTTCCGTGGTCCTTGCGGCGAATGCGGCTGATTTCCGCCGTCCGCAAATCGCCGCGCCGGCGCCGCGTCCGACCGTCGCCGACAGGTTCGCGGAGAGTTCGATACCCTAAAAAAGCGTGTAGATGAATGGCGCGACCGCGGAATATTGCGCCAGCGCCACCAGAATACTGAGCACCACCAGCGTGCCGATCAGCGGCACCAACCAGTATTTTTTGCGCTCGCGCGCGAAACCCCACAGGTCCTTGAGCAATTCGAGCATTAGAACGGCTTCTCCATATCTTTTTCCGCCCGATTCCGCGAGAGGACGCGATAGCTCGCGCAAGCCGGATCGAGCCGCCGCGCCATCCGATCCCGCCCAAAAATCCGCATGATTGCTCCAATCGGGACGATTACCAGCACGTAAAGTACGGTCAGAATAATGCGGGTATTAATCCATCCCAGGGCCTGACCGAGCCGCGTCCATCCGCGATATACGGGAGTCAAGCCACGCGGCCACGCCAGCGCGAAGGTCCACAGGATCGCCGCGACGATCCACGGCCAGAGATGCACGGGATGCCGCCGGATCAGCGGGATCAGGCCGAAGACGGCGACGAACAAGGCTCCGACGATCAGCCCGAACTCGCGCAATTCGCGCGTCCGCCGCGCTCCGTTTGATTGCTCCACGCGGGTCAATCCAACTCGAACTGCTGACGCCACGTTTCGTCGCGCGGACGCTCCGGCTGCGCGGTTTTCGCCAGCAGGAAATTGCCGACCGCCAGATAGTCCATCTCGGTCCGCATGAAGCAGCGGTAGGCGTCGGCCGGCGTACAAACGATCGGCTCGCCCCGCACATTGAACGAAGTGTTCACGATCGTGGCGCATCCGGTAAGCGCCGCGAACCGGCGAATCAACTCGTGATAGCGCGGATTCGTCTCGCGATGGACCGTTTGAATTCGCGCCGAATAATCGACGTGAGTGACCGCCGGAATCGTCGAACGCGGCACATTCAGCTTCTCGATACCGAACAGCGCCTGTTGCTCCGGGGTCATCGGGATGCGCAACTCCTCGCGCACCGGCGCGACGATCGCCATGTACGGGCTTGGGCGGTCAAGCTCGAAATACTCGCCCGCGCGTTCGCCCAGCACCGACGGCGCGAACGGCCGGAACGACTCCCGATACTTGATTTTGAGGTTCATCACGGCCTGCATGCGGCGATCGCGCGCGTCGCCAATGATGGAGCGGCTGCCCAACGCGCGCGGCCCGAACTCCATCCGCCCCTGCACCCATCCGACGACCGCGCCGCGGCTCATCGCCTCGGCCACGCGATCGAGCAGCGTCTCCTCGTCAAGGCGTTCATAGACCGCGCCGGCGGCGTCGAGCGCGGCTTGCGCCTCGGCGTCGTCGAATTGCGGACCCAGAAATCCTCCGCACATCCGATCGCTTTCGCTCGCGACGCGCGGCTGACCGCGGTAGATATGCCATCCGGCGAGCGCGGCGCCGAGCGCGCCGCCGGCGTCGCCGGCGGCCGGTTGCACCCAGATGTCGCGGAAGATTTTCTCTCTTAGAAGCTTGCCGTTGGCGACGCAATTGAGCGCGACGCCGCCGGCCAGACAGATATATTCGGCCTCCAATTCCCGTCGGGCGGTGCGGGCGAGCCGGATTACAACTTCCTCGGTCACCTGCTGGATCGACGCGGCAAGGTCCATCTCGCGCTGAGTCAAGCCGGCTTCCGGTTGGCGCGGCGGACCGTCAAAAAGATCGTGAAATTTCGGCCCGGTCATGGTCAGACCGGTCGCGTAATTAAAATAGTCTTCGTTCAGTCTGAAAGTGCCGTCGGGCTTGAGGTCGAGCAGATGCTCAAGTATCTGATTGGCGTATTTCGGCTCGCCGTATGGCGCAAGGCCCATCAGCTTGTATTCGCCTGAATTGACCTTAAATCCGGTGTAATAGGTAAATGCGGAATAAAGCAGACCGAGCGAATGCGGGAAGTCGATCTGCCAGCGTGCGGTCAGCCGATTCCCCTCCCCCAGCCAGAGCGACGTGGTCGCCCATTCGCCCACGCCATCCAGGCATAAAACCGCCGCGCGTTCGAACGGACTCGGGAAAAAAGCGGAGGCGGCGTGCGCCTGATGATGCTCGGTGAAGAGCAGCGGCGGAAGCTCGGCCGGCTTGCATCCGGCCGACGCGGCCAATTCCTTGCGCAGCAACGATTTAAGGTTGAGCTTTTCCTTGAGCCATAAAGGCATCGAGGTCAAAAACGAACCCAAGCCCTTTGGAGCGAAGCCAAGATAAGTTTCGAGCATCCGCTCGAACTTTATCCAGGGTTTGTCGTAGAAGACGACGGCTTCGAGATCGCCGAGCCGGCATCCGGCAGCCGCGAGGCAATAAGCAACCGCATCGCGAGGGAAGCCGGCATCATGCTTTTTCCGCGTGAAACGTTCTTCCTGCGCCGCCGCGACGATTTCTCCATCTTCGACGATTGCGGCCGCGCTGTCATGATAATAGGCGGAAATTCCAAGGATTTTCATCGAACCCGCCTCATTTATAGCACACATTCGAAAAGCTCGGGCGAGTGGCCGCCCATCCGCCAAGCGCATCGCCGGCGCCGCCGGCCGCAGCCCGGGGCGGCGCGGTTGCAGGATCGCGGACGCATAAGTAAATTTGATGGTGTAACCGAGACGATCAAATCTTCTCCGAAGTCTGAGATTCCGGGGGCGAACCGGGTTCGACGGAGGCTAGGGGATTACGGTCGCACGCCGGGGTTCTGTTGGCCCGTAAAACAAACAGACTGCGAAATTTACCCGCAGACAATAACGGTTACGCTCTGGCGGCCTAAGGGCCGCTAGCGTCTCGCCGCTGTTCGCCCGTGACAGCGGGTCGAGGCGTCATTTAGCGGGCTGGAGCGCCGTGGTTTGCCGATTGCACGGTGGCTCGAGAACTTAATCGGTTGGCTGGCGCGCAGCCCGTCCGTGGGCGGCGCTCCAGCGAGATCAATTCGCGGACTAAGCGTGTAGTGGCCGCAGTCTGAAGGTCTTCGGACGGGGGTTCAATTCCCCCCGCCTCCACCAAAATTCTGTAGAAAATTCGGGCCTTTTTCCCAAAACCCCCAAGGGGGGCCGGTTAGGGGCCCGGTTTTTCTCACAATCGCGGCCTCTCGCAAGCCCTCCGGACGCGCCGCAATCAGAGGCCCCAGGAAATCCTTGCGCATGTACCTGCCGTAGCTCCGCTCGACGGTGTTGCCGGTGTTGCGGCCATGATAGCGGAACCGAAACAGGTACGGTCGCAGGTAGCGCAGATGTCGAGCTGAGCGTGCAGGATATCCTCAAGCTTGGGCTGAGGGGTATTGAGCCTTTCGCTCGTGCGCGAAACCATCCGCCACGCGCAGCCTTTCGGCTTCGACATGATCGCGGATCCGGCGCCTTGTCTCCAGATCATCGATCGCGATGAAGTTCCATGACCGCGAAAACCCACCGAACCAGCCGGATGGGCCACGACAAGGATTTGCGCCAGTGTCTTAGGATCGATCGATCCGGCCTGAATGCCCGGATGTCCCGACAAGCGCGATCATCTGATACACGCCGCTATGCGGGCGGAAATTCATTCAACGGCATCCGCTCGCTCCGTCGCCGTTCGGTTTTGGTCCTGAATGTCCGGCGCCAAACCGCACATCGTTTCCATTACGGTTGCGACAACCGAATCGATGCTGTCCGTTTGACATCGTTTTACGTTGGTAGCGCCAAGAGTTCGTGCGGCAGCTTCTGTCAAAGGTCCGATCGCAAGCATCGGGAGATCCATCAGCGAACCCCGGTCTTCGCCGCCGAGCAACAGATGCGCGGCGCTCGAACTGGGCAATACGATCAGCTCCGGAAGCTCCCTCAGCGCAGCGGCGTGGTCGTATGCCGGCCGATAAGCCGGCGCCAATTCCACTGTGGCCCCCGCGGTTTCGAGCTCCGCCATCAGATTCGGTCGTCCGCGAGTCGAGGCGACGAGAAGAAGGTGCTTGCCCGCGAAAGCGGGCGTTTCTTTGGCAATCGCTTCGCGACACGCACCGTCAAGCCGAAGCACAGGAGAGATCCCGCTTCGTTCGAGCGTGTCGGCGGCCTCCGGGCCGACGGTTATTACAGGAATTTCGGTCTTCGGCGCCGCTTTTGAATTGATCGCGCCAAGCAGCCCCGACGCCGCCTCCACGCCCGCCGAACAGCCGAACACGATCGCGTCGTAGCGATTCGTCTCTCGCAATGCCTGCTCCAGCGCGGAATACTCGCAAGCTTCCGCAATCGAAACTTTGGGCCGTTCGAGCACGATGGCCCCAAGCGCGCGCAGCCGCGCGGCGATTCGCGACGGTCCGGGCCGCGCGCGGGCGAGCATCACGCGCCGGCCACGCAGTGGCGCTTTCTCAAACCATGCGATACGTTCGCGCAGGCGCGCCACTTCGCCCACTATCAACAGGGCCGGATCCGAGCAACGAACGGCCTCGACTCGATCCGCCAAGTCCGCGACGACGCCCGTAACCACGACCTGTCGCGGCGTCGTCGCCGCCGCGATATAAGCGGCCGGCGTCGAAGGTTCGCAACCCTCCTCGAGCAATCGTTCGAGGTTTTCCCGAAGCCGGTTGGCCGCCATGTAGAAAACCAGCGTTTCGCGCGCATGGCCGCCGCCGTCCTCCGCCTGATGGCCGGTTCGGAGCGTGACTCGGGACGCGAAACGGCGATCCGTCAGCGGGATGCCGGCGCATGCGGCCGCGCCGAGCGCCGCCGACACGCCCGGAACGATTTCAAATGGTATTCCCGCTTCTGCCAGCTCCTCGGCCTCTTCGGCCCCGCGGCCGAAGATCAACGGATCTCCGGACTTGAGCCGCACCACGACGCGGCCCGCCAACGCCCGTTCGAGCACCAGCGGGTGCAAACGATAGTCGGTTTTCCCGAAGCCGTGACGCCGTCCGACGGCAAGCACTTCCGCGCCCGGCCCGGCGAGCGAAAGAATTTCCGGCGACACCAGTTCGTCATGGGCGACCACTTCCGCGGCGCGAATCAACTCCAGCGCGCGGACGGTCAGCAGCTTCGGGTCGCCCGGCCCGGCGCCGACCAGATAAACGATGCCGCGCACGGACATTCCCGGTCTTACGCCTCCGGCGCCCCGACCTTCGCCTTGCGAAAGCGATGGCTGAAGTCGGGGGCGTACAAGCGAGAATCGGCGAAATCGTCCGCGGTCAGCGTCCGGCCAACGATAATCATCGACTGGCTTTTGATTCCCGCTTCCCGCACCCGGCCAAGGATGTCCGCGAGCGTTCCGACAACGATCTTCTGATCCGGGCAGGCGGCCTTATGGACCACCGCGATTGGACAGTCGGCGCCGTATTCGGGCGTCAGCGACTCGCAAACCTCACGCAGCAGCGTGACGCTCAGGAACAGCGCGAGGGTCGCGCGATGGCGCGCGAGGTCGCGGAGCTTCTCCCCTTCGGGCATCGGGGTTCGGCCCTCGGCGCGGGTCAAAATCACCGTCTGGCTGAGTTCCGGGAGCGTCAGTTCCCGGCGCAGCGCCGCGGCCGCCGCGCTGAAAGATGAGACGCCGGGCACAATCTCGTATTCGATTCCAAGCCGATCCATCCGCCGCATCTGCTCGGCGGTCGAGCCGAAAATCAGCGGATCGCCGGTATGGACTCTGGCCACATCCTGGTTCGCGTCGCGGGCCGCGACGATTACTTCGACAATCTCGTCCAGCGTCATCCCGGAGGAATCGACGACTCTGGCGTCGGCGCGCGCCATCGCGATCGCCTCCCGCGGCACCAGCGAGCCGGTGTAGAGCACCACCGGACACGAGGAAATCAACTCCGCCGCGCGCAGCGTCAGCAGTTTGGGATCGCCCGGGCCCGCGCCGATGATATAAACCTTCATCGCCGCCCCTACAGGCATCTCAGCACCGTATCGCGAACGATGCTCCAGAGCGGCGCTGGAATTTCGCCGAGCCATCGCGCGTTGACCGCCCGGTCCTCCGGGAAATCATCCTGCCCGCTCGGGTCCATCAGCAGCCGCCACAGTCGTTCGCTGACCGAACCGTTGCGCTCGATCAGCAGCCGATCGGCGAGAGCCAGGGCGAGCGCCTCGCCTTCGAGTTCGAGCGTCAGGCAGGGCGGAGCGATTTCGAGCGGCCGTAGCGCGCACAGCCTGAGATAGGGCCGCGCCAGCGCGTCGATTGCGCCGGGCGGCGCGAAACCCGCGGCGCCGAAATCGCACGGCTCCTTGGTGTTTCCGATCAGAAAGAACTCGCCGCCGGTCGCGGCGAGAATGGCGCCGGCCAAACGACCCACGCGAGCCATCATTCAACCTCCGGTCCCTCCGGCGATCGCTCGAACACAAGCGAACGGCCGGGCCGCTGACCCGGCAGCGGCTCGCCCTCGGGCGTGTATTTGTTCGCATAGCCGCGCGGAGTGACCATGTATCCTTCAAAAACGAAGGTGTTGCTCGAGCCCACGATCACGGTGGTGAGCATGCCAATTTCATAATCGAGAAAATGATCGAGATCCGTAAGCACGGCTTGCTGCAGTTTTCGATAAGCGCTTTTCACCAGCGCGACCGGCGTGGTCGATTCGCGATATTTCCTGATGATCGAATGGGCTTCGACGATCTGGCGCGTGCGCCTGCCGCTGGCGGGGTTGTACAGGCCGATCACGAAGTCAGCCGCGGCGGCGGCCTCGATCCGGCGCGCGATCGCCGGCCACGGGGTCAGCAGGTCGGAGAGCGAGATGGCGCAAAAGTCGTGAACCAGCGGCGCTCCCATCAGCGACGCGCACGAACTGAGCGCGGTGACGCCCGGAATAATCTGCAATTCGGGCGAGTCGCCGCGTTTCCATCCGATATCGCGCAACACCTGAAAAACCAGCCCGGCCATCCCATAGACGCCCGCGTCGCCGGACGAGATCAGGGCGACTTTGGCGCCCGCTCGGGCGCGCTCCACCGCCGCGCGCGCCCGTCCGATCTCTTCGGTCATGCCGGTCCGCACGACTTCCTTGCCGCGGATCAGATCGGCGACCAGCTTGATGTAGGTGGTGTAGCCGACGATCAACTCAGCATCCGCGATCGCGCGCACGGCGGCGGGAGTCGCGTGCTCGTGCGCTCCCGGCCCGATTCCAACAACGTAAAGAACGCCTTTTCCGTCAGGCATCGCTGGCCTCCATCGGTCGCGGGCCGAAAGGTATGCGCGCTATCGCAATCGTCATCGAGCGTCCGGCGCCCGGCTCGGTATAGACCCGCTTGGGAACCAGCAGCCGCTCGGCTCCGGCGCTAAGCAGCGCGGCCGGTTCCGCGACGCCGCGCGCGCCAACGTGGCGCTTGACGGTTGCGGAGGGATTCTCGATGCCGGGAGCGGCGTCCAGTTGCTCGGCCGAATAGAATTCGAGTGGCCATCGATGACGTTCGGCAAGCGTCAGGATCGCGGGTTCGTCGCGTTTTTTGTCGATCGTCGCCAGCTTTCTGACGGATTTGAGCGACAGGCGATTGGCGTCGAACGCCGCCAGAACCCCTCTCTCCACCAACTCCGCCGGCGTGTCCCGGTCGCAGCCGACGCCGACCGCGAGACTTCTGGGACGATAGATGACCGCGTTTTCCCAGTGTTCGGGATGGGTCGCGCGGAGGTCGCGGTCGGTCGCCAGCAACAGAATCTCGAATGCGCGCGGATCGACGCCGTCAAGCGCGGTCGCATAGCGCACGCCCGGCGGCAGCGGCCTTTCGATCGGCCACCAGTTCGGCTCGCCGGCTTCCTGAACAAAGAGAACCGGGGCGGCGTTGACCACGGCGGCGCATCCGCGCGTAACGTTGCGATCGGGATCGTCGAGAGTCCAGCCGAGGTCGCGCCCAAGAATATCGACGGTAAGCGTGCCGATCGCGTCCGAAGCGGTCGTGATCACCGCCTGTGCGCCCAGGGCTTCGGCGACCCGCTCGGCGAAAACATTGCCGCGCCCGACGTGGCCGGAAAGAACGCAGATAGCGAAACGGGCGGCGTCATCGACGCAGACCACGGCCGGATCCGTCTTCTTGTCGCGCAGCAGCGGCGCGATCATCCGCACGACCGCTCCGATGCTGATAATGAAGACGTGACAGTCATACGCGGAGAAGGTTTTGCCAAGCGTCGGCCCCATTGGCAGCTTGAAGCCGATGGCGTTCGTCAATCCGGAATCGGCGAGCGCGGCCGGCGGCAGCTTTTCGGAGACGTAAACGTCCGCGTCGTTGAACGCCTCCTTGAGCCGCGCCGCGATCTCCAGCCCGTGGCGCGTAATCGCATGGATCGCGAACGGTTTGCGCGGCGGCGTCATGCCGGTTCAACCCCGGTCAGCGCGGCCTCGGGCGGCACGTCGCCCGCGAGCACGCCCTTGCGCTCCCCGCGCGCCACGACCACCATCGCGAAACAGTCGCCCCGCTCCGCGCGAACGGACCGCAAATCTGTTACGATTTTTTGTTCCGGCATCGTCGCTTTCGCTACATAGGCCGCCTTGTCGATCAACCCGGCGCGCTCGAGCGCGGCGACCACCCTGGGCATTTCCGACCCGATCTTCATGAGGATCGTGGTGTCGAAGGCGCCCAGGATGGCGGCCAGATCGTCAACCCCATAGTTGGCGGGAATTATCGCGATCCGTTCCAGCCCGTCGGCGAGCGGCATGCCCAGCGCCGCGGGCACGGCCGCGATCGATGAAACGCCCGGCGTCACTTCGATCCGGATTCCCGGCCATCGGCGCGGCGCCTCCCGCAGCAGATAGCCGAAGGTGCTGTACAACGAAGGATCGCCCTCGGTCGCGAACGCGACGGATTTGCCGCTTTCGAGACGCTCGCCGATTTTGACGAAGGCCGCGTCCCACGCGCGGCGCACGCGCGCCGGTTCCTTGCTCATCGGAAACGTCAGGAAAAGTCTTTCCTGCCCGTTTATTTTCCCCACCGCCGGTTCGATTATCCGCCACGCCATCGACGCGCCGTAATCCGAACTTCTGGGCAGCGCGAGCACGTCGGCGCGCTTGAGCGTCGCGACGGCGCGCAGCGTGAGCAGGTCCGGCGCGCCGGGTCCGACACCCACTCCGTAAAGCGTTCCGTAGTTCATGACGCGGCGCCTCCGGCCGCCGGCTTTTCCGCCGCGAAGATCTGGATTGGGTTCAACGCCTCGAAGCGGAGATAGCGGGCGAGCGGCTCGGCGCGCGAAATCTGCAACAAAGTCACTTCCGGCACGATTCCGCGTTTGCGCATGGCGGCGTATATCTCCGCGGAGTTTTCAAGCGTGATCGCGTTCGCCACCAAGCGCCCGCCGGAGCGCAACCGGTCCAGCGCGACCGCGACGATTTCATCCATGCTGCCCTTGCTGCCGCCAACGAAAACCGCGTCCGGAGTTTCGAGGCCGGCGAGCGCTTCGGGCGCGCGGCCCGCGATTACGCGGACGTTGTCGATCGCGTGGGCGCGCAGGTTTTCGTGGCAGATTTCAACCCCCTCGGGATCGACTTCGATCGCATAGACGCGCCCGTGCGGCGCCAGCATCGCGGCTTCGATCGACACCGAGCCCGAACCGGCCCCGATATCCCAGACCACGCTGTCGGGCCTGATCCGCAGCGCGGCGAGCGACAGCAGCCGCACTTCGCGCTTGGTGATCAACCCTTTCTTCGGCATGCGCTTGGCGAATTCATCCTCGTGGATGAACGGAATCGGCGGCGGCGGCCGCCAGGTCCGGTCCGCGCGCTCGAGCAGCAGCACATTGAGCGGGCCGATATCTTCGCGTTGCGCCAGCTCCGGAATCGAAAACATTCCCACCCGCTCGTCAGGTCCGGCGAGATTTTCGCATACCCACGCCCGCCATCCGATCTGCCCGTGTTCAAGCATGATCGCCGCAAGACGCGCGGGCGTATTTTCCGGGTCGGTGAGGACGCCGGCTTTGGCGCAAGTCCGCAGCCGGGTCAGAAAGCCTTCGCGGCTGCGCCCGTGCAGCGAGATAAAGACCGCGTCGTCCCACTTCATGCCAGCGCGAGCGAAGGCCCATTGCATCGAGCTGGGATGCGGCAGAATCTCGACGTGTTCCGCGCCGAGGCGCTTGATCACGGCGGCGCCCACGCCGAAGAACATCGGATCGCCCGAGGCGAGAATGCAGACGTTGTTCTCATTGGCGGCTTCGGCGACGCGCTCCAACGCCCGCGCGAGGCCGTCCTTGAAAACAATTCGCTCGCCCTGAAACTGCGGGAAAAACGCCAGATGCCGTTCGCCGCCGGCCAGCACCCGGGCCGCGGACGCGGCGCCGACCGCGCGGCTCGACAGCCCGGCGCAGCCGTCGTCGCCGATGCCGACGACCGTGACGGGACGCGGCCGGCTCATGCGCGCGCCTCGGTCGAGAGCAGCAGCAAAGCGTGAATTATCGCGACCGCGATCGCGCTGCCGCCCTTGCGGCCGCGCGCGACGATGTAGGGGCTGGCCAGACGGAGCGCGGCTTCCTTGGATTCGGCCGCCGACACGAAACCAACCGGCACGCCTATCACCAGCGCCGGACGGGCCGCCTCTTCCTCGACCAGCCGAACGGTTTCAAGCAGCGCCGTCGGCGCATTGCCGATGGCGACAATCGCGCCGTCGAGCAGGCCCCGGCGATGGGCCTTGCGCATCGCCTCGATCGCGCGGGTGCTGTTGGCGGCTTTCGCCGCCGCAATCACGTCCTCGTCGGATATGAAGCAATGGGTCGAGCATCCGTAAACATTCAGACGATCCGTATTGAGGCCGGCCGTGATCATCTTCACGTCAACCACGATCGGCGCGCCGCCCAGCAGCGCGGCGACGCCGGCGCGCACGGCCTCCGGATGAAAGCGCATCAGATCCTTGAACTCGAAATCGGCGGTCGCATGGATAACGCGCCGGACTATCTGCCACTGGTCCGGGCTGAAATCATGGGGCCCCGCTTCGCGATCGATAATCGCGAAACTGCCGTCCTCGATGTTGCGGCCCATCGCGGTCATCTGACGCATGTCGCTCATGTCGCCTGCTCCAATCCAACGGCCTCCGGCGGATAGTGGCCGAGCGGCCTGCCGTCGAAGTCCACCAGCCAGGCGTGGACCTCAAGATTTCCGCCGGCGTGCCGCGTGCCGTGCTCAACCACGCGGCGGCAGATGAGCGAGGCTATCGGGAGATTCCCGGCCGAGCATAGCTCCAGCACGCGGCGCGCGGTGGCGGCGCGGCGAATCTCGGCGCACAGAGCGTCGCCGGCGCCGCATTCGGCCGCAAGCGCGGCAAGCAACTCCATGTTCACTTCCGAGCCGGCCGCGTGCGTTTGCATCCGCCCGTCCGCCATCTTTGAAAGCTTTCCGATCATGCCGACGATAATCGCACGCGCGATATGACGGCGGGCGCAATGCTTGAGCGCCGTCCCGACAAAGTCGCCCATTTGAATGAACGAGTCCTCCGGCAGGCCGGCGAAAAGCTTGAGCGCGTAAGCTTCGGATTTGCCGCCCGTGGTCAGCACCAAATCCGTCAGGCCGCGCTCGGCGGCGACGTCGATCGCCTGCACTACGCTCGCTTTGAACGCCGCGGTCGAATAGGGCCGGACGATTCCGGTGGTGCCGAGGATCGAGATGCCGCCGATCAAGCCCAGCCGGGCGTTGATGGTCTGCTTCGCCATCTCCTCTCCGCCCGGGACGCTGATGGTGACGACGGCGCCCGCCCAAGGACCGCCCGCAAGTTCTTCCTCGACCATTTCTGCGATATTCCGGCGCGGCGACGCGGTAATAGCCGGTCCGCCAACTTCGAGGCCAAGGCCGGGTTTGGTGACGATCGCGACGCCGGCGCCGCCGCGAATTTCAACGCCGGGCTCCGCCCGCAATTCCACCTCAGCGATCAATTCCGCGCCGTGGGTGCAATCGGGATCGTCGCCGGCGTCCTTGATCACGCCGCAGATAGCGCCGTTGCCCGTGCGCTCGCAGCGCTTGAGCGGAAAGGTCGCTTTTGCGCGGTTGGGCAGGGTGGTTTCGATTTCGGCCAGCGTCGTCATGTGCGCCGCCACGCAGCGGGCGGCCGCCTTCGCCGCCGCCGCCGCACATGCGCCGGTGGTGAATCCGGTTCTGAGACCCTTCCGATTTCGCGGTGGAACGCCGCTTTCAGCCATGATTCCGCCGTCATCTCAGAGCCGCGCCTTGCGCTCTGGATTGTTGAAGAAGGCCTCGAGCCGAATGTTTTCCATCGGCACGCCGGCGCCGGCCAGCCGTTCGCGCAACGGATAAATAATTGCGCCGTCGCCCGCGAGAAACGCGCTCGACGGCCGTCTCGATTCAAGCGATCGATTGAGCAGGGCAAGCGCGCGCTCGAGCCGGTCCGGCGCGCCCGCGGGCGGCGCGATAGCGACCTCGAAGGCGGCCAACCCCGCTCGCAGCGAATCCCGCGCGAAGGCGGCCGGAATAAAGTACTCGTCCGACTCGACGAACCAGATCGCGGTCGTGTCGGCAGGCGACTCCCGGATTTGACGGCCGCAAAGCAAGCCGAGCGCCGCCGTGATGCCGGTGTCGGTCGCGAACACGAGCCGCAGCCCGGCAGGCGCGCCATTGGGAAAGAACTTGCCCCACGGACCGCTGAACACGAGTTCAGCGCCGACGGCGAGCCGATGCATGAAGTTGGATCCGGGACCGTCGCCGATACGCCGCACGGCTATCTGAAACTGGTTTTGCAGATCATCGCCGGAGAGAATCGAGTAGGCCCGTTTCGCGAGCTTGCCGGGGCTGAGTTCGATTCCGGTGTTGACGATAACGTACTGCCCGCCGGTAAAACCGAGGTCGCCGCCCGCCATCGCGAAGGTGAGCAGTCGGGCTTCGGACCCCATTCGTTCGATCTCAATCAAGCGCGCGATGCGGGCGTCGGCCATCGTCAATCCGCCGGGTAAATTTCGTGCACGAAATCGTGCATCTGTTCGAGGTCGTTGAACAAGCGGGTCAGAGCATCGATCTGGTTGCCAAGATCCAATTCGACCTTCTTCGTCAGGATGGCCAGGCTTCTCAGGTAAGGCAGCTTGGGATCGGCGGGACCGGTCGCCGCCACCCGTTCCTCCAGTATCGAGAGCGCAGCTTCATAGAAACGCCTGAGGCTTTCCAGATCGTTCGCCTCGCACATCGAATGGACTGGTCCGGGCCGGCCGGCGTCGGCGCCGAGCTCGGCAAGCTCGTGCTGTCTGATCGCTTCGTCCTTAAGCCCGAGCAGCCGCATCAGGCCCAGCCGCAACCCCGCTATTTCATGACAAGCCATTCAATTGCCCTTCGATTCTATTGCATGATGCCGTCGATCAAGCGGGCCACCAAGCGATCGCCGACCAGATGGCGCTCCACCAGCTCGCCCGCGTCCGCCGCGGTCACGCCTCGGTACCAGATTCCGTCCGGGTAAACCGCGACCGTCGGTCCCTCGCCGCATCGGCCCATGCAGGAGGTTTTGGTGATCCTGATTTCGCGCTCGCGACCGATTCGCCTGACCGCTCTGCGCAACTGGGCGATTAGCGCGATACTGCCGCGCGACGCGCAGTCAACGTTCCCGCACACGAGGACGTGCCGGCGCATCCCCTGATGCGCGTGGACATGCGGCATCGCCTGAGCATGCGTTTCCATGTGCCGCGCGCTCCAGAGCAGCGATCGGAATCCGCCCACGTTCTCGGCGATCGCGCCTATAGGCGCGCGATATTGACAGTTGTCGCACGGAAGCGGAGCCCGCTCGCTCAGCGCCTCCTCAATCCGATCGTCCAGCGCTTCAAGCAGCTTTGGATGGACGCCAAGATGGGGAGCCAGAATCGTTTTTATCCACGGATAGCGCTCATGGAATCCAGCGACCTGTTGTTCGAGCTGGGCAACCAGCCGGCCGGCGAACAAGAGATATGGAACGACCAGGATACGTTCGGGGCGGGCGCGGGCGACCAACTCGATCGCATCGCCGAAAAGCGGTTTGGCGATTCCGATAAACGCCGACGCCGCCCACCCAAAGCCGCGTCCTTCCGCCAGCAACCGCGCCAGCTTGCAGAAGTCGCCGTTTGCGTCGGGATCGCTGGAGCCGCGCCCGACCACCACCACCGCCGTCCGCGCGAGGCCGACGCCAGCATCGGCGACCTCGGACGCCCTTTGAAAGGCAAGCTCCACCATCGCGGGATGCACGCCAAGCACGCGGCCGGCCGTAAACCGCACCGCCGGAAATTTGCGCCGCGCCGCGGCTAGCGCCAGCGGGATGTCGTTCTTCACATGGCCCGCGGCAAACAAAAAACACGGCGCCACAACTACCCGCTCATTATGATTCGCAAGCGCGGCAAGTCCGTCGGCAAGCGACGGCGCGGCCAGTTCCACGTAAGCGTGCCGGACGTCGCCGCCGGGCCGGCGTTTGCGGACCTGATCGACGAGCTCCTCGAACTGTTCGTTGGAGGCTCGTTCGCGGCTGCCGTGGCCGACAATCAAGATGCCCGTGCGCTCCATGTTTCCTACGCCCGGGCGCCTCCGCGCGATACCGCGTTCCGCGACGCGGCGTCCACGTCTTCCTCTGAAAATAAAGGCGTCAAAAAACCCTCGTTCCACATGGAAACGAGGGTTTTGCGCCTGTAGCGAAAGGCTCACGGGAGCTCCGTTTCCACGCGGAGTCTGATGTCATGTCGCCTCGGGTAGGTCTCCTGGCTCATGGTTTCAGAAGGTTTCAGAACCTTCCTCGCCGCCTTTCAGCCTTCCCCAAGGTCAACGAAACCTGAGTGGTCTAACGAAAGGCGGCCTCCCACATACAGTGGCGGGACCGCGCCGGCCTTTCACCGGCTTCCCTGTTATGCCCTCATGGGCACCCGAAACGCTGAACGAATTCAAATATAGAATGGAGGGTCGTTCTGTCAAGGACGAGCTGGTAAAAGCCGCCGCGTTCGCTCGCCAACGGCGGCCGATCCGCTCCGTCAGGCGGCCACTCGGTTCGCTTCAATATTGTCGGCGTAGGTCAGATCCTCCAACTGCGAGCCGTTCGCGCTGTACGTCAGTCCGGTCACCCGCGAAGCCTGATCGTAACTGTACGCCGCCGCCCCCCCCGTTCGGCAGCATCAACTGCGTGCGCCGTTTGCGCGACGAGCGCGAGGGGCGTTATCAAGA
>JAJXZF010000049.1 GCA_021780225.1 Deltaproteobacteria bacterium | reverse complement strand
TAGTCCCCATTAGTCTCCTCCTTCGAGCTAACCGCTTTGCGCCATCCCCGACGGCGCGCTCAAACCCGCGCGGATAATTCCGACCGGCGGCCCATCTCCGTCCGGCCGAACCGGATTCGCGCGATCCCCCGGAACCCGCGGGACCGGCGCGTTTGCGACTGAATGCTTCGATACGGCGACGGCAAACAAGGATGGGCGGCCTCAGGCAGGCAGGCGCGAAGCACACAGATACGATGCCATCAGTCCACTACACCGCCCGGTTCATAAAACCCTGATGACTATTTCAATAGTAATATGCGTTTTCGGTTAAAAAACTTTTCGGCGGCGATCGTAGTGCATATTCCAATAGTATCAGTCGCGTCCTGATTGATGGATGTTCGGCTTCGCGGGCGGCGAATGCCGTATATAAGACCTATCGGCGGCGCACGATCTCCGAATGCGCCGGACAAGCGGCCAAAGCTACACACGCGCGCATCGGCGGGCCGTGACCGCTTTCCATCGAGCGAAATATGGCCGAGTCCCCATTTTCGCGGCAACGGATGGAATATACATTCCCATCATACCGGCGGCATTTTTGCGGAGGTCAAATTGATTTCACCGAAGTTGACTATCGCGTACGCAGGTTTCCGCCAGCGGCCGATCCCTGAATGCGCCGTATACACGGATAGATCGTGATACGGACGCATCACGAAGCCATACCCGCTTGTAGGCGCGCCTGGCGATACTGATTCGGGGTATTTGCGGCGACGGACGAAATATATGATCCAAATGTTCCGATCGCGGCTTTGTGGATTCAGCTTTCCTGTGTTCGAAGTTGACTAACCTGTACGAAGGTTATTTTTGGCGGACGTTCTTTGAATGCGCCAAACGGATGGCAAAAGCGGCGCACGCGCGCATCGAGGGAGCGTTCGGCCGCGCTCCGCGACGCGGGGAGCCATACGCGAACGCGATTTCGGGCGGCAAAAAAAACGGCCCTCCCCGTCGCCGGGAAGGGCCGCCTGGGCCATGCGGAATTGATCGCTCTATTCGCCCTTCCAGTTGGGCTTGCGCTTCTCGGCGAAGGCGCGCGGACCTTCGATCAGGTCTTTCGACTGAAACAGCTTTTTAGTCGCGGGGAAGTTGGTCTTGTTCGCCTCCTCCAGCGGCAGATGCAGCCCCTGGTAGGCGGCCTCCTTGCTCGCCTGCACCGACAACGGCGAGCATTCCATGATTTCCGCCGCCCATTTCTCGGCCGTCGCGGGCAAATCCTTGAGCGGCACGACTTCATTGGCGAGGCCCCAGCGATGGGCCTCGGCGGCCGTGATATGCCGTCCCGTCAGCATCATCCCCATCGCGATTTTGAGCGGAATATGGCGCGGCAGGCGATGCACTCCGCCCGCGCCCGCCATCAGCCCCACGCGCGGCTCGGGCAGGCCGAAACGCGCATGCTCGGCGGCGATGATAATGTCGCTGGCGAGCGCGATTTCGCATCCGCCGCCCAGCGCGAAGCCGTTGACCGCCGCGATAATCGGCTTGTTGATGTCGTAGCGGGCGGTGATTCCGGCGAATCCGCCCTTGCTGCGCGGAAACGGCTCGCCGGCGTGCGCGGCGGTCCATTTCAGGTCGTTGCCGGCGGAAAACGCCTTGTCGCCGGAGCCGGTCAAGATCGCCACCCACAAATTCTTGTCGGCGACGAAATCGTCCCACACCGCATCCATCTCGGTATGGCACGGCGGATGGAGCGCGTTCATCACCTCGGGGCGATTGAACGTGATCCAGGCGAGATGATCCTTCTTTTCGTACTTGATGAACTTCAAATCCATGTTCGCTTCAACCTCCCGGCCGGTATGCGTGATGATCGATTCGGCGCCATGCGCCGCCGGCCCGCGCGATAATCCCGAGCGCCGGCCGTCCGCCCATCGAATCGCACAATCGGCCCGCGCGCACAACCGGCGGGCCGCCCGCGCGCGCTATTCGCCCTGTTCCTCCATCAGCTCGAAGAAGGCGTCCACACTGCGCATCAACTGGCGGCGGATTTGCGCCTGCGTCCCCTCGATCAGATGCATCGTGACGCGCCCCTCGCCGCCGTCCGCCATCCGCACCCGCGCGTCCTCGACCGCGACGACCTGCGCCGGATCGAACAGCCGCATCCCATAGATCAACGTGCCCCGCTTCGCCGCGCCTTTGACCAGCTTGAGCCTGCCGCGCGCCATCCGCTCCTCCGTTCGCCTCGAAAGTTCAACCGTTCGCGTTATATCACGGCGGCGGAAATCATGCGGCGACGCACGCTCGCGGGCGGCGCCGCGCCCATCCGCAATCCGGGCATGATTGACAAGCTCCGCCGCCGCCAAGGAAAATTCTTGTGATGAGCGCGAAGTTCCGATTTGCCCGATCGGCCATAATCGCGGTCGCCGTCGTGGCGGTCAGCGGATGCGGCCTGTTTTATGACGCCGGCGCCAGAATCAAGACCGGCCACATGTCCGATAAGCTCAAGCCCGGCGAAACCGCCCTGCAAATCCATCGCGAATGGGGCGAACCGGATTTACGCCGGGACGTCGGGGCCAAGGAGGAAATCTGGAGCTACGCGCGTAGCCCCAACACCAACGACATCACCGCAACGCTGTTCTATACGTCGACCAAACCCGGCGACGAGAGCAAATTCCTCGATTTGAAGTTTATCGACGGCACGCTCGTCTCGTGGAACGATGCCGTGCATACGATGCCGGCCAAACAGGGCGCCGGCTTCAGCTATGGCTTGGGACCGGGCGCGACAAATTCGCCCCTTATCAAATATTAGCCAGAACGAGCTATACTGGAACGGCTTATTGCAACGCATGCAGACCGTCGTGTTTAATTGGATCAGTATGCTGGGGCGCGACGATTTATTCACCGCGGACCGGCGGCGGAATTTCTTTTCGTCCGCCCGGGCGCGCGCCCGGCGCGGGAAGGCCGATTGATGGCGACCGCCCGCAAATCCTTCGAGACCATCCTGCTCGATCGCTCCTGGGTCTCCGAACAGGACATCGAAAAGGCCCGCCAGCGCAAAAAGCCGGGGCAGGAACTGGCCGACGTGCTGGTCGATATGGGCGCGATCGAGCCGCAGCGGCTCGCCCGCGCGCTCGCCCAGGAATACGGGATGCCGTTTCAGGCGCATATCGATCCGGCCACCCTCGATAACGAGCTGGTCGCGCGCATCCCGATCAATTACGCCAAGAAAAACCGCCTGTTGCCGCTCGGCGCCGACAATGACGCGGTCACGGTCGCGATCGTCGATCCCGCCAACTACGAGCCGCTCGACGATCTCCACGTGCTCTTCGGCCGGCCGATCCTGGCGGTGGTCGCGCCCGCCGAAGTAATCACCGAGGCGATCAACCGCGCCTACGATCAGGCCGCGACCACCACCGCCCATGATTTGATGATCGATCTCGACGAGGAAGGGCTGAATTCGGTCGCCAGCGAACTCGCCTCCGAACCGCGCGACCTGCTCGAAGCCGACGACGCCGCGCCGATTATCAGGCTGGTCAACGGACTCTTGTCGCAGGCGGTCAAGGACCGCGCCAGCGATATTCACGTCGAAGTCTTCGAAAGCGATCTGGTCGTGCGGTTCCGCGTCGATGGGATGCTCTACGACGTGCTCTCGCCGCCCAAGCGCTTCCACGCCGCGATCGCCTCGCGGATCAAGGTGATGTCCGGCCTGAATATCGCCGAAAAGCGCCTGCCCCAGGACGGACGGATCCGGCTCAGAATCGCCGGGCGCGATATCGATATCCGCGTCTCGACCATCCCGACCGCCTTCGGCGAACGGATCGTCCTGCGCCTGCTCGATCGGGCGCAAGCGCTGGTTGATATCAATCTCGACCGATTGGGTTTTTCCGGCGATAACCTGCACAAGATCGATCGGCTGATTCGCCAGAGCCACGGCATCATTCTGGCCACCGGCCCGACCGGCTCGGGCAAATCGACCACGCTGTACGCCTGCCTGAGCCGCATCAACTCGCCCGAAAAAAATATCATCACGATCGAGGATCCGATCGAATACCAGTTGCGCGGCGTCGGCCAGATGCAGGTGAATCCGAAGATCGAGTTGACCTTCGCCAGCGGCCTGCGCTCGATCCTGCGCCAGGACCCCGACGTGATCATGGTCGGCGAAATCCGCGACGGCGAAACCGCCGAAATCGCGATTCAGGCCGCTCTCACCGGCCATCTGGTGTTCTCCACCCTGCACACCAACGACTCCTTCGGCGCGCTCACCCGACTCGTCGATATGGGGATTGAGCCGTTCCTGGTCTCGTCGTCGGTGCTGGCGGTGCTGGCGCAGCGCCTGCTCCGGATGATCTGCCAGACTTGCCGCCAGCCCTACACCCCCACCGAACTCGAGCTCGCGCGGGTCGGACTGGGCGGAATCCGCCTTGAACAGCCAATCTACAAGCCGGGGGGATGCCGCGCCTGCCGCAACACCGGCTATCGCGGCCGTACCGCGATCACCGAGTTGATGGTGATGGACGACGAAATCCGCGCGCTGGTGATGCAAAAGGCCGACGGCTCGATGATCCGGCGCGCCTGCACCGCCAAGGGCATGAAGCTCCTGCGTCAGGACGGCGCGGAGCGCGTGCTCGAAGGCCGCACCACGATCGAAGAGCTGCTGCGCGTCACCCACGAAGATATCGAATGACGTTCCGCGCCCGCTAACGGAATCGACGCGCTGATGCCGGTTTTTGCCTATCGCGGCCTGGCCGCCAACGGACGCTCCGTGGCCGGCGTGATCGACGCCGACAGCGCCCGCGCCGCGCGCGGCAAATTGCGCGAAATCGGCGTCTTCCCCATCGACCTCGCCGAAGAGGCCGGCCGCGCCCGCGGCGGCCGCTCGC
>JAJXZF010000004.1 GCA_021780225.1 Deltaproteobacteria bacterium | reverse complement strand
GAGCTCGAAGGCGAGCGATTTTCCGATAATCGCCCCCGGCAACTCCACGTTGTGCGGCTGGCCGCGGACGGTGACGGTCACCGGATGGTTTTCCGCGAGCGTGGCGAGGCTGCCCGCAGTCAGCGTGAGATCGAGCTCGGTCAGGACGGGATTATTCCGCGCCACGACCCCGCGCAGGGTTCCGCCGGAAACGAAGCCCGGAGCGCCGCTCGCGGTGGTCGAAACCGCCATCACCTGCGACGCGATGAACGGGGCCACGCCCGCCACCCCCGGCATCGCGGCGATCCGCGCCCGCAACGCGTCGAGGCCGGCCGCGGGCGCGCCGGTTTTCTCCACTGTTATATGTGGATTAAATGACAGCAGGCGATTGCGCAGATCTTCCTGGAATCCGCTCATCACCGAGAGCACCACGGTCAGCGCGAAAGTGCCGATCGTGACGCCGATCAAAGATATAATCGCGATCAGGGAAACGAACCGTTCGCGCCG
Source organism: Deltaproteobacteria bacterium (assembly GCA_021780225.1). Lineage (GTDB taxonomy): Bacteria > Desulfobacterota > Binatia > Binatales > Binataceae > JADMIL01. The sequence goes on along the minus strand of JAJXZF010000004.1, from coordinate 19,274 downwards.
CCGCGAGCGCATATAGCGCGCCGCTATCAGGTATTCAAAACGCAATTCAAGTCCCCGTTGCCCGGCCGCGCCGCACGCGATAAAGACGAGAGACGATCTGAATTATTTTGGCGGGCACAACGTCTAAAGGCGCGAATCACTTGAGGCTGTAGTCGCCGCGTCGGCAAAACCGAGCCATCCGACCAGGTCCGGGCCTAATACTCTCCGAGGCCGATGGTCATTGCAACCAGCACCGGATTGCGCGCCGACGAGCAGGTTGCGAGCAGAAAAAGGCGCCGTTAGACTCCTGCCAGTCGACGGCCCGCGGAGGTAGGATGGCATGGCACGATTCTGGGCATCGGCGCTCGCCTGCGCCATGTTGATCTTTCTTTGTTCCGCCACGCTGCGCGCCGCTGATGGCTCAAGCGCCGACGACGACTCGGTCGCCAACGCCGATTCTTCGATGCCGGACGCCGCCGCGCCGGGCGTGTCCGCCGATTCCGATGCGTCGGCACGGCCCGGCGATCAGGATCTCATCACGATGAACTTCCAGAACGTGGACATCCCCGTACTGGCCAAATTCATCAGTGAAATCACCGGCAAGAATTTCGTGCTCGATGAAAGCGTGCGCGGCAAGGTCAGCATCATCTCGCCGACCAAGGTCACGCCGCAGCAGGCTTACTCGATATTTCAGTCGGTATTGCAGCTCAAGGGATTCACCACCGTACAGGCCGGCTCGATCATCAAAATCGTCCCGGCGCGCGAGGTCCGTCAATCGGCGGAGCTTACGCAATCGCAAGAGCCCGGTTTGACCCAGGGCGACCAATACGTCACCCGGATGATCAAGCTGCAGAACGCCGACGCGAACTCCATTATGAGCGTGATCCAGCCGATGGTCTCCCATGACGGGTTGATCGCGGCTTTTCCGCAGGACAACACGCTAATCATTACCGACGACGCCTTTAACGTTCAGCGTCTCCTCAGAATTATTGGCAGCCTCGACGTAAAGAGCATTCAGCAGAACGTCGCGGTGATTCCCTTGAAGCTGGCGTTCGCGGACGACCTGGCGCAGCAAATCGAAAAGATCATGAAGGCGCGCGAATCCAGCATGCACGGCGGCGGCAGCGGCGGGTTTATGCGTCCCGGAATGGGGATCGTCGCGCCCAGCGTGGCTGGCGGCGGCACGAATTTCAGCGTGGTGCCGGACGAGCGCACCAATTCCCTGATCGTGCTGGCCAGCCCGCTGGAAATGCGGCAAATCAAGGATCTCGTCGGCCGGCTCGACATACGTTCGCCGATGGAACTTGGCCGGCTCCATGTTTACCACCTGAAATACGCTCCAGCCGGCGAATTGGTGAACGTGCTCAACGGCTTGCTCGGCGGCGGCGGCGGTCCGCAGACGCTCTCCCCTCAAACCGGCAAAGATTCCCTCGGCCGCGGCAGTTCGCTCGGCATGTATAACGGCAGCGCCTTCGGCAGCGGCTTCGGTGGCGGGATGGGCGGCGGCATGATGAGCGGCATGGGCGGAGGCATGAGCGGCGGCTACGGCGGCATGAGCGGCGGTTACGGCGGAATGGGCGGCATGGGTGGAGGAATGGGCGGCGGCATGGGCGGCGGCGGAATGATGGGTGGTGGATTAGGCTCCCGCGGCGGCAACGCGAACGCCGCTCCGGCGACTGCCAGCACCGGCGGCTCCCCGACCGCGGATTTCGAGAAACCGGTGAGCATCACCGCCGATCCGGCGACCAATTCGCTGGTCATCAGCGCCTCGCCGCAGGATTACGAAACGTTGCAGCATGTGATCGAGCAGCTCGACGTGCCGCGCGTTCAGGTTTTTGTCCAGGCGATTATCGTCGAGGTCGACGTCCAGCGGACGAAAGAAATCGGCGTCAATTTCTACTCCGGAGCGGGACTCGGCAGTAATCTCCTGGGTACCGGCGTATTGAATTTTGGCAACCTGCAGAACACGCTGGGCAACCCGCTCGGCCTGAGCGGACTCGGCTTGGGACTCGCTTCGGGCAGCCAATGTTCCATTCCGGCCGCCGCGTTGGGCGCCGCGACCGGCGCGCTGACCGGGACCACCACGACCGGCTCGGTCAGCGCGCCTTGCGATCTCGCGCTGATGACGGCGATCGAAACCGACGAGCACACCAACGTGCTGTCGGCGCCCACTCTGCTCACCGCCGACAATGAAGAGGCGATGATCGTGGTCGGCCAGAACCTGCCGTTCGTCGGCTCGTCGGCCGCCAACGCCGGACTGCCCGGCCAGATTTTCAATTCGGTCGATCGTCAAAACGTCGGCATCACGCTCGATATCATTCCGCAGGTCGCGCAGGGCGAGTACGTCAATCTCGACCTCTACGAAGAAGTGTCGAACGTCGTGAATGGCACTCAAAACAACCAGCTTGGCCCGACCACGACGATTCGATCGGCCTCGACCACGGTCCTGGTGCAGAACCATCACACGGCCGTCGTCGGCGGACTGCTTTCGAGCGAAACGGACAACACGCGCCAGGGGGTGCCCTTCCTGTCCAATATCCCGGTGCTCGGCAATCTGTTCAGCGATAATGCGGAGAACGTCACCAAGCAGAATCTGCTGGTCTTTCTTACCCCGCATATCGTGCGCACCCGCACCGATTTGCAGGCGCTGGCGCTTGACGAACGGATGAAATTCGTTCGCGCTCTCGGCCGCAAGGAAATCAACAACATGCCGCAGGGGCAGTTCGAGCAGCTTTACGCGCCGACCTTCAACCGCGGCGTCTCGCCGCAGCAGGATCTGCAGCAGTATCAGCCGCATCCCCCGGCGTCGTTCACCGCGCCGCTGGGACCGACGAGCAGCCTCGCGCCATACCCGGCCGGCCGCTTTGTCGGCAGCGCCGCGCCGGCTTCGAGCTTCGGCTCCGCCTTGCCGCCCGTAACCCACTAGGCCGGCCATCCGCGATCGCCGGCGTGGAACGCGTGCAAGATGCGCGTTCCACGCTGGCGGCCGCCACTTGCGCGACCCCTTTCGCTTTGAAACGCTCCTGAGCTTATGCCGCGTCAGATTGGCGCTTTGCGCGCATGGGCGGAATACGCCGCGATGGCGCCGCCGTGGGCCGTCCTGCGCGCGCTGCCGGTGGATCGCGCAGTGCGGGCCGGCGCCGCGATGGGCGCGGCGGCGATGGCGCTGGACCGATTCAACCGTCCGATCGCGATGAAAAATCTGGCGATCGCATTCCCTGAAATGGAGCGCGCGGCCCACTTGCGGATCCTGCGCGATTCCTATCGGAATTTTGGCCGGATGGCCGCCGAATGGGCGCATTTCCCCAGCCTGTCGCGCGAAAAAGTGGTCGCGATGGCCGGCTACGCCAATCGCGAGAATTGGGACGCCGCAGTCCGCGCGTCCGGCGGCCGCGGCATCCTCACTTTGACCGGGCATTTCGGCAACTTCGAATTGCTCTCGGCGGGCCACGCCGCCCACGACAATCGAATCGCGCTGGTCGCGCGGGCGATTCGCAATCCGCTGCTCGATCGCGCCGTGGTCGCGCGGCGCGGCCGTTTCGGCGCCGAAAGCGTTCCGCGCAAGGGCGCGGGACGCACGATAATCAAGCGGCTGCGCATGGATTGGATGGTCGCCATACCGCTCGATCTCGACACGCGCGCGGGAATTTTCGTGAACTTTTTCGGCCTGCCGGCCGCCACCAGCCCGGCGCTTGCACGCCTCGCGATCGCGACCGGAGCGCCGGTGCTGCCCGCATTCATGGTGCGCGAGGGCGCTGCGGCGCGGCATCGCATCACCGTGCTCCCGCCCTTTATTCTTGAAGGCGAAGGCCCGCGCGGAGAGGCCGCCCGCAACGATCTGGTGCGAATCGAAACCCAACGCTACACCACGGCAATCGAGCGGATGGTGCGGCAGCATCCGGACCACTGGAACTGGATTCACCGGCGCTGGAAGTCGCGCCCTCCCGGCGAGCAGCGTTTTTACTGATGTCCGCCACTCCACACTTACTTCTTTGTAAAATTCGGCAAGTCGTGGATAATTAAGCCGATCATGAAGGGGGAGGATTCATCGGCCGGGTCTTGCGCCGCCGGCCAGAGCGCCGTTTCGCAAACGCACGAGACGAGCACTGACAGACTGGAATCGGCAGCCTGCAATTCAGAGGTTAAGCAACTGCAGCCAGTTTATCTGCCGGCTTGCGGCGTGTTGTGCGACGTCTTTTGGTGGGCGCGGCGGCGGACTGATTGAAGAGCGGATTTTTTGCGCCGCGGCGCGACTGTCGGATTTCGTCATCGCGCGGCCGATATGCCAATCATGGCGACGATCAGAGTTTGCAAAGCGGATGAGCTTGCGCCCGGTGCGGCGAAGCGGATCGCGGCGGAGCCCGAGCCGATCGCGCTATTCCGCCTTGAGGATGGATTCTACGCCACCAGCGACACCTGCACGCATGCGCAATCGTCGCTGGCGGCCGGCGAAGTCGATTTAGAGGAATGTTCGATCGAATGTCCGTACCACGGCGCCATTTTCGATATTCGGAGTGGCCGCGCGATGGGGCTGCCGGCGACCAAGCCGGTGCGCACCTACGCGGTGACGGTAATAGATGGTGAAGTTTTCATAGAGACCGAATAAATTGCTATTCGAAACTTTCGTGGCGCTATATCGTGACATAGGATCGTCGGTGGGCGGCTTGGATGGAATAGTTCGATGAGTGGTGAAAAAAGCGGCGCTCTGGCGACCCTGTTGGTGGTCGAGGACGACGCCGACACGCAGGTTTTCATGACGGCCCTGCTCGGCCGCTATTACCGCATCCTGACAGCCGCCAACGCCGAAGAATTCTGGACGAAAATCGAGGAGAATCTTGGTTCGCTGCGTCTGATCCTGATGGATTTGTCGTTGCCCGGAACCAAAGACGGGCTTGAACTGACCCGCGAATTTCGCGCCGACGCGCGCTGCGCCCGAATTCCGGTGGTGGCGCTGACCGCGCACGCCACAACCGGCGACCGCGAACGGGCGCTCGATGCGGGCTGCGCCGAATACGTCTCGAAGCCGGTCGAGCGCCGCCGCCTTCTGGAACTAATCGAATCCCTGATCAGGCATTGAGCGCGGCGTTCAAAGCCGCGCGATCACGGCGCGCGTAAACTCCTTCGTGCCAGCGCGCCCGCCCTGATCGACGGTCAGCGCCGAACCCTCCGCGTACACTCCGCGCAACGCCTGATCGAAGCGGCGCGACGCTTCGTCAAACCCCAGATACTCCAGCATCATCACCGCCGAGAGCATCGTCGCGGTGGGATTGATGACGCCTTGGCCGAGGATATCCGGCGCGGTGCCATGGACCGATTCGAAGTACGCGTAATCGTCGCCATAGCATCCCGAGGGCGCCAGCCCCAGCCCGCCGATCGTTCCCGCCGCCGCATCGGACAGGATGTCGCCGTACAGGTTCGGCGTCACCACCACGTCGAGCGCGTGCGGACTTTGCACCACCCGGCGCGCGAAATCGTCAACGATAAACTGCTCGTAGGCGATATCGGGATAGTTCGCCGCGGTTTCCTCGACCAACTGCCGGAACAGGCCGTCGGATTCGCGCAGCATGTTGTATTTCGACGTGCAGGTCACCTTGCCGGGACGGCCCTGCGCCTTGCGCTTGCGCGCAAGCTCGAAGGCGAAGCGCGCGACCTGCCGGGTTTTGCGCTCGGTGATGACCTTGATCGCGAATTTGCCGCGCTCGGAAGTATCCAAATCGGCGCGCAGGATGCGGCTGCGGAGATGCAACGGAGCGAGGGCTTCGAGCGGCCCTTCGAGACCCAGGTAAAGGTCCTCGAGGTTCTCGCGCACGATCACGTAGTCGATGCCGTCGGGATGGGCGAGCGGACTGCGAAAGCCTTTGAGATAGCGGCACGGGCGGAGGTTGGCGTAAGTCTGCCGGCCCCATCGCAGGTAATTGATCGCGGTGGTCTTGCCGGACGTCGAACCGAACAGGGTCGAGTCGGAGGCGTCGATCGCCGCGCGCGCGGCTTGGTCGGTTTCTCCGCGCACCCATTTTTCTCCGACCGGAAACTCGATGAACTCGAGGCCGAGCCGCAGCGCGCGCATCACTTCGAGCGCGGCGAAAACGGTTTGCGGCGCTTCGTCGTCGCCGGGCAGAACCACCACTTTTTTTGTCGCCACGGACGGCTCCTTCAATCGATCCGGCGCTTGCGGTCGCGCAAAAGTTTTCCGCGGGACGCCGCGGACGGAGACTGCCTTCGGTTCGCCTCCGTCCGCGGCGCGGCCGGGATCAGCCCCCGTAATTAAAGCCGCATTCCTTGAGCGTGAGCGGATCGCTTTCGCGATGGAGATACGCTTCCTTGACTTCGCCGACGACGATGCTGTGATCGCCTTTTTCAAAGAAATGCACCACGTCGCATTCAACCGCGGCGGGCGCGTCGCTGATAATCGGGCATCCGTTCTTGCCCGCGGCGAAAGCGTAGGCTCCGAATTTGCCGTCCTTCGGATCGACGTGTTTGAAGAACGCCAGCGCGAGATCCTTCTGGCCCGTGCCGAGCATCGAGAGCGTGAACTTTTTGGATTGTTTCACGAGCTCATGCGCGGTCGAATCGGTTTTCACGCCGATCACCACGAGCGGCGGAGCGAAACTCGCCTGAGTCGTCCAATTGATGGTCGCCACAGTCTGCTTGTCGCCATGTTTGGCGCCCAGCACCTGCAGGCCGTAGGGAATCATGCGCAGTCCTTTTTTCTTTGCGTTCTCGTCCATTGAATATTGCCTCCGCCGTCGTGGGTGAAATCGGCGACGCCGTTTCGCGCGCCAGGCCGGCAGCCGCGAGCGTGAAGACGGCCAACGCCGCGCCTGAGCCATCGCCGCGTCGTGCGACGCGATGCTATAATAACGGGCCAAGAGTGCAACAATGGACCCGGACAAGTCAAAGACGGCGGCGATCAAACCGCCGCGCATCAAGGGACTCAACGAGGTCGGCCGCTACGCGATTGGCGTGCAATGGGCGGACGGCCATGACAGCATTTTTCCGCTGGCCAACCTGCGCCGCTTTTGCCCATGCAACGCGTGCGGCGGCGACGCCGACTCCGCGTCCGTTCGCGAAGGACCGCGCCTGCTGCAACTTTCCCGGCTGGGCGAAAGCGGCGTTTACTTGCGATGGGCCGACGGTCACGAAACGCTCTTCACCACCGCGCAGATGCGGGCGGCGTGCCGATGCGCATTTTGCGCGGGCGAACCAGAGCGTCCGCTTACGGGCGGCTGAATTTGGCGCGCGACGAATCGTAACCAAAGCCAACTTGCATTTGCACGCTCCGGCGCTAAAATCTTTCCGATAACCTGATGCTTGCGCGGAATCGAAAGCTCTTCGCCGCAACGACGGTCCTGCTCGTCGTCGCCATGATCGGTTTCGCGCGGCAGATTCAAGGCTCGAATGGCGGCGTCGTCAACTGCCGCACCCACAGTTCCACGCTCCGCGGTCCGCATCAGTTCACCAATGATTTGGGCGACGAACGCGGCGCCAGCAAGATACAACCGTCGTTGGACCCTTCTCTCTTCAGCGTGGCCGCGTTCGTTTCGACCGCCGCCGTGGCGAATCCGCCGGCGGTGCGTTGGCACGCTCCGCCCGGCCGCCGGATATTTAACCAAAAACTAAAGCTCTGTTCATCGCGTGCCGATAGCGACGAGCCGCTGATCTAAGCAAATCGCCTGTTCACGATCGATGCCGTTCGAACGATTTGGTTCGAGTGCGGCGACGTGGAAATTCGGCTGTTGCCGAATCGATCCGAAATTCCTGAGTAGAGGTTTGCCTCGTGCCAAGTTTCTCGCTGCGCAGTCCGTACACGATAATCGTCGGAGCGCTGATTGTGGCGATCATGGGTCTGACGGCGTTCACACGGATGCCGGTGGACGTTTTCCCCGATATCAAAATTCCCGCCGTGGTTATCGCCACGTTTTATCAGGGGATGCCGCCGCTCGACATGGAAGACAACATCACCTTCCGTTACGAGCGGTTTTTCACGCTGGGCAGCAATATCCAGCATATCGAGTCGCGGTCGCTCTCCGGCGTCAGCATCATCAAGGTGTTCTTCCAGCCCGGCACCAACGTCGCGGCCGCGGCGGCGCAGATGGGCACGCTGGCGATGGCCGACCTCGGCATCATGCCGCCCGGCACGCTGCCGCCCCTGGTGCTGCAGTACGACGCGTCGTCGCTGCCGGTCGTGCTGGTCACGCTCAAGGGCAAGGGCTTCAACCAGACGCAGCTTGAGGATCAAGCGCGCTACAACGTCCGCAATCAGTTAGCCACGGTGGCCGGAGCCTCCGTGCCGATTCCGTTCGGCGGAAAATTCCGCCAGGTGATGGTGTACGCGAACGCGCAGGCGTTGCAGGCGCGCGGACTGTCGTTGATGAATCTGGTGAACGCGCTCAACACCTCCAACCTGATTCTGCCCGCGGGCGACGTGAAGGTCGGCGCCAAGGATTTTTACATCTATTCCAACAGCATGATCGAAGACATCCCGCGCATCGGCAACGTGCCGGTGAAAGTGGGACGCGGCCAGGCTCCCGTGCTGGTCAACGACGTCGCGAAGGTCGAGGACTCGGCGCAGATTCAGTACAACAAGGTGCTGATCGACGGCCAGCCGTCGGTTTACATACCCGTGCTCAGGCAGGTCGGCGCGAACACGATTTCGGTCGTCAACGGCGTCAAGAACCTGCTGCCGAAAGTATTCGGCCTGCCGGCCGGGATGAAGCTCAAAGCGATCTTCGACCAGTCCACGTATATCCGCGAGGCGGTCGAAAGCCTCGCGCACGAAGCGGTTTCAGGCTCCGTGCTCGCGTCGTTGATGATCCTGATCTTCCTCGGCAGCTTTCGTTCGACCTTCGCGATTTTCCTTTCGATTCCGCTTTCGATTCTGGCCGGCGCGTTCGGCCTGTACATGAACGGCTCGACCATCAACATCATGACGCTGGGCGGCTTCGCGCTCGCGATCGGCCGGCTGGTCGACGATTCGGTGGTCGTGCTCGAAAACATCAACCGCCATCTTGCCGAAGGCAAAGATCCAAAGGAGGCCGCGCGCGACGGCGCCGAGGAAGTCGCGCTGCCCGTGCTCGCCTCGACAGTCACGACCTGCATCGTCTTCGTGCCGGTGATGTTTCTCTTCGGCGTGGCGAAATATCTCTTCAGCGCGCTCGCGCTGGCCGTGGTGCTCTCGATGGGGGCCTCGTACCTGGTCGCGATGAGCGTGATACCGATTTTCTGTTCGCGCTTCCTGACCACCGAGATGGCGGTCGCCGCCGAGCATCATGAGGGCGGCGGCATAATCGGCGCGTTCAACCGCGGCTACGAACGGTTCGCGACCTGGTACGAAGGCGTGTTGCGGCGTTCGCTCGATCGGAAGCTGCTGGTGATCGGCGCGGTCGCGGCGCTGTTTTTCGTCAGCCTTGCGATGTATCCGCTGCTCGGCACGGAGCTTTTCCCCGAGACCGACGCGGGCGCGTTCACGATCAATTTTCGCGCGCCCGCGGGTTCGCGAATCGAAGTCACGACCGACCTTTCGCGCAAAATCGAAGCGCTCGCGCGCAAGGTCATTCCGCCCGCGGACCTCGACATGGTCGTGTCGAATATCGGGCTTGCCCCAAGCATCTCGGCGATCTATTCGCCGAACTCCGCCGAGGACACGGGCTTCATCCAGGTCGAGCTCAAGTCCGATCATCGGATGCCCACGAAGTATTACGAAAAACGCTTGATGAGCGCGTTGCGGAATCAGTTGCCCGAGGTGCGCACGCTGTTTTCGTCGGGCAGCATAATCGACGCGGTGCTCAACTTCGGCGCGATGGCGCCGATCGACGTGCAGTTCGCCGGGCCGAGCTTCGCCCAGCTTTTCCAGCTTGCGCGCGAGTCGAACGAAATCGTCAAGGGCCTGCCGCAGGTGTCGCAAACCTATATCCAGCAGGAACAGCAATATCCGACGCTGTTCGTTCGCGTCGATCGGGTCAAGGCCGCGCGGCTGGGCCTGAATCAGAAGGACGTCGTTTCGGACGTGATTACCGCGCTCGATTCGAACCTTTATATCGCGCCGTCCATCTGGATCGACCACGCGAACAAAAATGACTATTTCCTGACGGTTCAGTACGGCCAGGCGGACAACGGTTTCCCGTCGCTCGAGGCCCTGCGCGACATCCCCGTCCACAGCTTCGCGGGCGAAACCGGGCACGCCCAGAGCCTGCTGCTGCGCGACGTCGCTTCGGTCGAACAGCAGTACCATCCGTCCGAAGCCGACCACTACAACATCCAGCGCGTGGTCGATCTGCTGGTCTCGCCGAACACCCAGAATCTCGGCGGCACGCAGGCCGCGATTCAAAAGGCGCTCGCCGACGTCAAGCTGCCGCACGGCGTGAGCGTGCGCTACCGCGGCTCGGTCGCCGCGATGCAGAAGTCGTTCTCGAGCTTCGGCTTCGGGCTTTCGCTCGCGGTGGTGCTGCTTTACCTCGTGATGGTCGCGCAGTTCAAATCGTTCCTCGACCCGTTCATCATCATGTTCGCGGTGCCGATGGGCCTCATCGGCGTCATCTGGACGCTGTGGGCGACCAGCACCACGCTCAACATCGAATCCTTCATGGGCATCATCGTGATGGTCGGCATCGTCGTGTCGAACTCGATCCTGCTGGTTGATTTCGCCAACGAACGGCGCCGCCACGGCGACGATTTGCGCCGCGCCGTCATCGAATCCGCGCGCATCCGGATGCGCCCGATCCTGATGACCGCGCTCGCGACCGTCGCGGGCTTGATGCCGATCGCGCTCAAGCTCGGCGAAGGTTCCGAGGCCTCCGCGCCGCTCGCGCGCGCCGCCGTCGGCGGTCTGGTCGTGTCAACGATGCTTACCCTGATCCTCGTTCCCTGCATTTACGAATTCTTCTATGCGCGGATTGAACGCGCAGGAGGCAAAAAGTGATTCGCGCGATTATTCGCCGCCGCCGCGGCTTCGCCCAGCTCGCCGCCGCCGCGGCTTTCCTGTGCCTCGCCGCATCGGGATGCGCGCGGAAGGCGGAAACCTCCGTCGCCCCGATCGAACCCACGGTGACCGTCATCCATCCGCGGCGCGGCACGATGCTGCGCACGATCGATCTGCCCGGCGACGTCGTCGGCTTTTACGAAACCGCGCTGCACGCCAAGGTCACCGGCTACCTCCAGTCGATCAGCGTGGACAAGGGCGATTTCGTCAAGAAAGGCCAGGTGCTCGCGATTATTCAGGTGCCGGAGCTGCACTCGAACCTCGCTCGCGCCAAAGCCAATCTTGAAATCACGCGCGTCACCTACCAGCGCCTGCTGCGCGTGCAGAAAAGCGATCCGCGCCTGGTCTCGCAGGAAGACGTTGATATCGCGTTCGCCAAGTACGGCGAAGCGCAGGCCGCCGTGCGCACGCTCGAAACGATGGTCGGCTATACCCAGATAATCGCGCCCTTCGACGGCGTGATTACCGGCCGCTTCGCCGATCCCGGCGCGCTGATCCGCGCCGGCGGCGGCGATTTCGGCATCAACGAAACGTCGGCCCTGATTTCGCCCGGCGCCACCGAAGGCGCCGGCGGCCATCGCACCGGCGGCGGTCCCGTACTGACTATCGCCGACATCGACCATCTGAGAATCTATGTTTACGTGCCGGAGAAATCCTATCCGTATATTCGTCGCGGCACGCCCGCGATTCTCCACTTCGACGAATTTCCGCATCGCGTGTTCAAAGGCGTCGTCGCGCGCTACGCCGCCTCGCTCGATCTGGCCACGCGCACGATGCTCACTGAAATCGATATCGACAATCCCGACCGCCTGATCTATCCGCGCAGCTACGCCCACGTCACCGTGGTCCTCGAGCGCCATCCCGGCGTGCTGCGCTTGCCGGTCGCCGCGGTGCACGGCGCCGGCAAAGCCAGCCGCGTTCTGGTGGTCGAAGACGGCCATCTCAAGTCCGTGCGCATCACGACCGGAATCAACGACGGCAACCATGTCGAAATCAAATCCGGCTTGAACGAGAACTCGCTGGTGCTCAGCACCTACACCGACACGCTTGGCCCCGGCGAAGCGGTGAACTACTCCCTCATCGAGCCGGCCAAGGAAGCGCAGGCCGATCCGGTCGCCGGCGCCGACTGATCATGCATATCGGTACGCACGGTCACGCGTCCGCCCTGGAAGATTATCCGATGTTGAAATTCCGCTTGTTCGCCGCGTTCATCGCGGTCGCGATAATGGGCGCGGCCGCGCCCAATTTCGCCCGCGCCGCTCAAATCGCACAACCCGCGCCCGGCGTCTCCGTCTCCGGCATCATCCCTGCGCTGCACGCGCCGCCCGCGCTCGATGCGGCCCGCGTGATCGCACCCGCGGGCCAGCCCGCCGCGGCCGCGCCCGAGCCGATTCCGCCCGGCAGCGAATTGACGCTGGCGCACGCCGTTCAAATCGCCGTGAAATACCATCCGCGCCTGCTCGAAGCGGCCGAAACCACGAACGCCGCCGGCGCTCGCGTCGGCGAGGCCCGCTCCTATCTCGGGCCGCAGCTCTACGGCGCGTCGGATTATCTCCGCAGCACCGAAAACGGCATCGGCAACACCAGCTTTTACGATCCCCTCGGGATGTTTCCGCGCATGACGGGCCGCAATCACAATCTCGGCTTCGGCGATTTCTCCCAGAGCTGGAATACCCAGAACAATTATCTGGGCGGAGTCTCGGCCTCCCAGTTCCTGTTCGACTTCGGCCGCCGCCACGGCTTCGTCACCCAGCGCCGCTTCCAGGCGGCGGCGACCGCGGCGACGCAGAAAATGGTCGAGTTGCAGTTGATCTTCGAGGTCTCGCAGCGCTATTTCGCCGTGCTGCAGGCGCAACAGTTGATCCGCGTCTATGAAAAAGCGGTCGAGCAGCGCCAGTACCATCTGCACGAAGCGCAGGTGAAAGCGCGCGCCGGCCTCCGTCCCCAACTCGACGTTTACGTCACCAAGGCCGAGGTCGAGCGCGCCCAGCTCCATCTGGTCGACGCCCGCAATGACTTTGCCGACGCGAAAGTCGGCCTCGACAATGCGATGGGCCTCAGCGAAAGCGAACCCAGCTACAACTTGGCCGACGTTTTGACCTATAATCCCATTAAGCAACAACTGCCGCCGCTGCTCCATACGGCCTTCGCTATCCGGCCGGATCTCAGGGCGATGCAGGACGAAGCGCTGGCGATGGGCGCGAAGATCACCGAGTACAAGAGCGACTACCTGCCGACCGTCAACGCCGTCGCGGGCTACGCCGCGATGGGCACCGGCACTCCGGCCGCCAACAACTTCAACGTCGGACTGGTGATCACCTGGCCCATCTTCAACAGCTTCTTGACCACCAATCAGGTCGCCGAAGCCCGCTACCAGCGCCACGCGATCGAAGCGGGCCTCGAAGACCTTCGCCAACGCATCATCCTGCAGGTGCATACCGCGTTCCTCAATTGGCAGGCGTCGCTGGAACGGATCGAACGCGCGCAGGAGGCGCTCGCCGCGTCCCGCGTGGAACTGAGCCTGGCCGAAAAACGTTACGAATCGGGCTTGGCGAACATCGTCGAACTTGAAGACGCCCAGCGCCACTATACTTATGACGACGCCGCGTACGCCGACGCGCTTTACACCTACGCGGTCGACAAGGCCGCCGTCGAGGAAGCGACCGGCGAAGCGCTCTCCGGCGTCTGATCCCCGACTGGAGCGAGACTTGGCATGCTCGACTACAAGAATATCGTATGCGCCCTGAACTTCGACGAGCATCAAGAGGCCGTGCTGCGGCTCGCCGCCGCCCTCGCCCGCGAAAGCGACGCCACCCTGCACCTCCTCCACATCGCGCGGATCCCTTTCCCCGATATGGACGTGCCGCTGCCGATCGGCAGCAAGCCGCGATGGGAACTGGAGTCGCGCGCCCGCATCGAGGCGCTGATCAAACGCGCCGCGCCGGAGTGCGTCAAATTCAGCGTCGAGATCAAAAGCGGAGTGCCCGACCTCGATATCGTTCAGACCGCCGCCCAATTGCATGCCGATTTGATTGTTATCGCGACCCACGGCCGCACCGGCTTCCAGCATCTCGCCCTCGGCAGCGTCGCCGAGCAGGTGATTCGCCACGCCGAATGCCCCGTGCTGGTGATCCGGCCGCATCCGCCCGCGGCGTCGTAGCCGTCCGCTTTCCGCGCCACGCGCGCGATGGCATGTTGAGCGCAACGCATAAGCGCGGGAGGCCGCCACGATGACCATCATCGCCGGGGGATGCCTCTGCGGAGCGGTGCGCTACCAGGCCGAACTGGCGCCGCAATTCGCCGTTCTCTGCCACTGCCGGGATTGCCAGCGCATTTCGGGAAGCGGCCATGTGCCGGTGATGGGCGTGCCGAAGTCGTCATTCGTCGTGCGCGGCGAAACCAAAGCCTATGCCGCGCGCGGCGGCAGCGGCCTTGCGGCCGTCAGGCATTTCTGCCCGGTCTGCGGCAGCCTCTTGTTCGGAACGCCCGAGATTGTGCCCGAGATCGTTTCGATCTATGTCGGATCGCTCGACGATCCGCCGGTCTTCAAGCCCGACACGGTGCTGTTCGCGCGCGACCGCCACGCCTGGGACGCGACCGCCGGTCCGTTCATCGAATACGCAACAATGCCTCCGCCGCCCAAGTAGCTCCTTCGGGGCGCAATAGTGAATTTCGATTACGAAGACTCACGAGCGTATCGCTGAATAGTCATTCGCGGGCTTGACCCGCGCATCCATAACTTACAGCGTCGCTATCGTTACGGATGCCCGGATCAAGTCCGGGCATGACTGATAATATGCACCCGCCAATCCGCACGGCCAAGAATCGCGCGACGCGCCAATTAGTCATTCGCGGGCTTGACCCGCGAATCCCTCCGCGCGCGCCGTTCCCATTCAGGCCGCGGCTTTAGTGCACGGACATGCCCGCGTCCTGATTGAGCTTGCCGCGCAGCAGCAGATACGACGGAATCATGATCACGCACGCCGCCGCCAGAATCAGGTAGATATCGTTAAACGACATCATCGCCGCCTGCGCCTGAATCGCCCCGTACACCATCGCGAGTCCCTGTTTCTGTCCGGCGATCATTTGCGGCGCAAAGTGAAACGCGGGCGCGCCCGGCATCCGTGCTCCCGCATTGCTGAGCCGCCACGCGTCGAAGACCGAAAAATGCTCGCTCAGGCGCGCCTGATGGATCTGCTGCTGGCTAACGAGGCGGTTCGTCATCCACGCGATTCCGAGCGCCGCGCCGGTGTTGCGCATCATGTTGTAGAGGCTCGCCGCGTGGCCCATCCGCTCGCGCGTCACGCATGAAATCGCGGCCGCGCTCGAGGGCGGAAAGATCATGCCGAAGCCGAAACCCATCACCGTCGTCGGCCAGACGATTTCCCACATCCCCATCTGCAGGTTGAAACGCGACGTGTACCAGCATCCGATCGCGATCAGCGCGAATCCAAGTCCGATAAATTTGCGCGTGTCGATGCCGAAGCTCGCGAGATTCCCCACCAGCATCATCGACGCCATCGAGCCAAACCCGCGCGGCGCCTGCACCAGCCCGGCCTTCCAGGCGTCGTAACCAAGCAGTTCCTCCAGAAAGATCGGGCTGAGCAACAAAGTGCCGAACAGAACGGCGCTGAATGTGACCGTTACCGCGAGCGCGGCGTTGAAAATTCCGAGCTTCAGGATGCGCAGGTCGAGAATCGGCGTGCTGAATTTGAGCTCGCGCAGCGCCAGCCCGACGAAGGCGAGTCCCGACAGGATCGTCGCGTAAACCACCCACGGCGACGCGAACCAGTCGGCCCGCTGGCCGCGATCGAGCACGATCTGAAGCGCGCCGAGACTCAGGACGAGCAACAGGATGCCGGCGTAATCGACCGCGCCCCGCTCCTTCGCCTGATTCCGCAGGTATGGCGGATCGTGGACGAACGCCGCCGCCATCGCGAACGCGGCCACGCCGACCGGCACGTTGATATAGAAGTTCCAGCGCCAGTTCCAGTTGTCGGTAATCCAGCCGCCGAGCGTCGGGCCGAGAATCGGCGCAACCATCAGGCCCATGCCCCACAGCGCCATCGCCATCTGCTGCTCTTCGGGCGGAAAGGTCTCCATCAGGATCGCCTGAGAAGATGGAATCATGGCGGCGCCGGCCGCGCCCTGCAGCAGCCGAAAAACAATCATCTGGCTTAGGGATTGGGCCGCGCCGCACATCGCCGACGCCGCCACGAAGGCGAAAACCGAAAGCAGGAAATAACGCTTGCGGCCGAAGCGCGACGAAATCCACGCGGTCATCGGAATCACGATTCCGTTGGCGACCAGATAGCTGGTCACCACCCACGCGATTTCATCGACGCTGGCGGAAAAAGCGCCCTGCATATGCGGCAGCGCGACGTTGACGATCGACGTGTCGAGCACTTCGAGCGTCGTGCCGAGCATCACCGCGAGCGCGATCAACCACTTGTGGGCGTGGAGGTCGAACGCGGCGTCGGTCTGGGCTTTCGGGATGGCCGCCATCGATGGTGCGCTTTCAGCGATTCGCGGGGCCGGTCAAACGAACACCCCAGCCCCCGCGCCCCCCCTTTTTACCACAGCCGGCCCATCCCAACCACGCCCCACCCCCAACACGAGCGTCGTAATTTGGAGAATAATATAATTGGCTAGTTTTCTGGTGCTACGCTAGCTCGGACGTGAGAGGCGGGGTTCATCCTCGAAAAGGGCAAATTGTGGGTTGTCCTGCAAACGCCAGCGATCACTCCCTCTATGTTCGGCTACTTGGTTTAGCACTTTCAAGATCGTTTCCTTTTCCGGCGTCACCCCGTTTTTCAACAGCGGCATGACGTGCAAAACCACCTCATCAACCGTGGGGTGGAAACCGCCAGCTTCACATCGGCGGAGAAACGAAACCACGAAATATCGAACGCGAAGTTCTAGCGGGATGCGGCTCTTAAACTTTGTGTTTGGCCGGATGTGATACCGCTGCGAAGCAGGATCGTAATCGAACAGGTCACGCAACAGCGGAGTCAGATCGGTGTATTCCTTCGCCAGCAAATCAAGAAATCCCATTTCCAAGCCCCGGATGACCAATTCATCATTAATTTCCTCAAGAGTTGCGCCCTGATTGCGTGCAATGACGGCCTCGATATTGTTGATCACCATATCGCTGACTGGCGCGCCAAGCACGGCTCGCGCAATAGATCGGGGCGTCTTCACTTTCCGAAAGTTGATGATCAACTCGCCTGACAAAACCGTAAAGGGATTCTGGCGCTTCTTGAAGCTGGTTTTCGCGCTTTTCTGGCGAACGGCCCCGGCGTATTCAAAACCGGCAGCTTCTGCCGTCTCAACGATCATGTACCAGTACGCAGGAGTCTGGTGGGCGAACACGAAACTCATCCAGCGGTCAAACTTTAAGACACGGCACATTTCGCGCATCGCTTGAGCGATAATGTCCCTGTATTGCGTTCGCGATTTCAGCCGCTCGCCACCTTCGATAGCCTCTGCTTCAAAGTCTGCTTCATTCACGGAAAGGTCGAGCCATGCGTTCCACATGGTCGATAGGTCGAGATACGGAATCTTAGAGCCATAAGGAGGATCGGTAAAAATGTAATCAACGGATTCGTCCGCAATCCACGAGAGATTCGTCGCCGTACCTTGCCGAATGACCGCGCTTTCCAGAACGTCACCTTTGATGCGTGGCTCAAGTTCCCGTTTGGCAATTACGACGCGCCGATAACGAAGTTTAAAATATTTCAGCAGATCCAGGTCAGGCGACTTTGGCGCGATGCGGTAGCGGTAATACTTGAACATTCCGCTATCGCCGCCGCCTTCACTGCGCGTTGTTGAAGCATGGTAAGTCAAATTGATCTTGTTAAGTAAGCCCGAAAACATCAGCAAGAGTGCCCGTTGACTCGACCCCTTCGAGAAGCGAAGAATCAAGTGCTTGAGCAACGCAAGTTCGGCTAGTTGCTTCGGGGAAAACAGTTCCTCGATCACTGGAACATCGGCATTTCGTGGCAGCGCGACGCCGCGCGGATGCTTGTATTTACAGAGCGCTGAGTAAATCGCTTTCGGATCGCGTGGTCGAGTTTTATCGAACGCCTTACAGGCCACATGGAAATCACGCTCCAAGCGCGCGTAATCGATAGGCTCCAACAGAGTCTTCACGATGAAAAATGCCAGCGGATTCAGATCGACATAAATACCGCGACGGTCAAGAATGAGGGATTCAATGAGCGTGACGCCAGTTCCCCCAAATGGATCGAGTACCAGATCGCCCGGTTCGGTCAGCGTTTGGATGTATGCTCGAACAACATTCCACGGTTGCTTCGTAAAATAGCCATGTACGCCAAAATGCCATGATGCCGCTTGACGATCTGTCGCCATCACATCGATAGTTGGCTGGCGAGCCATGTAATTCACTTGCGTTGATGGGGGTGGAAAACGCGGCGGTCGCGGGATCGCCTCGCCTGCGACTGGGACTGCTGCTAGCCAGTATGCGATCTCACTAAAGCGATGACACGCTTGAGCGAGCGGGACAATTAGAACCGGCTTGGTTTCGCGGACCTGGAAAACAGCGAGTTCTCTACCGTTGCAAAGCGCATACAGGTCGCACCGAACGTCCGGGTGGATGGCGTAAAAAAATGCCTGCTCAACATTTGTGCCACTATCGATTTTTTCGTTCGGCGCTTTTGCATCCAGAATAAATCGCGGGCGAGAATCCATCAAAAGGATATAATCAGGGAAGCTCGTAATCTGTCGCCGTCCCGATCCGGTCCGAACCACGGGATGGGTCAGCTTCTTTGCTCGCCGAATCTGTCCCGGCAGGCCAGAACCGTAACCGAGTGCCTTGAGCAACGGCAGGATCAATTCTTCTCGAACGGAATCCTCTTTGAAATCGGGAGAGTCAAGTTGAGAAAAGTCGAAGTCTGCATAGAGTTCCACCATTTTCATTATTGCCGGTTCCTATCAGAGTTGTAGCAAATAGACCATAAAGTGTCGGCGGCTGGCCGGGGCGGCTCGCGAAGTGCTATCTGTCGGGCATGAAATTCGGACTTTTCGGCATCAATACCGGCCCCTGCGCCAATCCCGACACCGCCGCCGCCGCCGCTCAGGCGGCGGAGGCCGCCGGCTTCGAAAGCCTCTGGACCGGCGAACATATCGTTCTGCCCGATCCGCAGGCGCCGCCCTCCCCGGTTCCCGCCGAAACTCCCTTCATCGATTCGGCGGCCGCGCTCGCCTTCGTCGCGGCGCATACCAAAAAGGTGCGCCTCGGCACCGGCATCATCATCCTGCCCCAGCGCAATCCGGTCGTGCTGGCGAAGGAGCTGGC
>JAJXZF010000033.1 GCA_021780225.1 Deltaproteobacteria bacterium | reverse complement strand
GAATTGGCGCCACTGCATTACAGCGAGGAAAACCGCGGTGCTCAGACCGCGATGAATCTTGGCGCGATCCCAGACCAAGAGCAGCGGGTCGGCAAAGTGACGGGCGAGCTGCTTGAGGAATCCCGGCACCGCCAGCGAGTTGAAGTTCTCATCTACCAGCAACTGAAAATACAACCGCACTTCGCGGCGGTCGGGACTGACGCACAAGGCGGCGATGGCAGAGACCTTCTTGTGATTGCGGCCAACGTGCCGAAGCACCGGAGTTTGCCCACACCGGCTCCAGGTGCGACGCACCACCGGCAGCAGAAGCAGGCCGCTTTCGTCGATAAACACCAGCCATCCGTTCAGGTGGCGGGCTTTTTTTTAATCTGCCGCCGGTCCCGCTTGATCCAGCGTTGGAGGCCCTCCTCATCACGCTCCAAAGCGCGACGGGTCGGCCGCTGCGGAGTCCAGCCCAGCGAGCGCAACAGGCGGCCGATATGATCGACGTGATAACCAATCCGGAAATGGTGACGGATGACCTGCGCCACTCGCGGACAGGTCCACAGGTCGCTCTCGAAGCCGCTGGCGCTGGCTCCGCGCATCAGCAAAGTTTCCAACTGCCCGCACTCAAGAGCGCCCAGCTTCCAGGGACGCCCCGGCGCCGGTCGCGCCACCAGTCCGCTCGTCCCCACCGTCCTGTAGGTAGCGTTCCAGCGCCGAACGCTGCGCCGATCAACCCCGAGCAGCCGCGCCACTTCAACCGGCGCGTGCCCCTCCTTGAGCAACCCGATCGCCCGCCGACGCCGCCGCTCCAACCTCTCCCCACTTCCTACCGGCCGCATCAGCCACCTCCGCCGGCTGGAAGCATAGGACATTATTTACGCAGGTATCAATAGTTCGCGGCGCAATCGCGCAAAGTTTCGGCGTGATGCTCGACCAGTTGATCGCATCGTTGCAGCAACGCCGCATCCTGACAGTAGCGTTCGATCATGTAGCTGAGTTCGCCGAGATCGTGCACCAGCAGGCGCTGGCAGCGCTCGTATTCGTCGCGCTTCTGAAGTCCGCGGAGCAGGCTGCCGACCATGTCCTCGAGTTCGGTCTCTTCCACCTCGACGGCGATCGCCAGCGCCCGCTCGATCGTGAATTCGCGGTCCGGTTCAGCCATGTAGTGCTCGAGCATCTCGCGCAGCCGAGCGATCGATTCCTCGTCGCACGGCACCGGGCTGGGTTCATCGGCCTGGCTTGCAAGTTCGAGCACGGCCAGCACCAGATCGAGCGAGCCGACGTGCCGGGCTTCGTCCCGCGCCATTCCGAACCAGAATTCGTGAAGTACCGAATCTGAAGCGAAGATTTTGGCGAAGCGGGCGTAAAGCGCCATGCTGCGCTTCTCCAGCGCGATCGTCGTTTCGAGCATCGCCCGCGTCGTTGGCACGAAACGGATATTAACGCCCGCACGCGCCGTTCGTAAAGCGAATTCAGCGCGCCTGGTGCGCCATAAGGAATTCGGCGGATGGAGCTACTCCACGTCCACGACAACATCATTCCGGGGCCGCGATCGTTCGGCGCTTCGGCCGAAGACATTGATACCATCATGGCGGGAAATCCGCGCCGGTTGCAGCCGTGCCATAAGCAGCGGCAACGACGGCATCGGCGCGGACGCGCGGAAGTCCTCAGGATTCGGATTTCTTCGCGCCTTCGGCGGTCGCGGCTGGAGCCTCGAGCGCCGAAGGCCCGGACTGGAACAGTGCGGCAAGGTCGTTGAAATTCGCTTGCAGCTCCGAGGCCGACTCGAGGCTCATCGCGAGCTTGAGCAGCATCGCGCGAAAGTCGATCGCCGGCTGAATCGAATTGGCGGTCTGGCGCAGATTCACCGCGAAAGCGTCGGACAACAGCGAGAGTTGATATTGCAGGCCCCGCATCGCCTCCATGCTCTGCGCCAGCTCCGCAAGATGCGTCTGAAAAACCCGCATCGGTTCGAACATCCGGGCGAGTTTCGTCAATTGGTCGCGAAACGTGGCTAGAGGCGCGAAGGATTTCAACGCCGATTGGCCCAACCCTTCGATCGAATCGAAAGCCCGCGTCAGATCGAAAATACGTTCCTGAAAAGATCTTATGGGCTCGAACGCTTTCGCGACCGCTTGCGCGACCTGGTATTGATTTTCGCCGGCCGCCGCGCGGTTGGATTCGATCGCGCCGCCGGCTTGTTCGGCGTAGCGCACCACGGCCTCGCGGATACTCGATGCGGCGGCCTCCGCGGCGATCGGTTCTTCCGCGACCGGAGGAGCGACCATCTGTTCGTATTTCGCCGGTTCTCGCTCCCCGCCGGCGGGCTCTTCAGACATTACCCAGTCGCCGGACTTGGCTTCATTTACGGCCTGATTCGCCGCATACATCTCAGCGGAACTGCGCTTATAGACCGAATTGACAGGATTTTGTCCATTACCGCCTGGTTCGAGCAATCGCCGCCTTAATTCTTCAAGTTTGAGATTCATCGCACTTCTCCCACAGGCCGAATGAAGCCCATTTCGCAACGGCAAGAAGCGATCCAATTCGGCGAAACGCCGGACGATCACGAACGACGTTGCCTGCGAACCGATCCGCCGGGAGAACGGATAGGTTGGAAGATTGTTATGGCCGGAATAGCTAAATATCGGCGGTTGCCTCAAGTGCTCGAAACGCCGCAATAAAGCCAGAGACGATCAAAGCTCGAAAAGCGAATATTGAGCGAATATTTGTTGGCTTAACTGCAACGTGTGGCTTTCTTGAAACAAATCGAGAAGGTTGCAAAGAAGCGGCTTCGCTCAGGCGCCCGAACGGACAAAGCGGTGACAGAACGAAAGGCCCGCATTCTGTACAAATGACAAATTTTTGCCGATTCGACATGATTTTGTCCGCATTCCGGACTAATCCATCATAAATATTCTCGCTAGATGGTTGAATTCAAACGATTTTTAATCTTTGCCGATCAGGCTCCAGATGGCACAGCAATCGCTCTAACGATAGAACCGACCGACCCGTCATCAGCTTCCGGCGGTCGCGTCCATACCAATGGATCGAGCGCGTGAATTAATCGACCGCGAGCGCGAACAGCTTCGGCTTCTGATGCTCGCGATGGTGCTGTTCGCCTTGTCGCTCTCCTTGATGATGGTGCGCGATTCAAAGATGCGCAATCGGCCTGTGGCGCCGCAGCCGGATCGGGCGTCCAATATTATTTCAGCTCCGCCTTCAAGCCTGCGCTTCGACTCCACGCGATTCAGCATGACGGAAAAGCGGGCTTAATCGCCAAAAAGTCTCCCATCCTGCCGGCCAAGCCGATCGAAATAGCCGCCTAAACCGGACCCGGAGTTCCAGTCCACGCGCGCCGTTGACTGGAACTTGCCGCATGTTAGTCTGCGCGCACGGTAAGTAGCGGCATGATGCCGGCCGAGGCGATAGTTCTGCCTTTTCGAAAAAGGCATTTGATTTCTTATTCCGCCCGGCCAGGCGCGCCGCCGACAAACCGATTTTAGCGAGCTGACCGCATCAAGGAGGATTCGCCGCCGCGGCCGCGTGAAATTTCGCGACGGCTATCGCGACGCCGCGACATACCCAATGGAGGCTGGCGCAACCGCTGCCGCCGCCGCTGAGTCCGCGCAACATCGCGCGGGCGAATCGGCGCTCAAATGGATCGTCGCGGCTTCGGTGATCCTTTGCACGATCCTTGAGGTTCTCGACAGCTCGATCGTAAACGTCGCCTTGCCGCACATGCAGGGCAGCTTTTCCGCGACGGTTGACGAAATCACGTGGGTCGTCACCACCTATCTGGTCGCCGCCGGAATCATGATTCCGACCACCGGATGGATCGCCGGGCAGTTCGGACGCAAGCGCTACTTTCTGATTTCGATCGCGACTTTCGTCGCCTCGTCGGCGATGTGCGGCGCGGCGCGATCGCTCAACCAGATGGTCGCGTTCCGCTTCCTGCAGGGAATCGCCGGCGCCGCCTTGCAGCCGCTTTCTCAAGCAATCTTGATGGAGACCTTTCCGCCCAACGAGCAGACGCTCGCGATGGCGGTATGGGGAATCGGCCTGATGGTCGCGCCAATCATGGGGCCGACGGTCGGCGGCTATATCACCGACAACTGGAATTGGCGCTGGAATTTCTACATCAACGTGCCGATCGGAATCGCGGCCGGCTTCATGGTCTCGACCTTCGTGCACGATCCCTCCTACCTGAAAAAGCTTAAGGGGCAGGGACGCGCCGACTGGATCGGAATCGTTTGTCTGGTGCTGTCGCTGGGGCTGGGCGAAATTGTGATGGACCGCGGCGATCGCGCGGATTGGTTCGCCAGCGCGTGGGTCTGGTGGTTCTCAATTATCGCCGGCGGCGCCTTTATCCTGCTGATCTGGCATGAATGGAACACGCCGGAGCCGATCGTCCAGGTGCGAATTCTGCGCTACAGGAATTTCAGCGTGCCCACGTTCCTGCTGATCATGATGACCTTCACGGCCTACGGGATGCAGATTCTGAATCCCGTCTTTCTGCAGGATTTGCTGGGCTATACCGCGTGGCTGGCGGGTCTCGTGATGGCGCCGCGCGGGATAGGGCTGATGGCGGCGATGTTCTTTCTTGGCGGAATCGCCAAGCGCGGCTATGACACGCGTCCGTTGGTGATTCTTGGATTTTTCCTTATCGGCATCGCGAGTTGGTCGCTCGGGTCGCTCAACCTGAACATGTCGATGTGGAATTTCATCTCGCCGACGATCGTTCAGGGGATCGGGATGGGATTGATCTTCCCCAACTTGTCGGCGGCCGCGCTCTCTTCGGTGTCGCGCGAGCAGATGGGCTTCGCGGCGAGCATCTACTCGATGTCGCGGAATATCGGCGGCTCGATCGGAACCTCTGTCCTGACCACGATGCTGGTGCGACGCGAGCAGGTCGAGCAAAGCTACCTCGTGCAACACGTCTCGGTTTTCGACGCATGGCGGCTCAGCCACGCGGGGGCCGCGTTGCCCGGTTCGATGCATTTCAACTACATGAACCAGATGGTGACCGGGCAGAAGCAGGGTTTCGCGATGCTCTACAGCGCGGTGCAGGGACAATCGATGATGCTCTCGCTGAACGATATCTATCGCACGCTGGCGGTGGTGATGATCGCGGCGATCGCGCTATGTTTCCTGCTGCCGAAAGCGCGCGGCAAGGCCCCCGCCGCCGCCCACTGAGAACGTCCGGCACGCTCTCGGCTTTCCGTTTTTGGTTTGCGAAGCTTCGAAATCTTGCCGGAGCAAAAAGCCGGGCATTGAGACTCGATGCCGTTCCGGCCAAAAATATGGAATAGGGCAAGAGTGTGGTAACCGCGCGCGACAGCTGGGGACAAAGGCCGTCTCGCGACAGGGTGGCAAGCCTTGGATAAAAGCCGCATCGTGATTGACAAGGAAGTCCTTGCCGGTTTTTGCCGGTGCAACCACATTCGCCGGCTTGCATTGTTCGGATCGGTGCTTCGCGACGATTTCGGGCCGGACAGTGACGTTGACGTGCTGGTCGAGTTCGAGCCTGGACACGTTCCGGGCCTCAAATTCTTCGCGCTGGAACAGGAGTTGTCGCAAATCTTCGGGCGGAGAGTTGACCTGAACACACCAGGGTTTTTGAGTCCCTATTTCCGCGGGCGGGTTCTGGCCGAGGCCGGGGTCCAGTATGTCTCGGCATGAAAGCGATCCGCGCATGCGCCACGCTCTGAAGCGCTCAAAGGGCTAGAATAGTTGTCAATGAAGACACGCCACAGCAGCAACCCGAAGCGCCGGATTGCACCCAGCGGAAGATTAGGCGCGGATGAACGGGAAAAGTTGGTGGTGCAGTTGACCTATGTCGGCAGTGCGCTACACAAGAGAAAACCCGGCGACTACGGTTTCCGACCGCCGGTAAATCCACGCCCGTGGAAATCGATCTGCGACGGGAAAAGGGTGGTCTTACTTGCCGAAGCTCGCGACCTTTTCCGCCGGGGAATTCTTTTGGGGATGTTCAGCGATTTCTCAGAACATGGCGTTCCAAAATATGTTTGGTCGGTTGATGATGAAGGCGAAGCATACGAGGCAAAAATCAGCCCCGGAACCTATGAGTACAAAGGTTATCGGCTCGAAGAAGAAGACGCGATGAGAGAACTGGTGCTGAAAGAATGGGCGAAACGATGCGCGACGAATTAAACATTATTGTGGATCCCGAAAGGCTTGTGGAAGGCTCTCCCGAAGAGCGCGCATGCTTTGCGGCAGTCGCGTTCAAGTACGGGACCGCTTGGTTGACCGAGGGCTACGACGGATTTGTCAATAAGGTTCGGTCTGCTCCGCTCCTTTCGGCTTACCATCTGGCGGAATGGATGGCGTGGAATTGGTGGAGGTTGCGATGGGAACCGCGCTCGAATGCCACGGATTGGCAATTTGCGCATTCTTTGACCACGATTGGAGAAGGATATGTTTGGCCGAATATCACGATTTTCTCGGACGGCGAGCGTGTCACGCTGGCTGCAAAACCCACGCGTGAACGGCAAAGCACGCGATTTCGATATCTGAGCGACGCTGCGCCGGTGATGAACGCCCGTGATTTCGAATACACAGTCGACCAATTCATTGAGCAGGTTCGTGGACTGTTACGGGATGCGAAAATTCAGAAGTCCAACCTCGACCGGGTTTGGAACGATCTCATGGAAGAACGGCAAGATCCAAGCGCCAGCAAGCGTCGAAAGTTCGAAGCGCTCCTTGGGCACGATCCGGACCAAGCGCCTAAAGCCGAAATCGAACAGTTGGTGACTGACGGCGATTCGCTGGGCGAGCTGGCTATGACCGAGGTCGCTGCCGACTATCCCCAAGGCGGAAAATTGCTGACGGCAAAGTTGCTACGCGAAGCCGCGGATAGCAATGGATTCGAAGCGATCCCGCAGGATGTTGTGTGTTTGGCGCCGGGCACACGTCTGCCTCCCGCAGGGGAAGCGCCGGCTTGGCAGCTTGGAGCCGAAGCCGCCAGAGCGCTGCGAGAACAGGAAAGACTTGGTACGGGAAGGATCGGGAATGACGTGCTGGCGACACTAGCCGGAGTCGAAGATCAGGTTCTGAGCGCGATACAATCTGGATCGACCATATCGTTCGCACTCGATAACGGAGCAACGGGACGGGTGGTTCTAAGACCGAAATGGGAGACGGGTCGGCGCTTCGACCTCGCTCGGCTGTTGGGCGATCGGGTGGTTACGGCGACAGCCAGGCGACTTTTCCCGGCAACTCGAGCGCACACGTATCGTCAAAAGATGCAGAGATCTTTCGCAGCTGAACTTCTGAGTCCCTTCGAGACCGTGGACGGGATGTTGGAAGGCGATTACTCGATGGAAAACCGACAGGACGTAGCTGAATACTTTCAAGTCTCCGAATGGACTATCCGCACCCTATTAGTCAATCATCGCCGTTTGGAACGAGCCGACCTTGAAGAGGACTTTTTGGAAGCTGAAGTGTAACGATATCAAGTGTAACGATATCACTGGACGAAAGCAGCTCTTGTCTTTCCGATCAGCATTGGAAAACAGGCTGGTTCGACGGATCAAACCAAAAAGGTCAGATTGCTGATGAAGCCGTCGTTGTTGAGCAGCAGCACTTTCTTTTCAGCGATGCGGTAGCCGCCCGCGCCGTCGGGCCGCAGCCGATGCCGACGCCCGTGCCCGGGATTTCACCGTTGTCTCACGCTGTACCCCTCAGGCGTTCGCAGCGCGTTTAAGGCCCGCCTCTTTTAATTCCTGACGGACGGCGCGGCGCACGACCGCCGCGATTCCGCCGCGCCGGAGGTGCTCGCGGAGCGCGTCATTGATGAGGGTCTGGTAATTCCCGCCGCCCATCTCGTGGACCCGTTTCCGGAAATGGTCGAGGATTTCGTTGTCCAGGCGGATTGTGATCCTCGTCTTGCCCGGTTCGGGCGGTACGACCGCTCCACGCTTGCCTCTGCTGAAATCGTATTGGCGCTTCATAAACCGCGCTTCTTATGCACTTGGGTCAGATCAAAAACGTCAGGTTGTCGATGAAGCCGTCGTTGTTGAGCAGCAGAACTTTCTTTTCGGCGATGCGGTAGCCGCCCGCGCCGTCGGGCCGCAGCCGATGAATCGTGCGGCCGATGAAGACGTCCTGATGGCCGCGGCGGAGTTCGCCCAGAACGAAATTCGATTGCGCCTCGACGATTCCGTCCGGCCGCTCCAAGATTTCGATATTCGAGACGATGCGGCGCATCCGCGAGACCGGCGCCTGCGCGTGCGCCATCCCGGACTTGAGCCGCTTGATGCGCTGCTCGAGATGGCCACGGTCGTCGTAGATGGTCGAAATGTGACGCGACGGATCGGGATCGTCGAGATTCGCCGGAACCCAGTAGAGCGCGTCGTCGGCCCACATCGCGAGCCATTCGTCGTAGGCGTTTTCGTCCGCCAACCGCGCTTCCCGATAGATGAGTTGCTCGATTTGCCGATAGTCGATCGCCATCGCGATTGCCGCCTCTAGCGCGAACGCGCGACCCGCGCGCGGCCGTTGGCGCCCGATTTCTCGGCCGCCGCCTGCGCCTGCGTCATTACTTTTTTCCATTGCGCCCAGATGCCGCGCTGCGGAACTTCGTCGGTCATCTGGCCGACGAGCGTGCCGTCCGTGTCGCGGCGCTCGCGATGGAGTCCGCGGGTCAGGATCATCCACGGGTCGAGGTCGGCCTGGATGCCCTGCTGGACGCGCGCGAACAACTCGCCGTCGTCCGGCTGGCCGAAGCCCGCCGGACCGTAAAAATCTTCATGCGCGCGCAACCGCGCCTGATTCAACTTTTCCGGAACGTCTTTGAGCGTGGTCGGGTAGAGCACGACCTCGGTCCGGTCGGCCGCGATCGGATAGACCACGCGAATCTGCACGCCGAGCAGCGCCAAATTCGGAAAAACCAGCGTATGCGTGCCGCCGGCGTTGAGGATTTCGGCGGCGCGCTCCTCGCCGTAGCGGGCGACGATGCTGGCGCGATAGTCCTGCGCCGAACTGGAGGGCATCGTTCCGGTCGCGCTCTGCCGCACGCGCAGAGGCGTCGAACGAGTCTGCGAAATGAATTGGCGGTTGTAGCGCCGATAATCGAGCATCACGTGGCCGCCGCCCATGTCGCGGGTCTCGCCGATCGAGCCGCCGGTGAAGACGTCGACGCGCGCGCCGGTCCGCTCGCGAATCAAATCGAAAAAGGTTTCGTGGCTGAAATTCGGATGGTAGCCGTCGATGGTGTTTTCGATTTGCAGCTTCCAGTTGCCCGGGTAGTTGCTTTTCGACGAACCCGCCTGCGCCTCGATTTCGCCGGCGGGCGAGAGCTCGACGAAAAGGTCGATTTGCTCCGTGACTTTGCCCAGATGCTCGGCAAGGGTGATTCCGGCGTGGCTCAGGCTGCCGAAGATGAAGCCGCGATATTCGCCGACGCGCGGGACCGGCGTCAGGCCCATCTCGTCGCGGTTCAGCGCGCCGCCGTAGCCGTCTTCATAGGTCACGCCGATGAGTTGGCCGGTGTTGCGATAGGTCCACGCATGATAGGCGCAGCGGAAGATCGCCGCATTGCCGCATTCGGTTTGGCATACGGTGGCGCCGCGATGGCGGCATCGGTTGAGCAGCAGCCGGAGCTCGCCGTCGTCGCCCCGCACCATGATCACCGGATAGCGGCCGATGCGCTTCAGCCGGTAGTCGCCGCGATTCGGAATTTCGCCGGCGTGGCCCACGTAAACCCATCCGCGATGGAAGATCGCGTCGAGCTCTTCCGCAAAAATCTCCGGGTCCGTGTAAACGCTCGAATGAACGCGGTCGGTTTTGATCAGGGAATCGTAATCGAATTTCCGCCGGGCCGTCATCTGGACCTCCTCGTGGGCGCCGGCGTGCTCGAGTGTGTCGAACGCGACCGCGCGCCGGCGATTTGCCGAGCCTCAACCGTCTTATAGCTCAGCCAGCCTTCGATCGTCCATGCAACCGCGCGGCCCACCGCCGAAGCCAACTCCTTGCCGGTAGGTCAAGGTTGATTTAGCCTGTCTATGTGAACCTTTCCGCTATTCGCCCCGCGTCGGACGCCGACCGTCCGGAGGTCCCCTGACGCCGCTTTGGACCGTATCGTCTCGCCTCTCCGGATGGCGGAATTTGTGAGTAAATCGCTCGGCGAATTCGAACTAATCGCTCGATTGACGGCGCGTTTGCGGCGGCGGACCGGAACTATTCTCGGTCCGGGCGACGACTGCGCGATCCTGCGGCCGGCGCGCGGCCGCGAGTTGATCACGATCGACTCGATGGTCGAAGGCGTTCACTTCCGGCTCGATTGGGGCGCGCCGGAGTCGCTCGGCGCCCGTTCCTTGACCGTCAACTTGAGCGATATCGCCGCGATGGGCGGCAGGCCGACCGCCTGCGTCGTCAATCTCGCGATTCGGCCCGGCCTGGACGCGCGTTTTTTCGATCGGCTTTACGCCGGACTGGAACGCGCGGCCGGGGCCGCCGGCGTCGATATTGTCGGTGGCAACGTCACTCGCGCGGAGGCGCTGTCGATTACGATCGCTTTATTGGGCGAAGCGCGCGGCGGCGTGCTGATGCGCAGTGCGGCGCGTCCGGGCGATCATATTTATGTCACCGGCACGCTCGGCGACGCCGCGCTAGGCTGGCGCGCGCTGGACGGTCAGGTCAAAGTGCGCGGCGCCGCGCGCCGGTTCCTGATCGATCGCTACCTCAATCCGGCGGCGCGAGTGGCGGCCGGGATGCGCCTCGCGCGGATCCGTCCCGTTCCGGCCGCGATCGATATCAGCGACGGCCTCTGGCAGGACCTCGGCCACATGCTCGAGCGCAGCGGCGTCGGCGCGGAAATCGACGCGGCGGCGATTCCGTTGTCGCCGGCCTATCGCGCCGCCGCGGGCGGCGATCTCAAGCTCGCGCTCGGCGGCGGCGAAGACTACGAGCTGCTCTTCGCGCTGCGCCACGAAAAGTCCGAGGCCCATTTGACCAAACAACTCGGCGTGCCGGTGAGCGGAATTGGCCGAATCGTCCGCGGCCGGGGCGCGCGGCTGCGCGACGGCGGCGCGCCGGCGCTCGCCGGATGGGATCAGCTCAAGGAGCGGCGGTGAATCCGATGATGATCGCGCTGCCGATCGCGGTCGCGGCGCTGCTCGCGGTGAGCGCGATGCTGGCGGCGTCGGAAACGGCGTTGTTCGCGCTGGCGCGGATGGAGCACACGCGCGAACGGCTCGACGCCGCCGTGCGCCATGCGCTCGCGCGGCTGCTGGAACGTCCGCTTGAGTCGCTGATGCTGATTATTGGCTTCAACGAGGCGGCGAATGTCTTTGCCGAGTGTCTGGCGACGACTTTTCTGCTGATGTGGCTGGGATCGATCGGCGCATGGATCGCGGCGCCGGCAATGCTCGCGATCGTGTTGATCTTTTGCGATATCACACCCAAGACCTTCGCGCTCGGCTTTCCCGCCTTGGTGGCGTCGTTCACCGCGCGGCCGCTCGCGGCGCTGGCGTCGTTCGCCGAGCCGGTGACGAAACGGTTCGCTCCGGCGTTCGAGCCGCCGCGCCTCGAACCGCTCTCCGAAGAGGAATTCAAGGCGCTGCTGCGCGTCGGCGAAGATCAGGGCGAAGTCGAGCCGCAGGAGCGCGAGCTGATCCATCGCGTGTTCGATTTCGGCACTCGCCGGGTGAGCGAAGTAATGACGCCGCGCGAGAAGATGTTTTCGCTGCCGATCGAAATACCCCCGGATCGTCTGCACGCGGAGGTGGTCGCCGGCCACTTTTCGCGCATTCCGATTTATCGGGGCTCGCCCGACAACGTCGCCGGCATCCTGCACGTCAAGGACCTCGTGACGCGCCGCCTCGATTCCGCCGAGCCGCGGCTCGACCGGCTGCTGCGTCCGGCGGTGTTCGCGCCGCCGGGAAAACCGCTGGGCGAACTTTTCGACGAGATGCGGCGCGGACGCTTTCAGCTCGCGATCGTGGTCAACGAGTACGGCAAGGTGCTCGGGTTGATCACGCTCGAAGATTTGCTCGAAGAACTGTTCGGCGAAATTCGCGACGAGTTCGATTACGAAGGGCCCGAGCTGACCGCCGTCGGCGATTCCGAATGGCTCGCCTCCGGCGCAATCGAGTTCGAGCGCTTGCGCGACGCGCTTGGCGCTTATGGTTCGGTCGGCGTGAACGGGCCGCGCACGCTCGGCGCGCTGCTGTTGCGCCGGTTGGGGCGCGTGCCCCGCCGCGGCGAAAGCATGCGGCTTGGCGACTTCGTGGCGACGGTCGAGCGCGTGCGCGGCGCGACGGTGGAGACGGTGAGGCTCAAACGATGCACGCCGCCCTCCTGATCGCGATCGTCGCCGCCTGCGTGGCGTTTCAGGCTTTTTTCGCCGCAGGGGAAATCGCCCTGGTCGCGGCCGACGAAATCAAGGTTCGCGCCGCCCATGAGCGCGGGGTCGAGACCGCGCGGCCGGTCGCCCGGATGCTGGAGCGGCGCGATCGAATCGTCGCGCTGCTGCTGACCGGCAACAATCTGGCGACTGTAATCGCCGCCGCGGCGCTCACCAGTTACCTGCATGCTCGCTCGGGCCGCTGCGCCTATCTTGCGCCGTTCATTCTTGCGCCGATCACGCTGCTGCTGGGCGAATCCGTGCCGAAAATGCTGGCGCTGCGCGCGCCGCTCAAAGTCTCGCGCGTCGCGGCCCGGCCGCTGTTAATCCTGGCCGCCATGCTGACCCCGCTGCTGGTCGTCGAGACCGCGATCGGCCGGATGCTGCGGCGGATCGTCGGCGTTTCGCCCGAGGCGGAAAGCGTCTTTTTGAGCCGCGAAGATCTGGCGCGTCTGGTCCGCCGCCCCGGCGAGGCCCATCCGCTCGCGCCGCCGCATCACGACGCGATTCTGCCGGCCGAGCGCCAGATGATCAGCCGCATCTTTCGTTTCACCCGCGCCGAGGCGCGCAAAGCGATGGTGCCGCTGGTGCGGGTGGAAGCCGCGCCCGAAACCACGACGCTCGCGGGCGTGATCGAGCTGGTGCGGCGCGAGGGCTTCACGCGCATCCCGGTTTTCCACGAGCGCATCTTCAATATCGTCGGCGTCGTGCACGCGTTCGACCTGCTGGAGGCGCCGGATTTGAACCGCGCGGTCGGCGAGGTGATGCGCCCGGTGAGCTATTTCCCGGAAGCGACGCCGCTCGACGAAATCCTGCTGGCGCTGCAGCGCACGCGCGAGACGCTCGCCGTGGTGGTCGATGAATACGGCGGGGCCGCCGGGATTATCACGATGGAAGATTTGCTCGAAGAGGTCGTCGGCGAAATCGAGGACGAACACGATACGGCCGAGGATTTCGCGCGTTTCGTCGGGCCGCGCACGCTGGCGGTCGCGGCGCTGGCGAGCGTCGCCGAACTGAACGAGCGCTATGGCCTGAACCTGCCCGAGGGCGCCGAGTATGCTACCATCGGCGGCTTGGTGGTGGAGCGATTAGGCCATATTCCCAAGCCCGGCGAGCAGCTCAAGGCGGGCGATCTGACGATTTCCGTGGCGCGCAGCGACGCGCGGGCCGTTCGCGAAGTGGTGATTCATCTCGACCGTCCGTTGCGTCCGACGGAAACGCGCCGCCGATGACCGAAGCCAGCCTGCTCAAACTGCTCAAGCGCGTCGCCGCGGGCGGCGTGCAACCCGCGGCCGCGCTCGACCGGATGCGTCATCTGCCGTTCGAGAATCTCGGTTTCGCGCGCATCGACCACCATCGCGCGCTCCGCCGCGGATTGCCCGAAGTCGTGTTCGGCGAGGGCAAGAGCGCCGAGCAGATCGCCGCGATCGGGCGGCGAATCGTCGCCGCCGGCACGAATCTGCTGATTACTCGGCTGGACGCCGCCAAGGCGGGCGCGGTGCGGCGGCGGTTGCGGGCGCTGGATTACCGGGCCGACGCGCGCATCGGGATGATCGTGCGCGAAAAACTCCGGCCGCGCGGCCACGGGCCGATTGCGATCGTGAGCGCCGGCACCTCCGATGTGCCGGTCGCGGAAGAGGCCGCGCTGACCGCGGAAATTTTCGGCAATCTGGTGGAAAGATTGTACGACGTCGGCGTCGCCGGATTGCATCGCGTGACCGCTCATCTCGAACAACTCCGCCGCGCCGCGGCTTTGATCGTCGTCGCCGGGATGGAGGGCGCGCTGCCTTCGGTGGTTGCGGGATTGGTCGATCGGCCGGTGATCGCGGTGCCGACCAGCGTCGGCTACGGCGCCTCGCTGGGTGGAGTCGCCGCGCTGCTCGCGATGCTCAACAGTTGCGCGAGCGGCGTTACCGTGGTGAACATCGACAATGGCTTCGGCGCGGCCTTCGCGGCGACGCTGATCAATCGGCTGGGATTGCCGGATGGACGCGAGTGATGGCTGATAGCAAGGGGTTGACCAGCGGGCGCGCCCGCCGCGCGATCAAAATCGGCGGTCTCGCCTCCCAGGTCGGCTCGAGTTACCTCTGGAATTCCCTGCGCCGTCCCTTTCTGGAATCGGGCCGTTACGAACAGGCGCTGCTCGATACGCATCTGCGCAACGCCCGGCGGATCGTCGAAGGCTCGCAGCAATTGCGCGGCGCCTTCATGAAATTGATTCAGATGCTTTCGACGCGCGCCGATCTGCTGCCCGGCGAGGCGCTTGACATCCTGAAGGCGACGCAATCGAGCGTTCCGCCGATGGACTATGCGGCCATCGCGAAACAGCTTCGCAAGGAGCTGGGCAAGGCGCCGGAACAATTGTTCGCGAGCTTCGAGCGGGAGGCGTTCGCCGCCGCGTCGCTCGGCCAGGTGCATCGCGCGCGCCTCAAGGACGGGCGCGAGGTCGCGGTTAAAATCCAGTATCCCGGCGTCGATACGACGGTCGAGCAGGACCTCGGCAACCTGAAGCTGCTGTTGCGCGCTCTGCAAGCGCTCGCGGGCGATCTGATGCGCCAGAAGATCGACACCCGGACGATCTATGCCGAACTCGAAGAACGTCTGCGGGAGGAGCTGGATTACGCCGCCGAAGCCCGCAATATCGCGGAATTCAACCGGCTGCTCGGAGACGACGAAGAAATCGTCATGCCGCGGGTCGTGCGCGAGTTGAGTTCGCGCCGGGTGCTGACGATGTCGTACATCGACGGTTATCGGCTTGCCGACGTCTTCGGCGCGGAAGCCGACGCGACGCTGCGCGCGTGGGTGGCGAAGAAATATTACTGCCTGGTGTGGCGGCAGATTCTGGAATTCGGCGTGCTGCACACCGATCCGCAGCCCGGGAATTACCTCGTCACCTACCATCCGCGGCTCGGCATCCTCGATTTCGGTTCCGTGCGGCACTTTTCCGAAGCGGTGCGCAAGGCGAGCCTGCAACTCGCGCAGGGGATCATCGCGCGCGACGACGCGGCGATGGCGGCGGCGCTGGTCAAGCTCGGTTATCTCGATCGCGCGCAGGAGCCCGCGCCGATGGTCGAGGTTATCTATCTGCTGTTCGAGCCGGTAATCACCGATCGGCCGTATCATCCCGACGAATACGACGCGGTCGGCAAGGCGGCGCGCGTCGGAGAAATCGCCTTCGAACACAAGCTCTACAAATCGCCGCGCCACAGCATCTTTTTGCTGCGCGCGCTAATCGGCCTCGACGGGATCATGAAGGGCCTTGGCGCCAGCATGAATTACGCGGCGCTGTTCCGCGATTGCGTGCGGCGCGCCGCCCGCGCGCACGCCGCGCGCTAGACCGCGAAAGCGCGATGGCGAAACGCACGGCAATCGCGGACGCGGCCGGCCAATCGCCCGACGGCGCGCTGGCCGCCGCCCTCGAAGCCCATCGCGACCACACCTTTCGCCGCCTGCCGTCGCGCCGGATCAGCGGCGAGGCCGGAGCGCTCGCTTTCATCGAGGAGACCGGGTTCTGCGCCGCATTCACCGCCGGACTCGGCGTGCCGTGCGTGCGCGAAGCGATCGAAGGGCGGCGCGAGCCGCCGCTGCCGGAACATATCCAGCACGACCGCGCGATCATCATGACCTGGAATCTCAAGGACGCGCTGCCCGCCCGCAAGGCGGTCTATTACGGCAAGGCGATCGGCGGCCGGCCGGGTTTTATCGCGCCCGCGATGCTGCCGGCGTTTTTGCGCCTGCGCGTCGCTCCGGGCGGATATCGGAAACTGTATGCGCGCGGAATGCTTTCGCAGTGCGCGCGGCTGGTGATGGACGCGCTGGCGAAGCGCGGCGCGGCCGAGACGCTGGCGCTCAAGCTCGCGAGCGGCTACGCGCAACCCAAAATGCGCGGCGACTTCGATCGCGCGATGAAGGAATTGCAGGAAAAATTCCTCGCCCTCAAAGTTGAAGAGCGTTACGACCCGTTCACATACGTTTGGGACACGATGGAGCGGCGCTGGGGCGAAGCGCTGCGCGCGGCGCGCGAGCTGACGCCGGGCGCGGCGGCGCTGGCGATCGTGCGCCGCTATTTCGATATCGCTGGTTACGGGGCCGAACGCGCGATCGCGCGCGTACTGGCGATCGAACCCGCGCTGGTCGATCGCGCCGCCGCGCGCCTGGAACGGGAAGGCGCGATCGTGCGCCATCGGCGCGTCGCCGGAATCCGCGAAACCATCTCGCTGCTGGCGCGCTTCGGCTGATTAATCGGCCGCGCGGCGCGCGCCTTTACCACTGTTCGTAACGGACTGAACGGCGTTCGTAACCGCCCGCGCGCAGGCGGTCGCGCAACTCCAGCACGCCCTTGCCGACCCCGCAGATATAGAAATTGCGGATGCGAACGGCGTCGGAATCCAGCCAGCGCCGCTGCACGCTTCGCCCCAAACCGTCCCACAGCGTGGCGGCCGGGAGAATGCTTGGCTCGAAGCGGAAGCGCGGCCGTTCGTGCGCCAGACCTGCGAATTCGCCGCGATACAGCAGATGCTCGGCGCGGTCCGCCGCATACAGCAGATGGATCGGCGGGCCTTCGCGATCCGCGAGCGCCCGGCGAATCATCGGCCGAATCGGCGCGACGCCCGTGCCTTCGGCGACGAAGATCGTTTCCGCCTCCGGCGCACGATCCAATGTGAAAGCGCCAAACGGTCCGGTGAATTCGAGCTCGTCGCCCGTTTCGCGCTCGAAGAGCCACGCGGCGCCGGCGCCGTTGGGCGCGCGGTTGAAGCAGATCTCGAACGGCTCGCCGTCTTCCGGGCTGGACGCGATCGAATAGGGCCGCACGCGCGCGCCCGCCGCCAGCGGAATCGCGATCGAGACAAACATTCCGGGCGCGAACCGCGCCAAGGCGACGCCGATCGTGCGCAACCATAGCGAGCGCGTATCGGCGCAATGATCGTGCATCCGTTCGATGCGCGCGCGCAGCGCCGGCCGGCGCGCGGGAGCCGGCGCCGGCGGCGCGGGATTGCCCGCGCCGGTCATCCGCGGCCCTCGCTTACCTGATTGATCGTAAATCGCGGCACGACGATTACGTATTCCGCGTCGGCGTCTTCGAGCACGGCCTGGCATCCGAGCCGCGACCGCGGGGTGAGTCCGGGCGCCCGATCGAGCAGGTCTTCTTCCTGTTCCGAGGCCTCTTCAAGCTTCTCATAGCCCTGCTTAACGATCACATGGCAGGTCGTGCACGCGCAGTTTCCGCCGCATGCGTGCTCCAGATGCACGCCGTGTCCGAGCAACACGTCGAGAATCGAACCCGGCTTGCCGTCGTGCTGGAAAGGCGCCGCGGCGGGATCGAAATCGATCGTCCGCTCCGGTTCGCCGTTCTCGAAAATTATCCTTAGCTTAGCCATCAAGCACCGATCTGACCCCGCATCCGCACGTCAAGGCGCGGCTGACGCCATCGTTTGGGAGAATACTTGCGCGATGCGGCGCGCAAAAGCGCCGCTTGCGTGTTCGCCCAATTTTCGCCATGATTCTTTGCAGCCGGGAGGCGACGACGATGGCGACCCTGACCAAGCGGCAGAAGCAGATGGTCGATTACCTTAACGATTATATCGGAGAGCACGGTTACGCGCCCACTCTGGCCGAGATGGGCGAATATTTCGGGCTGTCGTCGCTGGCGACCGTGCACAAGCATCTGCGGAATCTCGAGCAGAAAGGCGCGATCCGCCGAACCCACAATCACAGCCGCGCGTTGGAGATCGCCGGCGCGGGACCGGCTGGCGCGCGCGATCTGCCGCTGCTCGGCCTGGTCGCGGCGGGCGCGCCGATCGAAGCGATAGAGGCGCGCGACACGATCGCCGTGCCCGAAGAGTTCGTCAGGCGCGACGCGACCTTTTGTCTGCGCGTGCGCGGCGAGTCGATGATCGACGAGGGCATCCGCGACGGCGATTACATTATCGTGGAAAGCCGCGAGTCGGCGAATGCGGGCGAGACCGTGGTCGCGCTAATCGACGGCGAAGCCACGGTCAAAAAATATTATCCCGAGGGCGGCGGACGGATACGCTTGCAGCCGGCAAACCCGACGATGGAGCCGATTTTCGTTGACGAGGACAACTTGAGCATCCGCGGCGTGGTCGTCGGACTGATGCGCCATTATCGTTAGGGTGGTGTCCCGCAAATAACTTCCACCTGACGCCTGATCAGCTCGGCGCGCAGATCGCCCAGCGCGGGGCGGCAAGGGATGGATTGCCGGGTCTGGGCCCGGCAATGACGAACAGCGTTGGTCATGCCCGGACTTGATTCGGGCATCCACGCCGAGCGCAAGATAGACGCGGAGTGCAAATTTATTCAGGAGACGCCACGCCAAGCGCAAATTTTTACTTTGGTTGAGCGCGGTCGTCCCGGCGATGGGCGCGCGACGAGCGCGGCCGGTCGAAGCGCGGGTTAGAGCGGATTTCGCGCGGGTTTGCGATGCGCGGCGGGAGCCGGCGGCGGAACTTGCGCGGGCTTGCGATGCGCAATCGGGGTCCGCGCCGGACGCGCGACTTCCTCGACGAT
Source organism: Deltaproteobacteria bacterium (assembly GCA_021780225.1). Lineage (GTDB taxonomy): Bacteria > Desulfobacterota > Binatia > Binatales > Binataceae > JADMIL01. Next base: position 56,564 of record JAJXZF010000033.1, on the reverse strand, counting down.
CTTGACCGGCACCGTCGCCACGAATATCGATCCGCCGCCTTCGCGCGGGCGCAATTCCAGTTGGCCGTTCATCGCCGCGATTTGCCGCTGCACCACCGCCAGACCCAAGCCCAGACCCCGGTAGCGCCGGGCGCGGCTGTTCGACAGTTGTGCGAACGGACGCGTCGCTTCCGCGAGCAGCAGTGGATTCATGCCGGGCCCGGTGTCGGTCAATTTCAGTTCGAGCATATTCGCTGCGGCCGCGCGGCGAATTTCCACACGCACGGCGCCGCTTTCGGTGAACTTGATCGCATTAAGCCCAAGATTGAGGATTATTGATCGCAGCGCGCGGCGCGACGCCTTGATCCGTTTCGGCGCGGAACGCACGTCGAAATCGAGGCGAAGGTCCTTATGCTGATTCGCGGCTTCGAGCGTGGGCGTGATTTCCGCAATCAGTCCCTCGATTGACAGGTCTTCATCGACGATCGATTCGGCCCCCGCTTCGGCGAGCACGAAATGCATCACATTCTCGATCGTCTGCGCGAGATCGTGGACGTTCGCGTTCATGCGTTCGATCAATTCGCGCGGTTTGGGCGTCAATTGGTCGCCGTATTCGTCGCGGAGAATTTCCAGATATCCGAGTAAAACCTGCACCGGCGTGCGTAATTCGTGCGCCAGATTCGCGATCGCTTCGAGCCGTACTCCGTGGCTCCAGATGCGGGCGATTCGCCGGCTGCCTGATCGTTCGTTCAATTGGGAGGCAACGAACGGCGCTGTAGATTGGTTTTCCATGATGCCTCCTGAGCTCTCTCGCAGCCTCCGCCCCGGAGCGAGGGCGAAGAGTTCGCGAAAAAGACAATCGAAGGCTAGCGCGGCCTCGCTCGCGGCAAAACCCGGATTCCTGCTAATGCGGACCCGGAAAATACCTAATCGATTAAGGAAAAATACCTAGGAAAAATTCCAGATTCGGGAATTCGATGGCTTCAGCAGCATCGATTCCGCCCGTCGTGACCGGCCGCCAGCGCGGCCATCTCCGCGGGCGTGACCGGAAAACCCCACGAGGCGACCGCCGTCCATCCGCCATATCGAAACAGCTTGCTCACGGCGCCTCCCCGGATGCGCCGCACGCGCATTCGCGCGCTAGATTACTTAAACGTCGTGATTAATCAACGTGCGCGGGACGATCGGCCCGGTCGGGCGGAGGATGCCTGGAATTATCGTTCGGGCGGACCTTTTCCGAGCCGGCCGCAGGCTTTTCGACTCGAAACGATCGCCCGTTTCAGGCGGGTTTGTCGGCTTTCGGTTCAGCGGTGGAAGCGGCGGTTTGATCGGCGCTTGCGGTCGCGTTCTTGGCTCCGTCCGGCTCGTTCATCGCCTGCTTGAAGTCGCGAATCGCGCGGCCGAGCGCTCCGCCAACATCTCCGAGTTTGCTCGGACCGAAAATGACCAACACGATCAGCAGCAAGATCAACAGATGGGTTGGCGCAAGAATGTCCATAGTTCCGCTCCGGACCGGTTTCCCCGGCCGTTCGATTCATTCAATTCTAACCGCGCCGGCGTCTAAACGCCACGCCCATCGCACAGCTCGCCGGTTGCGCTTCCAATTTGAAGAATATCCAGAAACGATTCGCCAGGTTTCGTCTCTATGCGCACGGCTCGGCAGCCGGCTAGAATTGAAGCTTGGCCAGTCTCTCGAGGATGTATGCGTTGGCGACGTGGTGCGAAGACGAAAGTTTTGTCGAGATTGTCCGCCGCGAGCGCAAGCGTATAATCCACCGCGGACCGAAAGCCGTCGAATTCAAGTGATTCCCGAAGCTCATTCGTTAAATATCGCGAACTCGAAGGATTAAACCGCTAATTTAGATTCGCCGACGCGTTATATGTCTTTTCGATTCGAAAAATTAAAAATCGCCCTGCGGCGTGGCGCGGTGCCGGGATTTCTCTTTCGATGGCGCGCGCGGCTAAACAATGTTCCAGACGCTCGTTTATATAACCCGACGTTTCAGCCATGGAGGGGATTGCCGCAGTTCCAGTCCCGCTATGATGAAATCAAGAATCGCACTTTAATCACTCCTGAAAGCGCGTGGATTTTCTATTCGCTGGCGCGCCAAGCTTTGGGATCTTCCGGCGCTTTTCTGGAGGCTGGCGTTTATCGAGGCGGAACCGCCCGCCTGCTGCGCCGAGTTATCGAGGAATCCGGCGGTGTGCGCCAGCTTTACCTATTCGACACATTTGCTGGAATGCCGGCAACTCGCCGTGGTCTTGATTTACACAAATCGGGCGATTTTGCTGATACCAGCCTGGAGGCGGTGGCCAAGTTCGTGGGGCGTGAAGACTGGATCATTTACCGGCAAGGCTTGATTCCGAGCACATTTTCAGGCCTTGAGAGCGAGAAATTCGCCTTCGCGCACGTCGACGTCGATATCTTCGAGTCGGTGGCCGACTGTTGCCGATTTATTTACGACCGCCTCACCCCCGGTGGAATTTTACTGTTCGACGATTACGGACTACCGTCTTGTCCGGGAGCGCGCGCGGCAGTCGATGAATTTTTCAAAGACAAGAGCGAAACGCCGCTGGCGCTTCACTCCGGTCAGGCGGTCGTGATCCGGCATCCAAATCCCGCGCCGGAAAATGCCTGACCCGCGCGTCGTCTGCGCTTTCTCGTCAGGCGGATTGCATCGCCGGTTTGGCGCCTGGCGCGGCTTCGCCCACGGTTTCCAGCCGGTAGCGCTGCACCTTTCGATACAAGGTCGAGAGATGGATGCCCAAACGCTGGGCGGCCTTGACCTTGTCGCCCTTGACCTCCGTCAGCACGCGCCGCATGTGCTCGCGTTCCAGCTCCTCGAGCGTCATGCCTGACGCCGCGAGCGGCGGGGCGGTCGCGGGAGCGGCGCCGTGCAGCTTTTCAGGCAGGTCGTGGGCGTGGATTACGTCGGTTTCGGCGAGAATCGCGGCGCGCTCGACGGTGTTTTCGAGCTCGCGGACATTGCCCGGCCATGCGTAACCCAACAGCACGCGCATCGCGCCCTTGGAAAAACGCATCGTTCCGCGCCCGAGCGACTTTTCGTACTTGCGCAGGAAATGATTGGCGAGCAGCGGAATATCGTCGGCGCGTTCGCGCAGCGGCGGCAGCGTGATCGTGATCACGTTGATCCGGTAGAGCAGCTCCTCGCGGAAGCGGCCCTCGCGCGATTCCTTTTCGAGATCCTTGTTGGTCGCGCAGAGCACGCGCACGTCGAAGCTCACCGGATCGTTGGAGCCGAGCGGATAGCATTCGCGTTCCTGCAGCGCGCGCAGCAGCTTGACCTGAAGGGCGAGCGGCATATCGCCGATTTCGTCGAAAAAGATCGTGCCCTTGTCGGCCGCCTTGAGCAGTCCCGTTTTATCCTGCATGGCGCCCGTGAAAGCGCCGCGGCGGTAGCCGAAAAGTTCGCTTTCGAGCAGGTTTTCGGGCAGCGCCCCGCAGTTGATCGGCAGAAAGCGCTTGTTGGCGCGCTCCGAGGTGAAATGGATCGCGCGCGCGACCAGCTCCTTGCCGGTGCCCGATTCGCCGGTGATGAGCACGCTGGAGTCGGTGCGCGCGACTTTCTCCATCACGCGGAACACCCGCTCCATGGCGTCGCAATTCCCGATGATGCTCTCGAAGCGGTATTTTTCGCGCAACTCGCGGCGCAGGAAGCGGTTCTCCCGAAACGCCGCCTTATATTCCAGCGCCTTGCGCACGACGGCCTTCAAATGGTCGTTGGCGAAGGGTTTGGTGATGTAATCGTAGGCGCCCTGGCGCAGCGCCTCGACGGCGGATTCCACGCTGGCGTAGGCGGTCACGATGATGCCCATCACTTCGGGATCGAGTTCGTGAATCTTGCCGAGCAGATCGAGGCCGTTGCCGCCGCCGCTCAGATTCAAATCGATAATCGCAAGGTCGATTTTTTCACGCTCGAAGATCGAGAGCGCGGCGCCGGCCGCGCCGGCCTCGAAAATTTCGTAGCCCTCGCGCCTCAGCAACTGCCCGATGATCGAACGCATCAGGTCTTCGTCTTCGACCAGCAGGACGCGAAAATTCTCGGGGTGTTCGCGATCCCATCCGGGTTCGGCCGGCGGCGTTTCGAGATTCATTGGGGCCTCCCCGCGTCACGGCCGGAGGAGCGAACGGCCGCCGCCGGCAGGCAGATCGAGAACGCGGCGCCTGCGCCGACCGCGCTTTTGACTTTGATCGAGCCGTGATTGTTGACCACGATACGCTGGCACAGCGAAAGCCCCAAACCGGCGCCCGCGCCGGCCGGCTTGGTGGTGAAGAACGGATCGAACACGCGTTCGAGGTTTTCCGCCGGTATGCCCACGCCGTTGTCCGCCACGCGCATCATCACCCGCCCCGCCGGTTCGGCCGGCGTTCCGGGTCGGTTTGAAGTCGAGACCCGAATCACGCCCGCGCCGTCGCGCAAGGCGTCGGCGGCGTTGAACAGGAGATTGAGCAGCACTTGCTGCACGCCGTTGGCGTCCGCCATCGCGGGTTTCAGGTCCGGCGCGAGGTCGCGTTCGATCCGGATCGCGGAGAAACGCTTGTTGTAAGCGACCAGCCGCAGAGTTTCATCGATGAGACTGTTGAGGTCGATCGCCTTGCGCTCGCCCGGCGCCGGCCGCGCAAAATTGAGCAGGTCCTTGAGCGTGCGCGAAATCCGCGTGATTTGCTCGAGTATCGTATGCATCGTGCGCCGCCGATCGAGGTCGGTTTCGTCGGGCACCAGCGATTGCACCAGCGAGGAAATCGAGGCGAGCGGATTGTTGACCTCGTGCGCGACGCCGCTCGCGAAAGTGCCCGCCGCCGCGAGCCGTTCGGCCTTGAGCAGCGTGTCGAGCATCTCGTGCCGCTGCGAAACGTCGTGCAGGATCATCTGCAGGAATTTGCCGCTGCCGGCGGTAATCAGCGCCGAGTTGATGTCGAAGTAGCGGTTGCGCATGGGTATATCGAGCGTCTGATCGGAGCCGTTCTTGCGCACTTGCGCGATATGTTTGTAGATGAGCGGCTGCATCTCGGGCGGCGTCAAATCGGTGAGCCGCTGGCCGATCAACGGCGTGCCGCGCTCGTAGGGGAGAATCCGATGGAGTTCGAGCGCGGCGGAATTCGCGCTCAGCACTTCGAGCGTCCCCGGATCGATTTCGTACATCGGGTCGGGCGCGTGGTCGATCGAGTTGCGATATTTTTCTTCCGAGGCGCGCAGGGCGTTTTCGCGCGACTCGATGTAGAACTGCGCCACCATCAGGCGCCGTTCGTCGATCGCCGCCACCACCGAGTCGCGGATTTGTTCGCCGCGCCGGCCGCGCGTTTCGCGCCGGACGTGGACCAGAATCACCTGCTTGAGCGCGATATGGAAAACGTTGAACTCGGAAGGTTTGGCGCGCGCCAGCATCCCTTCCTGACAATGGCGGCGCAAATGAATGTAGGTGCGCAGGTCGTTGGGATCGCGCAGATGCGCGAGGAAACGCACCAGCGCGTTCGCCAGGGTCGGCCGATGCAGCGCATGCAGTTCGTCGAACACCTGTTCCACGGAATGCGCCCATTCCTCGACGATCGCCTCGAAATTTCGCTCGACGATTTCGGCCGCCTTGCGCCGGATTTCCAGGGCCTGGGCGTCGCGTCCGTAGGCGGCGCCGAACAGCCGCGTGACCATCATTTCGATCGAACCGAACATCGCGCGAATCGACGCCAATTCGTCGGGGGTAGCGATAATCGCCTGATCGGTGGTTTCGCGCGGCGATGGCGTCGGTCGGCGTCGCGTCCTGCCTTTGGCGGCAAGCAATCGGCGTTGCGGCGGATTCGATGCTTCGATATTTTCCATTAGAAATTTGGTTGCGATCGGCGGGTGAGCGCTTAACTTCGTCAGACAAACAGCAGTCAATCTACAAGAGTCTATAATTTGCATTTTGCAAAAAATTTGCTCTGACCGCAAGCGGCATTCGGCAGGATAAAATCTCCCCAAATCGTAAACGGACCATCCCATTTGCGCGCACAATCGGGTTTGGATGGCCAAAAGCGGCTGAAAATCGCGCGTTTGCGGTTGGCACGGCTCTGGCGAAAGCAGTGCGGTATGGGCTCCGGAAAGAACCTCGATGCGAAATTGACCGTCGAGGGGAAATATCTGCGATACGCAGGCGGACGAGTGATCGTCTCCGCCGCGCGGATTCCGAGCCTCCCCGAGCCGTTCGATTTTAACGCCAAACTCGCGTTGAGCCGGCATTTGAACGAACTGCGGACTGCCGGCGTCAATACCGTGGTCTTTGACAGTCACGCGACCGATTCCGCGATCGGAATTGCGGGCTATGCGGGGCTGTATGCGTTCGTCGAAATCGCTTTGACCGCCGCCGGCGACGAGTTTGTCAGTCCGCGCGAAGCGATGGCGATTGCGCATACCGTGCGGCAGATGCGCGGGATGCGCTCGCTGGCGGGTTATCTGGTGAGCGTCGCGCCGTTCGGCGACAATTGCGCAGCATCGGGCGAATCTTCGGAGCGGCTTCTCGACGCCGCGATCGCAAGATTGCGCGCGGCCGATCGCGATCGCCTGATCGCCGCGCGGTTCGAGGGCGCCACGCCGCCGCTCGCCGCCGACATTCTGGTTGCGCCGCTGATGGCGCGCTCGGTATCCGAAATTCGTGGCGAACTCTCCCGGCTGGAAGAATCCGTGGGTCATCGGCCGTTTCTCGTCGAGCTTGCGGCCGTTGACCCGCAAATGGCGGATTTGGCCGCGGCCGCAATCGCGCTGGGCGCCGCCGGAGTGCTGATGCCGCACGCGGAGCCGTCCGATTTTGCGACGGTCACGCGCCGCATCGCGCCGCCTGCCGGCGAGATGCCGGCATCAAGCGGCCCAACGCATGACGCGGCCGCGGATCGCGCACATGACCGCGCCGCGGCGGCGGACGATTCCGCCAGCGCAAGCGAGGCGCGCGATTCGCGATCGCGCCGGCGGATTTTCGCGCCAGCCAGAACCGCCGCGATTGGAATCGCAGAGGCGATTTCGCGCGTTCAGCAGTGGCTTGGACGCTCGCACGCGGCCGCAAACGCGGATACTGCTTTGGCTCCGCGGATGAACGAATCGGCCTCCGAAATTTCGCGCGTGGCTGAAATGCGGCGCATCGCCGCCGCCCGCGCCGAGCGTCCACGCGCGGAGCCAGCCGCGCATCCGATGTCGCGGCCGATCCAGCCCGCGGCGCATTGATACGGCGCCGCCCGCCGGGTGGCGCCGGCTAAATCGTCGTACCTTATAATTTAGCGTTCGAATGGCGGCAAGCGCCGGGCTAAGATCGACCAATCCGTTCGGTTCGATCGCTGATGTCCATCGCAAACCGCATCCCCGCGGCGCCGCGGAGGCGCCGCCATGCGCGCGCGCGCGTCTTTCTGGTCGCGTCCATCGTTACCCTGATTTTCCACGCAGCTATCGCGAGCGCCGCGACGCTCGGCGATCTATCTCCGTCGCGCGACTACAGAATCAAATCGGTTGTAATTGACGGCGCGAAGGCCGTAAGCGCCGAGGACGTTCGCGCCGTTATGCGAACCCAGTCGCGGCCGGCGTATCAACTGTGGAAGCCCCGGCCAGAATTCGATCCCGATACCTTCAAGGACGATCTCGATCGGATTCACCGGCTTTACCAATCGCGCGGTTACTACGAAGTTGAAGTTCGTTATGACTTGCATATAAGCGGCAGCGAAGTAACGCCGAAGATCGAGATTGGCGAAGGGCGGGCGGTCAGGGTCGTGGAAATCGGCGTGACCATGACTCCCGCCGGCGCGCCCGCTCCGAAGATGCTCGATTCGAAATTCAAGCTGGAATTGAAGCGGGGGGAGATATTCGAACAGGCGCGCTATCAGGAAACGGCGCATCAGTTGACGCAACTGTATTTGAGTCGCGGCTATCCATGGGTTCGCGTCAGCCGTCACGCCCGGGTTTTCGTCTCCGACAACGAAGCGCGCGTCAGCTACGATATTCATCCCGGCGTCAAGGCGATCTTCGGCCGAACCACGGTGGCCGGAACGAATGCCGTGGCTCCCGGAATCGTTCTGCGCGAACTTGATTACCGGCGCGGCGAAACCTTCGACAGCCGCAAAATCGCCGTGTCACGCGCGCGCATCGTGGCGCTCAACCTTTTCGGATCGATCGATTTCGGGCCGCAACGGGATGCGGCGAATCCCGGCGTAGCGCCGATCGAGATCAAAGTCACCGACCAACGCACCCGCACGCTCACCGGCGCGGTCGGCTACAATACCGAGACGCTGTTTAACGCCGGCGTCGATTGGCAGGACTACAATTTCTTCGGCGGCGCCCGGCGCGCCTATTTCGCCGCGCTTTACTCGAGCGTCGTCAGCACGCTGGATGCGCGCGTCACCCAGCCGTGGTTTCCGACCCGCAACACCAACCTCGTGCTCGAGGCGCGCCAGGACCAGGAGGTTTACCAGACGTACACCCTGTATGCGTCGCGCTTCGTTCCGCGCCTGACGTGGAGCCCTTCGCCGTCATTGACGGCGTTCGCCGGATGGCGCCTCGAGTACATGAAATTCAACTCGGCGGCGCCTTCGACGATCGCCGCGATCGGCGGTTATCGCGGGCAGGGAATCCTTTCCGGCCCCAACGCGGGCTTTGTTTACAACGACACGGAAGATCCGCTCAATCCGCAGCGCGGCATGATCGTGACGCTGCTCGGCAACGCCGCGCTCCATCAATTCGGATCGAACTACCAGTATTGGCGGACCTCCGCCGAAGTTCGCCGCTACCATCGCATTGGCTGGAACACAGTGCTCGCGATGCGCCTGAAACTGGGCTTCGAGAACACGCTCGGCACGATCGGCGACATTCCCCTCTCCGAGCGTTTTTATTCCGGCGGCGAAGGCAGCGTGCGCGGCTACGGCCTAAGGAGAATCGGTCCGCTCAGCGCCGCCAATGATCCGTTGGGCGGTCTCAGCTTGTATGAGACCTCGGTCGAACTGCGCCATCAGGTGACGTCGAAAATAATTGGCTCGATTTTTCTCGATTGCGGCCAAGTGTCGACGCATCCGTATGATCTGCGCGTCGATTCTCCGCAGTGCGGCTACGGGCCGGGCGCGAGTCTGGTCACGCCGGTCGGGCCGGCGACGATCGATCTCGGTTTTCCGACGCAGACACCACGCGGCGACTCCTTTTGGCAAGTCTATTTCAGCATCGGACAGTATTTTTAGGCGATGGGCCGGGCGATTCGATACCTCAAGCGCGCTTTGGCCGCGCTGGCGATTCTGGCCGCGCTCCTGTTCCTGGCCGCGGCCGTTTTCATTCGCACGCCGGAATTCGGGCGAATCGCGCGAGCGCAGGCCAACGCGTGGCTTGCCGCCAACCTCCGCGGCGCGATCGCGGTGGGCCGGATCGCGCCGTCGTTAAGCGGCGCGATCGTCATTGACGACGTCTCCGTCGCCAACGCCGCCGGTTCGATCTTGCGGATTCCACGCGCGACCGTCAGCTATTTCCTGGTTCCGCTGCTGTGGCGCGAGATTCGCCTTGACGTCGAGATCGAAGGGCCGGAAATAAATCTTGCGCGCGACGATTCCGGCAAATGGAATATAGAAGAGGCGTTCGCGTCGCGAACGCCGGCGCCAACCGCCGGGTCTCCGCCCAGCGCGTTTACGGTCAGCATCGAACGATTCGAAATCTCCGGCGGAAGTCTGGCGCTCAAGATGCCCGGCCGATGCGGCGCCGGATGCAATGCGCAGCTAAAAGCTGTTCGTGGATCGCTTGACCTTCCGCCGTCGGGACTGGAACTGGCGTTGACGGAAATCGCTCTTGGAGTCGAGGCGCCCGGCTTTCCGCAGACGATGATCGGCGGCGCACTGACGCTGCGCGACCTCGATGACCGGCTCGGCATTGACGCGCCGGCGATAACGGTTGCGACCGCGCAATCCGCGCTGACTATGGGCGGGAAATACCGTTCGGGAAGACCCTTCCACGTTGACGCCGCGCTCGATCTGAAACGGCTCGCGGCCGCCGACCTCGCGGCGTTCCTCCCGCGATCGCCTCTGCGCGACGATTTAACGGGAACGATTTCGATCAAGGGCGCGGCCGACGCGCTCAAACTTGGCGGCAGTTTGCGCGCTGGCCGCGCTGCGCTCGATCTGTCCGGCATGGCCGATCTGACGGCCAAAGCGCCATCCTTTACCGCCTCGGCAAAGCTCGCGGCGCTGAATCTGGCGCGGCTCAACCTCGCGCGTGCGGGACTTGCCGCCGCGGGCGTTAGCGGAACCGTTGAAGCCGCGCTCAAGGCGCGCGGCGTTATCGCCAATTTGGACGCGCTTGCCGCGACTGTCGATTTATCCGGATCGCAGCTTCGCTGGGGCGGAATCCGTAACGGAAACCTCAAATTGAAAGGCGGGATGGAACGCGGGCGCGCGCGGATTGCGCTTTCGTTCGACGACGCCGGCAGTGGGAAAATTCTCCTCGACGGCGCCGTCGTCGTCGGCGCTGCTCCGTCCTGCAATGTAACGCTTGATGCCGAGCGGTTGAATCTTGCCGCGCTGCTTCGGTCCGCTCCGCCAACCAATCTCAACGCGCAACTCAAAATTAACGGAGCCGGACTCGCTCTGGAGAAAACCAGCGCGCGCGTCACGTTCGCGATGCGGCCTTCCCGGCTTGGCGCGGCCGCGATCGATTCGGCCTCTGGCGTCGCGCAAATCAACAACGGCCGCGCGATGATTTCATCCATGCGTATCGCGAGCGCGGGCGCGTCTGTGGCGGCAAATGGCGTGGTCGGAATCGTTCGCGACGCGCCGACCAGAATTAGCTTTCGAATCGACGCGCCCGCGCTCAAGCCATGGTTTGCGATGGCTGGATTGGAGGGGTCCGGCGCGCTCCAGCTTCGCGGCGTCGCATCAGGCTACCTGGCGCGCGCGCAGTCTTCGGGGTTCGCGCTTGACGGCTCGGCGGACCTGAAAAGCGTCGCCGCAAGCGGAATCGCAATCGCTTCGGGAGCGATGAAATTTGCGCTGACCGGCGTTGGCGCGACCACGATTCCGGCCGGCGAGACCGAAATGAATTTCAGCGGAATCGGGGCGCGCGGACTGAAGCTCCACGACGTTAAAGCCGGCGCGCGTATCTCCGCGGGACCAACCCAATCCGTCGCAACGACGATTCTCGTTCATGACGACGCGCACCGGACCGACGCCGCGTCGGTGAACTTCTCGATCGCCAATGGACGGATCGCGGGGCGTCTCGAAAGCCTTGCGCTCGCACTGCCGGGCGGCGCGTGGCGTCTCGCGAAGGCTGCCGGCTTCTCGCGCGATGCGCGCGAAATCACGATTGTCGGATTCGATCTGGAACATGGCGCAAGCGCAATCGCGTTCGATGGCGCGGTCGGCATCGGCGCGTCGCAGAAACTCGCTCTCTGCCTGTCGCACATCGACCTCGCGGCGCTCGCGCCTCTGCTTGATTGGAAAGTCGCGCCGCGCGGAACGCTCGATGCGACGATTAACGTCGCCGGGACCGCGAATGCGCCGACGATCGCGATGCGCGCGGCCGTGGCCGCGCTTGCATTCAACGGTCAACGCGCCGGCGATCTGGCGTTGAAGAGCGATTTTCAGGGCGCCGCGATGACTATCGACGCGACGTTGTCGCAAGATTCCCGGCATTCGTTGCGTGCGCAGGGCAGCGTGCCGCTCACGCTCGGGTTTGCGCATGGAGTGGCGATTCGTCTCGAACCGCATGCGGATTTGCGGATCGGCACGGCGGGAATTCGGCTCGCGCCGTTTCTGGCGGCGGCGCCGGCGGCGATTCGCAACGGGAGCGGATTGCTGGCCGCAAATCTCGAAGCGCGCGGTTCGCTCACACGGCCGCAAGTTACCGGGACGATCGGAATCGAATCGGGCGCGGCGGAAATCAGACCGCTCGGCGTCAAGGTCCAAGTTTTGACGGTCAATCTGCGATTGACGCCGGACTCGGTAAAGGTCGAACGTTTCGCGGCCGTGGCGGGCGGTGGGACGTTGAACGTGAGCGGCGCGATCGCGCTCACCGACTACGCGCCCGGCAATTTCGCCTTGCGTCTCAGTGCGCATCAATGGCCCGTGGTCGGCACGCGGCGGTACTCGGCGACGATCAACGCCGGGATCGTAGCCGGCGGATCGCTCGACACGCCGCGAGTGAGCGGTAGAGTCGATGTGACGGCGGCGACCATCCATCCGGATTTGGCGTTTCTCGAACAGTCGCAGCCGCTCGCGCGCGATCCGACGATCGAAGTAATCGAGCCTGGCGCAAAAGCTCCCGCGAGCCGTCAAACCAATCCGGCGGAGAACGGAGCGCCGCAAAAATCCAACGGGTTGATGCGTAATCTGGCGCTCGATCTTCGCATCGTTCTGCATCGCAACGCCTGGATTCGCCATGAGGACGCACAGGCGGAACTCGATGGCGCTTTGTCCGTGCGCAAGCATCCGGGCGGACCGATCGCGGTCACTGGCGAGATTCACACGATGCGCGGGTGGCTTGTCTTTCAAGGTCGGCAGCTCAATCTCGAATACGGCCGGTTCATCTTCACCGGCGGCAAAAATATCGATCCATCTCTTGATATCGATGCGCGCATGGCGGTCGGGAATTACATCGTGGACGTTCTCGTGACCGGCATGGCCAGCAGGCCGGTGTTGAAATTGCGCAGCGTTCCGGATTTGCCGCAGACCGATATCCTGTCGCTGATTCTGTTCGGCCGCACGTCGGCGGGCCTCGGTCAATCGCAGCAATCGAACCTGCGCCAGCAGGCGGCCTCGATGGCGGCGGGCGCGGCGGCTTCAACGATTGGGCAGGCGGTAGCCGGTTCGCTCGGATTGCAATCGGCCGGGGTCACGGTCGGAAGCGGCGGGGTCGGATTCGGCAAATACGTGACGAAAAATACCTACGTTTCGGCGTCGCAGAACTTAAGCATGGGACCGCAGGCGCGCAAAGCCAGCATTCAGTATTATCTCCAGCGCTGGCTTTCGATTAAGACCTCGATGCTTGCGGATGGATCGAGCGAAATTTTCCTGAACATCTCCAAACAATACTGATGAGCGCCCGCCAACAGCGCTTGACCGTGATCGGCAAGGGCGGGAAATTGAGCGAATTCCGAGAGCACGAGGAATGCGAGATGAGCACGGCGGAACTTCGCGAACGGATGGCGGCGAAGATTGGCTCCGCCGCGGTCCGTTCGCGCATCGAACGGGTCGAGCGTTTCACGCATCGCGAACCATGGCGCACGCTCCGCGCCGCGGTCGCCGGTTTCAACCGTCACAACGGCGTCCTGTGGGCCTCCGCGCTTACCTATACTTCGAGCCTCGCGCTGGTGCCGATGCTGGCGCTGGCGTTCTCGGTGCTGGCGGGAGTGGGCGGCGAAGGGCGCATCCGGCAACTGGTCGAGCGCTATTTGGCGATGAATTCGCCGGAGGCCGCCGATCAGATCATGAAGTTCGTGAGCAACGTGAGCGCGCGCTCGCTCGGCGAGATTGGCGGGGCCACGCTGCTGGTGACGACCGTGCTGACCCTCGGCGCGATCGAAAACGCCTTCAACGCGATCTTCAACGTCGCCCGCGGCCGCACCTGGTTGCGCAAGTTCTCCGACTATCTGAGCGTGACCTTCACCGTGCCGCTGCTGGTCGTGGCCGCGGCGCCGATGCGCTCGCATCTGTTGCACGCGATGCCGCATCTGCCGGGCGCGGCATGGGCGGCGTCGACCATGTCGCTCTGGATCGCCTTCACGTTTCTCTATCTGTTTTTTCCCAACACCCGCGTGCGTCCCGGATGCGCCGCGATCGGCGGACTGGCGGCCGCGATCGCGCTGCAGGCCGGACAATGGGGCTACGTCAGATTTCAGGTCGGCGCGGCGAATTATCACGCGATTTACGGCGCGCTCGCCGCGGCGCCGATTCTGCTGACCTGGATTTATGTCGCGTGGCTTATCGTGCTCTTCGGCGCCGAGCTGACGGCGGCGGCGCAGACTCCGCAAGCGCCGGTTGCGCTCGATGAAGCCGCGCCGGGATTTTCGCGCGCGGCGGCGCTCCTGATTTTGCTTCGCGCGGCGCGCCGGATGGACGATTCGGGCGCGTCAGGCCGATCCGCGTTGAACCAGATCGCGGCCGATCTCGGCGTCGGCGAGGAGTCTTTGAGGCCGCTGGTCGAGCGGCTCAAGCGCGGCGGCATACTCGTGGAAGCGGCCAGCGGCGGCGACGGAAATCCGCACGAAATCTTTCTCGCCCGCAATTCCTCCGCGATCACGATCGCAGAGGCGCTCGCCCCGCTGGGTTTGCCGCCGGCGGATGATGAACGGCTCGCGGCGGCGCTCGCCGGAATTGAAGCCGCGGAACGCTCATTCACCGAGCGGGTCACGCTTCAGGATCTCGCGAATGGAACCTTCGACCCGGCGCCGAAACCCTCCGTCGCCGGGGAGCCGCGCGAATGAAGCGCGGGAGGGATTGATTCAGCGCGCGAGGATTGCGTGCAACGACCGCAAATCGTCGCGAATCGCGGTCAGTTCGCGTTTCAGCGCGGATGGAGTTCCGTTGGCCGCCGCCTTTTCGTTGCGTATCGCGGCCGGCGGCGGCGCGGACGACGGCTTCGCCCCTGAGCGCAAATTCTCGATTCCGGTCTCGCGGATATATTTTTTCGCGCCGGCGATCGTAAAGCCTTCGCCGTGCAGCAGGCGCTTGACGACGTTCAGCGCTTCCAGCGTTTCTTTATCGTAATGGCGATGGCGCGAACGGGCGTGGCGAGGGCGCAAAAACGGGAATTGCGTCTCCCAGAAGCGCAGCACGTATGGTTCGACCCCGACCAGCCGCGCCGCTTCGCCGATCTTCACCAGACCGTCGGCGGTCTCGACCGGCGTTTTCGGGACGGCCCGGGTTTTGGGCCGCGCCGTGGCCGTTTTTGCTCGTTGGCGCGTCATCGCGGCGTTTACTTGCCGCCGTCGACCCGATCCTTGAGCGTTTGGCTCGGCTTGAAGGACAGGACGACGCGGGAATCGATCACAATCTCGGCGCCGGTTTGCGGATTTCGCCCGCGGCGCGCCCGCTTGTGGTTCACCGCGAAACTGCCGAATCCCGAAATCTTGACTTTTTCATTCCGGCGCAAGCTGTCCTTGATTATAGCAAAAACCGTCTCAACCGCATCGACGGCCGCTTTTTTTGGACAACCGACCCGCTCGTGAACCAACTCCACGAGCTCCGCTTTAGTCAATCCGTGCGGCGTAGGTTCCCCCAAGAGCCGCTCTTGCGAGCGCGTTATTGCCGCAACTCGGCGCCCAGAAGGCGCCGGGCTTCCTCCACCAATGCGGCGTGAGTCCGATTAACTTCCTCGTCCGTCAAGGTTCGGTCCGTGCCGCGGTAGCGACAGGCAAGCGCGATGCTCTTTTTCCCCGGCGGCACCGGAGCGCCTTCATAAACGTCGAATATTTCAACATTTTCAAGCATCGGCGCGTTCAAATCCCCGATCGTCCCAAGCACCCTGGCAGCTGGAAAGTCACGATCCAGTACTAACGCCAAATCGCGCCTTACAGCCGGGAATTTGGGCGGTGTGACCAACGAATGGCGTGTTTCAGACTCATATGCGAGGAGTTTTCGAGAGTCAAGTTCAAATAGTTCACAAGGATCGCTTAATTCGAGCCGATGCGCTTCCTCGGGATGCAGCTCGCCGACCAAGCCAATCACGGAACCATCAAGCTTGACGACCGCAGCACGTCCCGGATGAAGATAAGGGGTTGAATCGCCAGCCGGTTCGTAAGCGACCCGTCCTTCTAGTCCAAGCGCGCGCAGACACGCCTCGACGATGCCTTTGGCGGTCCAGAAGTTGGCCTTGATCGCAGGCTGGCCGATTGCGCCCAAGGCGTAATCGCCGAGGCTGACGCCGGCGAGCCGTTCGCTCTCGCCGACCATGCCGTTGCGCATCCCGAATACGCGCCCCAGCTCGAAAGCGTGAAACGCCGCCGCTTCGCGATTCAGGTTAAAGCGCAGCGCCGCCAACAATCCCGGCAGCAGGCTGCGGCGCATCTCGGACAGCTCGGCCGACAGCGGATTCGCGACCCGGATCGCGTCGCCGATTTCGAAGCCGGGATAACGTTCATTGTCGGCCGGCGCGATAAAACCGATCGTTTTCGCTTCGAGCAGGCCGCTCCCGACCATCACGTTGCGCAGCCGGTGCGCGAAGGCGCGTTCGGGGCTTGGCGGATTCACGGTCGCGAACCGCACCGGAACGGTCGCCGGAATTTCGGCCAGTCCGGCCAGCCGCGCGACTTCCTCGGCCAAGTCGGCGGTTTCGTTCAAGTCGGGACGGAACGGCGGCGCCGTCACTTGCAGCCGATTGCGTCCGGTCGTGCGCACGGTCGCGCCGATCGCGATGAGCCGGCGGCGAACTTCGGCCGGCGGCGTTGCGACGCCGAGGAGCGCCGTCAGCGCCGGCAACTCGAGCGCGATTTCACGCGCCGCGGCCGGAGTTGGCTCGACATCGATAATCGGTCCCGCGACCCGCCCGCCGGCGGTTTCACGAATCAGCTCGGCCGCGCGAGCGAGCGCGCGGACCTGTCCGGAGCGATCGATTCCGCGCTCGAAGCGGTAGCTCGCCTCGCTGCGCAGACCAAGGCGCCGCGCGGTCCGCGCGACGGTCATCGGCTCAAAATAGGCGCTCTCCAGAACGATCCGCGTGGCGCCGTCGGCGACTTCGGAGTTGCGCCCGCCCATCACGCCGGCGACCGCCAGCGGCCCGGACGGATCGGCGATTACCAGGTCGGACGGATCGAGCATCCGCGTCGCGCCGTCCAAGGTTTCGATTCTCCCGTCGCTTCCGGCGCGCCGCACGATTATCGCGCCGTCCTTGATCCGGCCGGCGTCGAAGGCGTGCAGCGGCTGTCCCAGTTCGAGCATCACGTAGTTGGTGACGTCGACCACATTGCTCACCGCGCGCATCCCGCACAGTTCCAAGCGGCGGCGAATCCTGACCGGGGAGGCGCCGAGCTTGATTCGATCCATCGCGAGTCCGGCATAGCGCGGACACAGGTCGGCCGCCTCGATCCGGACGCTCAGCGGCAGCGCCGTTTCTTTGGGCGGGTGGGGCGGACGGATCCGCGGCGGCTTCATCCGCAGATCGAAAAGCGCCGCGACTTCCCGCGCGAGGCCGAGAATCGAAAGGCAATCGCCGCGGTTCGGCGTAATCGCGATATCGAGCACCGTGTCGCCCATCGCGAGATAGCTGGCCAGATCCGCGCCGGCCGGAGCGTCGGCGGGCAGTTCCAGGATGCCGGTATGCTCTTTCGATAGGCCGAGTTCGAGCTCCGAGCAGAGCATGCCGTGCGATTCGACGCCGCGAATCACTGCGGCTTTGAGCGGTTCCGCGTCTTCCAGCCGGCCCGTGCCCTGGCTGTGCGCGCCGGCCGCCAGCCGCGCGCCGACCTGGGCCAGCGCCGCGATCATGCCGGCGCGGACGTTGGGCGCGCCGCAGACCACGCGGAAATGACCGGCGGGACCGGCGTCCACTTCGCACAGGCTCAGGCGATCGGCGTTGGGATGGCGTTCGACGCCGAGCACTTTGGCCACGAACACGCCGTCGAACAGCGGCGCGATTCGCTCGACGTTTTCGACTTCGAGTCCGGCCAGCGTGAGGCGCCGCGCCAAATCTTCGAGATCGGCTTCAAGCGCGACGAAGTCATCGAGCCAGCTCAGCGGCAGTTTCATAGCGCGCCCTCGCTGGCGGAACGGAACTGTTCGAGAAAGCGCAGATCGTTTTCGAAGAAGAGCCGCAAATCATCGACGCCGAGCTTGAGCAGCGACGTCCGCTCGACGCCCATCCCGAAGGCGAAGCCCTGGTATTCCCCGGGATCGTAGCCGACCGCGCGCAGCACGTTCGGATGGATCATCCCGGAGCCGAGAATTTCGGTCCATCCGCTCTGCTTGCATACGCGGCATCCCGCGCCTTTGCAGAGCAGGCAACTGATATCGACTTCGGCGCTCGGCTCGGTGAATGGGAAAAAGCTGGCGCGAAAGCGCACGCCCGTGTCCGACCCGAAAAAAGCGCGTAGGAATTCCGTCAGCACGCCCTTCAGATGCGCCATCGTGACGTGGCCGGCGTAATCGACCATGAAGCCTTCGATCTGGCTGAACATCGGCGAAGCGCGCACGCTCAGCTCGTCGCGCCGGTAGCAGTTGCCGGGGCAGACGACGGCCAGCGGCGGCCGCCGCCGCTCCATCACGCGGATCTGCCCGTTCGACGTATGCGTCCTGAGCAGCATCCCGCCCGGCAGAAAAAAGGTGTCCTGCATCTCGCGCGCCGGATGGTCGGCGGGGAAATTCAGCGCGCCGAAATTGTGAAAATCGTCCTCGACGTCCTGGGTGTCGATGATTTCGAAGCCCATCGCGGCGAAGATGTCGAGCATCCGCTCGCGGCTGAGCGTCACCGGATGGAGCGAGCCGCGCGCGATTCGCGCGCCCGGCAGCGTCACGTCGAGCGCGGCGGCGTTGAGCGAACGCGCCATCGCCTCGCCTTTGCGGATTTCGACCAGCGCCGCGATGCGCGCTTCAAGCTGGTCTTTGATTTCGTTGACCAGCCGGCCGATCGTCGGACGCTCGTCGGGCGGCGCCTCGCGCATCCGGCGCATGATCCCGGTAAGCTCGCCGGAGCGGCCGAGCACGCGCACCCGCACCGTCTCGATTTGGGCGTCGCCGGCGTCGTCGCCGAGTTCGGCGAGCGCGCGCTCGCGAATCTCTTCGAGTTGTTCTCTCATCAGGCTATTCCGGAACGGTTCACCGCGGCTTAGGACCGTCAAACGCAAGGACCATGCGGAAATCCGCATGGTCCCTTATGGCGCCCGCCCGCCGGACGCGCGGCGCGCCTACGCGGCTTGCGCCGCGCCCAGCGCCTGCTTGGCCGCGTTCGCCAGTTCCGCGAACAGCGCTTCGCGTTCGATCGCGAGCGCCGCGAGCTGCTTGCGGTCGAGCTCGATGCCGGCCTTTTTGAGGCCGTCCATAAAGCGGCTGTAGCTCAGCCCGTGTTCGCGCACGAGCGCGTTGATTCGCGTGATCCAGAGCGCGCGGAATTCGCGCTTCTTCTGTTTGCGATCGCGATAGGCGTAGGTCAGCCCCTTTTCGAGGGTGCTGCGCGCCTGCCGGTAGAGCTTGCGCCCGCCGACGAAACCGGAGGCGAGCTTGAGTTGCCGCTTATGGCGGCGGCGGGTCTTGGGACCGCCCTTTGCGCGTGGCATCGGAGAACAATCCTTCCTTCAAATAGTCGCTGGACGCGGCCGTTCGGGCGCGTTCCTCAATCCTAAAGATAGGGCAGCAGGCGATGCACCATCGCGTTGTCGGCCGCGTTGAGCGTCCCGGCGCGGCGCAGGCGGCGCTTGCGCGCGCGGCTCTTGCTGGACAGCAGATGGCGCAAGTTGGTGCGCTTGTGCTTCGCCTGTCCGGTCTTGCTGAACGAAAAGCGCTTGGCGGCGCTGCGCGAACTTTTGATCTTCGGCATAACTATTACGCGTTCCGCTGAAATTTCTAACGCGGCGTGAGCAGAATCGACATATTCCGACCCTCCATCCGGCCCGGTCCTTCGGGCTGCGCGATGTCGCGCACCTGTTCGACAATACGGTCGAGCAGGGCGCGGCCAAGTTCCGGATGGGTTATCTGCCGGCCGCGAAACGAAATCGAGAGCTTAACACGCTGGCCCTCGCCAACAAAGCGCCTGATATGGGCGACTTTGAAATCGACGTCGTGCTTGTCGGTCAGCGCGCCCATCTTGACTTCCTTGACCGCGCTGGCGGTGGAATGACGCTTGGAGTCATGCACCTTTTTCTTCTGCGCATAGCGGTACTTGTCGAAGTCGGTGATGCGGCAGACTGGCGGATTCGCGGTCGAAGCCACTTCGACCAGATCCAGACCGCGGCTTTCGGCCACGCGCAACGCCTCGCGGATATTCATCACGCCGACTTGCGAGCCGTCGGCGTCAATCACGCGAACTTCGGGAGCGCGAATCAGATTGTTATAGCGAATCGCTGGTTCCCGCGACGGTGGGGTACGGAAATCTCTACGGATAAGCCACCTCCCTCGGCTGATGGGCCGAGTTTGAATTCAGCGCCCTCGGGCGCGTCCTGACGCCGCCGGCGCGCGACGCGTCCGGCGATGCGGCACCTAGACTAACTCCAAAATGATTTAGGATTAAAGCCAAATTTTCTTATGACGGGACGTGCTCGTCCCTGAGCAGATTTATCAGTTGTTCGAGCGCCATGGTTTCGTTGCGCGGACCGCGCAGGCGGCGCAGCGAAACCTCGCGCGACGCGGCTTCGCGCTCGCCCACGACGATCATGTACGGAACCTTGGCCAACTCCGCCTCGCGCACCTTGAAGCCCAGCTTTTCGTTGCGCAAATCGGCGTGGGCGCGAAAGCCCTGGCGCTTAAACGTCGCGGCGATTTCCGCGGCGTATGCTTCGACCTTTTCGCTCAGCGAAAGCACGCGCGCCTGTTCGGGCGCGAGCCAGAACGGCATCACGCCGCCGGTATGCTCGATCAGCACGCCGATAAACCGCTCGAGCGAGCCGAGGATAGCCCGATGGATCATCACCGGCCGCGCCTCCGCGCCGGCGCTGGTCGTGTACGTCAGATCAAACCGCTCGGGCATGTTGTAGTCGAGCTGAATCGTCGCGAGCTGCCATTTGCGCTTGAGCGCGTCGGGCACGTAAATCTCGATCTTGGGGCCGTAGAAGGCCCCTTCGCCGGGATTTTCCTCCCACGGCAGACCGTTGCGATCGAGCGCGCGGCCCAGCGCCGCTTCGGTCTCGCGCCACAGCTCGACGGTCCCAAGATGCTTCTCCGGCATGGTCGCGAGCTTCGATTCGAGCCTCTCGAAGCCGAGCGCACTGTAAACGTCGCGCACCATCCTGAGATTCAAATCGATCTCTTCCGCCACCTGCTCGGGCGCGCAGAAGACGTGCGCGTCGTCCTGCGCCATCGTGCGCACGCGCGTCAGGCCGTGCAGCGCGCCGGAACGTTCCGCGCGATGCAAGCGGCCGAAATCCGCGATTCTCAGCGGCAAATCGCGATACGAGCGTTTTTCGGCGGCGTAAACGAAGGTATGGCCCGGACAATTCATCGGCTTGACGGCGTAGCCCTGCCGCCAGCCGTCCGGGCTCGAATCGATACGGCCGTCGCCCTCCTGGTCTGCCGTCAGGAACATATTCTCGCGGAAATTGTCCCAATGGCCCGAGGCATGCCACAGCTCGTTGCGGAAAATCTGCGGCGTTATCACTTCGTCGAAGCCGTAACGACGGTAAAGCCGCCGCATATAATCGACCAGCTCGTTGTAGATGATCGCGCCCTTGGGCAGGAAGAACGGCGAACCCGGCGAAATCGGATCGAACAGGAAGAGACCCAGTTCGCGGCCGAGTTTGCGATGGTCGCGTGAGCGGGCCAGCTCCAGCAGCTTGAGATGCTCCTCCAGCGCTTCTTTGGTGGCGAAGGCCGTGCCGTAGATGCGCGAGAGCATCGCGTTGCGCTCGTCGCCGCGCCAATACGCTCCGGCGACGCCGGTGAGCTTGAAGGCGCGGATATAGCGCGTGGACGGCACGTGCGGTCCGCGGCAGAGGTCCATCCAGTCGCCCTGCCGGTAAATCGAAACGCGCTCCTCCGGGATGCCGTCGATAATCTCGACCTTGTATTTTTCGCCCATCCGGCCGAAGGTTTCGGCGGCTTCTGCGCGCGGAACCTCGATTCGCTCGACTTTGAGATCGGCCTTCGCCAGCTCGCGCATCTTCTGCTCGATCTTCGGCAGATCATCGACTGTAAAAGGGCGGGGCGGCGCGAAATCGTAAAAGAAGCCGTCCTCGATCGTCGGCCCGATCGTCACCTGCGTGCCGGGGAACAGACTTTGCACCGCCTGCGCCATCAGATGCGCCGTGGAGTGGCGGATGATGTCGAGTCCTGCCTGACTGTCCGCCGCGATCGGCTCGATTTCCGCGTCGGCGTCGAGCGCGCGGTTGAGGTCTATAAGCCTGCCGTTGACGCGCGCGGCGATTAGGTCGCGGCCGGCGGCGCCGTCGAGCGCTTCGCGCACCCGTGCGCCCGCCGGAACGGTCCGGGCGTGGCCGTTAACGGTGACGGTGATTTCGGCGCTCATTTAAGCGGACATCAAAGCGTATCCGGCGCGGACTGGGAAAGCCGCCGCGCGCGATAATCGAACGGCTGAGAGCATAACCGGCGAACAAACTGGTAGGCACGGGCGGGATTGAACCGCCGACCCCTTCCGTGTCAGGGAAGTGCTCTCCCGCTGAGCTACGTGCCTGTGCATATAAGGTTCCTGCGCATTCGCGCAGTGAAATATGAAGAATAGATAAATCGCGTGCGGTCGGCAACCGCCGCCTCTTCCAGACGCGTAGCGGAAATTGCTTGCCCGCTATCTTTTGCGATGTCAAACTCAGCCCCGATGACCATCTTCGCGATCGTCGGAGCGACCGAACCTGTCAAGTTGGTGGCGGCATTAAACGCTAATTTTCCTGCAAATTACATTCAAATTCCTCCTGACGCCAATTATTTCGTCGCGGTCTCCCCGAAAGTGGCCGCTACGGCGAAAGAGGTCTCCGACCGGCTAGGGATCACGGACGGCAGCAACGGCAGCGCCGTGGTCCTTAACGTCGCGGGCTATTATGGCCGCAGTTCTCCACAGATATGGGAGTGGGTCGCCGCGAAGCTGCAGCAGGTCGAATAATGGCTCAAGCCGGTAGTACGCCTCCTACGGAAATTCCCGAAGCGACGCCGCCTCGGTATCCGATGACGGACTATAGCTTCACGCTGCAAGCGATTATGGAATTGCAGCGAACGGTCGGCGGACTTACCGAGGCGGTCAACGCTCTAAAGAACCGGACTGAGAAACAGGCCGAGATACTCGATAAAATCAGCCATCGCATCTATGCCGCGAGTGTCGTTATAGCGATTGCGCTGCCGATTCTCGCATTCCTGGTGAATTTGATCGCGCCAACGTTGTTGACGGCGTTGCATCTGCCAACGCCAAAATAATTTCCGGCCTCCGTTCGTGCGGGTCATTGGCCGGACTGATTCGGCGCCAGCAGGCCTTTGCCGGGGATGTGATTGACCTCCAGCCGGATGCCGTCCGGATCCTCGAACAGCACCGAATAATAGCCCGGCGCCCACTGACCATGATCAGGCGCATGGACGATTTTCGCGCCCAGTTCCCGCGCCATCCGGTAAACCGAATCGACGTCCTCGCGCGAGCGCGCGCGAAAGCACACGTGATGCAATCCGCTGCGCGTTTGGGAAAAGGGCGAAGCGCGGAACTCCGGCGCGCATCGCGCGACCCCGAAGCCGGTGCGTCCGCCGATGCAATAAAGCTGGTCGGGCGTGTCGCGCACGGTATGAGTCAGGCCGAGAAACGGCAACAGCCGCCGGTAAAACGCGGCGCACTCGTCGAATTTGATCACGCTCACGAAAATATGCGCGACGCCGTTGATTTCCATGACCGGACTTTATCCCTTCGGCGCGCAGGTTAATCAGCGGCGGCGTCTTTGCTGCGGCCGGTCAACATGCGCGCAATCCCGGGCGGCAAATAGGTCCGCAGATAGCGGAAGATGTTTTTTACGTTCGCCGGATCCTGTTGCAGCGCGGCGCGAAACAACCGTCGCGCCGCTTCGCGATCGCCCTCGCGCAAAGCGACCAGACCCTCATGCGCGAGCCGATTGCTCTTGAGCCGATTAATCCGGATATAGGGCGAAAAATCTTCGACAAACGAGTTGAAATGCACCTGCCCGCGCTCGGGTTCGGCCGTCGGCTTGCGCCACGCGCCAATCTGCGGCCGCGGCCGGGCGTTGCGATAGCGATGGCGGCCCGCGCCCTCGCTGGTGCGGTCGGTATGGCCATCAACGAAGCTGTAATTCCAGTTGGTCTCGGCGAACCGGCAAGCCAGATAGACCGGGTCGAGCTCGGTGTCATCCACCGCCATCACGCCGCCTGGAACGAGCAGTTTGTTCGCAAAGACCAGATCGACGAAAGCGCCGTCGAAGCGATGGTCGCCGTCGATAAAGATGAAATCGAACTTGCGGCCCTGCTCGACCAGCTTGGGCATGTGAATTTCGGCCGGGACCTCATGGAACTCGATCAATTCCATCGCGCTGGCTTCGCGAATCGCCCGCAACGCCCCGCCATGCAGGTTCGAATGCTGGAACGGATCCATGATGACATGCGGCTGATGGACGCCGCCCGCCTGCAGCATCCCTTCGAGCAGGTGGAGAGTCGAAAGTCCCCATCCCATCCCGACTTCAAGCGTGGCGCGCGGCGCCAGTTTGCGCGCCAGGTCCGCAAGGAAGCGGCCGCGTCCGGGCGTCACGCTGGTTGGATAAAGGCTTTTAGTGAAACCGTCATCGCAATGGATAACGCCTTCGCGATAAAGCTTGTCGATTTGCGCGCGAATCCGCGCTGCGGCGTCCTGAGCGGAATGTGGTGACGATGTGGCGTCGGCCATGAGTCTTACAGCGATCCGATCCCGTTTTTTTGGCTTACCGGCGACTGGCGCCAAGCATCCCGATTAGATGCGAGCGGGTCGCAATTGGCAACCGCGCGACGCCAACCCGCGCATTTGTTAAGCTGCCAGCGCTCGCGGTGGCCGTGAAATGAACCAGGAACGAATTGTCCAGGTTTTCTTCTTTGGCTTTCTTGCGGTCATCGCGTGGCAACTTTATCAAGTAATCGATCCGTTTCTTGCGCCGATCGCGTGGGCGATGCTGCTCGCCTTTCTGGTCCATCCCGTTCTTGACCGGCTCCATCGCCATATTCGCAGCCGGAGCCTCGCTGCGGTGCTCGTGACGATCATTGTCGCGCTTGGCGTGATTTTGCCGGCCATCTGGCTTTCCGCGCGTCTCGTGCGCGAGGCGCAGGCGCTCTATGGTTCGCTCTCGAGCTTCTCCGCCGACGGCGGGCTCAAAAAATTCGTTGGATGGCTCGGCTCGACGCCGCTCGGCGTGCGAATTTCCGATATCCTTGCCCGCCGCGGCTACAATCTCGAAGACGAAATCCGCCACTTTGCGGCGCTGGCGGGCAAAATCGCGAGCGAATACGCGCTCTCGCATGGCGGCTCGGCCGCGAGCAACGTCGCCAGTTCGATCCTGCATTTCGGCGTGATGCTGATCACGTTCTTCTACCTGTTGCGCGACGGCGAAGCCTGGTACGAAGAACTGCGCACGTTGACCCCGCTCAGCGAGGCGGATCAGACCGCGATTTTCGGCACGCTGACGGCGACTTTGTCGTCCGTGATGCGCGGCCTGATGCTCACTGCGGGGCTTGACGGTCTAACCATAGGTTTTGGCTATCTGGCATGTGGCGTGTCCTATTGGGCGGCGCTTGCGATCTTGACCGCCGCGGGCGGGCTGCTTCCGTTCGGCGGCACCGCCTTCGTCTGGATTCCGATCGCGATTTATCTGGCGGTCGCGGATTCGTGGCTTAAAGCCGTGATGCTGGCCGGATGGGCGCTCGTGGCGCTCGCGATCATCGATAATTTCGTCAAGCCGCTGGCGATGCGCCACGGCACGGGGCTGCCCACGCTGGCGTTGTTTTTTGGACTGGCGGGAGGGATCGAAGCTTACGGTCCGCTTGGAATTTTTCTTGGTCCAGCGGTGATTGCGGTGTTTGCCGCGTTGCTCGGGGTTTATCAGCGCACGTATGTGAACGAAGCCGCCGCGGTCGATGGCGTGAACGCCGATGCCGCGCCGTCAACCACGCAATCCGCCACGCCCGGCAAGGAGATTGGGCGATCGATAGGAGAAAGCAACCGATGAAATACGGAATAGTCACTGGCGGCGCGCGCGGCCTTGGACTCGGGATCGTTCGCGCGTTGTTTGAAGAGCAGGCGGTTGAAGCGGTCGCCGTGATCGATCTGCGGCCCGAAGCGCCGCCCGCCGATCTCGCCGGCCGCGTCCATGCCTTCGCCGCCGACGTAACCGACGAAGCGCAGGTGCGCGCCGCGGTCGAGGCGATCGCGCAAAAGCTGGGTCCGCATCCGCACGTCCTCTGCAACAACGCCGGCGGCGGCGAGGCGAACTGGTTTGAGGCGGGCAGCCACGCGGAGTGGCATAGCGTCGATATCTGGCGGCGTTACGTCGATTTGAACCTCAACTCGGTCTAGCTCGTTTCCAAAGAGGTCGCGCCGCGGATGCGCGCAGGCGGCGTCATTTGCAACACCTCGTCGATCGCGGGCCTCCTGGCGCCGCCGCTGCTCGCGGCGTATGCGGCCGCCAAGGCCGGCGTGATTTCATACACGCGCAGCCTCGCCTTACAGCTCGGACCCAAAGGAATTCGCGTGAATGCGGTCGCGCCCGGCCTGATTTACACCAAAATCTGGGAGGAATTGGGCGCCGCGATCGGCGGCGGCAAAGATCGCCCCGCCTTGCCTTCGAACATGCGGTCAAAACGCTTACTCCGCTCGGCCGCGAGCAGACGCCGGCCGATATCGGTCGCGCCGTCGCCTGGCTATGCTCGGATAAGGCGATCAACGTTACCGGACAAGTGCTCGCGATCGATGGTGGAATCGTGCTCGGCCGTCCGCCGCTGCGCCCCGCGGAGTGATCCGCGGCAGAACCCGCTCCGTGCGGATACTGTGCGATTTAAGCCAAAAAACAACGCTCGGCGCGCCCTCCCGATGAGGGCGGCGCGCCGAGCGTATCGTTATCGAACTCTGACCGGCTTGACGCCGGCGCGGGTAACGCCGCTATTTCTCCTGAATCGACTTCACGTACGCGACCAGCAGGTTGATCTTCTGATCGACCTGCTCCTGGCTCAACGGCTCAGCGCCAGTGCTGGCCTGGGCGCCGCGGCGGTACATGAAGGCATAACCCCAGATCGGCATCTCGCGCGTGCCATGGCTCGCGGCGGTTTTGGAGCCGTCGATAAAATCGCGGACTTCCTTTTCCGGGAAGACCCCACCGTTTTTCTTCGAGAGCAAAGTCAGGTTCGCCGGTTTCTTCTTGAGCGCCGGCGCCACAGGCCCGTCGCCGATCGCGTCCATGCCGTGGCATTGCGCGCAATACTGGCGGAACTCGAGTTTGCCCGACGTCGCGCGTCCGCCAGCGCTCATTGAGACACCCTGAGCCATCGCCGAATTAGCGGTGAAGCCCACTATCGCGCCGCCCAACACCAAAACGGCCGCCAAGTTCCAAAATCCAAGACGTTTAAGCGCCATTTCTCCTCCCCCGCAAGGTGGTTTCCGGCGGAATCGTTACCATCTTCATACGATTCCGTCAAATCTTGTTAAACTTTTAAGGCGGATAATCTCCGCCCGCTTCGCACGCCTGACGCCCTTCCGAATCGTCCCCCAGATGGCGCATGGCGCGAACAAGGCGCTACATTAGGCTAAACGGGCCATGGCTGTCGAGAAGGAAAAGAAAGCTTTCGCGATTATCGATCGGCTGCGCCGATCGGGCTTCGCCGCCTATCTGGCCGGCGGATGCGTGCGCGATCGGGTACTCGGCGTCCCGGCCAAGGACTACGATATCGCGACCGACGCCCGTCCCGACGCCGTCCAGCGCCTGTTCGAGCATACGATTCCGGTCGGCGCCCGTTTCGGCGTGATTCTGGTGGTGATCGGCGACGATCAGTTCGAGGTCGCGACGTTCCGCGCCGAGGGCGGCTACATTGATGGCCGCCGTCCCTCCGAAGTCCGTTTCGGCGCGATCGAAGAAGACGTTCAGCGGCGCGATTTCACGATCGGAGGGATGTACTTCGATCCGGCGGCCGGCCGCGTGATCGATCTGGTCGGCGGGATGCGCGACCTGCGCGCCGGCATCATCCGTGCGATCGGTGACGTTTACGCCCGCTTCGACGAGGACCATCTGCGGATGCTGCGCGCGGTGCGCTTCGCCGCACGCCTGGATTTCGCGGTCGATCCCGCCACCTGGGCGGCGATCAAGCGCAGCGCGCCCGCGATCGCCCATATTTCCGCCGAGCGCGTCGGCGAGGAGCTGGTCATGATCATGACCGAGGGCGGCGCCGCGCGCGGCCTCGATTTGCTGGTCGAAAGCGGTCTTGCCGCGGTCGTGGCGCCCGAAGTGCTGGACCTGCCCGGATGTCCGCAGCCCGCCAATTTCCATCCCGAGGGCGACGTCTACCGGCATACGCGGCTGATGCTCTCGATGCTGCGGCGGGGATGCGCGGAGACGCTCGCTTTCGGCGCGCTGCTCCACGATATCGCCAAGCCGCGCTGCTTCGCCGTGGACGGGAACGGCAAGATGACCTACTACGGCCATACCGAGATCGGCGCGAAGATGGCGGCGGAAATGATGCGGCGGCTGCGCCGCTCGCGCTTCGTGCAGGAGCGCGTCAGCTACCTCGTTCGCGACCATCTGCGCTTGACGATGGCGCCGCGGATGCGCCCGGCGACGCTCAAGCGCATGATTGCCGAGGACGGTTTCGACGAACTGCTCGAGCTGGCGCTGTGCGACGCGCTCGCGTCCAGCTCCTGCCTCGGCTTCTATCATCTGTGCCGGCGCGCGCTCGCCGCGCTCGGCGCCGAAGCGATCCGGCCGCCGCGGCTGATCGGCGGCGACGATCTGATTGCGATGGGATTCCGGCCGGGGCCGGAATTCAAAACGATCCTGCGCGAAATCGAGGATTTGCATCTCGACGGAGCGCTCGCCACGCGCGACGAGGCGCTCGCCTTCGTGCGCGAGAACTTCAAACCCGCGGTCGCCGATACCGCCTGACCCGTAGTGCTCGAAGCCCGCGCCATCAGCCGCCGTTTCGGCCGCACGCTCGCGCTGGATCGCGTGGATTTTCACGCCCGTCCCGGCGAAATTCACGCGCTGATTGGCGAGAACGGCGCGGGCAAAAGCACGCTCGTCGGCATCATCGCCGGCCGCCTCGCCGCCGATTCGGGCGCAGTGCTGCTCGACGGCGCGGCGCTTCGCTCGGGCGCATCCGCGGCCGCTTTGCGCCGCGCGCGAATCGCGGCGGTCTATCAGAGCCCGATGCTGTTCGAGCGGATGACGTGGGAGGAGAATCTGGCGCTCGGCGGCTTCGACGCCGGCGCGGCCCCGCGCGAACTCGACGCCGTCGCGGCGCGTGCGCGCCAAATCGCCGCCGCGTCCGGTTTCGATCTGCCGCCGCCGCGCGCGATCGTCGCCGATCGTTCCGTCGCCGAACGCGTGCGGCTCGCAATCGTGCGCGCGCTCAGCTTCGAGCCGCGCGTGCTGATTCTCGACGAACCGACCAGCCTGCTCGCGCCGGCGGAACTGAAGATTTTTCTCGCCGCGCTCGGACGGTTGCGCGCCGCCGGCAGAATCGTCGTGCTCGTGACCCACAAGCTGGCCGAAGCGCGCGCCGTCGCCGATCGAATCACGGTGATGCGCCGCGGCCGGGTCGTCGCCGAGCTGCGGGCGGCGGACACCGGCGAGGCGGAGCTGGCGCGGCTGATGATCGGCGCATTGCCCATGGCGCTGGCGCGGCGCCCGCCGCCCGAGCCTGATCCGGCGGCCGCGCCCGCGCTCACGCTCGCGGCGCTCACGCTCGTGCGCGAGGGCCGCCGCGTGCTCGACGAAATTTCGCTGACGGTCCGGCCCGGCGAGATCGTCGGTCTCGCCGGCGTTGACGGAAACGGCCAGGCCGAGCTGGTCGAAGCGATCGCCGGCGCCGTCAAACTCGACGCCGGGAGCATCGCGCCCGCGCCCGGCGGCGCGGCGGTGGCCGTGATTCCGCAGCATCGCGACCGCGACGGTCTCGTGCTCGAGCTGCCGCTGTGGGAAAACTTGATGCTCGCCGCTCCGCTGCGGGCGCGTTTCGCGCCGCGCGGGTTGATCGGATGCGGCGCGGCGCGGCGCTTTTGCGCCGACCTGCTTGACCGCTTCGCGATTCGCGCCGCCGCCGGTCCGGCGTGCGCGGCGGGCGCGCTTTCCGGCGGCAACCGCCAGCGGCTCAGCGTCGCCCGCGCGCTGGCCGGCGCGCCGCGCGCGATCGTCGCGCACGACATTTGCCGCGGCCTCGATCTCGGCGCCGCCGCGCAGGTGCATCGCGGGCTTGCCGAGTTCGCCGCCGGAGGCGGCGCGGTGCTGCTGATTTCGACCGACCTCGACGAGCTGCTCGAATGCTGCGGACGGCTGCTGGTGATGGTCCGCGGCCGCGTCCATGAAACCGCCGACCGCGATCCAGAGCGCCTGGGACTGTTGATGGCGGGCGCGGCGGAATGAGGCGGTTGCTCGCCGCGGCGCTCCGTCCGGCTGGCGCGATCGGCTGCGCGCTTGGCGTCGTGGCGATCGCGCTCGCGCTGCTTGGCGCATCGCCGGTCGCGGTCGCTGCCGATCTGGCCGATGGCGCTTTCGGCAATTGGATCGCCTTTACCGATACGCTCGCCCGCGCGACGCCGCTGGTCTTCTGC
Organism: Deltaproteobacteria bacterium; assembly: GCA_021780225.1. Classification (GTDB taxonomy): domain Bacteria; phylum Desulfobacterota; class Binatia; order Binatales; family Binataceae; genus JADMIL01. The sequence goes on along the minus strand of JAJXZF010000033.1, from coordinate 26,229 downwards.
GGCCTCGCCGTGGCGATCGCTTTTCACGGCGCGCTTTGGAATATCGGCGCCGACGGCCAATTGATTGTCGGCGCGCTCGCCGCCGGCGCGATCGGTCCGGCGCTCGGCGGATGGCCGCACACGCTGGCGATCGCCGCGATAATTGGCGCGGGCGGACTGGCGGGAGCGATTTGGGGCGGGCTGGCCGGATGGCTCCGGGCGCGCCGCAACGTCAACGAAGTGATCAGCACGATCATGCTCAATTTTATCGCCGCGCAACTGCTGAGCTGGGCCGTGCACGGGCCGTTGATGGAGCCGTCGGGCGCGTTTCCCGCCAGCCGCAAAATCGCGGCCGCGGCGCGGCTTCAGCTTTATTTCCCACCCAGCCGCGTCAATCTCGCGATGCTCTTCGCGCTGGCGCTCGCGGCGGTTTGCGAATTCGGCTTGTTCCGCACCGCGCCCGGCTTCGAGTTGCGCGCGCTCGGCCGCAACCGGCGCGCCAGCGCCTTTTTCGGCGTGCCGATCGCGCGGCTCACGGCCGGCGCGATGGCGCTGTCGGGCATGCTCGCGGGCTTCGGCGGAGCGGTGCAAATTTCCGCGATCACCCATCGCCTGTACGAAACGATATCGCCCGGATGGGGTTACGAAGCGATCGCGGTCGCGCTGGTCGCGCGGCTGAGTCCGCTCGGTATCGTGCCGGCCGCGCTGCTGTTCGGCGCGCTCGACAACGGCTCTCAGGCGATGCAGCGCGCCGACGGCATCTCGCCGCAACTGGTCTATGTCATACAGGCGCTGGTGATTATCGCGCTGCTCGCCTTCGATGCGTCGGCGGCCGGCGGATGGCGCGAAGCGTTCGGCGCGGGCGCGCCGGCCGAGCCGAACGCCGGCGCGGAGGGCGGCGATGTTTGAAGCGTTCGCGGCTGCGACGATCGCGATGGCGACGCCGATCCTGCTCGCGGCCCTGGGCGAGCTGTTGGTCGAGCGCGCGGGCGTGATCAATATCGGAATCGAGGGCGCGATGCTTGCCGGGGCGTTCGCCGCGATCGCCGTGGCCCACGCCACCGGCGGCGCGCTGGCGGGCGTCGCCGCGGCGATCGGCGCCGGCGCGGCGATCAACGCGATCTTCGCGTTCGTCGCGGTCAATCTCGCCGTCAATCAAGTGGTCGCCGGAACCGCGATCGACCTGCTCGCGACGGGTTTGACCGGAGTCTTGTACCAGCGGCTTTTCGGCGCCACCGGGCGCGCCTTCACCGTTACGCCGATGCGATCCATCGAACTCGGTCCGCTGGTCCGTCTGCCGGTAATCGGCCGCGCGCTGTTCGACCAATCCGCGCTGGTCTATCTCGCTTTGGCGCTGGTTCCGGCGATCGCCTGGATAATCGGCCGCAGCCGCTTCGGACTCCGCCTGCGCGCCGCCGGCGAACGCCCCGAAGCGGCCGATGCGCTCGGGCTCGGCGTTTACCGCTTGCGCTGGATCGCGCTGCTCGCGTCGGGCGTGCTCAGCGGACTCGGCGGAGCCTATCTGACGCTCGCCTACGCCGACACCTTCGTCGAGGGCATTTCGGCGGGCCGCGGTTACGTCGCGCTGGCGGTGGTCATCGTCGGCCGCTGGAACGCGTGGGGCGTCGCGGCGGCTTCGCTGATGTTCGGCGGCGCGATCGCGCTGCAATTCGTTCTGCAGGCGACCGCCGCCACGATTCCCTATCAATTGTTTCTGGCGCTGCCTTACCTGCTGACGGTCGCGGTGCTGGCGCTGGCGGGCGGACAGGCCGACGCGCCCTCCGCGCTCGGCGAGCCTTATGTCCGTCCGTGAGCCGGAAAAATCGGATTAGCGGCGTGGGATGCGGCGAATCGTGGCGAGGATCCGGCGCGCGCGGCCTTGCGCGGTGCGCACGATTTCCGCGTCCTTGAGATTGTCGGGCAGCCGCCGCTTGAGGAAATCGCCCAACTCGCGCTCATGCTCGCGCAGCGCCGCGCGCGCCGCGGCGGAGTTCGGCGATTTGTTCGCCTGCAGCTTGCGCGGGCCTTCGTGGCCGCCTTCGGAGATGTACCAATCTTTGAACGCGCCGCGAAAACCCGCGTCGAACATCAGCGAACCCAGATACGACGCCGCCGGCGGCACGCGCAGCAACAGTTCCGCGTGCGTGCGTTCCTGCCCCGGACTTTCGTACTCGGCCATCAGATGGCCGCCGTCCGGAATGATTTCGCCGAAGCGCCCGACCAACGCCGCTTCCAGTCCGGCCGCGCGCGCGTCGAGCGTCGCGCCGCCGGCGGTGCGCACTTCCGGATAAAGCCGGCATTCGCACCACGGCTTAACGCCGCGGCCGCCGCCGCTCAGGATGCCGGTCATCAGCGGCGACGCCGAAGGCGCTTCGCCGTTGCGCGCGATCGCGACGGTCAGGTAGTGCCATCCCGCGCGCGGCCGCACCGGCCGGGCGCTGACCACCTCGGCCCGCCATACCGCGCCGCCGGCGCCGCCCAGCTCGCTATGGTCGAGCAGGCCGGCCAGCACGAGCGCGGTCGGAATCGGCGTGGGGGTCGTGACGTTTGGCTTCATCGGGCGGCTTCTCGCACAGTTCTGCTCGGTCGAATATGGATTGGCGCCGCGATGACGCGCCTTGCCGCAAAATTAGCATGGCGCGGCGCGTTCATAGAGCGGCGGTTGCTTTGCCAGCGGACGGAAAACTACTATAAAGAAATCCAGTGATACGCGAGAACGCGCGAACCGAAACTTCCTTTCCCACCGCGCGATGCGCGGCTTGCGGCCGAACCGTCCTGACCTACGTCGATTTTGACGAGCTTGGGGAACGCCGCCGCTGCGTCCATTGCGACGCGGCGGTCGATGCGGAGTTGGATTGGCTCGGCGCGGCGGAACTCGAGGCGGCCGGCTATCAGATCGGCGAGCCGCGCCGTTCCGGCGGATGCGGCGGCGGTTGCGGATGCGCGACGCGGCGCGGTTAGTTCGCGGCGGCCGGTCTCGCGAAGTGCGGTGGAAATCTATAAGCCGAGTTCAGGATCGGAGGCGCTAAACCAATGAAAACCACGTTGTCAGTAATCAAGGCCGACGTTGGATCGATCGGCGGGCATATCAAGCCGAGCGCGAAGCTCAAGCAGGCCGTCGAACAGTTCGTTCGCGACAAGGGCAAGCGGCTGCTGAGCGATCTGTACGTCAGCTCCACCGGCGACGACGTTGCGCTGTTGATGACCCACGACCGGGGCGTCAACGATTCAAAAATCCATGAGCTGGCGTGGGACGCCTTCATGGCCGGCACCAAAGTCGCCAAAGAGCAGGGCCTCTATGGCGCCGGGCAGGATCTGCTGAAAGACGCCTTCTCCGGCAATATTCGCGGCCTCGGTCCGGCCTCGTGCGAAATGGAATTCGAGGAGCGCCCCAACGAGCCGTTCATTTTCTTCGCCGCCGACAAGACCGATCCGGGCGCGTACAATCTGCCGCTCTACCTCGCCTTCTGCGATCCGATGCACTGCGCGGGCTTGCTGCTGTCGCCCAAGATGGCGAAGGGTTTCACCTTCACGATCATGGACGTTAATCACACCGAGGGCGACCGCGTGATCGAGCTGAATGCGCCCGAGGAGATTTACGATATCGCCTGCCTGCTGCGCGACAACGAGCGCTTCGTCGTCGAATCGATTCGCAGCCGCGCCAACAACGACGTCGCGGCCGTGGTTTCGACCTCGCGCCTGCACAATATCGCCGGCACCTACACCGGCAAGGACGATCCGGTCGCGCTGGTGCGCACGCAGGGCAACTTTCCGGCCACCGGCGAAATCCTCTCGCCCTTCCGCATCGGCCATTACGTCGCGGGCACGATGCGCGGCAGCCATAACGGTCCGCTGATGCCGGTGAAGCTGAATTCGACGATTTCATTCTTCGACGGGCCGGCGATCGTCAGCGCCGCCGCGTTCTGCGTGCACAACGGCAAATTTACGGAGCCGGTCGACGCCTTCGACCATCCCTTCTGGGATTGGGTGCGCAACAACATCTCGCAGAAGGCGGCGGAAATCCGCAATCAGGGCTTCTCTGGCCCCGCGATGCTGCCGTACAGCGAGCTCGAATACGGCGGCGTGGTCGAAAAGATGGGCCAGCTCGACGAGCGGTTTATCGTGCGCAAAGACGAAATTCAGGCCGCGGCCGGCAATGGTCGCAAGAAAAAGGCCGCCTAGTGTGGTGTCCCGCAAATAACTTCCATCTGACGCCTGATCAGCTCGGCGCACAGGCCGCCCACCGCACGGTGACAAGGGATGGATTGCCGGGTCTGGGCCCGGCAATGACGAACTGAGCTGGTCATGCCCGGACTTGATCCGGGCATCCACGCCGAGCGCAAGATGGACGCGGAGTGCAAACTTATTCGCGGGACGCCACAATAACCCTGTTCTAACGAGAGCGTCCGCATCGACGGCGGGCGGATGGTTCGCGATCGCACGGCGGTCGCGTCCCTCCGGCCGCCGCTTTTATTGTGGCTTTCGCCTGAAATTCTCTATGGGCCGAGTTCGGATTGACCGAGCTTTTGGACTATTCCGCAAGGTTGAGCGTTTCAAGGCGGTTGTAAAGCGCGGAGAGGTCTCGCGACCTGACCCTGAACTGGCTTCGTCGTTTCGTCGAAGCTTGTGTGGAGGAAGCATGCTCCAGTTTGATGCCCGGATCGTAATAGACGGCGCCTTGGTCAAGTGCTTTGAGGAAAAGCAGGAAATCCGTTCCTTCCCCAAGACGGATGGATGAGCCGAAACGATATTGCAGGTCGGGATCGCTCCTTCGTACTGATGGCACGTAAGCCGCGCGAGCATGCTTGCGGTTCCAGTGGGTCATCAGGTCGTCGTACCGCCATAAGCGCGCTAACTGGTAAATAATTTACCAGTTGCAAGCGGTTCCAGTGGGTCATCAGGTCGTCGTACCGCCATAATGCCGCGAATTCACCCTCGTCCGACATGAGGCAGACTCCGCTCGATGGGTCGGCGATTTTCCCTGACGAGCGTTCGTAGCCATGGAGCGTGAGGGTCAACCGCGTTTCCGCGTGTTTCATCCGGGCGCGGTGGATGCCCCCGAAATTCATCCGGTCTGGCCGGCCGCGTTTGTCTCGGTAGCCGAAGCGCCGTATGAACGCTTCGACGCCGCGTTCCCGGTAGTATCCACCCGTAGGTTCGGGGGTCATAAGGGTGAGGATCCCGGTCTCGAAATGGTCCAGTCGTGAAACGCCGAATTGTTTGAGTTCCCAACCTTCGAAATCGGGTTCGGACAGGCTATTGGGAAGAATACCCATTTCGGCTTCGAGCGTGTATCCGCCGCAGTTCGGCGCCGCGCATGGTCCAAGCTCGCCGGAGGCAAGGAGTCGTTTGGAATTGATCCAGCCCGCATGGCTTATTCGCCGCAGTTCCGCGAGCAGGCGAAGGCGCGAATCGCTCTTCGAACGAAGTGGAACTTCGTTGAAGACCCCGACTTCGGGAAGATCGCGCATATCCTCGAGTTCTCTGGATATGGCGCTGTCAGCCGCGGCGGCGAATCCGACCAGCTTGCCGTCGTTGCGGACGCCCAGAAGTAGAACGCGGCCGGGATCACGGCTCGTCATAATCGTTGAAGGGGCTTTCCGGCAGCCCCTCAGAAACCCAGACATTCGAACTTCGGGATATTGCGGATAAAGGATTAGTTGGGTCCCGCGCGCCGCGTCGAGTTCGCCGTCGGTATTGAGCCAGAAAAAACTGATCGCGGCCCTGAAAATTTTCGAACGGCCCTCGCTTTCAGCGCGAACTCCCTGATTGGGCAGGATATTGAGCGCCTCGAAGTCGGAACCGAGGTAAACCTGATTTTTGGAGTTGTCATTAGGCGCGAGCCGCTTGATGTAAAGACGCTCAACGCCGGCTGCCGCCATCAGCGCGCCTATTTTTGCGAGCGTGGCGATTTATCTGCTCACTCTGGCTGAATCGGGTTTCAGCTTCCGCGGATTTCGTAATTTCGGCGGCGCGATCGAATCCATTTCGCCGAACGGCGGATTATTTCCTGTTCACTACGGCGATGTCTACCCTTGATAGCGCATTCCCATATGGTCAAAACTGCCAGCCGGCTTGCAACAGCTCATTCCGGACCACTTTGTCTGACTCGCGGTTTGACAAAAGCTTTCGCCGCCAGAAGGCCTCGCGGCTAGCCGGCCATCTGAACAGTTCACAGTCGTGGCAGTGCCAGAAGCAACCATTGACGAATATGGCCGCGTGGTATTTCGCCAGGACAAGGTCAGGCTTACCGGGCAGGTTTCGCTGGTGCAGCCGGAAGCGGAATCCGCAGGCGTGAAGTCCGCGCCTGATCAATAATTCCGGCCTGGTATGCTTGGCCCGGATCCCGGCCATCATGCGGCTGCGGACGGCAGGCGCTACTATGTCAGCCACGTTCGAATCGAGCGCCCGTTGGCGCTTCGTCAAGATACGCTTCGCAACAGGCGCATCTGTTTCGGCATGCGGGCCGCCGGCGTGGTCAGCGCTCTGACGATTTGTTTCGCCAGCGCGGAGACAAGTGGAACAACTACCGAGTTGCCGAATTGCTTGTAAGCTTGGGTATCTGAAACGGGTATCCTGAAAGAGTCCGCGAACCCCATCAGCCGCGCACATTCGCGGGGTGTCAGCCGACGGGGGTTGGCACGACCTTGGGGCACGAGAATCTCGGATCCGTCTTTGTAGTATCTTGCACTCAGCGTTCGGGCAATACCATCTTTGCGGACCAGTCCGAATCCGTTACCCGCTTCGCGATGTTTCTTTGCGTAATCCTGAAGGTATGCCCACAAGCGATCGCTCAGGGTGTATTTCGGATCGACCTGGTCTTCGAGAATTTCCGAGATAGTAGTCTCGCCGGCCGGGAAAACTGGCCAATCGAAATATCGAGGCTCCCTGAATCCGACCAGATAAACGCGCTCGCGATGCTGTGGAACGAAGCAGGCCGCCGGTCGCGAATTATTCGCTTCACCTCGAAGAAAAGGGTCCCTTGGGTTTGGTCACGGAACCCATGTGCGCGGCCGAGGCTGTTCTTTTTCGACACGCCAGAAATTGAAAATGGCTGACACGGAAATCCGGCCGCGAAAATGTCGTGATCCGGAATCTCGGACGACGCTATCGCGCGAATGTCGCCGCAGGGTCGCTCGCCGAAATTCTCGGCATAAGTCTTCTGCGCAGGCGCGTCCCAATCGGACGAGAACAGGCATTCGCAACCGGCGGATTCCAGCCCAAGGCGCATGCCGCCAATTCCGCAAAAGAGATCAATAAACGTGAAGCGTGACGTTCCCATCCGCCACCAGCGCCGCTACCCTGAACCTCTCAGCCCCTGTCCATTTTCGCGTTGCGGTCAATGAGCGCCGACCTGGATCAGCGAGCCTGTCCCCAGGTCAAGGCCGCTTTGGTTCATGCTTCGTCGGGTCTTTCCAGATCCTCAGCGATAAAATTTTCCGTCACTCTACTCTGAAGCCGCTCGTTAGGGAATTTGGCGGCTCTCGGCCCGCTGCGAATCGAACACGCGCATCACCTCTTTGGCGACACGCTCGGAATGGACGTCCGAATTCATACGTGAGAAAGCCATAATACTTGTCATTTAGCTTTTATAATGGCATCATGCGCGGCCATGAAATCAGTTTCGCTCTTCCGAAAACTCGCTTTTGTCGCCGGCGCGGCGCTGGCCGGCGCAATCTTGAGCCTGCCGTCCGCGGTCGCGCTGGCGCAGCAGAGCGCGGCGGCGCCAGCGAATTTTTCGCTGCTCGATACGCTCGGCGGCTATTACAACCGCTGGCTCGACATGGTCCATCGCACCCACGAATACGAGCAGCCGGACTGGATGACGCCGGTGGTGACCATAATTCCCACGCTGCAGCAGGAAATCCGCACCGATTACGGGTTCGCCTTCGCGCCGCACGGATTGCAAACTTTCACCTACGCCAGCAAGGGCGCCGAGATCATTCCGACCGAAAACACCGAGTTGATTTTCGGCAATCCGGTTTACGTCACGAAAAATCTTCCGGCGGACAAGCAGACTTCGGGATGGGGCGATTGGACGTTTCTGTTCAAGTACCGGATTCTCGCTTCGCCGAGCGACGCCGGGAATTATGTCGTGACCTTCCTGCTCGGCAACAGCTTCGCGACCGGCTCGAATAAATATGTTTCAGCCAATCATGACGTGTTCACGCCGATGCTCGGCTTCGGCAAAGGGTTCGAGACGCGCTTCGGGGAGTTCGACTATCAAGCGACTATCGGTCCCTCCGTGCCGGATGGCGAGGCCGGAAAGCTGGGCACGCCGATCGGATGGAACAGCGCCTTCCAGTACGGGCGGAAATTCAGCCTTGACGGATTCGTGATTCCGGTCTGGCCGGAATTCGAGACCACATGGGTCTCTTATCCGAACGGCGAGACGCGCGGCCAGCAGCAGCTTTACCTGACGCCCGGCCTGATTCTCGGGCGCTTCAGGCTGAGCCAGCATGCCTATTTCGTGCTGGGCGCGGGTCTGCAATTCGCGGCGACTCAGGCGCGCACGTTCAATCATCAATGGCTGGTCACGATGCGCATCCCGTTTTTCTAGGGTGGTGTCCCGCAAATAACTTCCACCTGACGCCTGATCAGCTCGGCGCGCGGGTTGCCCAGCGCGGGGCGGCAAGGGATGGATTGCCGGGTCTGGGCCCGGCAATGACGCACAGCGTTGGTGTCATGCCCGGACTTGATCCGGGCATCCACGCCGAGCGCAAGATCGACGCGGAGCGCAAACTTGTTCAGGGGACGCCAAACTAGAAAGGGCGTCTGATGCGAGCGCTGTCACGCGGCGTCGCGCCGGCGGGGCGAATCCGCGTGAGCGCGGGCGGGTTGAGATTCAGCGAAGGTCGCCGGCAAGGGCGGTGCGAAAGGGCGATCGATCGCGGCCCGGCGGAGTTTTGGGCGTTTCCGTCATCCGATCAAGCGCAGCCAGATTTTCGCGGGCTGGAGCAAAATCGGGTGCGGAATGAGCCAGCCGCGTCCATATTTCACGAGCGCGTGCGTAGTCGCCCTTTTCCGCGTAGATGACGCCGAGCATGTTGCGCGCATCGGGTTGGTCGGAATCCAGCGCCAGCGAGGCGGTCAGGGCGTCCAGAGCCTGCTGATACATCCCGCGGCGTTCGTCCGCGAGGCCAAGATTGAAATAGCCCTCCGGCCGCCGCGGAGCGAGCGCAATCGCCTGCTGAAATGAGCCGGCCGCCGCCGCGGGATCGCCGCTTTCAAGCTCCGCGCGGCCGAAATTAAGTTCAAAGTCCCATTGCCGCAGGCCCAGCGCCGCGGCTTTGCGATATTCGGCGAGTTCCGCCTGCCGCTGGCCGGTCATGGCGTAGGCGAATCCAAGATGGTAATGCGCGAGCGCGTCGTCGGGATTCGTCGCGATCAGGCGCCGGTGCGCCGCGATCGTGTTGGCGTAGTCTTCTTGACCGAGGTAGTAATCGGCGGCCGGATCGCAAACCAAGTCCGTCGCGCGCGCGAGCGTCGTAAGCGCAAGAGGCGCCGCGATGATGAAAAGCGCGACTGCCGCGATTCGAGCCATCGATCGCACGACTTCAACTCAAGCAAATTCGGCGCCTTTCGCGCCGCACCCCTCGAGTATCCGTAAGCATTGGAAAAATCTTCGAATCGCATATTAAGTCGGCTTAAACCCGACTGTGAATTTTTTTCGCGAATTCCGAAAATTCGCGAACCTGCCCAAGATAATGACGATGCAGGATTTTCTGGCGCCAAGCTTTCTTCCGCGATGGTTTAAATCCATTCAGGCGAAGGAACATCGAGCGCCATGTCGCCTGCTTCAGACGTGAAGTTCATGTGAAGGCGTGAGAAATCTTCGGATAACCACAAACCAAAGGGTGCCGGCAGCGATCCCGATGCCGACGGAAATCGGATAAAGAACCGTCGGATGGTCGATTACCATCGGCAACAACGCGACGGCTAGCGCGGGCGGCACGTTGGTCCGGAAAATGCGCAGGACGATCACGCCCCAGGCCATGCTCAGCGCCGCCGCCAGCGGAATCAACGGAACCTGCTGATGGATTAGGAAACCGCCGAGGGCCGCAGCGAAACATACCACAGGCAGCCGCCCCAGGTGGGGCGTCCATGGGCATCGATCGGGATCGTGGAACATCTCGTACAGCAACACGACGAGCGGCGGAAACAAGATAAAGCGCATCCCGGTCAGATCGACCATCGCAGTCGCGCTCAAGACGAAAATCAGCAACGGAGCGAGCCAATTTAGCGCGATCAACGATTCAAAATGCGGCTCGGATTCAAGCCCGGCGTCGCGCCGTGTCACAGACGCAAGGAGCGTGTTTTCGAGCGGCGACGACCGGCGCCATCCGAGCAGCAGAATCGCCAGCACCGTCGAGCCCAGCAAGACGCCGGGCGGATACCACCAACTGGTGACGCCGAGTACCAGCGGCAGCAAGCCCGCGGAGATTGCCGGCGCGATGGGAGAGCGCGTCGCCCGCAGAATTAAAATCGACGCGCAGACGACGATCATGACCGAGACGAATCCATACGGCAGATTGCGGGTCGCGATCGTGCCGGCCGCGCCGGTCAGCGCGGGCGTAATCGCCAACATGAGAGGCGCCGAACCCCAGCGGCCATGCGGCCGCCGCATCACGTCCCAAGAGAGCGCGCCCAATTCGGGAAACAAAACATAGATGGCGCCGCTCAGCGCGGCGATCAGGCCGATTGCGCCGATATAGACGACAGCGATGAGATCGCCGGCGTAATGGCGCCGCGGGTTGATCGGCCGCGCCGCTACAGGCGGCGCCTCCTGCAACGATTCGTGAGCGATGGACGTATCAATCATCGGCGTGCGCGATTGCGACAGGCATCAAGTATATCCAATACGTCGCATAACTGTTTGCGCGAGTTGAGGGGAAGCATTCGCCGACTGGCAAATAGCGGCGAAACTGATTTTTTAATCGGGGAGGGGCGCCAGTTTAGCTATTTTTATCTTTGTAGCGGACGTTTGACCTATTTCACTATAAGCGCTAATTAAACCAGCGGTCACGCTAAACAGCGGTCAAGTTGCGCCATGGGCATTTTCAACGATCCGGCATTCGTCGAATGGCTCGCCACTCTTGCTCTGTCAATCGTGGTGGCGCTGATTGTCGCGTCGCTCTTGGCGTCATCGGCCGGATGGCTGCTCGAACTGGCGCCGGAGCACAAACTTTGGACCTTCATCGTCAGTTTTGCGTTCCTGTGCAGTCTTGCGGTGATGCCGCTTACCGATCAGCGAACCTGGGGCGACACGCTGCTGTTTGTAGCGATTCCGGCGCTTGCGGTGGTGGTTTACTTTTTGCCGACGATCGCGGCAATCAGCCTCGGGCAAGCCAATTATCAGAACGTTTTCGTGTTGAATCTATGTTTTGGCTGGACGGTGGCGGGATGGATCATCGCGTTTTACTGGGCGCTCAGGACGCCCGAAGTGAAAGACGCGAGTGACTTCAAGATCACGCCGTTTGGCGCGGTGCCGCGAACCAAAACCGAATCTGACGGGCCGGGCGGCGCGCATGGCGCCTGAAGTCGGGCGCGGCCGACGAAGCGGGATTTTCGCGCGCGGCCCGGTGTGGCGTCCCCTGAATAAGTTTGCACTCCGCGTCGATCTTGCGCTCGGCGTGGATGCCCGGAGCAAGTCCGGGCATGACCAGCTCGGTTCGTCATTGCCGGGCATGGACCCGGCAATCCCTCCCTTGCCGTCCCGCGGTGGGCGACCTGCGTATCGAGTTGATAAGGCCTCAGGTGGAAGTTATTTGCGGGCCGCCACACTGGATCGGAATTCGTACGCGCCATAAGTTTGAATGGTCGCGGGGCGGTTTCGCCGCCGCGAAATTTGATCGCGCCCGCATGCGCGCCGGATGAAGCGGATAGTCGAATGGGAGGGGTTGCCGGGCGCGATGCTGCTGGGCGCCGCGCTGATTGCGCTAGCGTGGGCGAACTCGCCCTGGTCCCACATCTACGATGCATTCCGCCAGGCGCAAATCGGACTGCGGATCGGATCGTTCGAGGCGTACGCCTCCATCCCGCATCTGGTCGACGACCTTCTGATGGCGGTTTTCTTCCTGCAGGTCGGCCTTGAAATCAAATATGAATTGACCGCCGGCAGATTGAACACTGTGCGTGCGGCGGCGACCCCGGCGATCGCGGCGACCGGCGGCATGATCGTGCCGATCGCGATTTACGCGGCGATCGCGGGGCGCGGCGGCGCCGCCCACGGATGGGGAATCGCGATGGCGACCGATATCGCGTTCGCGTTGGGCGTGATGCGCGCGCTGGGTTCGCGCGTGCCGCCGGCGGCGCTCGCGTTTCTTACGGCGCTCGCGATTATCGACGACCTTGGCGCGATACTGGTGATCGGTTTGTTTTACGGCCAGACGTTTGCGATCGGCGCCATGGGCGTCGCGGCGATCGCCGCCGCCGCGCTGATCGCGATAAATTGGGCGGGCGTCAGGCGGCTCTGGCCGTATTTGACGATCGGCGCGGTCTTGTGGGGCGCGGTTTTCCGAAGCGGAGTGCATCCGACGATCGCCGGCGTGGTGATCGGGCTTTGCGTGCCCGGACGATCACGCCCGGCGGCCGCCGGCGTGGATGATTTTCTCGCGCTTGAAACGCATCCCGACCGCGGCGGCGACTCGCCGCTCCGTCATCTGGAGCATCTGCTGAATCCGTGGGTCAATTTCGCGATTCTGCCGATCTTCGCGCTTGTCAATGCCGGGTTAAGCTTCGGTGGCCTTGGCTTCGCGGCGGCGGCTGCGCCCGCCGCCGCCGGCACGGCCCTCGGCCTGCTCTTGGGCAAGCCGATTGGAGTGATTGGCGCGACGTTGCTGGCCGTCCGCACGGGCGTCGGCGAGCTGCCGGACGGGATGGCGGGGCGGACGCTCGTCGGTCTCGGGATGTTGGCCGGGATTGGATTTACGATGTCGCTGTTTATCGCGCAGTTAGCTTTCGGCTATCAGAGCGCGATGGTCGAGGAAGCCAAGCTTGCCATTTTGACAGGCTCGTCGCTTTCGGCGATCGGCGGCGCGCTGGTCCTGAGCTTGGGCCGGCGTTCGCAGCGCTGACGCAACCCAGGAGTCACTCGCGATCGAGAAAATTCGCGCGGCGCAGACCTTCGTACAAAACGATCGAAACGGCGTTGGCGAGATTCAGGCTGCGCACGCCCGGTTCGAAGATTGGAATCCGGTAGGCGTCGCCGGCGCGGGGCTCGAGGAATTCCGCGCCGAGACCCTTGGTCTCGCTGCCGAAGACAAGAAAATCGCCGGCCCGATAATCCGCCGCGAGATAGGTTTTTTCCGCCCGCGCCGAGAAATACCGAAAGGCGAGCGAACGCATCGTCTGATGGAGCGCGTCAAACTCCGCCCAATCGCGATAGACGCGCAAATCGACGTATGGCCAGTAATCGAGGCCGGCGCGCTTCAGATAGCGATCTTCGAGCGAGAAGCCGAGAGGGCCCACCAGATGGAGCCGCGCTTGGGCCGCCGCGGCCAGCCGGCCGATCGACCCGGAGTTCTGCGGAATCTCGGGCCGCACCAGCACTATATTGAAGGTCGGAGCCGCGCGCGTCGCCAATTTGGTGTCAGGAAGGATTGTTCGCGGCCGCGTCGTACCGAATCGGATAGCGTCGGCCGCCGATTTCGATCGCGAAGCTCCTGCCGCCATCCTCGGCGACGAAGCGGTTGGCCAGATGGAAATAGGACGAGCGCAGAAAGCGCGCGCGGAACTGGCCGCCTTTGACCGCGCAATACAGAACGTGGCCGGAGCCGACCGCGAGCGTCGCGGGATCGAGCGGTTCGCGTTCCTCGTCGTTGGTGACGACGATCACGCCGCCGTCCGGCGCGTCCTCGACGGTGACCACGACGTAGGGCGTGTCCTCGATCGTAATCGGCGCGCGCTCTTCGGCCACCTGCAGGTAGAAGCCGCCGTCGGCGGCGCGCTTGAGGCTGCGGCTGAAGAGCAGCGCGATGCGCGGATTCTCGATGCGTTCCTCGTCATTGTACCAATGGCCGTCGCGGCGGAACGAAATTTTGCCCGACTCGACCGCGTAAAATCCTGCCCGCGCCATCGCTTTTATAATCTCCGAAGGAATCTAACGAGCCGGCCAGTGTGGCGTCCCCTGGATAAGTTTGCGCTCCGCCTGGATGCCCGGATCAAGTCCGGGCATGACAAACGCTGTGCGTCATTGCCGTGCCCAGACCCGGCAATCCATCCCAAGTCGCCCCGCGCTGGGCGGCCTGCGCGCGGAGCCGACAAGGCGTCAGGTGGAATTTATTTGCGGGACACCACACTAGCGGCGTTCCCGGCTGTCCAGGATGATTGTAACCGGACCGTCGTTGACCAGCGCCAACTCCATGTGTGCCCCGAACTCGCCCGTCTCCACGGTAACATCGCGCGCGCGCAGGCGCGAGACAAAGCATTCGTACAGGCGGCGCGCCGGTTCGGGCGCCGCCGCCGCGACGAACGAGGGCCGGCGCTGGCTGGCGTCGGCGTAGAGCGTGAATTGCGAAATCGCCAGCACCGCGCCGCCCACGGCCGCGAGCGCCAGATTCATCTTGCCGGCCGCGTCCGCAAAAACTCTCATCCCGGCGATCCGATCGGCGAGGTAATCCGCGTCGGCCTCGCTATCGTCGTGAGTCACGCCGAGCAGCACGGCGAATCCCCGGCCGATTTTGCTGATGATGCGGCCGCCGACCCGAACCTCGGCCGAACTGACCCGTTGAACAATCGCGCGCATCGGAGCGTCAATAAATCAGCAGGGCGGCGCCGCGCAACCCCGGAGGGATGCATCGGCCGCCGCGATAGTGTCGTACTTGCCGCAACCGTATTATACTTGGTTGAACAATGATTCCGGTTTTGCTGCATCTGGGGCCGATTACAATTTACAGCTACGGCCTGATGATGGCGCTGGGCTTCATCTGCGCCGATCTGCTGCTGACGAGCGAATGCCGCCGGCGCGGGCTTGATACGGACCTTGCGAACGCGGCGGTGGTCTGGGCGGCGATTGGCGGAATCGCCGGTTCGCGGCTTTATGACGTGGTCGATAACTGGCCGCTTTATCAGGCGAATCCGTGGTCGATCGTATTTTCAGGCGCGGGATTCGTATGGTACGGCGGTTTCATCGGCGGGGTCGTCGCGACCGCGATCGTCGCGCGCCGCTACCGCGTTGGCATCGTTCAATTATTCGACATGAGCGCGCCTGCGCTGGTGCTGGGCCAGGCGTTCGGACGAATCGGATGCCTGCTCTCGGGCGACGGCGACTGGGGCCTGCCGTCAAAGTTGCCGTGGGCGATGGCCTATCCGAAGGCGATTGTCGGATGGAACGCGCATACGGTGCTCACGCTCGACGCCAACGACAACCTGGTTTCGGGCTATTTCCCCGGCGTCCGGGTGCATCCGACGCCGGTTTACGAGGCGATTCTTTACACGGGCATCTTCGCGCTGCTTTGGACGATTCGGCGCAGCGCGCCGGAAGGACGGATGCTGGCGTTGTACCTGATGCTTTCGGGACTCGCGCGTTTTCTGGTCGAGTTCCTGAGAATCAACCCGCGCGTGCTGTGGGGCCTGAGCGAGGCGCAACTGATTTCGATCGTGATGATGGCGGCGGGCGCGGCGGCCTGGTACGCCACCGCGCCGCGGCGCGCCGCCGCGGTCGAACCGCCAGCCACGTTGCGAGTCTGAGCGATGGGACGCGACGCCAAGATTCTGTCGCTGATCGCGGGCGCGGTGCTGCTGGCGGCGATGGTTCTGGTCGCGGCGGTGAATTTCGGCGGCGCCGGCCCCGCCGATACGGCGGGCGACGCGCCTGTGACGATTAAGCCGGCGACGGCGGAAGACGAGGTCGCCGCGGGCAAGCTGGCGGCGAATTTCACTTTGACCGGCCTCGACGGCCAGACCGTCACGCTCTCCAATCTGCGCGGCAAAGTGGTATTTCTGAATATCTGGGCGACATGGTGCGGGCCGTGCCGGGAAGAAATGCCGTCGATCGAAAAACTCTATGAAAAGCTGCGCGACGATCCCAAGTTCGTGATTCTGGCGGTCAGTCAGGATAATGAGGGCAAGGCCGCGGTCGCGCCCTTCATGGCCAAATACGGCTTTAAATTCCCGGTGCTGCTCGATCCGGCCAACAAAGTCGGCGACGCCTACGACGTGAGCGGCATCCCGGAAACCTTTATCATCGATCAGCAAGGCCGGATCGTGGCGCATCATCTCGGACCCTACGATTGGGCGAATCCGGATATAAGCGAAGCGCTCGAGGATTTGGTCAAGGCGAAGAACGGATAATTCGATCCGCCGCGCGCCGCGAGGCGCCGTGCGGACGGGATTTAACTGAACCCAGGCGGATTTCGGATGTCATCAATCAAACGCAACCGGTGGATCGTGGCGCTGTTGATCGCGCTTGGCGTATGCGTGTTCGTAATCGGCGATTTGGCGGTCGAGCGCGCGCAGGCCCTGCCCGACGACACCTACAAGGAGCTGCAGACTTTCGCCAACGTGCTGGCGATCGTGCAGAAAAACTACGTCGAACCGGTTACGACCAAGCAGCTTATCAATGGTGCGATAACCGGGATGCTGGCGTCGCTGGATCCACATAGCGCGTACCTGACGCCCGACCTGTATCGCGACCTCGAAGTCGAGACGCGCGGCAGTTTCGGCGGCCTGGGCATCGAGATTACGATCAGAAACGACGTGCTCACCGTCGTTTCGCCGATCGAGGGCACGCCGGCGTACAAAGCCGGAATCAAATCGGGCGATCAGATTGTCAAGATCGACAACGATTTCACCAAAGGCATGACGCTTACCGACGCGGTCAAGCGGATGCGCGGGCCGAAGGGCAGCGAAATTCGCCTGACCATCCATCGCGAGGGAATTCCCGACCTCTTCACGGTGACGGTCACGCGCGACGTGATTCATATCGACTCGGTCAAAGCCAAGAATCTCAAGGACGGTTACGATTACGTCCGGATCACCACTTTCCAGGACGGAACCGACACCGACGTGGCCGCCGCGCTGGCGAAATTCCGCAAGGAGGATCACGGCAAAATCAAAGGCCTGGTGCTCGACTTGCGCGACAATCCGGGCGGCCTGTTGAATCAGGCGGTGGCGATCGGCAACGATTTTCTCGACGGCGGGTTGATCGTTTACACGCAGGGCCGCACCGAAAGCCAGCAGCAGAAATTTTTCGCGCAGAAGAAAAAAGCGTTTGAAGACTATCCGATGGTGGTGCTGGTGAATGGCGGCAGCGCGAGCGCCAGCGAAATCGTGGCCGGCGCGCTGCAGGATCAGCGGCGCGCGATAATCGAAGGTACGCAGACGTTCGGCAAAGGCTCCGTGCAGACGATTCTGCCGCTCGACGACGAGTCGGCCCTCAGGCTGACGACGGCGCGCTACTACACGCCCAACGGCCGCTCGATTCAGGCGGTGGGAATCACGCCGGACGTGGTGGTCGAACCGCCGGCCGAGACGATCGCCGCGCTCGAACAGTCGGGCGCGAAAATCGATCTCAACGAGGAGATCCACGAGCGCGACCTGCTCCATCATTTCAAAAACGGGCAGGTGCGCCGCAAGGCGCAGCCTGCGGCCGGCGGCGGAGCGGGCGCGTCCGGGCGGCAATCGGGGCCGGGGGCGGCGCCGGCGCCGCAAAAAGATGTTCAACTGGAGAAAGCGATCAGCATCCTGGAGCATTGGAGCAAGTACAAAACCGATCTCGCGCGCAACGATCAGCCGCCCCCGGCGGTCAACGCGTCGAGCGCGAACTGAGCGCGCTTGAAGCGCGCGCGAAGCCGGGCGGGCGCGTCCGGCGCGACCCCTGCGATGGCGGGACAGCTGGAACTGACGATTCCGCGCGCGGCCGCAACCGCGCGCGGCGCGTTAAGCGTCACCGAACTGGTGCGGACGGTGCGCGATGCGTTGCAGCGCAACCTTGGCGAATTCTGGGTCGCCGGCGAAATCTCGAACCTCCGCATCCCGCCATCGGGTCATTGTTACTTCACGCTCAAGGACGCGCAGAGCGCGATTTCCGTCGTGATGTTCGCGTCGGCGGCCCGGCGCCTGCGCTTCAAGCTCGACAACGGCATGGAAGCGCTCGTGCGCGGCCGCGTCGGCATCTACGAGGCGCGCGGCGATCTGCAAGTTTACGCAGAGGAGCTTGAGCCGCGCGGCGCCGGCGCGCTGCAGATCGCTTTCGAGCAACTGAAGCGCCGGCTTGAAAGCGAAGGCCTGTTCGATCCCGCGCACAAGCGCGAGCTGCCGTATCTGCCGCGCGCAGTAGGCGTGGTGACGGCGCGCGGCGGAGCGGGCCTGCGCGATATCCTGCGCATTCTGCACGATCGATTTCCCAACCTGCATATCATCGTCAGGCCCGCGCTGGTGCAGGGTCAGTCGGCGGCGGCCGATATCGCCGCGGGGATCGACGATCTCAACGCAGACGGACGCGCCGAGGTGATAATCGCAGGCCGCGGCGGCGGATCGCTCGAAGATCTGTGGGCGTTCAATGAGGAGGTTGTGGCCCGGGCGATTTACCGATCGCGGATTCCGGTCGTTTCGGCCGTCGGCCATGAGATCGATTTCACGATCGCCGATTTCGTCGCCGATCGGCGCGCGCCGACGCCGTCGTCGGCCGCCCAGATGGTCGTGCCTGAACTGGCGGAACTCCAGAATTTCTTGAACGTTCGGCTGGACAAGCTGGCGGGCGCGGCCGCGCGCTCGATTAAAGCCTGGCGGCGCGATCTCGGTCATCTCCGCGCCCGCTTCGGCGATCCGGTCGCGGTAATCCGCCAGGCTCGCCAATCCGCGGACGATATGGCGATGGAACTTGTGGCCGCGTTTGGGCGGCGAATCCAGATGGCGCGCGCGCGATCGGCGGAGTTGCGCGCCGCATTGCGCAGTCCCGCGCCGATCATCCGCGAGCGGCGGCTGGCCGCGGCGACCGCGGCCGAACGTTTGCATGCCGCGATTTCGTTGCGAATCGAGCAGGCGCGCAGCCGCTTCGGCGCCGCCTCGGGCCGCCTCGACGGCGTTTCGCCCCTGCGCGTGCTCGAGCGCGGCTACGCGGTCGTCAAGGATGCCGCGACCGGGCGGGCGCTGACTGACGCTGAACGGGCCGCGGTCGGCGATGATTTGGAAATCATGCTCTATCGCGGGCGTTTGCGCGCCCGCACGACCGGCCGGGAGGTCTAGGCATCGGAATGGCGACGCAACGGAAAAATCCGCCGGCTCCCGGCGACGGCGTTTCGGCGCCGCAAGACGATTCGATCAAATTTGAAGATCAGTTGGCCGAACTTGAAGCGATCGTCGCGCGGATCGAAGCGGGAGAACGATCGCTCGAAGAATCGATCGCGGACTTCGAGCGGGGCGTTGGCTTGGTGCGCGCGCTCAACCGCCGTCTCGACGCGGCCGAGCGCCGGGTCGAAGTGCTGACGCGCGGTCCGGACGGCGAACTGGTCAGCGAGCCGCTCGACGATGATGACGGCAATTCGGGTTGACGTGCGCATCGATTCGCGGTTTCGGCGCCGGACGGGCGGGGCTTGACGATGCGTGCGCGGCTGGACGCCGAAATGGCCCGCCGCGGATTGGCGGAAAGCCGCGAGCGCGCCGTGCGGCTGATCATGGCCGGGCGGGTTCGGGTGAATTCGCGGCCGGCCGCCAAGCCGGACCTGCGGGTTGACGAAACCGCGGAAATTCTGGTGGTCTCCGCCGGGCCCGAATATGCGAGCCGGGGCGGTTACAAACTGGCCGGCGCGATGGAGCATTTCGCAATCGACGCGGCCGGCCGGCGCGCGCTCGATATCGGCGCTTCAACCGGCGGCTTCACTGACGTGCTCTTGCGGCGCGGCGCCGCCCGCGTGATCGCGCTCGATGTCGGTTACGGCCAGCTCGCCGACCGTCTGCGGCGTGATCCGCGCGTGACCGTGATCGATCGGGCGAACATTCGCCATGTCGCTCCCGAAGCCCTGCCGTATCGGCCCAATCTGGTGACGATCGACGTGAGCTTCATTTCGCTCAAGTTGGTTTTGCCGGCGGCGCGCGCGCTGGCGGCGCCCGGCGCGATCCTCGTCGCGCTGGTAAAGCCGCAATTTGAGGTTGGCCGCGGGATGGTCGGCAAGGGCGGCGTGGTGCGCGACGAAGGCGTGCGCGCCGGCGCTTTGACGGAAATTCTGGAATTCGCGCAAACCAACGGATTTAACGTGCTGGGCGCGATCGAATCGCCAATCGCCGGCGCGGCGGGGAATCGCGAGTATCTGGCCTGCCTGAAAGTCGCTGGCGGGTGAAGAATTACGGCGACGTTTTCGTCGTTGATGGCGCGAAAATGACCAAATTTATGCCAAATCATGCAATGAGAAGCAAAGCTGTAGAACTTGAGCTTTGCTAAGGCAGCGGTTTCGATTAGACTTTCATCCATTCGCGAGTTCTATGAAGGGCGCCGTTTCAAAATTCCCGGCGGCGGCAATCGCCGGCGGAATGTTGCTGGCGATGGCGGTGACATTCGGATCGCCGACGGTGCGGACGGCGCTGGCCGAGCCGACCGAAGTGGATCTCCCCGCCTCGCCGCCGGCGCATCGAGCGCGCCCGGCAAATTCGCCCGCGGCGACGGTTTCGCCGGCCGCGTCCACGGCGGCGCCGGCGGAAACCGATCAGCCGGACAATACGGATGCGAGCGCGCCGCGCGATCAGGCTAATCCGGCGCCTGCGGCGCAAGCGGAACCGCATCGGCCGCGCGCCTATTTTCCGTACACGATTCGTCCGGGCGACACGCTCGAGGGAATCGCGGCGCTGTTTGGCGTGGACGTTTCAGATTTAACGCGGGCGAACCGCCGGCTTTCGGACGACAATCTGATAGCGGGCGAGACGATGCGCATTCCGAATCCGTTTCTGGCGCGCGAACGCGAGCTCAACGCCGAAATCGACCGGTTGACGATCGACGCGCAGGAATCGGCTCAAAAGGCGGAAACCGCTCAGAACGCATTGGCTGACGCACGCCAGCGCGCGAGCTCGGCCGACGCGAGCGTTAGCGAGTACCAGCACGAGCTGGCGACGCTGCCGTGGTGGCGTGCGACGGCGTGGGGCTCGGCGGTCGCGGCGCTGCTGATGTTCGGCATCACGCTGGCGGCGATTGTCGAGTGGCTGATTCTGCGCGCGCGCTACCGCGCCGTGGCCGAAATGAACGGCGCGCTCAGGCGGCTCGATCAGAAATACCGGCTGGCGATGGCGCGCGCCGAACTGCGTCTGCAAGAGCTTTACGGACGCCGCCGGCACGGAATCGAAGATGGCCGCGACCGATCGAAGCTGCCCGAGGAAGTCGAAATGGAGCGGCTCGATCACGAAATCCGGCAGGTGCTCGACCGTCATTTGGCGCGGCTGGGGCCGGGCGGACGGCGGCTGCGGCGGGCGCGGTGGCGGGAGCTGATGGGCGGTGTGGGCGCGCCGGTCGAAGCGCGTCCGGTGCGGCGCTGATCGCTCGCGCCTGCGATTTTTGCAATAATTCTCGGAAATTCAAAAGCGCTGCTCGCGGCCAACGTGGCGCCGCGGGCACGCTCTGCATGGAGGCGGGCGTCATGAACAAATTCGTGAGTGCGGCGTTGGGGTTGGCGATGGCCGCGAGCTGCGCGACCGCGGCGTCGGCCGCGCAGAAATCCGTGACCGGCACGCTCGAAGACAGTTTTTGCTACGTGTCGATGGGCGCGCACGGTCCAAGCCATAAGAAATGCGCCATGGGATGCGCGAAAAAGGGCATTCCGGTCGCGCTGGTCGAAAAGGGTACGGACAAAATCTACATTCTGCTGCCGCCCAAGAATGACACCGCGCTTGGCTCGAACGTGGTCGGCAGGATGGAAGACGAAGTGACCGTCACCGGCGACGCCTACGAAAAAGGCGGTGTGCAATACCTCACCGTTCAATCGGTGAAATAGCGCGCGATGGCCGGACTGTGGGCCGCGCTGCGCGATTTTTTCATGCCGCGCGGCGTTGAAGTCCTGCAGAATATCCATCCGCTGATCGTTCATTTTCCGATCGGACTGCTGTCCGCCGCGGCGTTTTTATACCTTTGGGCGTGGCTCGGAAGGCGCGACGCGCTACAGTGGACGGCGCTTTGGACATTGCTGCTGGGAACGATCGCGGCGCTCTTCGCCGTTTGGAGCGGCTTGCGCGCGGGCGAAGGGGTGATGGTTGCGCCGGCCGTGCGCGATCATATCCTTGAACCGCATCGGCGCGTGATGCTCGCGATGTGCGCGCTCAGCGTGATCTTGTGCGGATGGGCGCTGTGGGCGCGTCCGATGCCGCGGCGCGGCCGCGCCGCGTTCGTGGCGGGGTTGGTGTTGATGGTGGCGTTGCTCGCGAAAGGCGCGGATTTGGGCGGATGGATGGTGTACGGCTACAATGCGGGAGGGGCGTTGCCGCAACCGATTGATTTTTCACGCTAGCGGCCGGCGTCTGCCGGACCGAATTCATCACGGAGTTTCCAGCAAGCGCGTGACGAGAATAATTGGCCGCCGTGCGGCGGATAAGTTGTGCATCATGCGGGGCCTGCGGCTGGCGGTGGTTGCGGCGGCCTTGATTGGACTTGGCGCGGCCGCGCCAGGCTGTTCGATCTTCGGCAAGCGCGAAGCCGCTTCAGCGGCGCCGGCGAATGAGGCGCAATCCCCGGATAATCAGGCGCTGCCCGGACCCGAAGCGAAAATTCATATCAGTTACTCGACGCAGGGCGACTATCTGAAATCGCTGGCCGTAACCAAATATTCGAGCGCGGATATGATCGCGCCCGCGCCCGGCGGCGCTTCGATCGTCAGGTTCGAGGGCGGCGTCGAGGTGTGGAGCTTCGCTTATCAGCGCAGCATGTTTTCGGACCTGCCGATTGGAGGATCGCCCCGCGCTTTTGCGGTCGCCGAGATCCAATACGGCGTCTTGCCGGCGAATTTCGTCGAATCCATGCCCGGTTCCGGTCCGCCGGAGCCGCTCGAACCGGGCCATTACTATGTTTTCGCGGTTACACGGCAGTCAGGCTCGACGAGCTATCAGGCGGTCAAGGTGAATGCGGACGGTTCGCTCGAAGGTTACGACGCGGATCCGCGCGCCGGCACAAGTTTCAGCCTCTGTTGCAATGTCTCGGCGGATTTTACCTTGAGCGAACCGGCGGCGCCGGTGGATTTGCCTCCGCTGCCGGGCGGCGGCGACGCGGGTTCGCCGTAGCCGGTCCGCAGGCCGCTTCGGGATTCGACCGATGGGCAATTTCCGCTTCTACAGGCGGGTGAGCATTTTCCCCGGCCTGAGCGTCAATCTTTCGAAGTCGGGACCAAGTCTGACGGTCGGGGTGCGCGGCGCGCACGTTACTTTCGGAAATTCGGGAGTGACCCGAACGGTGGGGATTCCGGGCACCGGTCTCTACTATACTTCCCGCACCGGCCATCATACCGGCTTCCACTCGGCGCATGCCGAAACTCCGGTTACGCCGGCCGCGCAATCGGCCGCGGGCGGATGCGCCGGGCTGTTGATGCTCGCGATTATCGTCGGCGTCGCCGTGATGATCGGAATCGCGATCGGCGCGGCCGGCGGCGGCCATTAGCGCCGCCCGGCTAACCGTACATCCGGCGCGCTTCGGCGCTCAGCTCAGCGCGAAAATCCGGATGCGCCACCGCAATCATTTCCCGCGCGCGCTCGCGCAGCGACTTGCCGCGCAACGTGGCGACTCCGTACTCGGTGACGACGTAGTGCACGAAGGCGCGCGGCAGCGTGAAGACCGTGGCGGGCGGCAGGCTCGGACCGATCCGCGAGACGCGCTGGCCTTTGACGATCGCGCTCGACGGCAAAACGATTATCGATTTGCCGCCGGCCAGCGACGCGCCGACGCCGAAAGCGATCTGTCCGCCCGTGCCGGTGTACATGTTCGGTCCGAGCGATTCGCTGCCGACCTGGCCGGTGAAATCGACCGCGAGCGCGTTGTTGACGGAAATCAATCCGTCTTCGCGCGCGATCAGGCGGATGTCGTCGGTGAAATTGAAATCGTATAGCTGGAACACCGGATTGTCGTCGGCGTACTCGAGCTCTTCGCGCGGGGTGCCGACGGCGAAACCGCTGCCGACCACGAGGCCGGGAAACAGTTTCTTGTACTTGCCGGTGATCACGCCGTCGCGCACCAGAGGCGTCGTGCCCCAGGGAATGATTTCGGTTTGCATCCCGAGGTCGTGATGGCCGCGGAGATAGGGCATCATCGCGCCGGAGGTCGATCCGACGCCGATCTGGATCGACGCCCGGTCGGGAATCAGCTCGCGCGCGACGGTCGCGCAAATCGCGTCCACCGTGCGTTTTTCTTCTTCGGGAACCGGCGGGGGCGTGAGCGGAATCACCGGCGCGTCGGGCGAGCGCTCGACGAACCAGTCGATTTCGGAAATATGCATGGAGTTGTCGCCGTGAATCCGCACGGCGTCGGGCACGATTTCGGCGATCGTCAGCTCGGCGCCGCGCGCCAGCAGTTTCGACATGATTTGCGCGTCGCCGATATTGACCATCCCGTGCGCGTCGGGCGGAGACACGGTGAGCATGAAAACGTTGAAATTGTCGTAGCCCGGCGGCAGCGTTCCTTCGCGGTAATATGAAACCGGCACGAATTCGCCCGGTCCGGCGGCGAACAGATCGCGGTTGACGGGCGACAGGTAAAACGATTCCAGGCGGAAGCGTTCGCCGATTCCCGGCAGGTCCCAGTTGAACAGGTTCGCCGAATGGCTGAGAACCACGTTCTCGATTTCCATCAACCGGCCGGCCAGCGCGGCGCACAACGTGTACGGCGTCGCCTGGGCGATCGACATCGTGATGCGGTCGCCGGATTTGACGTGGGCGACGGCCTCGTCGGCCGCGATCAGCTTGCCGCCCAGACGTTTGCGCCAATCTTCAACCGGAAGGTTTTTCACCGCGCTCGCCATGGATCACCCCGTCGCGAAAAATCGCGCCAAGCCGACGCTAGCAAAAACTCCGCGCCGGCTGAAAGCCGCCGGACGGGCCGCGGCGCCCGCCCCGCCCGGTGAAAAACCGGACGCGCCGAATGATGCGGCGGCGGAACCGGCGGGCGCGCTATAATCGTCCGCGAAGTCCCGTCGGACGGGCCCAAACGAGGACCGGATGGAAAATTCCGCACTAATCGAAATACCCCAGCCGCCCGAAACCCTTTTGATCGGCAATCTGCTCGACCTCGACCGCGCCGCGCCGGTGCAGGGACTGGCGCGGCTGGCGCGCCAATATGGGCCGATTTTCAAGCTGCGGATGCGCAAGACCTTCCTGGTCGTCGTCTCGGGACATCGGTTGGCGGAAGAATTGTGCGACGAAAAGCGCTTCGACAAGAGTATCGCGGGCGCGCTCAGCAAAGTGCGCAAATTCGCCGGCGACGGGCTGTTCACGTCTCGCACCGACGAACCCAACTGGAGCAAGGCGCATAATATTCTGCTGCCCACCTTCAGCGCGCGCGCGATGCGCTCGTATCACGAGATGATGCTGGATATCGCCGGCCAGTTGGCCGCGAAATGGTCGCGGCTGAACGCCGACGACGAGATCGACGTCGCGCGCGACATGACCTCGCTGACGCTCGACACCATCGGCTTGTGCGGCTTCGACTACCGGTTCAATTCCTTCTATCGCGAGAGCAGTCATCCGTTCGTCGGCGCGATGGTCGATGCGCTGTCGTGCGCGATGGAGCAGGTGCGGCGGTTGCCGCTGGAGGACTGGATCCGGATTGGGCGCGACCGGCGTTTCGCCGGCGATATCGAGTACATGAACGGGATGGTCGATCGGATCGTGCGCGAGCGGCGCGAGGCTGGCGACGAAACCGGCGAACGGCGCGATCTGCTGGCTTTCATGCTTGCGGGCGTCGATAAGAAATCCGGCGAACGCCTTGACGATTTGAATATCCGTTACCAGATAATCACGTTTCTGATCGCCGGACACGAGACGACCAGCGGCCTGCTTTCGTTCGCAATCAATGCGCTGGTCAACAATCCCGACGTTCTGCGGCGCGCTTATGAAGAAGTCGATCGCACGCTCGGCCCCGACCGCGAGGCCCTGCCGACCTATGCGCAGGTCAACCAACTCGGCTACCTCAATCAGATTCTGAAGGAGACGCTGCGGCTGTGGCCGACGGCGCCGGCCGCGTCATCCGCCGCACGGCACGCCCGGCCGTTGCTGGCGCTTTACGGATCGAATCTCGGCACGGCCGAGGAAATCGCCCGCCGCATCGCGCAGGACGCCGACGCGCGAGGGTTT
>JAJXZF010000079.1 GCA_021780225.1 Deltaproteobacteria bacterium | reverse complement strand
CGGGCGAACACCGCTGAACCCGGCAACTGAGCCGCCCATCATCACCACAGCGGCGATCAAACTGAGTATTCAAACCCCTTCCTCAACAGCCTGCTAGAAGACAAGAGCGGCGTCCTTGATGATATTGCCGTTCTCGAGACAACTGTAGTTGTTGCCGATTGAGGTCGTGCCCGTAATCGTGAGCGTATCGGAAACCAGGTAAGTATATTGATCGGCCCCGGAAGTGCCGGCGTACTGTAGCGAGGTCGTCGGAAAATAGATCGCGCCGGTAAAGGTCGATGCCGTATTGCCATTGATGACGCTGCCCACGCCGCTGGTGATGGAGCGATCCTGGAAAAACAACATCCCCTCGATTCCACCGCCGCTGCTGTTGCAGGGGGCGCTCAGATTGACCGTGCCGCCGTTGATGTTTACTCCGCCATAATCCTGCGGATTCGATGCGGCTTTGTTGACTCCGGTGAGATAGAAAGTGACCCCGCTCCCGCTCACTGTTCCTCCAGAACTGATCGTCAAACCTCCGCCGTCGATCACGTAGGTGCCTGGATCGAATGTGACGTTGGTATTGCTGCCGCTGATTTTGATACCGCCGCAGTACGTCCCTGGCGAGAGCGTGACTGAGCTATTGATATTGTCGCCGGGAAAACTGCTGCAGCTATAGCCGGTCGGCTCGGGCACCCACGCGAGGGGATCGCCGAACGCGGCGATTCCCGAGGTTGGCGGTGTGCTGCCGCCGCCGTTGATGCTGGTTCCGCCCACCACTCCTACCAATGGAGCGGAAAGCGTGCTCGTACCGCCGACAACCAGGGCGGAACTGCTATTGGAGTCATCGTAAACGCCGCATGTGGATGAAAGGCTGCCGTTCCCCGAGAAGTCGATGGTGCCCGAGGCAGACGAGTTGAGCGCATACACGCATGATCCGCCCGAAGTCGTGAGCGCGGTCGCCTGCGCCGAAACCGGGACGCTGGTCCATCCGAGCACCCGCATGAAAAAAGTCGGTTGAACCTGCGCGACCGTCACCTGAACGGCGTTGGTGTTGTTGGCGTACGGACCCGTGGTCGGAGGATTCACTACCGAGACGGTCACGGTGCTCGGATTGACCGTCGTTCCGGAATTGCTTGTGAATCCGTTTTGGGCGGTCGCTGCGTCGGCCGCGACCGTGATTTGATCCAGGGTGGTTTGTCCGATCGTGATCGCATCGACGCCCGCAAGCGCGCCGGCGTCCGCCGCGGTCTGCATCAGATGGCGCGTCGTCCAGAGCTCGCCGACGTCCACTGCCAGTGCGGATATGCCGAGTATCGCCACCAGCCCGGCCGTCACCAGCACGGTCGTCTGGGCGCGTCTAACGTGCATCAAAGACTGTTTCAGTCGTGCAACAAACTTTCGCCGTTTCACCCAATCGCCTCCCCTCGTTGAATCGCCAAAAGCCGGAAAAGCGTCTTTAAGACCGATCGTGAGCGTTTCAAACGTTTCAGGCGAGGTTCATAGGCGCAAAAATCAGACCAACAGCCGCGAATACTGCGCTTTTTAAACAGACGCAGCGCCTCAGGAAGAAGGATCAAAATTCCTATAGCGGAGGTGCTTCATGGCGAGACTCCGGCCAGCTTACGATGGCGCGGCCTGACGAAGCGAATGTCACGTACAAAGCGCAAGCGAATGACCGCTTTTCAGTCGATTTGCAGCACAGCGTCGCGGCCATCCGCCCGGAAATATAAGATTGATTAAGTTGTCAGAACGAGATTTGAAATCGAAATCTAAACCTGAACTTCCCGTCCAACCGATGTTTCGATAGTGCAACACGGATTTCGTCGTCCGTGCGGAACACAATTTTTAAGCGCGATGCTTGGCTTAATCGACGAGCTGCGCCGGAGCGTAGGCGCCGAAATTGTTCGCGGCTCCGCCGACGGTCGCGGATCTGGACACGTATTGCACGAATTGAACAGTCAAAAGTTCGTTGCTTGAGGATTTCGTATAACTGGACAGCCAGACTTCGGCGAAGCCCAAAATCTGCACCGCACCCGAACCACCGGACGCCGTGCTCCAATCGACCACCGGAACCGTTACGAGTTGCGGCTCGTTGCCGGTCAGAGTCGTTGGCAGCGGCGTCGCCGTCGAACCGACGCCGATCGCCGTCATCGCGCTGGCGACCGGGCCCGAGTTGATGCCGGTTTCGGTATTGAACCATTGTCCGACTGACGCGTTACAGGTGCATCCGTATTCGATATTGTTGGACAGATTACTCGATCCGCTGTCGGTGCCCTGCGGCGCGCTCGCGGCCGTCGAGCCGCCGGTTGAACCGGCCGGGATGTTCAACCATCCCCAGTTTCCCGGAGAATAGCTGGCGCTGAGCTGAAAGGATTCGCCGTAGGTCAGCGCGCCGCCGTTTGGATCCGCCGGCATCCCCGCCGGAAACAGTCCATTGCGAATCGTGTCGGCCGCCGTCGGCGCTTGCGCGATCGCCATCGCGCCCACCGTATAATTGCTGATCGACGAAAGCACGCGCAGAAACAGCACCGGCACGGTAGTCCGTTTCAGCACGACTTCGATGGTCGCCGTGGAGCCGGAATAGTCCGGCGCGGGATTCTCGATCGCGCTGATGTCGGAAAATCGCGCGAAGTTTTGCATCGCGTAAGTGCACGCGACATTTTCCGGTAGCAAGGCGAAGTCGCAGGAACTGTTCAAGGTTATCGCCGACAGCGTCGAGGTGCCTGTGGTCGGCGGGAGCAGATAGGTCGCTCCCGCCAGCGCGGCGGCGTCGGCGGCGTTGCGCAAGATCATCCAGTTGTAAAGCGTCACGCCAAAATCGGCGCACAACGCCATCCCGCCGATCAGCACCACAAGCGCGGGGATTATAATCGCGAACGCCTGGCCGCGGGCGAAGCCGCGAATAAAGCGGCCTATTCGTTTCGGCGACCGAGCGGGAAATCCTGAGCACCGCATGACCATCCCGAGCTTCCGAATCTTTCCGTTGGCGAAGAAGCGAACGCTTTTAGCCATCAGACAATCGGATAGAGCACGGCGCATGCCGCTGATGAACGCGAACGATACGTGAAAAGGCCGATTTTAACGTCGAAAAGCGAAGATTCGGATGGTTCGCGATACTCTCAAAATGAAGCGGGCCGCGTCGCGATGTCTCATCGTGCGACGCGGCCCGGTAAAGTCATTAATACGTTGGAAGACGTTACGCGTTCACTCGATCAATTGAGGTTGTGCATAAGATCCGAGATTAACTGGATTCGATCCGCCCGAAATCGTGTTGGCGGTAACGGCCTGAACAAAACATGCCGAGATATTCGTCGAGGTGCTGCCGGGTTCGATGTAAATGTCGGCGAAGCCAAGAATGTTTGTCGTGAAGCTGCCGGAAGTATTTATACTGCCCGTGGAAGGATCTATGAAATTCACCGCCGGCACCACCACCAGGCATTGATTGCCCTGCGAAATGGTGTTGGCGCTTCCGCCGTTGCAAGGATCCGCCGTGACTGGGCAATTCGCTGAGGTGAATCGGGATTCAAATGCGCCCTGCACGCCATTGGCGTTCGCTTTGTTGCCCGGCTCGGTCGTTATGTATGTTTGACCGCTCCCGCCGCTTCCAGCAACAGAGTAGGTTCCGGTCATTCCGCTCGTAATGCCCTGCGCAACACCCGGCGCCCCGCTGTTGCCGGAGCCGCTATTTTGAAGCCACTGCCAGTTTCCCGGCGTCTCCTGTAACGGCGTGAACTTCACGTTAAACTGAACCGGGCTGCCCGGCGTGACGCTTGACAGCGAGCAAGGCGTGTCGCACTGCATGCCCATCGGAAACATGCCGTTGGCCGATGTCGTCGGACCGCTTGCTTTCGCGGTCGCCACAGCCGAAACGCCGTAGGTGTTCAGTCCAAGCAGGCGGCCGAAAAGGTATGGCAAATTAGAGCGTTGAGCGACCACCTGAATATTCGGCGTGGCCGCGCCCAGTGGCAGGTTCACGCCCGGCTCGTTGTACGTCAAATTGGTGCTTGTGGCCGACGAGAGTCCGTCATTCGCCGCATAATCGCAGGCCGCTTGTTTCGCGTAGTCGCTTTGACCACCGCAGCCCGCGTTGACCGCCGTGTAGGTGTACGTGCCGTCGAGAAAATTCGCGCCGGCCAGCGCCGCCGCATCGACGCCTTTCTGCAGTTGCAGATGATTGAAGTACATCACCGCAACGTCCGCACCGAGCGCCATCGCGCCCAACAGCGTCGCAATCACGAGCGTCAGGATAACGGCCATCTGGCCTTTTGCGTAACGCGGCGAAAATTTCACGATCATTTTTTTGCTTCGCGCAGGCATTGTAGTTACTCCAATGAAACGGTTTTGGTTTCACCAACGCGACACTGTCTCGCCACAGCCACCATTTCCGTCACCTTTCTGCAACGCCATAATGATATCCGCTCTTAGATTAGTCAAGAGCGAGATACGCGTAAAATCACGCAAAAGACAACACGTAGAGAATTAAAGCTATAACTGGAAAAACTGGCTGCAACGTTACGTGACGTTGGCGGTTGATTCTTAAAATAGACCGGCGAAGACA
The DNA here is from genome assembly GCA_021780225.1 of Deltaproteobacteria bacterium. Taxonomy (GTDB): domain Bacteria; phylum Desulfobacterota; class Binatia; order Binatales; family Binataceae; genus JADMIL01. Next base: position 410 of record JAJXZF010000079.1, on the reverse strand, counting down.
CCCAGCGTCACTGATTGACGCTTCTCCAGCGAGCGACGGTTGAATTCCCGAAGATGCGAGCGTGAGTTATTGCCGATTCGATAGAACCGCGATCGCGTCGGCCAGCCGAAAGCGGCCTTCGTAAATCGCGCGGCCCGAAATCGCGCCGACCACGCCTTGCGCGTGGAGATTTTGCAACGCGCGCAGATCTTGCAACGTCGCCACTCCGCCCGACGCGATAATCGGAACGCCGGCGGTTTGCGCGACGCTCGCGAAGAGGTCGAGATTGGCGCCCGTTTCCGCACCGTCGCGCGCGATATCGGTGGCGATGATCGCCGCCACTCCGGCCGTGCGAAACCGCGCCGCGGCTTCCGCGACGCCCAGCTCGCTGGTCTCGACCCATCCGCGAATCGCCAGCTTGCCGCCGCGCA
>JAJXZF010000015.1 GCA_021780225.1 Deltaproteobacteria bacterium | reverse complement strand
AGATGCGCGATTTGCTGCCCGACCCCGGACCGGACGAGTCGGCGGAAGCCGGTTCCGGGGAGCTTGCGGGCCGGCATCCGTCGGGCGGAATCGGCGCGATGCCCACGATCGTGCTGAGCCAGCCGACGCCAGCCGCCAGCGCGCATCTGCCAACCCAAAGATCGCTGGCGCCGCCCGCGCCGCAACCCACGCCGGCAGCGGCGCGCCCGCCGGCGCCGTCCGCCACCGAGCCGACGCGCGTCTTGCTTTCGCCAACGCCCGCGGCGCCGAAATCCGCCGCCAAGCCGGCCTATATCAATCAGGCTCCGACGGTCGTGCTGGCGCGCCGGCCGGACGCGGCGGCGTCAAGGCCGGCGGTTGCGCCGCCCGCGGTATCGCTGCCCGCGGTCTCGCCGACCGCCAAGACGCAGGACTTGACGATCAAACGGCCCGCCCCGGCGGTCTCGCCGAAGCCGCCTTCGGTTCCCGCCGCCGGCGCGCGAACCAATCCCCGGCCGGCCTCGCCGTCAACCACGCCCGGCGCTCCGCCGCCCTATGCCAGCCGCGCGGGAAATCATCTTCCGGCGACGCCGGCGGTTTCGCGAAACGGGCGCGGCGCGCCCGCGCAGGCCGAGGCGCGGCTGGTCGCGACGACCGAGACGCGGGAATTTCCGCTTCACGGCGATCGTGCGATTATCGGCCGCGCGGCCGGCGCGGCGGATCGGCCGGACGTCGATCTGGCGGCGCTGGCGCGCGGAGTCGATCGCGTTTCGCGCCGCCATGCCGAAATCGTGCGCCGCGGCCTTGAATATTTCATCCGCGATCTCGGCAGCCTGAACGGAACCTATATTGTCGGACGCGGCCGACTCGGGCGCGACCAGCTCTATCAATTGAAAGATCGCGACGAAGTGGTGCTCGGCAGTGCTAAACTGGTGTTTCGGCGCGGATGATTGACCCGTTCCGCGACGCGCAAAAGGATTGAGCGATGGTTAGCTGTCCGCAGTGCGGAATGCAAAACGCCGACGAGGCGAAATTTTGTGATCGATGCGGGCAGGGACTCGCGCCGGCGTCCGACCGCCCGGCGCCGCCCGGCCTGTCGCCCCTGGCTGCCGGCGCGGAGCTGAAGGGCGGATGGCGGATCGTCGCGCTAATCAGTCAAACCGCATGCGAAAACCGCTATCGCGCCGAACGCGCGCGCGGCGACGGCAAGGCCGAGCACGTGCAACTGCGCGAACGCGCTCTTGAAGCCGATGGAGAAACTCCCGCCGCCAGCGAGGATAAAGCGCCGCCGCCGGAGCCGAGCGTTGTCGAAGAAGATCCCAACGGTCCCAACGCCAAAACCGCCGAACTGCATCCGCCGCCCGATCTCGTCAGCGCCGGCGCGGAAGCCGCGGCGCGCAATCCGGAATCGTCCGCCGCAAGCGACGAACCGATTGCGGCCGGCGGCGAACTGGCGCCGGCCGCGATTAACGAAGACGCGGCCGACGCGGTAATCCTGACTGAAGACGAAGCGGAAGCGGCCGAACCTGACGGGCTCAGCGAAGCGGCGGCCGACGCGCCGCCGGAAAATGGCGCCGCGCCCGCTGAAACCGCCGTCGATGGCGCAAGCGCATCGGCGCCGGCCGTAAACGGCGCCCCTCCGGCCGAAGCCCCACCGCACACGACCGACGATCTCGGCGAGGTGTACGGCCGCGTGATGGCGCTGTCGCTGACGCTCGGCTATCCCGCGTTTCAGCGTGCGCAATCCGGCTTCGCCGACGGCGGCCGCGCGTATCTGATCTATCCCGACGAGACGCTGACCCCGCTCGCGGCGGGCGCGAGCAGCCTGCCGATGAGCGAAGGCGCGGCGCTGGCGATTGCGATTCAGCTTTGCCAGGCGGTCGGCTTCGCGCATCGCCGGGGCCTGCGGGTCAACGATATCTGTCCGGAGTCGGTCGCATACGGCGCCGACGGACGGATCAAGCTCACCGGCCTCGATTACGTGAGCAACGACGACGAACCGCAGGCCGATCCGATTTTGAATCACGGCTACACGGCGCCGGAGATTTACAAGAGCCGCAAGGTTGACAAGCGTGCGGACATCTTTTCGATCGGCGCGTTGCTCTACAACCTGTTGACCGGCGAACGGCTCGAGGCCGAGGGCTGGCTGGAGGAGCCGGGACCGATTCAATTCTATCCGCGGCACGTCGTCGAGCCTGGAATCGAACAGGCGGTGCGGCGCGCCGTGGCCTTCGATCCGGCGGCGCGCTGGGCGAACGTCGATGCGTTCAAGACCGAGTTGGCGCGGCTAGCGGGCGCGTACCGGATTCGCGCCGCGGTGATGACCGACGTCGGGATGGTGCGCGAGCATAATGAAGATTCGGCGATGGCGCTTGAATACCGGCGCGATTCGCTGGTCGAACCGGCGCAGACGCTGCTCTATGTCGTCGCCGACGGGATGGGCGGCGCGGAGGCCGGCGAAGTCGCGAGCGCGATCGCGGTCGGCGTGATTCGCGATTATATCGAGGCCAACGCCGGCGCGATTCAGAATGGCGGCGGGCGCGAGGTGCTGCGGCTGGCGCTCGAAATGGCGAACACGAAAATACTCGAATATCAGGCGGCCAATCCGGAGTCGCGTGGAATGGGATCGACGGCGGTCGCGGCGCTGCTGGCGCCCGGCGGATGCGCGTTCGCGTGGGTCGGAGACAGCCGCGCGTACCTGCTCGAGAACGGCCAGCTCAGGCAGATCACGAAGGATCATTCGCTGGTGCAGCGGCTGGTCGAACTTGGCCAAATCACGCCCGAAGAGGCGCGCCATCACGAACACAAAAACGTGATCACGCGCTCGCTCGGGGCGCGTCCGCAGGGTCCCGCCGGGGCCGAGGCGTTCAATTTGCGCCTGAAACGGGGAGACCGGCTGCTGCTCTGCAGCGACGGCCTGACCGCGCACGTCGAGGACGCGGAGATTGCGGAGATGCTGCGGCGCCATCGCGGCCCCGAGGCGGCGGCGCGCGAACTGATCGTCGCGGCCAACGCCGGCGGCGGCACCGACAACATCTCGGTAGCGGCGATTTACGCCGACTGAAATTGATGAGCGATACCTCGGATAATCCCGCCGGCGGCCAATCGGGCGCGTTGTCGGGCCCGCTCGCGGCGGGAACCGTGCTGCAGCGCCGCTACGTGGTCGAACGGCTGCTGGGCGGCGGCGGGATGGGGATGGTCTATCTTGCGCACGATCAGCGGCTGGCCAACCGCCCCTGCGCAATCAAAGAGATGGTCGATCACTTTATCGACCCGCGGCAGCGCATCGAGGCCAACGAATATTTCGCGCGCGAGGCCGACACGCTCGCGCAGCTGAAGCATCCGGCGATACCCGCGATCAGCGACCGCTTCGACGATCAGAACCGCCATTACCTGGTGATGGAGTACGTCGAGGGGCGCAACCTCGAAGAAGAGCTTGCCGCGCGCGGCGGGCCGTTTCCCGAAAGCCTCGTGATCGACGTGGCGCGCCAGTTGTGCGACGTGCTCGCCTACCTGCACGGCTTGCAGCCGCCGATCATCTACCGCGACATGAAGCCGTCGAACGTGATGCTCACCGGCAAGGGCCGCGTGGTGCTGATCGATTTCGGCATCGCGCGGCTGTTCAAGGGCGCGCGCAAGGGCACGATGATCGGCACGCTCGGTTTCGCGCCGCCGGAGCAGTATCAGGGCGTCGCCGATCCGCGCAGCGACATCTACTCGCTGGGGGCGACGCTGCATTACGTGCTGACCGGCCGCGATCCCGAAAAATATCCGCCCTTCAGTTTTCCGCCGGTGCGCGATTTGCGGCCGGCGACTTCGCGCAACGTCGGCGGAGCGATCGACCGCGCCCTGGCGTATGAGATGGGCGGCCGGCCGGCGACGATCCAGGAATTCCGCGACATGCTGCTCTATGGCGCGGGCCTGACCGCCGATGGAGCCGGGCGGGTCACCGCGCGCGGCGGCACCGCCGATCTCAGCGAAGCGCTTGCGCCGCCGCGTCCGAAAACCGCCCGGCGCGCTCCGACCGCCCGTCCGCGGCCGCGCAAGGGACGTTGGATCGGACTGGCGGCGTTTTGCGTGATCACGGCCGGCGCCGCGTTCGGCGCGACCTACGTATATCGAAATCCGCGCCTCCAGCAGCAACTCGGATTAAGCCAGTTCATCAACAACCTGCCGTGGAAGCGCGAGGCGCGGATGTCCTATGCGAGGGCGAATCCGTTGAGCTTCCAGAACGCCTCTTTGGAGCTTTCGACGCGCGCGGGCGACGCGATTTCGCGGCCGCGGCTGACGTTTACCGACACCGAACTCGCCAACGCGCAGTATCTCAAGTGGCAAGCGACCTTCAAGAACAACATGGCCGGCCTTGACGGCGACAACGACCGCGTCGAGGCGCGCATCTTCGATCCGAACGGCAACCAGATCGCCAGCAGCGCGGACTCGCGGTTTGTCGGACCGGGCGAGGCGAACGTGTCGTTCAGCGGCGTCGCGCTGATTCCGAACACGGCGCCGATCGCGTCGGGAAGCTACAAGATAGCTTTTTATGCCAACGACCAGCAGCTCGGCCAGCAACTGTTCCAGGTGAATCCGGATCTCGTGGCGCGCGCGGCCGCCGCCAATGCCGCCGCTTTGGCGGCGGCCGCCGCCAAAGCCTCCGCGGACAAGCGCAAGCAGGAAGCGGAAAAGCTGGCGATGCTCGAAGAACGGATGAAGCGTCCGCTCGCGCTGCAATCGATCGAATTCGTCAACAGCACCAAGGACGGCACGCCGCTGTCGCGTCCGAGCGGCGCGTTCGCGGTTTCGAAAGTGCTGTTCGTGGGCTGGAAAGTCGCGTTTCTGAATCGGCTTTACGGCCTGGATAACAACCAATATCGAGTTGACGCCGCCTATATTGCGCCCGACGGCAGCATGCTCGGCAGCGTCGACGACATTCGCACGATCAGCAAATCGAGCAGCGCGGCGGTCTTTACCGGGCGCGTCGGCAATTCAGCCGGCGGCGCTTTCCTGCCGGGTAAATACACCGTCAATTTCTATTTGAACGGCCAATATTTCGCGCAACGCACCTTCCGCGTCGTGGCCGACGCCGGAACGCCATACAGCGGCGGCGCGGGCGGCGGCGGTGGCGGAAGTTTCGGCGGAGGCGGCGGCGCGACCACCGCGTCGCTCGAAACGCCGACGCTCGCCAGCGGCACGATCGACGGAATCGGCGGACGTGGCGGCGTGCCGATAGAATTGCGGCTGCGCCCCCAACCCAACGGCTTTCTTCATGGCGAACTGGTGGTGCATTTGAGCGGCTATGGACTGACTCCGATAGAAGGCTTCGTGCGCGGCGACCGGCTCCAGTTCCAGGTTCCTTACGGATCCGAGACCTACTACTTCGAGGGCCAGTTGCGCGGCGACGTTCTGAGCGGCTCCTATCAATCGACGCCGTCGGGAAATCACGGCGCGTGGACCACGCGAACCGATTGACCGGCGCCGCGAGCGGCGATCGACACGTTCGGATGCGCAATAGCAATCACTTGAACGGCCGCAAACGGCGCGCCATCCTCGGAATGCATGGCCAGTAACGTATCGCGCGAGCGGCTGCTGTTTTACGCGGCGGCGGGCGGATTGGGCGGCTTGGGCGCCTGGGGCGCGTCCGAACCGTTCGCCTATATCAACGGAAAGATTCTGGGCGTAAGCGCGGTCTGGTACCACGACGTCATTCTTGGCGCGCTCGCGGGCCTGTTTATCGCGATGTTCCTCGCATCGATCGAGGCGCTGAGCGTAAGCCAGTGGCGGCAGGTCTTGCGGGGAATCCAGGCGGGCGCGCTAATCGGCGCGGCCGGCGGAGCGGTTGGCCTGCTGGTCGCGGAAGTCGCGTTCGACATTGTCGGCGGATTTATCGGCCGCGTGCTCGGATGGTCGGTGCTGGGGATTTTGGTCGGCCTTGGCGTGGGGTGGGCGACGCGTTCGATGGCGCGGTTGCGCAACGGCGCTGTGGGCGGATTGCTCGGCGGCGCGGCCGGCGGAATGTGCTATCAGGCGCTCACGGCGGCGTTTCCGCAGGCCTTCGGACGCGCGATCGCCTTGATCCTGATTGGCGCATTGATCGGATTTTTCATCGGACTCGTCGCCGAACTGCTCAAGCGCGGATGGCTGATGGTGGTCAGATCGCAAAGCCGCAACGCCCGCGAGGGCCGGGAATATCCGCTCGACAAACCGATTACTTCGATCGGCCGGGCTGAAGAAAGCGACATCGGCCTCTTCGGCGACCTGGGGGTCCAAACCCGACACGCCGTGATCCGGCGGGAAGGCAAGAACTATTTCGTCAGTCCGGCGGGCGGCAGCGAAGTGACGGTGAACCGACAGTCGGTGCGTGGCCGGCAGGCCCTGCGGAGCGGCGATCGCGTCGAAATCGGCGGGACGCTGTTCCTGTTCCGTGAAAGATCGCAAGCGGCGCGGGGATGAGCGCCGCGCCTCGGCCGGGGCGACCCGGGCGGCGGCGCTGGTCATGCTCGCGATGGCGCTCGGGGCCGCGGCTTGCTCAACCACAACCGGTGGGCAGTCCGCGATGCCGGCGGTTTCGATTCAAACGCTCCAGTTTTATCCATATCTGGTCAAGGGTTTCCAAAACAGCTACCCGAAACGCACGATCGTCGTAGTCACGCCGACGCTGCTGCGCGATTTCGCGCAGGCCGGCAATGCCGACCACTCGCCATACCAGGGGCATCCCGCGATTGGCGAAATTCTCGACCAGCGCGATCAGGTGGTCCAGCGTCTTTACGGTCCCGAACTCGGACCGCTGCTTCGCGATGCGCTCGCGGAAGCGGCGCGCGAAGCCGGGATGATCGCGTCAACCACGACCAATCCGCTCCAAACTGAATTACAGGCGCGGCGCGCCGATTATGTTTTGGCCGCGAACCTGACCGAACTTTGGGTCGTCAAGCAGCGCGGCAAGGATACGCAAGCGGGACCGAGCTGGTTCAGCGCGGCGCGCGTATCGATGATCGTCGCAATCTACAAACCGCCTTTCGACGTTCCGTTCTGGCAGGGCGCGAGTTCCGCGCAATACGACGATCCCGCGATGCCGGCGGCGGGGGCGTTGCCGGAGGATGAAACCGAAATCTATTCCGAGCCGGGCCAGGTGTTGTCGGTCGCGCTTTCGCGAGCGGTCGCCGGCATCTTCCAGCACGAGGATTTGCATACGTTGCTGCTGCAAGACGCGCCGCGGACGCGTCCGTGAAATTCGCGCCGCACGAATGGCGCACGTGGCGCTCTTTGACCAAACTCGGCGCGCGATTGAATGGAGGAGACGCTTCGTTGCGCCGGCCGCGCGCGCGATCCGCCTGCCGCTTCACCTTTCTCCATTGCGACGCATCGGTTAGCCTGAACCCCGGCTGCGCGGATGTGCAGCTTGGCTGCATGAACGAACGCCCGGCTGTATCTCCATCGCGGCCGGTCAAGGAAAGCGCCCATGGCCGACAAGCAAAACTCGCATTCCGCACCTCCGCCTCATCCGCTCGATGCGATGCATCCCAAGTCCTTTGACGTGCCCTGCGTGCTCGTGATTTTCGGCGGCGCCGGCGATTTGAGCCATCGGAAACTCCTGCCGGCGCTTTACAATCTGGCGCTTGAAAACGAACTGCCCAAGGAATTCGCGATCGTCGGTTTCTCGATCGAAAAGCTCGACGACGACGCCTATCGCGAATTCGCCCGCAGCGGCATCGAGAAATTCTCGCGCCAGAAACTGACCGATGAAAGTTGGGCGAAATTCGCGCCGCTGCTGCATTTTGTCTCCGGCAGCTTCACCGAAGCCAAGGACTATTTGAATCTGCGGGAGCGGCTGAACGCGCTCGACCGGCAGGCCGGGGCCAAAGGCAATCGGATCTATTACTTCGCGATTCCGCCCGCCTTTATCGACGATTGTTCCGGCAATCTTTCGGCGGCCGAAATGATTTCCGCGCCCGACGGCGCCAGCGGTTTCACCCGCGTCGTGGTCGAAAAACCGGTCGGCCACGATCTCGCCAGCGCGATCGAAATCAACAGCGAGCTGGCCAAGCATTTCGACGAGAGCCAGATTTTCCGCATCGACCATTATCTCGGCAAGGAGACGGTCGAAAACCTGATGGTGCTGCGGTTCGCCAACGCGATTTTCGAGCCGATCTGGTCGGCGCGGTTTATCGACCATGTGCAGATAACCGTGGCCGAGCAGGAGGGCGTCGGCAGCCGCGCCGCCTATTACGATCACGCCGGCGCGCTGCGCGACATGGTCCAGAGCCATATTTTGCAGGTGCTCTGCATGATCGCGTCGGAGCCGCCGCGCTCGACCCACGCCGACGCGGTGCGCGATTCCAAGCTCGACGTGATCCGCTCGCTCAGAACCTTCGAGGCGGGCGACGTCGAGCGCTGGACGGTGCGCGGACAGTACGTCGAAGGGCTTTCCGGCGGCGAAAAGGTTCCCGGCTATCTCGAAGAGCCGCATATCGAGCCGGAGTCGAAAATCGAAACTTTCGTCGCGCTCAAGTGCTACGTGGAGAACTGGCGCTGGGCGGGCGTGCCGTTTTATCTGCGCACCGGCAAGCGCTTGCCCAAGCGCGCCAGCGAAATCGACATCTTTTTCAAATCCGTGCCGCGCATCCTCTACAACATGCGGCCGGCGCCGCAGCTCGCGCCCAACGTCCTTGCGATCCGCATTCAACCGGACGAGGGCCTGGCGTTGAAGATCATCTCGAAGGTGCCGGGGCAAACGCTCAGGCTGACGCCGGTCGACGTCGATTTTCATTACAAGACCGCCTCGCCGGAGGCTTATGAAACGCTCCTGAGCGACGTTATCGTCGGCGATCAGACGCTCTTCATGCGGCGCGACGCGGTCGAGGCGGCGTGGCGCTTCGTGCAGCCGATTCTCGACGACTGGGAGCGCTCGGCCGAGGAGCCGATACCCTACGCCGCGGGTTCGTGGGGACCGACGGAATCGGCCCTGATGCTCGCGCGCGACGGCCGCGCCTGGCGCAATCCGTAATCGGGCAAAGCGGCGGCGCGCGTCGCGTCGCGGAAGTTATCGATCAAGCGGGCGCGGACGAAGATGGCGATTGTTCTGGCTGGAGATATCGGCGGCACCAAAACCCATCTCGGGCTTTACCTCGTCGATCGTGATTCGCCGCAAGCGCGGCGCGACCAGGTTTATCCGACCGCCGAGTTCGCCAGCCTCGAAGCGGCATGTGCGGCGTTCCTCGCGCCCGGCGACCAGATCGCCGCCGCCTGTTTCGGCGTGCCGGGGCCGGTGATCGACGGCCGCAGCCACGCCACCAACGTGCCCTGGGAAATCGAACGCTCCGCGCTTTCGCGCGCGCTCGGCGGCGTGCCGGTGCGGCTGCTCAACGATTTGGAAACTACCGCCTACGGGATGCCGCATCTGCAAGCCGCCGAGATGGCGACGCTCCATCCGGGCGAGCCGCGCCATGAGCCTGCGAATATCGCCGTAATCGCCGCCGGCACCGGCCTTGGCGAAGCCGCGCTTATCGCCGCGCCGGGCGGATATCTCGCGGTGGCGAGCGAGGGCGGCCATTGCGATTTCGCGCCGCGCTCGCCCGAGCAGCGCGGCCTGCTCGATTTTCTCGCGCGCGAGTTCGGCCACGTGAGTTTCGAGCGCGTGCTTTCAGGCCCCGGCCTGCACAATATCTATCGTTATCTGCTGACCGCGACAGCCGCACCGGAGCCGGCGTGGCTGGCCGCGCGGATGCGCGCGGGCGATCCGTCGGCGGCGATTAGCGAGGCGGCGCTTTCGGGAAGCGACGCGCGCGCGGTCGCCGCGCTCAGGCTCTTCGCCGCGATTTACGCGGCCGAGGCGGCGAATCTGGCGCTCAAATATCTCGCGCTCGGCGGCGTGATGATCGGCGGCGGAATCGCGCCGAAAATTCTGCCGTTCCTGCGCGAGCCAACGTTTCTGGAGGCGTTTCTGAACAAGGGTCGGCTGCGGGAAACGCTCGCGCGCATCCCCGTGCGCGTATCGCTTAACGAAGCGGCGTCGCTGATCGGCGCGGCGTGGGCGGCGGCGGCCGCGGCGCATTAAGCCCGACGGTTGCATCGCCGGCGCGGCCCGCCGATTCTAAAACGATGAAAGAGAGGACGCTCCGATGATGACGCAGCGTGTCAAAGAGATTCTTTCCTGCTATGACTCCGAAAATCCGGGCGTGAGATCGAATCTTGCGCGATTCTTGAATCACGGCCGGCTCGCCGGCACGGGCAAGCTGGTAATCCTGCCGGTGGACCAGGGCTTCGAGCACGGCCCCGCGCGCAGCTTCGCGGTGAATCCGCCGGCCTACAATCCGCTCTATCATTTTCAACTCGCGATCGACGCGGGATGCAACGGCTACGCCGCTCCGCTTGGTTTCCTCGAAGCGGGCGCGGCGGAATTCGCGGGCGAACTGCCGCTCATCTTGAAGCTCAACAACCACGACCTGCTGCTCGACGAACACGATCCGATTTCGGCTGTGACCGGCAGCGTCGGCGACGCGCTGCGGCTCGGATGCGCCGCGGTCGGCTTCACGATCTATCCGGGTTCGGCGATGCGCCGCGAGATGTATGAGCAGTTGCGCGAAATCGCCGAAGAGGCGAAATCGGTCGGCCTCGCCGTGGTCGTATGGTCCTATCCGCGCGGCTCTGGACTGAGCAAGGAGGGCGAAACCGCGCTCGATGTCGTCGCCTACGCCGCGCAAATCGCGGCGCAGCTCGGCGCGAATATCATCAAGGTCAAGCTGCCGAGCGCGCATCTCGAGCAGGCCGAGGCGAAAAAAGTTTACGAGGCCCAGAAAATTCCGCTCGAGCCGCTTTCCGAACGCGTGCGCCACGTTGTGCAGAGCTGCTTCGACGGGAGGCGGATCGTGATTTTTTCGGGCGGCCCGCGCGAGGGCGACGAAACCCTTTACGAAGAGGTCAAGGCGATCAAGGCGGGCGGCGGTTTCGGCTCGATCATCGGCCGCAATTCCTTCCAGCGCAAAAAGCCCGACGCGATCGCGATGCTCAACAAAATCATGGACATCTACGCCGGCTAATCGGAGGCCGGCCTCAAAATCGACGCCGGCGGTTCGACACAGGCGTTTCACTTCATGGGCGCATCCGCGCTATTGAACAGGTCGGATCGGCCGGCTCTCGCGCCTGCGTTTCCCGGCAGGAAGCGTGGCGCCGGCCCTTGCGGCGAATCTGATTCTTTTACGCTGACGGAGAGACGCTCATGAAGTACGACGAATATCAGTTTCTCGAGTTTACCCGGCACGACGACGGGGTCCTGCTGATCACCATCAACCGGCCCGACGTGCTCAACGCCACCAACGCCCGCCTGCACTGGGAATTGAGCCGGGTCTGGAAGGATGTCGACGACGATCCGGAAACCAACGTCGTGATCGTCACCGGCAAGGGCCGCGCTTTTTCGGCCGGCGGCGATCTCGACATGATCGACGGGATGAAGGGCAATCACACCAACATTTCGCAGGCGATGCGCGAGGCGGGCGATATCGTTTACAACCTCGTCAACTGCGAGAAGGTCGTCATCTCCGCGATCAACGGCGTCGCGGTCGGCGCCGGTCTGGCCGTCGCCTTCATGGCCGATATCACGATCGCCTCCGAGAACATGCGCATCACCGACGGCCATCTGCGCCTCGGCGTCGCCGCCGGCGATCATGCGGTGATCCTGTGGCCGCTTTTGTGCGGGATGGCGAAGGCGAAGTATTACCTGATCACCGCCGACTTTATCGACGGCAAGGAGGCGGAACGAATCGGGCTGGTCAGTCTCTGCGTGCCGCACGACCAGTTGATGGACAAGGCGTTCGAGGTCGCGCGAAAAATCGCGCGCGGCCCGCAGCAGGCGGCGCGCTTCACGAAACGGGCGCTCAACAACTGGATCAAAAGTTTCGGCCCGCATTTCGACGCCTCGCTGGCGATGGAGATGCTGGGTTTCTTCAGCGCCGATCTGGCCGAGGGCGTGAGCGCGCTCAAGGAAAAGCGCCCGCCCAAATTCCCCCATCTGAAGAAATAGCTTCTTCTTCCGCATGGCCGGAGGGTCCTGTCGATCCTCCGGCCGCCGCGGTCGTGCGCTTACGGCGCCGCCGCCATTTACGCTATTCTGTCCGGTCGATTATGCGAGCCTGTGTGTTCAAGGCGCCGGGAGCGCCGTTGGAAGTCGTGGACGTGCCGGACCCGGTCGCGGGTCCCGGCGAACTGGTGGTGCGGGTGCGCGCCTGCGGAATTTGCTCGTCGGATTTGCACGCGGCCAAATCGATCAGCGATCCGCTGCCCGCCGGCGCGATCATGGGCCATGAGCTGGCGGGCGAAATCGCGCAAATCGGACCAGGCGTCAGCGGCTGCAAAATCGGCGATCCAGTCGTCGTGATGTCCTACCTGGCGTGCGGAGACTGCGCGAATTGCCGCGCCGGCGCAGGCGTGCGCTGCGAGCAATCGCGCCTGGTCGGCTTCGGCGAGGCTCCGGGCGGCTATGCGGAATTAATCGCGACGCGGCCGGCCAGCGTCTTCAAAATGCCGCCGGGATTGAGCTTCCAGACCGGCGCGACGGTCGAGCCGCTGGTAATCGGCCTGCACGCCGTGCGGCGCGCGAAAATTCGCGCCGGAGAAAGCTGCGTGATTATCGGCGCGGGCGCGACCGGACTGATGACGATGTTGTGTGCGCGCGCGGCGGGCGCCCGGCCCATTGTTTTTTCCGATCGCGCGCTCGATCGCCGCGAATCGGCGATGCGCCTCGGCGCCGACGCCGCCGTCGATCCACGCATGCATCGTGCGGGCGCGGCGATGGCGAAATTGACCGGCGCGCCGCCCGACGTGGTTTTCGATTGCGCCGGCGAACCGGGCTCGCTCGCCGAAGCTGTCACCGCCGTCCGGCCGCGCGGCCGGGTGATCGCCGCCAGCGCCTCGTTGGAGGACGACGGGTTTCCGCCGGGTCTCGCGATGGGCAAGGAACTGGATATCCACTTCAGCTTCGGATTGGAGCCGGGCGAAGTCGAGGAGACGATCGAATTGCTGGCGTCGGAGCGAATTTCCACGGCGCCGCTGGTGACTCACGTCGTCGCTCTCGACGACCTGCCGCGCGTCTTCGCGGCGCTTCAGGAGCCCAACCGTCAAGTGCGAGTGATGGTGGAACCTTGAGTTGATTACCGCACTGGAGCTTTTTCCCTTCAAGGTCGCGCCGATTTTTGAAATACTCGGTTTTGAACAAGTTTAATTCCATCGAGGAGGACTCCAGTGACCAGAAAACTTGGACTCGTTGCCGGGGGATTCGCATTGTTAGCCATGACCGCCGTGGCCATCGCGCCCGGCAGCGCATGGGCGACCGCGGGCAAGCGCGTCGATTGCGGCAAGGTGGTGTCCGAACTGAACGGCGGCAAGAAAGTTAAAGAAGTCGCCAAGGACCTCAGCATCTCGACTTCGAGCGTCTATCGCTGCAAGAAGCGCGAAGCGGCCAAATCCGGAAGCAAATCGGTGAAGACCGCGGAGAAGGGGAAATCCCCGGCCGCCGCGACGGCTGCGCACTAGAACCTCCCCGGCGGCGCGGGACGACCCGCGCCGCTGACGGACGGATTATTCCGCCGGCGCGCCGTTCGCGCGGCTAATCCCGCCTCATCCGTTGCCGATCAGACGCTTGCTCAACGCGGCGTCGCCGGCGATGTCGATCGCCGACCACGCCATCGCGAGCGCGCCGTCCACCACCGCGCGGTCCGCATCGGGCGTCGCGCATGCGGCCGTGAATTCCGGCTGATGATTGACCGCGGGCGCCGAATTGATCCCGATCAACGGATGAATCGACGGCAACTGCAATGAAACGTTGCCCATGTCGGTCGAGCCGGCGCCCATCGCGCGGAACCCGCCGCCGCCCATCGCGCGGAACCCGCCGCCGCCCTTTGCGACGACCGCGGGCTCCGGGTCCGCGAAGAAGCGCCCCAGCGCCTCGGCGTTGCGCCGATAAATCGCGGCGATTTCGTAATCGTGGCGCATTTCCGCATACGGCTTGTCGCCGCTCATGATTTCGTATTTGCATCCGGTGGCGATTGCGCCCGCCTCGAAGCATCGATGGAGCCGCGGCAGCAAATCGCCGAGCCGGTCGAGCGATTTGGCGCGAGCGAAATATCTGACGGCGGTATGCGCCGGAATGATGTTGGGCGCGGCGCCGCCGTCGATCACGATGCCGTGGATGCGGTCGGTGTCGTGAATATGCTGGCGCAGCAGGCCGATCGCGGTTTGCGCGACCGTAATCGCGTCGGCGGCGTTGATGCCGAGTTCGGGAAAAGCGGAAGCGTGCGCCTCCTTGCCCGTGTAATGCACCTCGAACATCGCGGCCGCGATCATCTGCGGCGTGGACATGTCGATCGGCGCCGGATGAACCATCATCGCCGCGTGCACGTCCTGAAATCCGCCGCGCTCGATCATCAGGATTTTCCCGCCGCCGTTGCATACCTCCTCGGCCGGAGTGCCGAGCAGGGTAATCGTCAGGCCGGCGTCGTCGGCGACTTTGGCGGCGGCGATCGCCGCTCCGGCGCCCATCGTCGCGATTATGTTGTGGCCGCAAGCGTGTCCGATTCCCGGCAGGCAATCGTATTCGGCGCAGATCGCGAGATGCAGCGGACCCGAGCCGGCGCGCGCGGCGAACGCCGTCGGCATTCCGCAGATTCCGCGTTCCACGCTGAAACCCGCGTCGGCCATCGTTTCGCACAGCCACGCGGCCGCGCGTTCCTCTTCGAAACCAAGTTCCGGATGCGCATGGATCCGATGGCTAAGATCGATCAAATGCCGTTCCGACCGCTTGAACCGCTCACGGGCCGCCGCCTTCAAGTCCATTTGCCGTCCCCTTCGCTAACATGAATTTTTTGCGCCGCTTCGCCGCCTCAATCTTCCATCATTCCGCGATTTCTCCCAAGCCCTTGAACAGCGCATGCCGCGGCGGCTATGCGTGAGGGCATCATGGCCAAGTGCGATTTGTGCGAGTTGAAGGAATACACCCCGTGGTATGCGAGCTTCACCCAGCCGTTCCATTTCGCAATTCTCGATTGCGACTCATGCGACACGCCGATGGCCGTCCTGCGCGAGCATCGCGTGGAGCTGGCGGACGGCGAACGCAAATTCATGGTCGAAGCGCTCTCGCTGGTGGCGCGCGCCAAATACGGCGACGGCGAATTCATTATCGACCAGGTGATGAGGCAGATACCGGACCATTTTCACATGCATGCGCGGCCGACACGCTTTCGCGGATGGTAGCGAAAGTCCCCGGCCATTGGCGAAGGTTGACGCGCTTCAACACAAATTTGCCCGCTTGGTAAGCTCGCGGCGTTGTGATAATACGCCGTCATCGAGCACGCGCGGGCCGGGGGGCCATTGGTCGCGCTGCTTGGGGATTATTAGCGGTACTCCTTGCGGAGGTTTTCGGGGGACATGGCAGCCGGGACAGTTAAATGGTTCAGCCCTAAAAAGGGCTACGGTTTCATCACGATGGACGACGGCCAGGAGGTCTTCGTCCATTACAGCGCGATCGACGGCAACGGTTTCCGATCGTTGGAGCAGGGCGAGCACGTCCAATTCGACGTGGCTCAAGGCCCCAAGGGCCTTCAGGCCGCAAAGGTCCTGAGAGCCTGAGCGGGCGGGCGAGCCTCCTCGAAATAGCCGCCAGCGCCCGACTGCTCCCGACGGCGGCGGAAGTTTTGCGCGCGGGTTTAAGCCGCCTTCGCCGCCGAATAAGATTACGGCTCGATGCGATCGGCGGGCGGAGTGCGGGCTGATGCGGACTGGCTTCCGCAGAGCGTTAAGCAACGCTCCGACGCCTCTATCCTCGCGTGGATTTGCGGCGTCGCGCTGGCGGTTCGCCTCTACCTGAGCCTTACCAGTTACTGCATCTCGGGCGATGGCGTCGCATATCTCGCGATGGCGCGCGATTTTGCCGCCGGACTGCCGCACCAGGCGTTGGACCACGTCTTTTCGCCGCTCTATCCGTTACTGATCGCCGCCGCCCATTTGGCGGTTCCGGATTGGGAGCTGGCGGGAAATCTGGTCTCGGCGGTGATGGGCACGGCGGCCGTCGTGACCATCTTTGGCATGACGCGGGCGGCGCTTGGCCGTCGCGATCTGGCGATCGGCGCCGCCACGCTCGCCGCGATTCATCCGGATCTGGCGGCCTATTCCGCGTCGGTGCGAACCGAGGCGGGCTATATCATGCTGATGACGGCGGCGGTATGGTCGCTGATCGCGGCGCTTGACCGTCGCCGCCTGGCGCTGGTCTCCGCCGCGGGAGCGACCGGCGGGTTGGCATATCTGTTCCGTACCGAAGCGATCGCGTTCATGCCCTTCGCCGCCATTTTCACGGTTCTCGGCGCCCCGCTTTGGCGCCGATGGCCGTTTGGATGGGCGATCGCCGCGGCATTAACCTTTTGCTGCTCTTTTCTCCTGATCGCCTCGCCCTATCTGATCTATGTGCGGACAAGTTCCGGCCATTGGCTCCTCAGCCGCGAATTCACCGCCGCGATGATGTACGGGATGGGCGAAGTGGCGCCGAACGCCCGGCATTGGCAAGCCTTGGGCTATTCCGAACACGTTTCGGCGCTGGCGCCCGTTTTCGCCGATCCCGCGCGCTATCTGCGTAAAGTCGGAGAGGATTCGCTTGGCACGCTGATCGGCTTTATCCGCGCGATGGGTCCGGCGCCCGCGATTCTGCTGCCGATCGGGCTTTGGAGCCGGGGGCGCGCGATCGCGACGAATTTCGCCGAAGCGATGCTAATGCTGCTGACTTTGGCCTATGCGGGCGGTTTTGCGATTTCGTACACAGGCGCGCGCTTCATGCTCCATCTGATTCCGTATGTATTTGGATGGATGATCGCAGGCTTGGACGGCGCCTCGGGCGCGCTCGCGGAACTGTTGGAACGCGCCGCGAAATTAACGCTGCCGCAGGGCGCGCTCGCCGCCGCTGTCGCGCTCACGATGCTGCCCCAGACGCTGTGGCCGATCGGTTACGACCAGCGGGGATTTCGCTACGCGGGCAAGGAGATCGCGCGCCGCGCCGCCGGTCGGCCGGCGGCGGTTGTCGCGCGCGACGGCCGGGTGGCGTATTACGCCCGTGCGCGTTTCATCCTGCTCGACGATCCGCCGCAAATCGGCCTTTGCCGCTGGCTGGAAGCGTATCCCGACGCCGGTTATGTGCTGCTGGGCGACCGCGATGTGCGCCGTTACCGCGCGCCGGCCGCCACACCCTGCCTCGCGCCCGTCCAGCGTTACGGCCGTTACGGCAAGGGCTACTTTGAACTGTTCGCCATCAACCGCTCGAAATGACGCGCCGGTTGTGCTCCGATTTATAGCATCGCGATGACGTCCGCCGCTCCAATATCCGGCTCGCCACGTATTCCGGCTCCGCCTGAGGCCATGCGCGTCGATCTTTCGCTGGTCGTGCCGGTCCATAACGAAGCCGCGGGCCTTGACGAATTTTTTTCGCGCACGATCGCGGTGCTGGACAAGCTCGGCCTCACCTGGGAAATCGTCTGCGTCAACGACGGCAGCACCGACGCCAGCCTCGATCGCCTGCTCGAATTCCATCGGCGGAACCCGGCGATAAAAATCGTCAATCTGTCGCGCAATTTCGGCAAGGACGTGGCGCTCAGCGCCGGCCTCGATTACGCCTGCGGCGGCGCGGTCGTGCCGATCGACGCCGACCTGCAGGACCCGCCCGAGTTGATCGAGCAGATGGTCGCCAAGTGGCGCGAGGGCTTCGACATGGTTTACGCCGTGCGCAACCGGCGCGACGGCGACAGTTGGCTGAAACGCGTGACCGCGCGTTTCTTCTACCGGATTTTCGACCGCATCACCGATATTCCGGCGCCGCGCGATACCGGCGATTTCCGCCTGCTCGATCGCCGCGTGGTGGACGTGCTGGCGCGCCTGCCGGAGCGCACCCGCTTCATGAAGGGACTCTTCGCGTGGGTTGGCTTTCGGCATGCGGCGATTTCGTACAATCGCGAAGCCCGGCGCGCCGGCGACACCAAGTGGAGTTACTGGCGGCTGTGGAATTTCGCGCTCGACGCGATTACTTCATTCAGTTCGCTGCCGCTGAAAATCTGGAGCTATCTGGGTCTCGTGATATCGGTGTTCGCGTTTCTTTACGCGCTGTTCCTCGCGGGCCTGAAGATCATCCGCGGCATCGACGTGCCCGGCTACGCCTCGATCATGGTCGCGGTGCTCTTTTTCGGCGGCGTGCAGCTCATTTCGCTCGGCATCATCGGCGAGTATCTCGCGCGGATGTACAACGAAGTCAAAGGCCGGCCGCTCTACCTCGTGCGCGACGCCTGGGGCTTTGAGCAGCCGGTCCGTTAGCCGCGATGGACGCAAGTCTCTATCCGCGGATGGCCGCGGTCGAAGACGCGCATTGGTGGTTCAGCGGCCGGCGCGCGATCGTCGATCGCCTGATCGAACGCCTCTCGCTCCCGCCCGGCGCCGCGATTCTGGAGCCGGGATGCGGCACGGGCGGAAATTTTCCGATGCTCGCGCGGCGCGGCCGGCTCTATGCGATGGACAGCGATCCGGCCGCGATCGGCTTCGCGGCCGCGCGCGGACTGGCGGAACTGGCCGAAGGATCGCTGCCCGCGCGGGTGCCGTTCGGCAATCTGGAATTTGACCTCGTCGTCATGACCGACGTGCTGGAACATCTTGACGATCCCGCGGGCGCGTTGCGCGCGCTTCAGCGCCGTCTCAAGCCGGGCGGCGCGTTGCTTGCGACCGTGCCGGCCGGCCCGTGGATGTGGAGCGAACACGACGTCACGCATCATCATCGCCGCCGTTTTCGCGCGGCGGAATTCGGCGCGATGCTGCGCGCGGGCGGTTTCGAGATTATCTATTTGAGCCACTACAATTTTCTGCTGTTCCCTGCGATCGCGGGCGCGCGACTAATCCAGCGGCTGCGACGGCCCGACGTTTCCGCCGCCCGCCACGATTTGACGATGCCGCCGCCGGCGCTCAATCGCATCCTGCGCGGGATTTTCGCCAGCGAACGATTCATCGTCGGCGCCGCGCGGATTCCCTTTGGCGTCTCTTTGATCGCGATGGCCCGCACGATCGCGCCCGCCGATCGCTTCGCGGCGGACGGCGCCTGAAATGCGCAATTCAGTTGCGCGCTTCGCCGCGGCTTTCGTCGTGGCGTCCGCATTCCTGGCAATTCTCGGTCCCACGGCGCCGTTTACGCGCGAGCTTGGCGTATGCGAGTCCGGCGCGGTCCGCGACGTTCTGGCCGGCAATATCATCCTGCCGCGCTTCATTCCCGGTCCCTACGTGCATGTGCCGCCGCTGTATTGGTGGCTCGCCGCGCTCTGCGTAAAGGCGCTCGGATGGACGGAGCTGGCGTTGCGCGCGCCGGCGCTGCTCGGCGCCGCGCTCACCTGCGCGGCGATTTACGCCTGGGGATGCGGCGCGATCGGACTGCGTGCGGCCTTCTGGTCCACGGCCGCTCTGCTGACCGGCCATTTCTTTATCGACGCCGCCCGTCAACCGCGGATGGATGCGCTCCTTGCGCTGTTCGCCACCGTCGCGGCGCTGGCGCTCGAACGCGCGCTGGCGCCGGCCAACGGCCGCGATCCCCATGCCGATGCCGAAGCGCGCACGCGCTACTTCGCGATCGCCGCGCTCGCAATCGGCCTTGGAATTCTCGCGAAGGGCGTGCTTGGAATCGTCTTGCCGGGCGCCGCCGCGGGTCTTTACCTGCTCATGCGCTGGCGCTGGCGCGACATTTTCAGCCTCCGCCTGATTTTGACGTTCGCCGCCGGTCTGGCGATCGGACTCGCGTGGTACGTCGCGGGTTATGTTGAAGGCGGCCGGAAATTCCTCGATTGGCAGCTCGAGATGAATCTATGGAGCCGATTCATCCCCACCGGCGCGGGCGGCGCCGGCTACTGCGCGCATCCGTTCTGGTACTTCGCGCCGCATGTGCTGGCCGGCTTCATGCCGTGGGCGCTCTATCTGCCGGCCGCCGCGCTTGCGCTTGCGCCGGCGCGATCCCGCGCGCTGCCCGAGCCGATCTTCTATTCGCTCTGCTGGTTCGCCGGAATATTTCTGTTTTTTTCGTCATCACAGGGAAAATGTTTGATCTATATTCTCCCGGCCTTTGCGCCGCTTGCGATCGCCGCCGGCTACGCGATCGACGCGACAATCGCGCGCGCCGGCGGAGATGGGACGCGGGAACGATGGACCGTGCGCCTCTTCACCCTTGCGAACGCGTTGATCGCGCTTGCCGCTTTCGCGGCGGCGGCCGCGATCGGCTTCGCCATGTGGCGCGGAACCGTGCCGGCGCTCCATCTGCATCCGAGCGATCGCCGCGCGCTTGAAATCGTCGGCGCGTTCGCCGCGCATCGCGCGCCGGCGCTCGCCGCGGCCGCAATCGCGTTCCTCGGGAGCGCGCTTCTCGTCGCGAGCGGTTTCGCGCGCGCCGATCTTCAGCGCCAGGCGCTCGGCATGCTGCTCTTTGCCGCGGCGGCTTCGTTTTTCTGGTTCGGCTTGATCGCGCCGGCGCAGGCGGAAGAAGAAACGCTCAGAGATTTCGCCCGCGCGGTCGTGCAGACGCTGCCGCCCGGCGTCGCGGCCGTCCATCTCGGACTGAGCGACTGCGATCTGAACTTTTATTCGCCCGCGCCGCTCGATCCAATCTATCGCCTGCGCTGCGGCCCCGATGCGCCGCGTTTCGTCGTCGCGCGCAAGTCCGATTTCATGGCCGCCGCTCCCGCCAATCGAGCCTGCTACGCGCCGCTTCTCGAATCCGCGCCGGTCGATTCGGCCGGG
>JAJXZF010000014.1 GCA_021780225.1 Deltaproteobacteria bacterium | reverse complement strand
TCGAAATTATCGACGATCCTGATTACGAGCATGTCGAATAGGGCGTCCTGACTGAATATCCAACCCATCGCGTAAGCTGACACTATGCCGACGGCCAGCATGAGTGTCAAGCTTAACATAATCCCCAATGCTTCTTCTACTGAGGCCGAGCCTTTTGAAGCTTGCCGTTTAGCTTGCTCGGCGCGTTCGAAGACATTTGACCATTGAGGGAACTCACGCCCGCGATGATCGAGTACGCTCAATCTCACATTGGCGTAGTCGCATGCCAACGTGATCAACCGCAGATAGTTAATCGCGAGTTCGCTGGACGGCGTGACTAGAAAAATCAGCTCACTAATGTTCTTCGCTTGGAGTTGTTCCTGCACTTTGCGGGCTTTGGTTCGTAATTTTTGACCGTCGAGAATTTGTCCTCCACCCGAGTGCAATTTATCCTTTTCGATCAGACCCTCCTGCGCGGTTAGAAGTAACAGAGGAATTCCGCTATCCACGGCGAAGCGTTGCGCGTTCTTAACCCGCTCGGTCGACCATCGTCGAATCGCCGGGATGGGTGTGGGCGTCGAGTCGGTTTGGATCGAGCAGTATGTGCAACAGACTTTCTCCGGCATTTTTCCCTCAATCGTATTTGCCGATAGAATTCTCAAACCCGATAATATTCTCGAAAAAACCGTCTTTGAGCGCAACCGCGAATTTGTAAGCGCAGAGGCCGACCGTGTCGGAGACGGCGGCGGCGCAGGATCTGTATATTCCGCTGAAATCAGCGGTCGGTCCGGTATGCGATCGGCGGCGCGTGGCGCGACTAGGCTTTTACTTCGACGGTGATCGCGCCCGATTTCTCGGTGACTTCGGCGCTGGCGCCGGTGGTCGTGCTGCGCACCAGCACGGACGCTTTGCCGTTGCCGACCGCGAGACCGTCGAGCAACAGCCATTCCATCGGGGTGGGAATAACGGGGGATTCGATTTCGAGCCGCCGCTCGAAGCCGTTCACATCGAGACCGAGCATCGCCTGCAGGATCATCAGGACGCTGGCGGCCGCCCACGCCTGCGGATGGCAGGCGACGGGATAGGGTACGGGGCCGAGGCGCGGTTCGCGCGGAAAGCCGCAGAAAAGTTCGGGCAGGCTGCCGGCGTTGAGATGGACCGCCGCGTCGAACATTCCGTCGAAGACTTTCAGCACTCCGGCGCGGCCGGGAATATGCGCGAGGCCAAGGGCTGCGATGGCGTTGTCGTGCGGCCAGACGCTGCCGTTGTGATAGCTCATCGGATTGTAGCGGACCGCGCCGGTGCTGAGCGTGCGGATGCCCCATCCGGTGAACATATCGTCGGCGAGCAGGCGTTCGGCGAGCGCGGCGGCTTGATCGCTATCGAGCAAACCGCAAGCGAGGCAGTGCGCCGCGTTCGAGGTCATCACGCGGCACGGCTTTTTGTCGGCGTCGAGCGCGAGGGCGACGGTGCGTTCGCGCTCGAGCCAGAAGTCGCGATTGAAATTGGCCTTGAGCGCGTTGGCCTCGGCGGCGAGGCGGCTGGCGACGCTGTTATGATTGAGGCGCGACGCGACCTGGGCGACGGAGCGATAGGCGGCGTAAACGTAGCTCTGCACTTCGGCGAGCGCGATCGGCGCGCGCGCCAGCGCGCCGTCGGCGTGGAAAATCGAATCGAACGAATCCTTCCAGCCCTGATTGACGAGGCCCTCCGGCGTGGTGCGCGTGTATTCGACGTAGCCGTCGCCGTCGGGATCGCCATAACTGGTAATCCATTCGAGGGCGCGCTCGACGTTGGGCCAAAGCTCGTCGGCGAGCGCGAGATCGCCGGTCATAGCGACGTAGCGGCCGTAGAGCCAGAGAAAGAGCGGGGTGGAATCGACGCTGCCGTAGTAGCGGCCGAAGGGAATTTCGCCGGTGTGGGCCATCTCGCCCGCGCGCATCTCATGCACGATTTTGCCGGGCTGCTCGTCGCGAGCGCGGTCGATTTCGGCGCCCTGGAAACGCGCCAGCGTGCGCAGCGTGCCGGCGGCGAGGCCCGGATTGAACGGCAGCACGGAGAGGGCGGTGACGATGCTGTCGCGGCCGAAGAGCGTCGCGAACCACGGGATGCCGGCCATGATGAAGGTGCCGGCGGCGCCGTGCGAGACGATCGAGGTCAGGTCGGCCTGCGAACGCCGCAGGAGATCGTCGATAAGTTCATTGCCGGCGGAGAAGCGGGTCCATCCGGATTGCAGGGCCGCGATTTCGGCGCGGCGGGCGTCGAGCGTGCCGTGAAAGCCGGCCGCCTTGCCGCGGCCCGTAGCCGGCCGGCGGGGAGGGGCCGCGATGGCGCGGGAGCGGGCGCCGTTATTCGCCGGATGGTTGCGCTCGGACGGAAACGCTTCGGCGGTCGAATGGCCCGCGATTCGCGCTTCGATTTCGGATTCGCTTTCGGCCGCAAGGCGCAGCGGAAAATGGGCCCGGCGCGCATCCAGCTTGCGGGGCGTCTGGCTGAAGCGAATTTCGGTTTGGCGGTCGGCGCCGTCGAGGCCGCGGTAGGCGAAAGTGATCGCACGCGCCGAGATTTCCGGCCGCCGCATCCGGCCGTGCCGTTTGCGGGCGACGCCGCGGACCTCGAACAGATCCGCGAAATCGACGCCGAAGAGAAAATCGAAAGCGAGCGTCACCGGCTCGCGTGTGTAATTGCGGATCACCAAACGATGGACGAGGGCGGAATGATCGAGCGCCCAACTGCGTTCGATCTGGACCGAGTTGCGCGGCAATTCGATGACGCCGGCGCGGTTGCTGAGATCGGGATTGGTCAGGTTGGCGCGGAATTGAGCTTTGTCGTCGCTGAGGAACGAGTTGAGAAAATAGGGCGCCTGACCGGCGGCTTGCAGCTCGAAGCGGCTGAGGTAGCGCGTATCGCGATGAAAAAAACCGAGCGCCTCAAGCTGGGATTGAACGATATCGCCGCTCGAGTCGAAAATCGCGAAGCTGCGGCCGTCCGCCAGAACGCGAGTGGCTCGTCGGGAGGCGAGCGAGGAGGCCAGCACGTAAAAATTCGAGCCTACTCTGAGCACCGTGCTGGACTCGCGCACGGTGGACAAGCGGCGGCCGCGTTCTTTTGGAACGCGGCCGCGCGGCGTGCGTGATTTCACTGCGCCTGTGCTTGTTCGAAGCGCCGGCCCTGACCAGCGCCGGCGTAGCGCGCGCCGATCAGGCGTTCATAGACGCGCTCGTAATTCGCGGCCATCACTTCCGCGGTGAAGCGCCGCTCGAATTCCGCGCGGCAGGCGGCGCGGGAAATCGTGTCGATGTTTTTGACCGCCTTGACCAAATCGTCGAACTCGCTGGCGATCAGCGCGGTTTTGCCGTCGCGCAGGACTTCGGGCACCGAGCCGCAGGGGCGCGCGACGACCGGCGTGCCGCAGGCGAGCGATTCAATCATCGAAAGGCCGAACGGCTCGGGCCAATCGATCGTGAAGAGCAGGGCGATCGCATTGCCGAGGAACTCGTTCTTCTGCGATTCGTTGATTTCGCCGATATACTCGACGCCCGGCTGTCCGAGGCGCGGCTTAATCACCTGCTCGAAGTACTCGCGGTCATAAGCGTCGACTTTCGCGGCGATCTTAAGCGGGATTCCCGCCTTGAGCGCGACATCGATGGCGATATCGGGCCGTTTTTCCGGCGAGATACGCCCAAGGAAGGCCAGATATTTGCCGGGACCGGGGCTGTAGCTCAGGAGGTCGCGCGGAAGGCCGTGATAGACGGTATCCACCCAGTTCATGAACGGCAGCGGTCCGCGCTGATTGTCGCTGATCGAGACCAGCGGCAGGCTCGAATAGCGTGCGTAAATCGGTTTGAAGTCGTCCATGTCGAGCCGGCCGTGCATCGTCGAGAGCGTCGGCGTGGTTTTGCACAGGTTGGCGAAAGGGAACGTCCAGAAATCGATATGGTTATGAATGACGTCGAACTGGTCGGCGTTTTCATACACGTCGGAAAGCATCGGGAGCTGAAGTGGAAAGCCCAGGTTCTGCTTGCCCGCCAAGCGCAGCGCTTGCGGATAGGCCGGCTTGAGCCGGGCCGTGGTCTGCGCGTCGCCGGCGGCGAACAGCGTGACGTCGTGGCCGCGGCGAACCAGTTCTTCGACGATATAATGGACGACGCGCTCGGTGCCGCCGTAAAGCTTCGGCGGGATGCGCTCGTAGAGCGGGGCAATCTGCGCGATCCGCAATGGGCGGACGCTGGATTTCGCACCGGAGCTTTTATTGGTGGCCTTGGTTTCCAAATTCTGATCCTCTCTCGAACCGTTAGACTTGCGATATTGTCGAGCGACGATCAAGTCTGGCGTGGATGCGTCTGGCCGAACGCCGCTCTGGGTCTTGGCGAGGTGTCGATGCCAGGTTTGTGCCAGCTTTGACGCCGCTGGATGATCCAAGCACGCGCAAGGGTTTTTCGCTGGCAGGCTCGGAGATAATGTCCGCGATCGCGTATTTGGTGCATCAGGCATCCTAAATCGGCCTAAGGCGAAGACCGGTCTTCAAAACCTCGATAGCATGCGAGTCTGAAATGGAACCGACGGAAATCAAGCTGTATTCGGACTACAAGAGTCCGTTCGCCTATCTGGCGTTCGATCCGGCCTTCGCGCTGGAAGAGCGTTACGACGTGCGCGTCCGCTGGATTCCCTTCCAGTTGCGAATCAAAGGCAAAGGCGAGCGCAGCGTCTATTCGGAGCACAAAGCGCGCTATTCCTACCTCGATGCGCGCCGATGGGCGCAGCCGCGCGGGTTGGTCATCCGCGGCCCGCTCAAGGTTTACGATACTCGCGCCGCGCTGATCGGCGGGCTGTTCGCGAATCGCGAGGGACGGCTGCTCGATTACAGCCGCAAAGCGTTCGAGATGTTTTTTCGGCGCGAATTCGAGGCCGACCAGCCGGATGCGGTCGCGGCGCTGCTCGAATCGCTCGGTCTTTCCGGCGCCGCCTATCGCGATTATCTGGCCGGCGAGGGCGCTCGCGATTACGATCGCGCGCAGGAGGAGGCGGCCGCCGACCACATCTTCGGCGTGCCGATCTTTATCTTCGATAAAGAGCCGTTCTGGGGCCATGATCGGATTCCGGTTCTGGAAGAAAAGCTGACGGCGGCCGATCTGCGGCGGCGCGACTGACCGGTGGCCAGCGTCAGAGCTTCGCTGGCAAAGCTCGCCGGCCCTGCGCTATAAAGATCGCTGAACTGGGATTGACGCCGATGGGAGGACACCGCCGGTCATACCCGTTCGAGCCGAGAAATCAAGGTTTCAATCGAGCCAATTCGCCCGGCGGAGGAGAAAGTTTATGCACGTAGGATACGGGGCGGCATTTCAAAATCCATTTAACAAGCTTTCCGACGCCGAGGTTTATCGCAACGAGTTGAGGCTGGCCGAATTGGCCGAACCGCTCGGTTTCGACTCGGTCTGGTCGGTCGAGCATCATTTCGACGACTACACGATGTGTCCGGACGTGCTCCAGTTCCTTTCCTATATGGCCGGCCGGACCAAGCACGTGAAGCTCGGTTCGATGGTCGTGGTGCTGCCGTGGCATGACCCGGTTCGGGTCGCCGAGCAGATTTCGCTGCTCGACCACATGGCGGACGGCCGCTTTATCCTCGGCCTCGGCCGCGGCCTCGCGCGGATCGAGTACGAGGGCTTCCGGCTCGACCAGAATGAAGGACGCAATCTGTTCGTCGAATACGCGGAATTGATCCTGAATTCGCTCGAAACCGGATACATGGAAGGCGGCAAGTTCACCAAGCAGCCGCGTCGCGATATCCGTCCCTTCCCCGCGCGCTCGTTCAAGGGCCGCAGCTATGCCGCGGCGGTCTCGCCCGAATCGATGCCGATCATGGCGAAGCTGGGCGTCGGATTGCTGGTGATTCCGCAGAAACCGTGGGAGGTCGTCAAGCAGGACTTCGAGATCTACCACAAGGCGTGGCGCGAAGTTAACGGCGCGACCCCGCCGCCCGCGCCGCTCTCGGGCGGATTCTGTTTCGTCGACGAAAACAAGGACCGCGCCGAAGAGATGGCGATGAAGTGGATCACCGCGTATTACCACACCGCGATGCGCCACTATGAAATGACCTCGCGGCAGTTCGGCACGCAGAAGAGCTACGAGTTTTATAGCCACGTCGGCAAGTACATCGCCAAGCACGGCATGGACGGCGCGGCGGTCGATTTCGCCAAGCTGATGCCGTGGGGCACGCCCGACCAGGTGCTGGAGAAGATACAGTTCATCCGCGACACGATCGGCGCGAACGGCGTGATGATGAATTTCAGCTACGCCGGGATGCCGTTCGACGAAGCGGAGCGCAACATGCGCTGCTTCGCCAAGCACGTGCTGCCCGAGCTCAAGAAGATGAAGACGGCGCCGCTGCCCGAGCCCGCGCCGCTGTCGATGCCGGCGCATTCGCAGGCTGCATAACCGAGCGCACTCATAGACCGAATCGTGCGGGCGGGACATCTCAAGATGTCCCGCCCGTTTTTTTGCCGGCGACGTTTTTTCAATTCCGCTCACACGGGCGGGCTGCGGTCGTCAATCATGTCTTGACGACTGGCGCTATCGCGGGCTATGCAGCATCGAGATTGGGGAGGAGTATCCGTCGATGGCGAACAAAGGATTTTCTCACGTCGGACTTTCGACGCTCGACTTGGACAAGACGCGCGATTTTTACGAACGCATCCTCGGCTTCAAAGTCGTTATCGCTGACACAATCAAGATCAAGGAAGGCGGCGCGATCCGCCACATGTTCCTTGATACCGGCCGCGATCAGCTGCTGGCTTTCATGGAACCGCGCGGCGTGCCGGGCGTGCCGATGGAATACGACGCGGGCATCAACCGCGGACTCGGCGTTCCCGCCGCTTTTTATCATTTCGCGTTTGAAGCCGGTTCCGAGGCGGGCCTCGAAGCCAAGCGCCAGGAGTTGGCGTCGAAGGGCGTCGAAGTGACCGAGATCGTCGATCACAACTGGGCCAAGTCGATCTACTTCAAAGACCCCAACGGCATTTCGCTGGAATACTGCTGTCTCGTGCGCGATTTCGTCGCGGACGACGCCCGGATGCAGGACCGCTTCGAAATTTCTATCAAAGCGCTCGGTCTCGGCCAGAACGCGGTCGGCGAGGTCACGACCGCCCAATCCTACAGCTACAAGGCCAAAACCTGAGCGCGGATCACGGCGCCGAATCTCACCGCCGAAATAACCTTCTGTCATTCTAATGAGCCGCGAAGAATCCGAGGATTCTTCGGCGGCTCCGAGTCTGGCCGCAATCAGGTAGAGTGGCGTCAACGGCCAAATCAAGTCCCGCCGTGACGAAAAAAGTCTCCGGCAAGAATCGAATTTAATTTTCGCGTGGCTGGCGGCGCGAGATCATTGACCGCGCATTTCCGCTTTGGGAACTTCTGCGCAAGTCCCCGTTGTCAACATGAGCGCGAGAAGGTTTTTTCCGGAAAGCAGCCGCTCCAGAATCCCGCCAAATTCAAAATCATCAATTGCCATCGGCATTTTTGTCATTCTGAGCAGGTCCTTCGCTGCGCTCCGTTCAGAATGACAAACTGGCTTGTGCAGAGCTTCCCTGGTGTGGCGTCCCGCAAATAACTTCCACCTGATGCCTTATCAGTTCGGCACGCAGGTCGCCTACCGTGGGGCGACAAGGGATGGATTGCCGGGTCTGAGCCCGGCAATGACGCACAGCGTTGGTCATGCCCGGACTTGCTCCGGGCATCCATGCGGAGCGCAAGATGGACGCAGAGTGCAAACTTATTCAGGGGACGCCACACTAGGACAGATAGTTCACTTATTTTCCTGGTGCAGGATGCCGGCGGCGCGAAGCGTCGCGATCTCCGCGTCGTTCATCGCCAGCATCTCGCGCAAAATCTCGGGACCATGCTGGCCCAACGTCGGCGCGGTCAAGCTGGGCAGCTTCGGAAATTCCGAGAATTTGAGCGGAAAGCCCGGAATCGTCACCTGACCGAGCAGCGGATCGTCCACCTCGCGCACCATCCCGCGCGCCTGGAAGTACGGATGCTTGACGCTCTCGACAATCGACATCACCGGAGCCGACGGCACCCGATGCTTTTCGAGTTCGGCGAGCACGGCCTCGTCGGACGGCATCGACGCCATCCACGATTCGATGATTTCGATCAATTCTTTCTGATTGCGCCCGCGATCGGCGTCGGTCGCGAAGCGCGGATCGTTCGCGAGTTCGGGCCTGCCGATCGCGTTGGCCACGCCGGCGAACTGCCGTTGCAGAGCCAGGACAACGATGTAGCCCTCCGGGCCTTTGAAGACGCCGCAGGGGCATACGAGCTTGTGATGCGAACCCATCCGCTCGGGCGTCCACTCGCCTCCCGTGGTCGAATAGACCTGCAGATTCACCTCGTGCATGTGGTAGAGCGAATCGACCATCGAGATGTCGATGTACTGGCCGGCGCCCGTCCGCTCGCGATGGAAAAGCGCATAGCCGATGGCGGAGAAGGCGTGTACGCCGGCGGTCACGTCGGCGATGCCGAGTCCGACGAAAACCGGCGGGCGTCCCGGTTCGCCGGTCATATGGATAATGCCGGCGAAGGCCTGCGCGATCAGGTCGTAGCCGAGGCGATGCTTGAGCGGGCCGGTGCGGCCGAACGCGGAGATCGAGGCCATCACGAGGCTTGGATTGATTTTCCGCAGCGATTCGTAATCAAGCCCGCGTTTCTCCATCACGCCCGGGCCGAAATTCTCGACCACGACGTCGGCTTTGCGCGCGATCGTTTTAATCAGCTCGATCGACTGTGGCTTGGAGAAATCGAGGCAGAGGCTTTTCTTGCCGCGGTTTTGCTGCACGAAATAGGCGCTGCGGCCGTTGCGGAACGCGGGCAGCAAGCGCGACGGATCGCCCATCGGCGACTGTTCGATTTTGACGATGTCGGCGCCCATCTCGGCCATCAGGCGCGTGACCGTCGGGCCGGCGAGATATTGCGTAAAATCGAGAACCTTCACGCCGGCGAGGATGCCGTCGGGGCGGGATGAGCCGTTTTCCATCGCGCGCAAGCTCCGTAAATTAAATTGCTATTGATGCGGATAGCCAGTCGGCCGCGGCGCCCGCTTTGAATCGCGAACGCCGCGGCGCCGGCGCGCTACTCAGTCGCCGAAGTAGGCGCGCGGATTGTCCACCATCAGCGTGTGGATCTTTTCGTCGCTGACGCCCGCCTTGCGCATCTGCGGCAGAATGGTCCGGCTGATATGCGCGTAATGGGAGTTGGGCGACGCTTCCATCATCTTCTGGATCGCCGGGAAGGGCCGGCCCAGCCAGCATCCCACCGCGTCCTGCGAGAGCATGATGCGGTCGAAACCGACCGCGAGCAGGCCGATCAGCGACGCCAGCCGCATCTTGTCCGGCGCGATGGGTTCAAGGCCGAAGCGGTCGAAGCCGATCCATGCGCCGCGATTCAGGATGTCGAAATAGTAGCGCATGTCGCCGACGCCGCAGGCGTGGCCGATCAACACGTGCTGGAAGTTGACGCCTTCGGATTCGAAAATATCGAGCGTCTGGCGGCCGAACGGCGAGGTTTCGCTGTTATGGCAAAGGATCGGCGCGCCGGTCTTCTTGTGGGCGCGGGCCGCCGCGCGCAGGCACTTTTCTTCCTGCGCCGTGATGGCGGTATCGACCGACATGCCGGGGATTCCGCCGGTCGCGGTCTTGATGATGCCGGCCTTCACGCCGCTCTTGCCGATCCCCTCGGTGATTTCCTGGATGTAGACGTCGGCGATGTCGTCCACGCCGAGCATTCGGAAGTGCTGCGGGATGCCGAAGGCGTCGTTGTAGAGGCCGGTCGCGATGACGATGCGCATGCCGGATTTTTCGGCGGCCTCGGCGGCGAATTCAGGATCGCGTCCCAGCTCCATCGGGCACGGATCGACAAAGCTGTTGATGCCGAGGTCCTGAATTTCCTTGAGCCGATCGACCGCCTTGCCCAGTTCGCCTTTGCGGTCGAAATTGCGATTATCCAGTTCCCATCCGGGGAAACCGGCCGCCAGATGCTCGTGAATCAGCGTGGCGCCGAGATCGCTCGACTTGCATTTGCCGAGCACGGTGTTGATTGCCATGGGCATGCGCTCCTTTTGCCTCGGCGTAAGCAGATCCGCCGAAGCAAACGTTTGGTTTCGCGCCAAGGCTAGTACATCCCGAACCAAGTTACGAGTCCGCGCCGCGGTCCGCCGGTAATCGGAAACGGCCGCGACTCGAGCGTGTGAAGCGGTCGAAAATCTCGATGCGCGGCTGTGGCGTTTGCCGAAGCGGTCCGCTTCGCGATAGCGTCCGGAGAAATTCGGCGGCTTGATCCGCGGAGGAATTGGCGATGAGCGATTGGAAACTCGGCGACGTCAAAATCACCCGCCTGCGCGAGCAGGAACCCGTATGGCCCGGCACCGCGGTGCTCAAGCAGGCGACCGCCGACGTCGTTAAAGGCGAGGGCGAATGGCTCGAGCCGTTCTGCAAAGACGGACGTTTCCGGCTGAGCATCCACGCCTTGCTGGTCGAGTCGGAAGGCAAGCGGATTCTGGTTGACACCTGCGTAGGGAACGACAAGAAGCGGCCCGGTTTCAAGGAATGGAACGAGATGCATCTGCCGTTCCTGCAGGATATCGAGAAGGCGGGGGTGGGCCGCGAATCGATCGACATGGTGATTTGCACGCATCTGCACGTCGATCACGTCGGCTGGAACACGTTCCTCGACGCGGGCGCGTGGACGCCCACCTTTCCGAAGGCGCGTTACCTGATGGTGAACAAGGAATGGGAGCACTGGTCGAAGTACGACGGCAGCCCGGATTTTCGCAATCCGATAGATGATTCGGTGCGGCCGGTGATCGATGCGGGCAAGGCCGAGCTTGTCGATCCGAACTCGCGCTTGACCGGCGAGGTCTGGCTGGAGGCCACGCCCGGCCACACGCCCGGCCATACCAGCGTGCGAATTTCATCGCGTGGCGAGAACGGCGTGATAACCGGCGACATGATCCACCATCCGATTCAGGTGGCCCATCCCGATTGGATTTGCGAATTCGACACCGATCCGCGGATGGCGTCGGAGACGCGCCAGGCGTTCGTCCAACGCTATTGCGATCAGCCGGTTACGGTGTTTGGAACGCATTTCGCGGGGCCGACGGCTGGACATATCGTCCGGCGCAACGGCGGCTTCCGCTTCGAAGCCTGATCGAACTTGCGACGATCGGCGGACGCGCGCTTGCGTCCGCCGATCGTCGCAAGCCGCTACCTGGTTATTTTGTCGATCGCGGCCAGTTGCGCCGCGGTCAGTTTCCAGTCGCCGGCGCGGGCGTTCTCGGTCACCTGCTCGGGCCGGGTCGCGCCGCAAATCACGCTCGCGACCATCGGTTGCGCGGCAAGCCAGCTCACCGCCAGCTCGATCATCGAGTGATGGTGCTCTTCCGCGAATTTTTCCAGCGCGGCGAGTTTCGCGAAATTGTCGTCCTTGAGCACGCCGGCCGCGAGCCGTTTGATCGCGGCGAAGCGCGTGTCGGGCGGCGGCGCGGCGTTGGGCCGGTACTTGCCGGTCAGAAAGCCGCTGGCGAGCGGAAAATAGGGCAGGACGCCGGCGCCGAAATGAACGCATGCCGGAATCAGCTCGGCCTCGATCGTCCGTTCGAGCAGATTGTAATGATTCTGCGCCGAGATATATGCGGCCTGGCCGCGCGTGCGCGAAATCCAGCATGCATCCGCCAGCCGCCATCCGGAGTAATTGCTACAGCCGATATAACGGACCTTGCCGGAACGGACCAGATCGTCGAGCGCCGCGAGCGTCTCTTCCTCCGGCGTTTCGAGATCCGGAGTATGCACTTGGTATAAATCGATATAGTCAGTGTCCAGGCGCTTCAGGCTTCTCTCGCATGAGGCGATTATGTGGCGCCGCGAAGCTCCGTGGCCGTACGGCCCGTCGGCCATCGTCATGCCGAATTTGCTCGCTACGACGACGTCGCTACGGCGCACGCCGAGCGCCTTGCCCAGCATCTCCTCGGATTGGCCGCGGTTTCCGTAGATGTCGGCGGTGTCGAAAAAGGTGACGCCCTCGTCGAGCGCGCGATGCACCACGGCGCGCGCCTGTTCGGCGTCGATCCGCATCCCGAAGTTGTTGCATCCAAGACCCGCCAGCGAAATCTTGAGGCCGGAATTTCCAAGCCGCCGGTATTCCATGATTTTTCCCGCGCGCCGTTTACGCCGCCGACGAAACGCGCGCCGGTTTCCAATCAGGGTGAACGATGCGGCGTTCGAGCGCCGCTTCGGCCTCCGCCATCACGTCGCTGACGATTTGGCCGGCCGGTTTGATCGACCTGATCAAGCCGGCGCTCTGTCCGCACGCGAGTCCGCCGTCGTCGATTTTGCCCTCGTAGCGCGCCTGTTCGGCCAGCTTGAATCCGACTTTCGCCATCTGCAGCGGGAAGGGCAGGATCTCGTTTTCGCGCCCGACCCACGAGTCGGTGAACTTGTTGCGAATCAGGCGGCACGGCTTGCCGGAATGGCATCGCGTGATGGTCGTGCCTTCCTCGTCGATCTCGACGATCCGGTTTTTGTAATTGGCGTGCGCCGTCGCCTCGGCGGTGGCGATAAAGCGCGAACCCATCCAGATGCCTTGCGCGCCCAGCGAAATCGCGGCGAGCAGTCCGCGGCCGTCGGCGATGCCGCCGGCGGCGAGGACGGGCACTTTGACGGCGTCGGCGATTTGCGGAACCAGCGTGAGCGTGCCGATGCGCCCGGTATGGCCGCCGGCTTCGTGCCCTTGCGCGATAATCACATCGATTCCCGACGCTTCGAGCTTGCGGGCCTGGCGCACGTTGCCGCACAGCGACATCACGACCACGCCCTGCTTGCGCGCCTGCGGTATGATTCCGGCCGGATTGCCAAGGCCGGAGACGATCACCGGGATTTTCTCTTCAAACGTGATGTCGATGAGGCGCTGTACGTTGTCGGCGTAGCGCACGACGTCTTTGTCGGACTTGTCGGCCTTGATTTCGGCGAAAAGTATATCGACCGCGAAGGGCTTGTCGGTGAGATCGCGCGTCTTGCGAATCTGTTCGCGCAATTCATGCGATCCCATCGCGCCCGAGCCGATGCATCCAAGCCCGCCCGCGTTCGACACGGCCGCGGCCAGTTCGGCTTTGGCGACGAAGCCCATCCCCGCCTGAAAGACGGGATATGCGATGCCGACGCGATCGCAGATTGGCGTGTGAAATACCGATTTTGCGTCCATATAATCAATTCCTGCGATTAATTTCGCTCGCTATG
This sequence comes from Deltaproteobacteria bacterium, assembly GCA_021780225.1. Classification (GTDB taxonomy): domain Bacteria; phylum Desulfobacterota; class Binatia; order Binatales; family Binataceae; genus JADMIL01. Next base: position 7,526 of record JAJXZF010000014.1, on the reverse strand, counting down.
CCGGCGCCGCGACAGTGCAATACTAATGGCTATTCACTTGGCGCCGGGCATTCGCGGCATTCCCGTCCACGCCGTGATTCCGCCGTCGGCCACGATGCTCGCGCCGGTGATGAACGACGATTCGTCCGAGGCGAGGAACGTGACCGTCGCCGCGATTTCCTCCGGCTCGCCCATCCTGCCGATTGGGTGCGCCGCGCCCATCGAGCGCCGGAATTCATCCGCGCGATCCTTGCCGAGCACCTGCGCAACGCGGGTGTTGATGCCGCCCGGACATACGCAGTTCACGCGGATTCCGAAACGCGCGTTCTCCAGCGCCGCCGAACGAGTCAGATTGATTACGCCGGCCTTCGCCGCGTTGTACGATCCCATCCCGTAGTCGCCGCGCGTGCCCGAGATCGACGCGGTGTTGATGACCACGCCCGATTTTTGCGCGCGCATGATCGGTATCGCGTATTTCAATCCAAGGAACGTGCTGGTGAGCGTGACCGCTATGACCCGGCTCCAGCTTTCCAGCGAGGTTTCGTGAATCAGCGCCACTTCGGCCATCCCGGCGTTGTTGAACAGCACGTCGAGCCGCCCGAAACTGTCGAGCGCAAGCCGCACCGCCGCCTCGATCGCCGCCGCATCCGATGCGTCTATCTTGATCGCAGCGGCGCGTCCGCCGCCCGCGGCGATTTCGCCGCGCACCTGTTCGGCGCGCGTGCCGCTCAAATCGGCGACCACCACCGCGGCGCCTTCGGCGGCGAAGCGCCGCGCGGTCGCGGCCCCGATTCCCGCGCCGCCCGCGGTCACGATCGCGACTTTCCCGTCAAGTTTTCCAGCCATGATTCCTCGCGCGTCCGCCGCTCAGCCTTTCGGCAGGCCCAGCACGCGCTCCCCGATAATGTTGTGTTGAATCTCGTTGGTTCCCGCCGCGATCGTCCCGCGCCGCGCCGCCAGCATCCGATGCGACCACTTGCCGTGATCGATCGCGCCCGAAGCGCGATATTCGAACTGCGCGTATGGTCCCAGCAGCTCCATCGCGAACTTCTGGATGCGCAGGTTGAGGTCGCTCGTGCATAACTTCATCATCGAGCCTTCCGGCCCCGGCGGCAATCCGCGCAACTGCCGCGTGAGCTGGCGCAGGCTCGCGTACTTGAGCGCTTCCGCTTCGCACGCGAACGCCGCGATCGCGTCGCGCACGTAGTCGTCCTCGATCGCGGGCCGGCCGTCGCGCGTCACCTGCCGCGCCGCGTCCGCGATCTGGCGCACCTCGACCATCATGTCGGTGCGCCCGCCGTGGATCGTCCGTTCGAACATCATGTTCGTGATCGCGACCATCCAGCCTTCGTTGACCTTGCCGACCAGGTTTTCTTTCGGCACCGCGACGTCTTCGTAGAACACCTGATTGAAGCCGTGCTCGCCCGTGATCTGGATCAGCGGCCGGATCGTCACGCCGGGGCTTTTCAAATCGACCAGCAGGTAGCTCAGCCCGCGATGCTTCGGCGCGGATGGATCTGTGCGGCAGAGCAGCGTCGAATAGTCCGCGTGATGCGCGTTCGAGGTCCACACCTTCGATCCGTTGACGATGAAATGGTCGCCGTGATCGACCGCCCGCGTCTGCACCGCCGCCAGATCCGATCCGTGGTTCGGCTCCGACAGCCCCTGGCACCAGATTTCCTCGGCCGGTGGAATCCGCGGAATGTAGCGGCGCTTCTGCTCCGGCGTGCCCCACTGCATCAGCGTGGGCCCGACCCGCGCGAGGCCCTGGAAATTCACCGTCGGCGGGGCCTTAATCCGGTCGAGCTCCTGATGGTAGATGAACTGCTGCATCAGCGTCGCGCCGCGCCCGCCGAACTCCTTCGGCCAGTGGATGCACATCCAGCCCGCGTCGTAGAGCTTGCGATGCCACGCGCGGCGGCGCTCGAATTCCTCTTTCGTGTCCGGATCGGCCAGTTCGGCGTCGTCCCGCCAGCCGCGCGGCACGTTCGCTTCCAGCCAGGCGCGGAATTCGCGGCGGAAGGCCTCGTCGTCTTCGCTGTATCGAAAATCCATCGGCGCGACCTCCCGCCCGCGACGCTCAGCGCAATCCCAGTTCGGCCAGCGGCGCGCGATCCGCGACCGCGATCCGCGACGTTCCCGCCGCCAGCTTCACCGATCCCGGCGTGCGCTGGAACGGATCCGGCAAATCGATCTCCTTCGCATACTCCTTCAGCGCCGGCATCACTTCCTGCGCGAACAGCCGCATGCTCGTCCGCCGCTCCTCGTTGGCTACCGGCCCCTGAATGCTGAACATGATGAAGATTCCCGGCCGCAGCACCCGCAGGATCGTCTTGACTTTCTCCGTCACCGATTTCGGCGTGCCCGCGATTACCTGGTAGTTGCGTTTGACCTTGTCCAGGCCTCCGCGCAGCTTGCGCCGCACGTCGTCGTAATCGATCTGCTCCTCCTCGCCGTCCTCCATATGCCGCATCAGCTTTTCGCCGCTCACGCCGAGCCACGCGCTGGTGCTCTGCTTCGCCAGCATCCGGATCGCCGCCTTCGAGTTGTAGCCCGGCGGCACCGTGAATTGCGGCGCCGAAAACGCGTTCTGCCCGCCGCCGAACACGAAGTTGTCCGCGATCGCCGACGCCTTCTCCTCCGTCTCCGCCACCACCGTCGGAATCAGGTAGCCGAAATTCTCCGGCCCGGCCTGATAGCCGTGCTTCGCCGCTTCGTCCGCGTAGTAGTCCCACAGATCGCAGGTCGGCCCCAGCAGCGTGCCCAGCCCGATATAGGGGTAGCGATGCCGCGCGCACCAGCGCACGGTTTCCGGACTCAGCACGCCCGGAATCCACATCGGCGGATACGGCTTCTGATACGGCAGCGCCCACGGATTCACGTGCCGGTAATGGAAATGCTTGCCCTCGTAGCGCCACGGCCCCGGCCGCGTCCACGCCTGCACGATAAAGTCGTGCGCCTCCTCGAACATCTCGCGGTTGTACGCCGGATTCGCGTTGTTGAAGAACTGCTCGCTGCCCGCGCCGCGCACCCATCCCGTGACCAGCCGCCCGCGCGAAATCAGGTCGATCTCCGCCAGCTCCTCCGCCATCCGCAGCGGATGCTTGATCACCGGCAGCGGATTTCCGATCAGCACGATTCGGACCCGCTTGGTGCGATGCGCCAGCACCGCCGCCTCGACGTTCATCACCGAACCCATGCAGAACGGGTTGCCGTGATGCTCGTTCAGGGCCACGGCGTCGAAGCCCAGCTCCTCCGCGTAGCAATTCTCGTCGAGATAATAGTGGTAGTCGTCGGCCGCTTTCTCGCGATCGAAGAATTTGTTGGATACCGCGAAATAGCCGTGATTGCGGAAGATTTCCTCTTCCGGGACCCATCGATAGGGTCTTTCGGTGAAGTATCCTGCCTGCATCTGAGTATTCCTCCGGGTATGCGCCGCCCGCCGTTTATTCCGCGAAGAAGTGATTGACCGCGCGCAAAAATTCCTCCGGCCGTTCGATTTCCGGCCGATGGCCCGCGCCTTCGATCTCGAATACCTGCGCGCCGGTTATCGCCGCCTTGTAGGCGTCGATACAGCCGCGCGGAACCACGCCGTCGCGCGTGCCGTGAATCAGCAGCGTCGGCGTCTTCAGGCCGCGCAGCAGATGGGGCAGGCTCGGGTTGTGCATGAACGGCTCCCAGCCGATTCGCGCCGTCTCCGCACGCGCGTCCTCGAACGCCTCGAACTGCGCCGGCGTCATCTGCCCGCCGTACAGCTTGCCGAACTCCGGCGTGTTCGCCGGATCGGCGACCGTCGCGAACAGATGATGCCGCATCGTCAGCGCGAAGAAGTCCAGGATTTCGCCTGCGGCCGGCTTGATTCCCATCGGCCCGACCAGCGCCATCCGCCGGAAAATGTGCGGGCACGCCGCCGCCATCTCCGCCGCGATAAAGCCGCCCGCCGAAAAGCCGATCGCGTCGATCGGCTCCGGATGCAGCTCGCGCACCGCCTGCGCGTAGAATCCCGCAAGGTCGCGGTAGTTCCGCGTCCATTCCACGCGCGCCGTTTTGCCGTAGCCGGGCTGCAGCGGGATGATCAGCGTGCGGCGCTCCGCCAGCCGCTCGTTCCATTCCATCCAGCCGGGAAAACCCAGCTCGTCATGGAAGATCAGGAGCGGTTTGCCGGTTCCGCCGCGGATTACCGCCAGCTCATGGCCGGCGGCGCTGACGGTTTCTTCGGTCCAGTTCGCCATTTTGCCTCCTCGGGCTCCGTGCGGGCCGTCCGTCCCGGCCGCGCGCCTCGCTCGGATTCGCGCGCGGGCGGACAAGCGCTCGGATGCCCGGGTAATCGGGAATATCCAAACGGAATTTCTCTCAGGAATGCTCCGCCAGTGTCAAACCATTAGGGTAGCTCTGCGCAGGTCAGATTGTCATTCTGAGCGCAGGCTGCCGAAGCGAAGAATCCCGGGATTCCCTTCGCAAGGCTCAGGGCAGGCTTTCGCTGCGCTCAGAATGACGGGATGGACTGTTTACAGAGCTTCCTTAGCGACCCGTGTCGAAGCTTCGCGGTTGGCGATCTCCACCGCTTTGTCCGCGAAAAAAAATTCCCTATGATCGTTTCAGCGCGACGTTTGCGGTTGCGCGATGCGCGCCGCATCAGGAAGCGGAAAGGGATATGTTATGACCTCACGTTTCGGATGGTTTGTGCTTGGCTGTGTTGTGATGGCTGCGGCGATCGCCGCCGGCGCATGGCTGTTTGTCGCCAACGGCGGCGTTGCGATGGAGACTAACGCGGCGCCGCTCCCGTTCGAAAAAACCTTCGCCAAAATGGCCATCCGCGCCGCCGTCGCCGATTCGCGCAAACTCCCCGATCCGCTCCCCTACAACGAGCAAAACATGGTCGCCGGCGCCACGCTCTTCCGCAGCCATTGCGCCGGATGCCACGGCTTGCCCGGCAAACCGTCGCGGATGGGCAAGGCCGAATTCCCCAATCCGCCGCAGTTGTTCACGCCGAGCGAGATGGTCACCGACGATCCCGAAGGCGTCACCTTCTGGAAGGTCACGAACGGAATCCGCCTTTCCGGGATGCCTTCGTTCGGCGACGTTCTGACCGCGGATCAGCGCTGGCAGTTGGCGATGCTGCTCCGGCACGCCGACAAGCTCACGCCGGCCGTCTCGGCGGCGCTTGCGAATGAGAATAGCGGCGGGTCATCGAGCGCTTCCGCCAACGGCTCCGGGAAATGCTCCTGCATGGACTCGATGATGAAAAACTCCCCCGGTATGAAATCCATGATGCCAAGTCATTGACACAGCTTCGCAAAGTCCGCGAAGAGGAAATCGGGCGAATTGACGCGGCTTCCTCACCGGTTCGTATTATTGTAAAAAGACGAATGTGCGTTAGGTAAAAAGAACGGACAATTATGAGTTTCGACCAATTTGGACGGACCAAAAAGCCGAAAAAGAGCCGCTCGGAACCTCCACCGATCTCGCGATCGAACGGCAAGAAGAAACTCATAGCATTTGGATGGTACGGCGGAAAATTTTCTCATCTTGAATGGCTGCTACCACTTCTCCCGCGCTGCCACCATTATTGCGAACCGTTTGCTGGGTCAGCCGCCGTACTGCTGAATCGGGTGCCGACTCCCGTCGAGACTTACAATGATTTAGATGGCGAGGTAGCTAACTTTTTCCGCGTTCTTAGAACGAAAAAAGAGAAACTTGTAGAAACACTTGCACTTACGCCCTTCTCGCGGGAAGAATTTTCACTCGCTTGCACAATTGATAGCGATATTGACGACATCGAACGAGCACGCCGTTTCTACGTGCGTGCTCGCCAAGTGAGGACGGGTCTAGCGCAGACTGCGAGTATTGGACGATGGGCAAATTGCAAGGATACGAGCCGCTCAGGAATGAGCGGAGTAGTTAGCAGATGGCTTAATGGGATAGAAGGGCTTCCCGAAGTCGCTGAGCGTCTGCTTCGAGTCCAGATTGAAAATAGGCCTGCTTCGGACATAGTGCGGTTGTACGATTCGCCCGAAACGCTATTTTATTGTGATCCACCGTATATTCACGAAACCCGCGGCGACTCGAAAGCCTACGGCCATGAGATGTCAAACAGAGACCACTGCGAATTTTCCTTTCTTTTGAATAATTTGAAAGGTATGGTCGCAATATCAAATTACCAATGTGCTTTTATGGACGAACTTTACCCCGCCCCTAAATGGCGAAAATATATCGCTCCTGCGCGAACAATCCACTCAACTAAGGGCACTCGTGCAGAATGTCTCTGGGTCAATTACGATCTCCAGAAATTGAATGAATCGCAGAGTAGCTTCAGATTTAAATGAGCAAAAGAGATCCAGCACAAATTCTTGAGAGCCTATATTCACGAGCAGGATCAAGTCCGGGGAAAAATTCGATTAAAGACGCCAGAATATGCGAGCGAATAGAGTACGTAGCCAAGTGTATTAGTAATCGCGCCGGCGTTCGCCTTTTGATGTCTTGTATGCTTGCAAAAATCGACAGGCCCGAGATTGATCCGCGATGTCCATATACAGAGATCGCGGGAGAGAAATCATTCTCCGGTCGGCAATATGACGAGCAATATCTAACGAGCTTCATCAATAAATTCCATCTGCCTTGTAATAGCACGACGGCTTTTCTTACTCCTGCATTGCGAAACATGGATTCCCCGTTAACTAAAAAGACCGTCATCGTCGGGCGCCCCGCGCAAGTCTATTCAGATACGCTTACGCTTTTAGACGACGTCGCCATACAAAAGGTCGGCGCGGAGGAAGTCCTTACCGAAACGCTTCGGTGCCTTATCGTACTGCGCGACGAAAGAAAAGCACGCATCCAGAGTCTAGTTTCCGAAATCTCGCGCGCAAAAGGAGCGTTACCGCTTTCTTCGGAGGGAATCGTTCACCTGATTGAACAGCATCTTTCTTCGCCGAATTCGAGCCGATTGCCTGTTTTGGTTGTTGCCGCTGCGTATAAAGCGGCGGCGGATATGCTTGGTGAACGGGCGCTTCCTCTGAAATCGCATAATGCCGCCGATTCTTCTACCGGTGCGCTTGGCGACGTTGAAATCTGCCTAACTAACGAAAATGAGATTGTTACGATTTATGAAATGAAAAATAAGCGTGTATCTATCAATGACGTCGACCACGCGCTGTCAAAGATTAACTGCAACCGAAAGGTAGATAATTACATATTCATCACAACAGATGGTATTGATCAGGATGTGCGCGAATACGCACGTGAGCAGTACGAGTTGACTGGCGGAGTCGAAATTGCAATCCTCGACTGCCTTGGTTTCCTTCGCCATTTTTTACATCTCTTCCATCGAATCCGATCTGAATTCATAGACTCTTATCAATATCTATTACTCGCTGAACCGGAAAGCGCGGTTAACCAACCATTGAAAGAGGCTTTTCTGTCTCTTAGCAGGCTGTTGATAAACGCCTGAATTTCGTTTCGGTATAGTTCGTCGAAATGAGTAATCCAGTCGGCGGAGGAACGGGCGCATGCGCGGCGAGGAGCGGCGGCAGCGGGCGATGCTGATGATT
>JAJXZF010000023.1 GCA_021780225.1 Deltaproteobacteria bacterium | reverse complement strand
CGTATGGGCTCGGCAATGCGATGACCTTTCCGTTTCACGCGGGAGCGACGGTCGTGCTGATGGCGGAACGGCCGGCGCCCGAAGCCGTGATGCGAATCTTGCGGACGCATAATCCGACGATTTTCCATGGCGTGCCCACGCTCTACGCGGGAATCCTGGCGAACGAGGCAAATTCGCGCGCCACTGGTTCGACGCGATTGCGGATCTGCACCTCGGCGGGCGAGGCGCTGCCGGCGCCGGTCGCCGAGCGCTGGCGCGAGCGGTTCGGAGTCGAGATTCTGGACGGAATCGGTTCGACCGAAGCGCTGCATATCTTTATCACCAATCGTATCGGCGACGTGCGGCGCGGCAGCACCGGCAAGCCGGTCGCGGGCTATAATATCGAGCTGCGGGACGAAGCGGGCGCGGCGATTTCCGGCCCTGGAATCGGCGATCTGTGGGTGCGCGGCGAATCGATCGGCGCCGGCTACTGGAACAAGCCCGACGCGACCGCGCGGACCTTCGCCGGCGGATGGCTGCGGACCGGAGACAAGTATCGGCGCGACGAGGACAGCTACTATCATTTCGCCGGGCGCGCCGACGACATGCTGAAAGTCGGCGGCATCTGGGTCTCGCCGTTCGAGGTTGAAAACGCCCTGATGGCTCATCCGCAGGTGCTCGAAGCGGCGGTAATCGGCGGCGAGGACGCGGAGCGGCTGATCAAGCCGAAGGCGTACGTGGTGCTGAAGGATCGCGCGCGGGCGTCGGCCGCGTTGGGCGACGAACTGAAGGAATTCGTGAAGGGGCGGCTCGCGCCGTACAAATATCCGCGCTGGATCGAGTTTCGCGACGAATTGCCGCGCACCGCGACGGGCAAGCTGAAACGTTACGAGCTGGCGCGCGAATCGGAAGCGGCAGGGGAGCAGCGGCGATGAAGGTGATTTTCGAGAAGCGGGGTCACGTCGCGTACGTGACGATAAACCGGCCGGAGCGGCTGAACGCGTGCGACTTCGAGGCCTACGGGATGCTCTCGCGGAGCTGGCGGGAATTCCGCGCTGACGACAATCTGCGCGTCGCGATTATGACCGGCGCGGGCGATCGCGCGTTCTGCGCGGGCAGCGATATCAAGGACAACTACGTCGCGCGGCCGGGCGAGGAGCCGCCGGATTCGCCGTTCATGCTGATGCATCAGATCGACAAGCCGATAATCGCGGCGATTAACGGGCACGCCAACGGCGGCGGGCTGGAACAGGCGCTGGGATGCGATATCCGGGTGGCGGCGTCGCATGCGCAGTTCGGCCTCGGCGAGGTGCGGCTCGGATGGCTGCCCGGCGGCGGCGGCACGCAGCGGCTGCCGCGGCTGATTCCGCTCGGCCGGGCGCTGGAGCTGCTGTACACCGGAAACCGGATCGGCGCGGACGAGGCGTTGCGGCTGGGGCTGGTCGATTACGTTGTGCCGATGGAGCGGCTGATGGCGAAATGCGAAGAGATCGCCGCGGAAATCTGCAAGAGCGCGCCGCTCGCCGTGCGCAGGATCAAGCGGGTCGCGATGGGCGGTCTCGATCTTCCGCTGGAAGAGGGTCTCAAGCTCGAACGCGAAAACTATTTGTGGCTGCAGACCACCGATGACGCGCGCGAAGGGGCGCGCGCGTTCGCGGAAAAACGTCCGCCGGACTGGAAAGGACGCTGAACGCGCAGAGAGCGGCGCGTATCAATGCGCGGCGTGCTTTGCGGCGGCGCGTAGCTGCGCGAGCGAGACGGCGTTAAGCGTTTCGATCTGGCTGAGCGCGGCGACAACTTTGTCGCTCATCTCGCCGGTGGCGTCGATGCCGACGCGAAAGACGGAAGAATCCTCGTAGATTTCGCCGGGCAATTGGTCGGAATAGATGGTGAAGGCGACCGAGATCGCCGACATCTTATCGATAAGCTGGTCGTTGATGCCGCGCCACATGTCGATCGACGACACATGCACGGCCATCCCAAGCCCGGTCGCGGCGGTCGCCAGATGAAAGGATTTGGTCGCGCCGATCTTGTCCTTGAGGGACGCGCAGAACTTCCGGCCGACCGTGTCGGGGCATCTGCAATCGACCACGACATCGATCTGCGGCGCCGCCGCCGCGCCGGCGGCGAGCGCGGAGCGCGCGGCGATCAAGACGATCGATGCGGCGACCAGCGCAAAAAATCCATTCAGCTTCAAAACTCAAGCAGGTTAACGAAGTGGACGCGGGCGAAGCAAGGCGCCGCGCGCCGGGGATGCTTCGCTTTTGGGCGAAGTTCGCGCATGATGGCTTAACGGCCGCGCGGTCGATCGCGGCGACGATTATGAAGCGGGTTAAGCGACGAAACGGCGGAACTGGCGCGGCGATCGCGGCGCTAATGGCGCTCGCGTTGGCGGCGGGATGTGCGTCGAAGCAGCCGGCGCAAGCGGTCGGGCAGGGAGCGGGAGCGCATCCAGCCGCAAGCGCCGACCATCACGTTTACGTCACGAGCGGGCGGATGCCGGAGACGTGCTATCACGATTTGGGCGAGGTTGGCTTCAAGGAACCCTACTTCGAATCGGTGATCGACGCCGACGACTCGAAAACCTATACGAAGCTGCGCGACCTCGCGCAGCGGCAATATGGCGACGACGTCGACGCGGTGGTCGATGTTGTGAAACATCAGAATGAAGCCGGCACGGAGGTCGCGGTTGCGGGAGAGGCGGTGCGGTTGCAGAACGGCGAGACCGCGGAATGCGCCGTGCGCGCCACGCCCGCGGCGCTCGACTCGATGGGCGCGGTGGCGGCCGGCGGCATGACAGGCACTTTGGTCGGCGGTCTTCTGAGCGGCCAGAACAGCGCGCCCGGCGCGATGATGGGCGGCTATTTCGGCGCGGCGACGGAGGCCGGAATCCAGGCGGTGAAGCATCAGCAGAAACGGCAGGCGTTCGAGGAGGATTTGACGAGGAAAATCGCCAACCAGTCGGTCGAAATCGCGAGCCTCAAGAGCGAGTTGAGCGAGCTGATCCAGCATCAGTGCGATCGCGAGGAGCTGACGGCCGAGCAGTGCGATCAGCAGCGCACGCAGATGCTCAGTCAAATCTTACCGGCGCAAGGGGCCAATTCCAGCGCGGGCGCGCTAACTAAAACCCTGGCGTCCGGCGGATCCGCGAACGGCGCGGCCGCGGCGGGCGCCGCGAGCGCGAAAGCGGCGGCGTCGGACGCGAATTCGCCGAATGCCGCGGCTCCGGCGACCGATTTCGAAATCCAGAACCAGATTCAGGAGCAGCAGGAGACGATCGACCGGCTGAACGCGGCGATTAGCGACATGCTCCATTCGCAACAGAATGCGCCGTGAGCGGCGACGTCGATCAATGGGAGCGGCGGATGTCCTCTGAAATCGAATTTGACCATGTGGCGATGCCGGTTGGCGATATCGAGCGGGCGGTTGAGTTTTATCAGCGGGTGCTCGGCGCGCGAGCGCTCGGACTCGAGCAATGGCGGGCCGGAAAGTCGCCGGTGGTGAGCGTCAGTTTCGGCCGTCAGAAATTCAATCTCCATCCGCCGGACAATCGGATCACCCTGAAGGCCGCGCATCCGATGATTGGCGGCGGCGATTATTGTTTCGTATGGCCCGGCACGATCGGCGCGGCGGTCGAGCATCTGCGGGGACACGGAATCGAGATTATCGAGGGTCCGGTGATGCGAATTGGCGGACGCGGCAAGGGCATGAGCGTCTATTTTCGCGATCCGGACGGCAATCTGCTGGAACTAATCAGTTACGCCGAGCCGCCGCCGTCTTCCAAATCAAACTGAGCATCGCGCTTGCCAAACCACGTCCGATGGCGTTGTAATCGCGCGGACCGGCAAACGAGCCTTGGGGAGGCCGCGATGAACGGAATATCGCACGTGGCGCTGGGCGTGCGCGACATGGAACGGTCGCTGCATTTTTACCGCGATCTGCTGGGTTGCGAGGTGCGCTACGACGCGACGCAGCCGATCGGCGCGATGCCGAGCCTGTACGCGAATCCGGAAAAGGGAAAACGCCGCGCGGTCCATCTGCATTACGGATCGGGCGCGAGCGGCGGATTTCTGGTGCTGACGGAAATGCCGGGCGGCACGCCGGGGCAGGCGATCAAGCTCGACGAAGTCGGCATTTCGCATTTTTCGTGGTGGGTGGACGACCTGCGCGCGCTGCACGAAAAACTCAAGGCGGCCGGCGTCAAAATTCTGGTTCCGCCCACGGCAGCGGACTCGGGCGGATACGGCGAAAAGCCCGGCCGAAAATACCTTACCTGTCTGTTCGAGGATCCTGACGGAATCATACTTCAACTCGACCAGCGGGCGGATTAGGCGCGGGCGCGATGCTGGACGGATGCAGGGTGCTTGACCTGACCACCGAGCGGGGTTTTCTCTGCGGACAGATATTGGGCGATCTTGGCGCCGATGTAATCAAAATCGAGCCGCCAAACGGAGATCCGGCGCGCGCGATAGCGCCTTTCTTCCGGGGCGAAGCGGCGCCGGAGAGGTCGGTGCTGTGGTGGTCGTTCAATCGCAACAAGCGCGGAATCACGCTCAACATCGAATCCGGCGAAGGGCGGGAACTCCTGCTCAGACTCGCAGCCGGCGCGGATTTTCTGATCGAATCATTCAATCCCGAATTTCTTTCCAGACACGGAATCGGTCATGCGGATTTGATGCGGGTCAATCCCGCTTTGGTGCAGGTTTCGATTACGCCGTTCGGACAGACCGGTCCAAAGGCCGCGTACGAAGACAGCGATCTGATCATCATGGCGGCGGGCGGCGTGTTGATTCTGTATGGCGACGAGGATCGTCCGCCAATCCGGATGAGCGTGCCGCAAGCCTACCTGCACGCCAGCGCCGACGCCGCCGGAGCGGCGCTGATCGCCTACTACGAGCGGCTCAAATCGAATTTCGGCCAGCACGTCGGCGTCGCGGCTCAGGAGAGCGTGACGCTGGCGGCGCAATCGACGCCGCTGACGGCGCTCGTCGGCGGCGCCGAGACGCGCCGGATGGCGGGCGGCGCGAAGATGGGCGCGATCCGGATTCCGCTGGTGTGGGCGGCGCGGGACGGCCAGGTTTCGTGCGTGATGCTTTTCGGTCCGGCGCTGGGGCCGTTCACGCGCAAGCTCATGGAGTACATCTTTGCTGAAGGCGGATGCGACGCGGCCACGCGCGACACGGATTGGATCGAATACGGCGCCAAGTTGCTGTCCGGCGCCGAGCCGATGTCCGCCTACGAACGGATTACGGGACAGGTCGCGGCGTTTTTTCGATCCCGGACCAAGTCCGAATTGTTCGAGGCGGCGCGCCAGCACAATCTGTTGATCGCGCCGGTGGCCACGATTGGCGACGTTCTGGAAAATCCGCAGTTCATCGATCGCGCGTACTGGCGCGAGGTCGAGCATCCTGGACTCGGCGTCAAGCTGCGTTATCCGGGGCCGTTCGCGAAATTCGGCGCGACGCCCATCGCGTACCGCCGCCGGCCGCCACAAATCGGCGAACACAACCGCGAGATTTATCTTGACGAAATGGCGATCGGCCAGGCGCGGTTCGACGAGCTGGCGCGAAGGGGAATTATCTGATGGCGCGCGAATTGCCGCTGGCCGACGTAAAGATTCTCGACTTCATGTGGGTGCTGGCGGGTCCCGGGATCACGCGCGCGATGGCGGATTACGGCGCGACGGTGGTGCGGATCGAATCGCCGAACCGGATCGATCCCACCCGCACCGTGGGTCCGTTCAAGGACAACAATCCAGGTATCGAGCACTCGGCGCTCAATTCCAACAACAACGCGGGCAAACTCACGATCTCCCTGGATTTGACCAAGCCCGAAGCGCGCGACGTCGTGTTCGATTTGGTGCGATGGGCCGACGTGGTGTGCGAAGCGTTTTCGCCCAAGGCGATGCGCGGATGGGGATTCGATTATGAATCGCTGCGGGCGATCAAGCCCGGCCTCATCATGTTGAGCACGTGCCTGATGGGCCAGACCGGGCCGCTCGCGCGATTCGCCGGCTTCGGGAATCTGGCGGCGGCGATGTGCGGCTTTTACAAACTGGTGGGTTGGCCCGACCGGTCGCCGTCGGGGCCGTTCAGCGCGTATACCGATTATATCGCGCCGCGCTTCGGGCTGGTCGCGCTGATGGCCGCGCTGATCCATCGCCGGCGCACGGGCGAGGGCCAGTATATCGATCAGGCGCAGGCGGAGTCGGCCTTGCACTTTCTTGCCGCTCCGATTCTCGATTCGGTTGGAAGCGGAACGAACTACGAGCCGGTGGATAATCTCGATCCGAATTACGCTCCGCACGGAGTCTATCCGGCGGCGGGAGAAGATCGCTGGATCGCGCTGGCGTGCCGCGGCGACCAGGAGTGGCGCGGTCTATGTTCGGCTGTCGGCCGGCCGGAGCTTGCGCACGACGCCCGCTTCGCCGACGCGGCGGCGCGGAGAAAAAACCGCACAGCGATCGACGCCGAAATCGCGTCGTGGACGCGCGCACGCGCGCCCGGTGACGCGGAGCGCGCGCTGCAGGCGGCGGGAATCGCGGCGCATGCCGTGCAGACCGCGGCGGACATGAGCGAAGATCCGCAGCTGATGTGTCGCAACCATTTTCTGCGCGTGCCGCATCATACGATCGGCGAAACATGGGTGGAAAACTCGCGCTACCGTTTGTCCGAAACGCCGGCCAAAGTCACGCGATCGGGGCCGGCGCTGGGGCAGCACAACGAATACGTTCTGCGCGATATCCTGGGATACGACGACGCCCGGATCGCCGACCTGGCGGCGCGCGAAGCGCTCGGCTGAAAGCCGCGGCCGAATCCGCGAAGGTCCGGCCGCGCTAGGACAGGCGCCGCGTCTCCGCGCGCGCGGTTTGGTACTCCCGAGCCGTAAGTTCGATCAGTTCCGAAGCTGAGCGGATTCGATCCACGCCGCTCACGCTATGCCCGGCGCTCCATACGTCCTGCCATCGGCGATGGCCGGGCGCCGCGCCGGATCCGAAGATTTCAGCCGCCGCCTCGTTTGAAATCCGCTCGGGAAGATTTTTCGGATCGAGTCCCGCGGCGACGATCGAGCGTGTGAGCATGTTCGTGTCGAGGCCGGTGAACGCCCGCGTCAGCGTCACTTCGTCCATCGATGACCGCACCAGCATCTCTTTATACTCCGGCTGGGCCAGACTTTCGTGCGTGGCGATAAATTTGGTGCCCATGTATGCGAGGTCGCAGCCCATTACGCGCGCCGCCCACAACGCGCGCCCGTCCGAGACGCCGCCGGCGAGCACGATCGGACCGTCAAATACGCCTCGCACGGCGCGAACGAACGCCAGCGGATTCATCCATCCGGTCTGTCCGCCCGCTCCCGCGGTCAGCAGCACGAGTCCGTCGACGCCCGCGGCGATCGCCTTCTCGGCGTGGGCGAGCGTCGCCACGTCCGCAAAGACGAGACATCCGATGTCGTGAAGCGGAGGGATTGCGGCGACCGGCGAACCGACGCTGGTGATCGCGATTTCGACGCGATGGCGCACGAGGCAGGCGAGTTCGTCGCGCAATTGCGGACGCTTGATAATCAAATTGGGGCAGAAGGGAGCGGGCGCGAGGTCGCCGTTCCAGGCCGAAGGACCTTCAAGCGCGGTGCGGATTTGCCGCAACCACGCATCGAGCCGTTCGACCGAGCGCGCGTTGGCGACCGGGAACGCGCCGATTACGCCGGCGCGGCAGGCGGCGATGGCGAGTTCCGGGCCCGACACGCGCAACATCGGCGCGGCGACCAATGGCAGTCGCAGGCGATCGGCAATTCCAGCGGGTAGCGGCATCTGGGAAGTTCAGCTTTCAGAATCGGCGCGCTTGATGCGTGCGAATCACGTTGCGGGGACGGCGACGGATTCCTGTTCGCAAGAGTTGGCGATATCGGAGACGGTCGCACGTTGCATATCCCGCGTCCAGCGCAAATCGTCGAATTCCGTGCCGCGATGCATCGTGCAGCGATCGTCCCACATCACCAGGTCGTTGAGCCGCCAGCGATGGGTATAAACGAATCGGCGTTGGGTGGCGTGTTCGATCAGTTGGTCGATTAAGGCGCGGCCTTCGGCGTCCGGAAGGCCGAAAATCCGGCCCGCGTGCGAAGCGATGTAGAGGGTCTTGCGGTTCTTTTCAGGAAGCGTGCGCACTATCAATTGCGGTACGGGCGGCAATCCTTCACGTTCCTTTTCGGTGAAATTCGTGAATCCCGTGCGCAGCCGCGAATTCGCCAGCGAGTGCTCGGCGATTAGTCCGTCGAGCCGCGCTTTGAATTCGTCGGGCAGCGCGTCGTAAGCGGCGCGCAGATCGGCGAATTCGGTATGGCCGCCGATCGGCGGAATCATCCGCGTCCGGCTGTTTTCTTGCCAGATTTCGTTGCACGAGTTCAGATTCGAAACGCCGGCCAGATCTGAGCGCAGGCGCAGCCGGGCGTTGACGTTAAGCGCGGCGACGCTGGTTTCCAACGGTCCGAAAGCGGCGGCGAAATCGAGATGCCGCTGTTCGGTCAGCTTTTGTCCGGGAAAGATTAGAACGGCGTAGTTCCAGAAGGCCTGCTTAATCGCGGCGAGATCGACGTCGCCGCTCTCGGCGGCGAAGGAATCGGCGATTGGAGAGATCGAAATCCCTGTCGTTGGCCCGCGCCCTTTTCGCACTCTTGATTTCATCTCTCAGAAGGCGCGAGAAGTGGTCAAGCGCGGTTCCCGCGCGGCGGGAGGATGGGCGATGAACCAGATCAATACGGAGCGCGAGCAACGCCTGATCGATCTTGCGGCGGAGCTGGCGGCCGACTTCGCCCAACGCGCCGCCCGGCACGACGAGGAACGCTCGTTCCCCTATGAGAACTACGCCCGGCTGCGCGAAACGGGCTATACCACGCTCATAATCCCCGAAAAGTTCGGCGGGATGGGCGCGACGCTGCTCGAACGAATCAAGGCCCAGGAACGGCTGGCGCAGGGCTGCGGCGCCACGGCGCTCGCCATCAATATGCATTTGAACGTCGTCGAGTTGCTGGTCGATATCGAACGCAAATTTCACGCCCCGAACGTGGCCGCGAAGCTGAAGCGAATCGTCGATGAGCGGCTGATCTGCGGAGGTTCCGGATCCGAGCCTGACAACGCGGTCATCGCGCTGCGGCCTCGCACGACGGCGCGGCGCGCGCCGGGCGGATGGATCGTAAACGGCCGCAAGATCTTCGGCACCCAGAGTATCGCGCTCGATCTTTATTTCACCGAGGCGACTTGGGAGGATGCGCCTGAGGGGCCGACGGTATTGAGCTTCTTTATCCCGCCGCGCGAAACGCCCGGCCTGTCGTTCAAAGACGATTGGAACACGATGGGAATGCGCGCGACCGAATCGCGCAGCGGCGAACTGAAAGAGGCGTTCGTGCCGGAGGATGCGGTGGTGCTGACGCGCCCGGTGTCGCGCAGCGGCAGAATTACGCGCGTCTTCGCCAAGGCTCCCTTCACGATCGGCGCTCCGTATATCGGAATCGCGGTCGCGGCGCGCGATTTCGTGGTCGATTTCATGCGCGATCGCCCGCGCTTCCCGCTGCCCTATCCGATGAGCCATCTGCCGAGCGTTTACAACAAGGTCGGCGAGATGGACATGTTGATCGAGGCGGCGCGGGCCGTGATGTGGAAGGCGGCGGCTGAAGTCCGCTCCGACGACTCGCGCAGCTGGGCGCGCAAAGCGGTGGCGGCGCGGATGGTCGCGGTCGAAAATTCAGTGCGGGTCGTCGATCTCGCGCTGCGCGCGGCCGGCGGCGCGTCGTATTTCAAACGCTTGCCGCTGGAGCGTTACTATCGCGACGTGCGGGGCGGCCTGTATCATCCATTCGACTCCGACGAGAGTCTTGAATTTCTTGGGAAAAGCGCATTCGGCCTGCCGCTTATGGATGCCGAATAAACGGCGCGAATGCGCCCGGCGCGCCGGGTGATAAGACCCCGCCGTAATCGATAGATTCCCCGGCTCGACCGCAATGTGCGGCCGAACCGGCCTGATCGTCCGGATCGGGCGAACGAAGGCGAAGGTTCCGCTCGTTTGCCCAAGATGATGCACTTGAAGGCCGGCCCGCGCGTATATCCGAAATTGGAGGAATTGAAATGAGTTGGGACTTTGAGACAGAACCGGAATTTCAAAAACAACTGGATTGGATCGCGCAGTTCGTGCGCTCGGAAGTCGAGCCGCTCGATTACGTTCTCGAATCGCCATACGACGTCCGCAGCGACAAGCGCAACAAATTGGTCAGGCCGCTGCAGGCGGAAGTGAAAAAGCATCGGCTGTGGGCCTGCCATCTGGAGCCTGAACTGGGCGGTCAGGGCTACGGCCAGGTCAAGCTGGCGCTGATGAATGAAATCCTCGGACGGTCGCGCTTCGCGCCCACGGTCTTCGGATGCCAGGCGCCCGATTCGGGCAACGCCGAAATTCTCGCCAAATACGGCACGCCCGAACAGAAAAAGCGCTTTCTTCAGCCGCTGCTCGACAACGAAATCGTATCCTGTTTCTCCATGACCGAGCCGCAAGGCGGCGCCGATCCCAAGGTCTTCGCCACACGCGCCGAGCCGAAGGGCGACGACTGGGTCGTCAATGGCGAGAAGTGGTTCTCATCGAACGCGCGATGGGCGTCGTTCATGATCACGATGGCGGTAACCGACCCTGACGCCCCGCCGTACCGCAAGCTGTCGGCGTTTATCGTTCCGGCCGACGCTCCGGGCGTGAATATCGTGCGAAACGTCGGCGTGGGCGACGAGCCTGAGGGCGCGCACGCCTATATGCGTTATCAGGACGTGCGCATTCCGAAAGATCATCTGCTGGGCCGGCGCGGCGACGGCTTCGTGG
Organism: Deltaproteobacteria bacterium; assembly: GCA_021780225.1. Taxonomy (GTDB): domain Bacteria; phylum Desulfobacterota; class Binatia; order Binatales; family Binataceae; genus JADMIL01. Next base: position 69,851 of record JAJXZF010000023.1, on the reverse strand, counting down.
TGGCGCAGACGCGCCTCGGCGGCGGCCGCATCCATCATGCGATGCGCACGATCGGCCAGGTGAAAAAAGCGTTCGACCTGATGTGCGAGCGGGCGCTCTCGCGCACCACGCAGGGATCGATCCTCGCCGACAAACAGATGGTGCAGGAGAAAATCGCCGATTCGTGGATCGATATCGAGCAATTTCGGCTGCTGGTGCTGCGCACGGCGTGGAAGATCGATCGTTACAAGGATTATCTGAAAGTGCGCAAAGATATAGCCGCGGTGAAAGCCCAGATGCCGAAGGTTTTCCACGACGTCGTCACGCGCGCGCTGCAAATTCACGGCTCGCTCGGCGTCACTCCCGAGATGCCCTTCGTTGAACAGGTGCTGGAAAGTTTCGTGATGGGTTTGGCGGACGGACCGACTGAAGTCCACAAGATCACCGTGGCCCGGCAGGTGCTCCGCGATTACAAGCCGACCGCCGGACTCTTTCCGAGCGGACATATTCCGGCGCTGCGCGAGGCCGCGATCCGCAAGCTCGGCGACCGGATCGAGCGCGAGGTTTGAGCGCCGTGAATTCCGACGTTACCCGTTACGATTATCGCGGCAAGGTGGTGGTGATTACCGGCGGCAGCCGCGGACTCGGGCATGCCATGGCGCTCGGCTTCGCGCGCGCCGGCGCGAATATCGCGGTGGCCAGCCGCAAACTCGATTCGTGCGAGCGAACGGTCGAAGAGCTGCGCGCGCTTGGCGCGGACGGATCGGCCCACGCGATGCACGCCGGCAAGTGGGAGGATTGCAACCGGCTTGCCGAGGAAGTGTATGCCCGATGGGGCCGCGCCGACGTGCTGATCAATAACGCCGGACTCTCGCCGGTCGCGCCGTCGTCGCTCGACACGACCGAGGATCTTTTCGACAAGGTGATGGCCGTAAACCTGAAAGGGCCGTTTCGGCTGTCGGCGTTGTTCGGCAGCCGGATGGCGGCCGGCGACGGCGGCGCAATCATCAATATTTCTTCCGTCGCCGCGATTCAGCCCGCGCCCGACACCGCCCCGTATGCCGCGGCGAAATCGGGCCTGAACGTGCTGACGGTGTCGTTCGCCAAAGAATACGGACCCAAGGTCCGCGTGAATTGCATCATGGCCGGCCCGTTCCATACGGATATAAGCAAATCCTGGTCGCGCACCGAGTATTTTACGAAGCGCGCGAAGGAGGAATTCGCGCTCGAACGCGCGGGCGAACCCGAGGAAGTGGTCGGCGCGGCGCTTTATTTCGCAAGCCCCGCGGCAAGCTTCACGACCGGAGCGGTTCTGACGATCGACGGCGGCGCGAGCTATCCACGCGCGGCGCATTCGGAATAGACCGCGGGATCGGTTCGAACCTGCGACCGTTCGATGTGGGAGCGCCGCGGCGCTCCCACGTCGATTTCAACGGCGGTCTGAAATCTGTCTTACGCTTTTTGTAGCGCTTTGATGTCGGCGAGCAGCACCTGCTCGTGTCCCTGCGGGTTGACCTTTTGGTAAACTTTCCGGACCACGCCTTTGGGATCGATCACGAAACTGGTGCGATCCCAATATTTGGCGCCGCGGAATTCGCTCTGTCCGATTCCGCACGCGCCGAGCAGTTCCGCTTTGGCGTCCGCGAGCAGATCGATCGTGAACGAAAACTTGTTGCAGAAGCTTTTATGCGAATCGACGCCGTCCTGGCTGACGCCAAGCACCGTTATTCCGGCGGCGTCGAAATCGGCTTTCGCGGCGGTGAAAGATTTGCCCTGAACGGTGCATCCCGGCGTGTCGTCCTTGGGATAGAAATAAACGACCAGCCATTTCCCCGCGAAGTCCGAGAGCTTCAACGTTCTGCCATCCTGATTCGGCAGCGAGAAATTCGGAAAAGATTGATCCGCCTGCAGCATTGGTGGACTCCTTCGTTGTTGGATGGACCAGGAATCAAGCGCGGTTTCGCCGTGCGATCCTAGCCCAGACATTCGCGCAACAAATTCAATCCGGCCACAGCGAACTTGCGCATGTTGCCGGAGCGATCGGCGCTGCCGGTTTCGATGGTCAGAGAACGTGCGACGTCACCCGCGACCGCGATCGCGCTATGGCCGGGCGCGTCGCCGTAGCGGTTTCCGGCAGGGCCGGCCGCGCCGCTTTCGGCGATGCACCAATTCGCGCCGAACTGTTCCCGCACGCGCTTCGATATCAATTGCACATATGGCTCAGTCGAGGCGCGCATTCCGGAAAACGCCGAATCCGGCAGGTCGACCAGGGTTCTGCGCGCTTTGAGCGTATAGATCACCAATCCGCCGAGGTAATACTCGCTCGCGCCCGGTATCGCGAGGAGCGCGGCCGAGATCAATCCTCCGGTTGACGATTCGGCGATTACGACGGTTTGTTTGCGTTGCTTAAGTATCGTCGCGATTTTTTCAGCGATCGGTATGAGTTCCTGCATGGTCGGAAGCTTCCATTCGTTGGATTCGCACCTAATCGATGAAATTAGTTGAGCAACCTTATGACCGCAAATTCGCCGGCCGCGCGGATCGATTCCGGCTCGCACTATCTTTGGCGGTGATCGCGCGACAATCCGGGCTCCTTCGGATGCGGATAAGGATGCATCGTCGGTTTCGGCTCACGGTGATATTTGCGGGCGCGGCCGAGCGCTTCACGATAAATTTCAGCGAGCCGATCTTCGGCGTCGTAATCGAAGTCGTCGTGCAGGCGCTGTTCCAATTCGCCCCCGCGCTCCGGCTGATGCTCAAGGAACCATCGGACGGTGCGCCTGATGGCCTCCTCGGGATGGACGAGATCGCGATATCCCAGCCGTTCCCCGATTTTGCGCAGATCCATGAGCTTGTGATGCGGCGTCGGTTCGACCGTGAGTCCTCGCGCCGGAAATGCGATCTCGTTCGGCAGACTGATGAATTCGAAGGAATGATTCATCTCGTCCGCGATGATTTCCACGACCTGCCGCACCGTGAATTGAATTTCGTCGCCGCAGTTGAATATCTGTCCGGCCGCGTCGCGCGGCCGATCGACCGCGAGCAATACCGCGTGGGCCAGATTCCCCGCATAACCGTGGGTCATCAGACCCAAGCCGCCGTCGCTCAGGATCAAGAAAGGCCGCCGATCGAGCGCGCGCCGCATTATGCACCATTCGCGCGGCAGCAATTGATACGGACCGTATACATAAGGGTAGCGGTAGACGGTTCCATCAGGATGGGACGCGAGCACGGTCTGTTCGGCGCTGGCGATGAGATACGAGAATCGGTGCTCGGTCTCGGATGCGACAGTAGTGGCCGTCTCGGGAACCGGAAGCGGCAAACCGGCCGGGAAATTTGCCGTCGCTTCGAAATATCCCCGATAGGATGGCACGCCGCCGATCGCGATGAATTGGCCGGCTTTGCCTTGCAACGCTTCAGCGACGTGCCGAATGCGGCCATACGTGGCGATCGCAAGGTCGAAGGCGCGGCCCGCGAGCGCCGCGTCCAGCGTTTCCCGGAAATGCGGGTCCGCGTGGATATGCTCCACTTCGGGGGGAATTTCGGGAATCTCGTGGGCGCCGCGATGGAGAATCGACACGGCATATCCACGCTCGATCAATCCCTGCGCCAGAAACGGCCCGGTGGGGCCCGTGCCGCCAACAATCAATGCTTTTTTCATCTGCTTCCGACGCCAATGGCGTTCGCGAGACGCAGTATTGATCGACCGTTAACGAAAAGACAGCCGGGCTTTTAATTGCCTCCGGATGAAACCGCATCGGAGGCGCCGGGCGATTCGGATTCGAGCTTGCGGTAGAGCGTCTTGCGGTCGATTTGCAAGATGGAAGCGGCTTCGGTCTTGTTGCCCATGACTTGCGCGAGCACGAGACGCACGTACTCGCGTTCGATCTCGGCCAGGCTCAAGCGACGCGCGGCCGCTTCGGACAGCAGGCTGGAAGCGAAATTATGCGCGCCGGATACCCGCGGCGGGACGTCCGCCACGGTTATCTGGTTGTTGCGTGAAAGGATGACCGCGCTATGTATCACGTTCGCCAACTCACGAACGTTGCCCGGCCATCCGTAGCGCAGCAGACAATTGTTTGCCTCGGACGCGAGCGCGGGCGCCTCGCGTCCGCATTCGGCGGCCGCTCGCGCGAGAAAATGATGGATTAGCAACGGCAGATCTTCGGGACGTTCGCGCAAAGGCGGAATGTCCACGGCGATCATTGAAAGCCGGTAATATAAATCGGCGCGAAATTTGCCCTCCGCCAGCGCGCGCTCCAGATCCATATTGCTCGCAGCCACGATGCGCACGTTGACGGGACTTTCCACCGTGGATCCGAGCGGGCGGATCCGTTTATCTTCCAGCGCTCGCAACAATTTCGGCTGCAACGCCATCGGCATCTCGCCGATTTCGTCGAGGAACAGAGTTCCGCCCTCCGCCGCTTGAAACAGGCCGGTTTTGGCGCTTCGCGCGTCGGTGAAGGCTCCTCTCACGTAGCCAAACATCTCGCTTTCGATCAGATTTTCGGGAATCGCGGCGCAATTCACCGGAACGAAGGGCGCATCGCGGCGCGCGCTGCCGAAGTGCAGGGCTCGTGCGAGCAATTCCTTTCCAGTGCCGCTCTCGCCGGTGATCAGAACGCTTGCGCTCGTGTCCGCGACCTGGCGGATCTTTTCGATCGCGCCGACCATCCGAGGATTCGACGCGATAATATTCGGCAACCCGTAGCTCCGCGCGAGTTCTCCGCGCAACCGCGACAGTTCGCGTCGCAACTGCCGATTCTCGAGCGCGCGCCCAACGACGAGCAGCAGTTCGTCGTTACCGAATGGTTTGGTGAGATAGTCGGTTGCGCCGAGCTTCATCGAGTCGACCGCATTTTCGATCGAACCGAACGCGGTGATGATGATCGCGGGCGTCGAGGGATTCCTGCGTTTGAATTCGGTGAGCAATTGATGGCCGTTCATTCCGCTCATTCGCAGGTCCGAGATGAGAAGATCGGGTTCGTCTTGAGAGAGCATATCGAGCGCTTCTGCGCCCGCATGCGCGCTCAGTGTGCGATATCCAGCATCGCGCAGGATATCGCACAGCGTGCTCGCCATCTCCGCGTCGTCTTCAACGATAAGAATCGTCGCTTGCGCCATTTTCTGCTCGTTACGCTCCGTCGTTTTGGCGTGAGTCGCTCGCGCCGTCATCAGCGATCGGAAGAGACACGAAAAACCGGCTTCCGCCGGCAGCCGGCTCGAAAGCCACGTCGCCCCCGTGATCGCGCATGATCGATTGGCTGACCGCCAGCCCCATCCCCGCGCCGTGCCCGGGTTCTTTGGTGGTGAAAAATGGATCGAATATTTGCTCGGCGTGATGCGACGAAACGCCTTTGCCTGTGTCGGCGAAAGTTATTTTCAGCGATGCGCCGCCGCAGACGCTCTCGCGTTCGGCGGAAATTCTCAATGTGCCGCCCTCCGGCGTCATTGCATCGAGCGCATTCATCGCCAAATTGACGAATACCTGCTGAAGCTGCCCCGCGTCGCAAATTACGTTCAGCGGCCGGCCGCCCATTTCGGTCAAGACGGCAATTTTCCTCAGCGCCGCTTCAGTTTCGATGAGGGTCAACGCATGATTCACGATTTGGCGAATATCGCACAGTGAGCGATCGGAATCGCGGCTGCGGCCATAATCGAGCAGCATCCGCACGATTTTTGTCACGCGGTCGATTTGAGTGACAATCACGTCGAGGCCGCGTGCGGCTTTTTCATCGGAGCGGTAGGCGTTCAACAGAAGTTCGGCGCGGCCGCGAATGACTCCCATCGGCGTGCCGATCTCGTGCGCCAATCCTGACGCCAGCGTGCCGATAGTCGCCAAACGCTGGGCGTGCTGCAGCTTGCGCTCAAGTTCGAGTTCTCGGCGATGTCTCTCCAGCAGGTCGTGGCGGGCGTTTTCGAGCTGTTCATCCAGCCTGCGGAATTCTTCGGTCAGCAGCGTGACTTCGTCCGCCGAGTGCGCATGGCCGCGCGAGTCATCGCCTGAAAATCCAATTACCTTGCGCGAAAGTTCGTGCAACGGCGCGGAGACGTAGCGTCGGACCGCGAGCGGGATTATCGCGACGATTACGGCGACCACCAGCAGTGCGGCGACAATCGAGCCCATCGTACGATCGCGGAGATCCTCGCTGATATCCGTCCAATCTTGCGCGACGACGAGATAGCCGATGGTGTGTCCGGTTTTTTCGGTAAGCGGCACGACGCGGCAGAACCAGTTCACGCCCGAATTGGCGATCGAGAATTCCGCGCCGAGCGAAGCGTCTGGCGCTGCGGCGGCGCGATTAAGGACGCCGCCCGGGAAACCGGGAGCCGCGCGAAGCACCGTGCGGGCCGGCGAAAGCAGAGCCGCTTCCGTGCCGACCCGGCTCAGGCGAATCATTACGTCGTCAACCTGGTCCCATTCATTGGCCGCCAAATCGTTGGTAATCGCTGGCGCGAGGCTGCGCGCCGTGGCGCGAATATCGCGCCGCATATCATTTTCGTATATCGCCGACGAATGATGCACAGTCCAATAGAGATATCCGAGAAGTACCGGCGTCAACGCCACCAACAAGACGAGCGTCAGCCGTGTTCCGATCCTCATGAGAAAGAGTTTAGCTGTTTTTGGCCGACCTTCCGCCCATTGAACGAATCGTTCGATAACAACTGCGTTGGCCACATTCATTCGAAAATTTAATGACCAGCAATCTCCTTGCCAGCGCTAAAACGTCGAATATCGACTCGTCTCCGCGTTGGACGGCGACATTCGCCTCAATGGGGCGCGCGAGTGGGGCAAATTTTCCTTATGCGCCAGGGAAGCGCCGGTTTTCAAACGGTATTTTTGATGGCACGAAAAGTGTTTCTTAAACTTCCAGGTGTTCGCCGTTCTGAAAATTAACTCAGTTTAGCGCTGAATCTAAAACGCGGGCGTTTCTTGCGATTGTAATGACTCGACCGAGGTCCGACTTGTTCTGGGCGAAAAGCTTGCCGCTTTTTATAGCTGTTTTCATTTCCGCGGAAGGATTGCTCGCGCGATTGGCGTGTGCGGCTTCAGCAGCAGCGCGACGGGTTTCGCTTGAGGAGGCGATCGCATTCGCGATCGCTGGAAATCCCGATTACTCCGCGGCGTCGCGCGAGCTGCTGTTCGTTCATGGTGAATTGCAGCGCGCCAATTACGTCAGCCAGTTCAATCCGGAAATTCTCGGCACTGGCGACTATCGGCAACGGACACGGCAGACGGACGCGACCGACTGGCGAGTCGACATTGCGCAACAGCTTGAAATCTTCGGCCAACCGGCGTTAAGGCGACGAAGCGCCAAGTTCGCCGTGGCGCGGTCCGAATCGGAATTCGCCAATCAGAAGCGATTGCTTGTCGCGGCCGTAAAACTAAGCTTCTTCGAGGCCATACGAACCCGGCTTCAATCGGAATTATTCAGTGAACTGGCGGCTCTTGACGCAAGGCTCAATGACGCCGCCAAAGCCAGACTGACAGCGGGCGAGATAGGGCAGATCGATGCGAACCTTGCGCAGGTTCGTTATGGCCAGAGTATTCGCGACCTGACTGAAGCACAGAGCCGTTATCGAATCGAGTGTCTCAGTTTCGGCCGGCTGCTTGGCGGCTTGGCGGGAGCGGCGCCCGAGCCATCGGGTGATCTTAAGATCGATCCGCTGGCGGCGGACCCTGAGAGATTAATCGCGATAGCCAAAGATCAGCGGCCTGATTATCGCGCCGCGACGCTCGAAATAGAGCGGCTGGAGACGGAGACCCGCCTTAATCGGCGCCTCGCATTGCCGAATCCCACGATCGGCGTCTTTGGCGCGCACGAAAACAATATCGAGCATATCGGCGGCGTGATGATCGGCATCCCGCTTCCAATTTTCAATCAGCGCCAGGCCGAAGCGACGCAGAATCAGGCACGGCTGCTGCAAGCGCGCGATCGGCTGCGTGCGCTCGATCTGGAAATTTCGCGGGAAGTGATGGCGGGATGGGAGAGGTATCAAACCGCGCTGCAGGTGGTTGATATTGACCGCAGGAATATCGTTGCCCCGGCGCGCGAAAGTTTTGACCTTCTTGACGCCGCCTTTGTCGCCGGCAAGCTCGATCTGCTCAGCCTATCCGTCGCCGAAAGACAGGCCTTTGAAGCGCGAATTGGCGACGTTAACGCGCGATATAACCTTGCCGCCGCCGAAGTGGGGCTGGATTTGGCGGTCGGTGGCATTCGATGAAGATGGCGGCATTCGCGGCGATCCCGTTGTTGTTCTTTGCCAGCGCGCGGGCGGCGCCGACGGCGTCACGCGAAAAGCTGACGGTCAAGCTCGCACCCGATTCCACTGCGCAACATGAAATCGTGATCACGAAGGTTGCCGCGAAATCAGTCGCTTCCGATATCGCCGCGACGGCTACGGTCGATCCCGACGCGAACGCCGTCGCGATCGTCGCGACGCGAATTCCCGCGCGGGTGATTAAACTTATCGCACAGCCCGGCCAGCAGGTCGCCGCCGGACAGCCGCTGGCGATTCTGAGCAGCATGGAACTCGGACAAGCCAAGGCCGAGTTCTTGAAATCCCGCGCGTTGGCCGACATAGCGAAGCAAAATCTAAAGCGCGAAGAGGATCTTTACGCGCGCAAAATCGCTCCACTCAAAGATCTTCTCGAAGCGCGAGCGGCGCAGGCTACTGCGGCCGCGAACTTCAGAACCGCCCGCGAGAATTTGCGGATACTCGTTCCGGGCGTCGAACCGGCGTCGCTGAGCTGGTCGGAGAAAGGGGCCGCGCTTTCCGATTTCGCGCTCGTTTCTCCAATTTCCGGCACGCTGGTCAAACGCAACTTGACCATGGGCGCGATGGTTGACCGAAATGACGAGCCGCTGGTCGTGATCAACCTGGACCGTGTCTGGGTGACCGCGAATGTTTTCGAACACGACCTTGCCAAACTTCACCAGGGCGCTGGAGCGACGGTTGCGGTCGACGCGTATCCAGCGCGGACTTTTGCCGGCTCCGTCACTTACGTCAGCGACGAAATAGATCGCGCGAACCGCACCGTTCAAGCGCGCATCGAAGTTCCCAATCCGGGCCATCTGCTGAAACCCGGGATGTTCGGCCACGCCGAAATTTCCGCGGCGGCGATGTCCGAAGTGGTAGTCGCGCCAGAATCCGCGGTCTTCGACATCAACGGCCGCAAGGTGGTCTTCATCCCGGCCGGCAGCGGCGTTTACGAGGTCCGCGACGTAACGCTTGGCGCCGCGGGCGGCGGACAAGTTGAGATTCGTTCGGGGATTTCTCCGGGCGATCGAGTCGTCAGCCGCGGCGGGCTCGCGCTCAAAACGCTCTTCGTCCGCGCCGCAGGCGAGTAAGCCAGCCATGTCGCATCGCCTGTTCGAAGCGGCCCTGCAAAATCGGCTGATGACGATGATTCTGGTCGTCGTCTTTGTCGCGATCGGCTTGCGCGCGATGACGCTTCTGCCCATCGACGCCTCGCCCGACGTCACGCCGAACGTGGTCCAGATCGTCACCGAAGCGCCCGGCCTCGGTGCGGTCGAAGTCGAGAAGCTGATTACGTTTCCGATCGAAGTCTCGATGCGCGGGCTGGCCGGGATCTCGGAAATCCGCTCGATTTCGCGATTCGGCCTTTCGTCGGTCTCGGTTTACTTCGACGAAGGATTGGATATCTATTTCGCACGCCGCCTCGTGATGGAGCGCTTGCCGTCCGCCGCCGCGATGCTCCCGCAGGGCTATGGTCCCCCCGAGATGACGCCGGTTTCCACGACGCTCGGGGAAATCTTCCAATTCGAAGTGGTCGATCCTCATCGCTCTTTGATGGACTTGCGCTCCGTCCTCGACTGGCAAATCGCGCCGCGCCTCAAAGAGGTTCCCGGCGTCGTCGAGGTTAATTCCTACGGCGGCCAGCTGAAGACCTACGAAGTCCAGTTGCGGCCCGATTCGCTTGTCGCCTACGGCCTGAGCCTGGAGAACGTTTTTCGCGCGCTCGAGCGCAACAACATGAGCGCCGGCGGCGGCTATATCGTGCGCAACGGCGAGCAGGAGGTGATTCGCGGCTCCGCGCTCATCGGCAGCCTCGAAGACGTCGGCAACGTGGTCGTCGGCAGCCATCGCGGCGTGCCGATCTATATTCGCAATCTCGGCCGCGTCGCGTTCGCTCCGATGCTCCGGCAAGGCGCCGTCACTCACGACGGCAAGGGCGAGACCGTGGCCGGCGTCGTGATGCTTCTGATCGGCCAGAATTCGCGGATTGTCGTCGCCGGCGTCAAAGCCAGGCTCGCGCAGATCGAGCCGTCGCTTCCGCCGGGCGTGAAAATCGTTCCCTATTACGACCGCTCGGAATTGATCAGCCGCACGATCGACACCGTCGCGCACAATCTTATCGAGGGCGCGATTCTCGTCACCCTGCTGTTGTTTCTGTTCCTCGGCGATTTGAGGGCCAGCCTGATCGTCGCCTCCGTGATTCCCCTCGCGATGCTCGCCGCATTTATCGGGATGAACCGGATGGGCGTGTCGGGCAATCTGATGAGTCTTGGCGCGATCGATTTCGGGCTTATCGTTGACGGCTCCGTCGTCATGGTCGAAAACATCTTTCATCGAATGGCGCGCGAGCGCGACCCGGCGCGCTCGATGGCTCATATCGTTTTCGAAGCCGGCCGCGAGGTATTGCGCCCGATTGTTTTCGCCATTGGCATCATCATCGTCGTTTACCTGCCGATTCTCAGTTTCCAGAACGTCGAAGGTAAAATGTTTCGCCCGATGGCGCTGACGGTGATCTTCGCGCTCGTCGGCTCCCTCGTCTTCGCGCTCACTTATGTGCCCGTGATGGCCTCGGTCTTTTTGCGCCGCACCGCCGTCGGCGAGCCGTGGACCGCCCGCCAGGCGGAGCGGATTCATGAGCGCTTGGCGCGATGGATCGGCGCGCGGCCGCGCATCGTTGTGGCGTCGTCGGCGCTCGTGCTGATCGTGAGCTTCGCGATCGCGCCGTTTCTCGGCGCGGAATTTATTCCGACCCTCGACGAGGGCGCGCTCAATCTCGACGTGATGCAGATTCCCAGCATTTCGCTCGAACACGCCGTGCGCACCTCGACCGCGGCTGAAAAAGCGATGCTCGAACTGCCGGAGGTCGCCCATGTCGTCAGCCGTATCGGCCGGCCCGAAATCGCCACTGACACGATCGGCCCCGACGAAAGCGACGTTTACGTTTTCCTCAAGCCGCGCAGCGAATGGCGCGTGCGCAACCGCGACGAGTTGATCGGCGAGATCTCCCGCCAGCTCGCTCGCCGCGTGCCCGAAATCAGCTACGGCTTCTCGCAACCGATCGAGTCGCGCGTCAACGATATGATCGCCGGCGTCAAGGGCGACGTCGCCATTCGCATCTACGGCGACGATCTGGACGCGATGATGAAGACGGGTCGCAAGATTCGCGGCGTTCTAGCCGGGCTGCCCGGCGCCGCCGATTTGAAGATGATTCCACGCTATGGCCTGCCGTCGATCGATATCAAGATCGATCGCGCGGCCATCGCTCGTTACGGAATCAACGCCGGCGACGTGCTCGACGCGGTCGAAACCATTGGCGGCCACGTCGTCGGGCAGGTGATGGAAGGTCAGGCGCGATTCCCGTTGCAGGTGCGTTTCGACGAGTCGGCCCGTTCCAACCTGGATCGCCTTCACGACATCAAGATCGCCGCTCCCGACGGCGCTTTGATTCCGATCGCTCAGCTGGCGCGATTCGATCAAAGCGAAGGCCCGGTTTCGATCTGGCGCACCAACCTTACGCGCCAGGTTACGGTCGCGGCCAACGTTCGCGGCGTCGATCTCGCTACGTTCGTGTCGCGCGCGCGCTTCGCGATCGCAAGCCAGGTCCAATTGCCGCGTGGATGGCGTCTCGAATGGGGCGGCCAGTATGAAAATTTGTCGCGTGCTTCGGCGCGTCTGATGGTGCTCGCGCCGGCGTCCCTCCTGCTAATCCTCGTTCTGCTGTACAACACGTTTTCTTCGATGCGGTTCGCGTTGCTGATTTTCAGCAACGTTCTGATCGGCGCCGCGGGCGGAATTCTTGCGCTCTTCTTGCGAAATCTGACTTTTTCGATCACCGCGGGCGTCGGCTTCATCACGTTGTTCGGCGTATCGGTGCTCAACGGCGTGGTGCTGATGTCGGAGATCAACCGTTTGCGCGAAGCCGGTCATCCGCTCGCCTATGCGTTGGAAACCGGCGTCAGGGATCGTCTGCGGCCGATCCTGATGGCCTCGCTGGTCGCTCTCTTCGGATTTATTCCGATGGCGGTTTCGCATGGCGCCGGCGCTGAAGTACAGCGTCCGCTTGCGACGGTGGTAATCGGCGGACTGCTCACGGCGACGCCCTTCACGCTTTACGTGATGCCCATCCTTTACGGTTGGTTCGCCGGCGGATCCGGCAATAGCGTCGCGGCGGCGAACGCGGAAAATGCGACGCCCGCCGAAGGCTTGCGCGCGATCGATTGACGTTGCGCGCAGGCGCTTGCGCGCGAGCCGCGCCGTGTGCGAAACCCGTCATCGATACCGCTTTGCGCCCGCATCGCTTTAAAAGCGGCGAACCTCCTTTCGGAGAGCGACCCGATGAGTACGACGCAGAACGTCCGTTTCGGCCTCTGGTACGACTTCCGCAATCCCGCCCAATGGCGGCAGCCTTACGACCGGCTCTATCGCGAAATCCTTGACCAGATCGTTTGGGCCGAGGATCACGGCTTCGATGACGTCTGGCTCTCCGAGCATCATTTCATCGATGACGGCTATTTGCCGTCGATGCTGCCGGCCGCAGCCGCGATCGCCGCGCGCACCAAACGTATTCGGATTCCACTTGGCGTGCTCCTGATGCCGTTTCACAATCCAGTGCGGCTCGCCGAAGATATCGCGGTGGTCGATGTTATCTCCGGCGGACGCTTCGAATTGGGCGTCGGCGTTGGTTACAAGGTCGAGGAATTTCAGGGTTTCAATGTGCCGTTCAACGAACGCGGCGGCCGCACCAACGAAGCCCTCGAGATTATCGGCCGGCTGCTGCAGGGCGAGACGCTATCGTTCAAAGGCAAATTCTTCGAGGTCAATAAGGTCAGGCTCACTCCCGAGCCGATTCAGCGTCCGCGCCCTCCGATCTGGGTTGGCGGCTTTACCCCGCCCGCGCTGCGCCGCGTTTATGACGCTTACGTCGAGGAATTGCGCAAGGCGGGAAAATCGGCCGACAACGTTCGCTTCGGCGGGGGTCATCGATGGCTTATCTGCGCGAACGATCCCGACAAGACCTTCAACGAGGCCGCCGACCATATCATTTACCAGTCGAATCTATACACCGAATGGGCGGCCAAGGCCGGCCAGAACCGCAACCCGGTCTATATCCGCGATCGTGAGCATCTGCGCGAGACGGGCGGACTAAAAGTCGCCGATCCGGCCGAGTGTATTCGGATGATCCGCGAATACCTCGGCAAGGTTCCCGTCACGCATTACTATTCGTGGACGCTGCCGCCGGGCTTGCCGCCGCGCTGGGCGCAGGAGCATCTGGAACTTTTCGCCGCGAAGGTGATCCCCGCTTTCCGTTAGTGCCGTGTCTCAAAAATATCCGCATCAGCGGCAGCGCCCGCATTTTCATTCTGAGCGCACCGAAAGCCTGCCCTGAGTCTTGCGAAGGGAATTCCGGGATTCTTCGGCTGCGCCTCAGAATGACAGGTGGAGCGGCTGGGCTGGAGGCGTCAACTATTGAATCCTGCTTATTATAGTGACAGCACGGGAGCGTCTTTATCCCGCCAGCGTGAGGGTTTCGCGCTTTGGATGTCACAATATTTTACAGAGATCAATAGAAGACGCGCCAATTAGTCATTCTCGGGCTTGACCCGAGAATCTATCCGCGCACTTGCTACTTCGATCTGGGTGCCCTGGCTCGACTCGAGTATCCAGATCTGCCGCGCGTAATTCTCAGTTAGTACCGGATTAAAAATCGGCTGTTCCGGCAATCTGGGCGGAAAGCGCCGCCAATCGGATTCGCGGATCAAGGCTAGCTCAGCCGGACCGACCGGCCTGAATAGAGTAGTGGTTGCTCCGCCGATGCTTTCTTTCGATGACATTTGGTTAATCGAATATTAAGCAAGGTCGGTCCCATCGCACCAGACCCCGCTTAGCGCGTGATGGCTATGGCGAGGATAGGCCAGCAAACAATTATAACCATGCTCAATCACCACGACGGCTATTGGATGTTTTAACTAGCAGTGTAGTGCAAATTGTGCGGGCGCCGTAAACTTTTCCTGGCGCCGTCGATCGAAATTCCTTCGCAAAATCAAGGTTTGATTCCAACACCAAACGTGGCGCCGCCGTTGCTCAATGATGCGCGCGGAGCAATCGAACCGGACCGCGCGTAATTGGACGCGCGCTCCGCCTAGCCGGCTCCGCAAAAAGGGGAGGAACAATAATGAGCGAAACGAAACTCGAGTCCGCCGTGTCGATTCCGGCCAGCTTCCGATTCAGCGAGGTTTCGGCCCTCACCAAGTTCAAGGTGATGCCATCCGCTGCGCCGAGCCTCGGACCGCTGGCCGCCTTCGTCGGCACATTTGTCGGCAATGGCTTCAACACCATCTTCCGCCCGCAGAACCCCGCCACGCCGACGCCGCTGCCCGTTCCGCAGCCCGGCAGCGACAACATTCTGGAGCTCAACCTGACTTCGGAGACGCTGTCGTTTTCGGCGAGCCTTGGCAGCGTGCCCAACCGTGGGATGGTTCAACGGGACGTCTTTCTTAACGGCGTACCCTATCTGCAAGCGATTTCCGATATCACGATTCCGACTCAGCCGGCCGGAATCCATCTCGAGCCGGGTCTTTGGGTGATCGTGCCGTCCACCAGCGATCCGGCCGAGGGCACGACGCTGGTGCGGATGGCGTCGATTCCGCACGGCACGACGGTCGTCGCGCAGGGAACGTCATCGACAATCAGCGGCAAACCGACAATCCCGTCCGTCGATATCACGCCATTCACCACGGCTCCGCCGAACACCAGAATTCCGTTCGCGAGTCAGACGGCGACCAATGGCAATACGCCGCGGATTCCGCAGGACCTTGGGCCGTTTATCACAGCCGGCACGATTACGCAGGCGATGCTGACCGATCCGAACACGGTCTTGCGCAACCACATCGCGTCGCAGGCGATCACTTCAACCACCACGATATCGATTTCGACCAATCCGGCATCGCCCTTGTTTGGCGGCGGCGCCGAGAATATCGCCTTCCTGCTTGGGAATCCCGGCGCTCTGGCGAATCTGGCGCCGGCCGGCCCGAACGCGCAGACGTTGAAGATGAATGCGACGTTCTGGATTGAAACGGTCGAACACACGATCGTCGTGCCGATTTTCAAGCTCGGCCAGCCGCCGATGACGATCCATGCGGAGGGCGGCGAGGCCGGTCAGCCGGTGCCGAAATTCCTCGTGCATCCGCCGATCGAAATCTCTGCGCCGCGAGTGATCAAGGTATTTTCGACGCAGATTCAGTACTCCCAGGAGGTATTTTTGAACTTCAACACGCTGACGTGGCCGCACGTTTCGGTGGCGACGCTGGTTCCGAGCGGTCCGGTTCCGGTGCCTCCGTCGGTTTGGAGTTAAGCCAAAAAACGGCGGGCGGCCGATCCAAAAGGATCGGCCGCCCGCTTCATACCTGAACGAACGCCCGATACCGCGCAATCGCGTTCGATATGACGGCGCCGAACGAGTCCATCCGCATATGCGCTAGTGCGCGCACGCCACGGCGTCGGCTAAGCTTGCGCGCATGGCAATCTTCGGATCGCGCGCCAATCGGCTGCTCGTCCGGCAAAGACGGCGCTCGTTGCCGGCGCGCGGAGACGGCTATTTCGCCGACTTTTATCATCATCTGCTGAATTCATCATGGCCGTCCTTGTTGCTGCAAATTGCGACGGCGTTCGTCGTCCTCAACACCATATTCGGGTTGGGCTACTGGCTCGACGCGGGGATCGAGAACGCGCGTCCCGGCAGTTTTTCCGATTCATTTTTCTTCAGCGTCGAAACCATGGCGACGATCGGCTATGGCCGGATGGCGCCAATCACCCTTGTGGCCCATCTGCTGATGAGCGTCGAGGCGTTGACCGGACTGATCGGACTCGCGATGGTCACCGGACTGATTTTCGCCAAATTCTCGCGGCCGACCGCGCGCGTCCGTTTCAGCCGCAACGCCGTTATCTCGCTGCGCGACGGCGTGCCCAGCCTGATGTTCAGGATGGCGAACGTGCGCGCGAATTTGATCGTCGAAGCGCAAATTCACGTGGTCTTCGCCCGTCAGGAACGCACTGCGGAAGGCGAGGAGGTGCGCCGTTTCCGCGACCTCGAACTATCGCGCACGCGCAACGCGATCTTCGCGTATTCGTGGACCGCCGTGCATCCGATTATTCCCGGTAGTCCGTTTTATGCAACCACTCGCGAGGAATTGATCGCGGCCGACGCCGACCTCACCATTTCCCTCATCGGAATCGACGAAACCTTCTCCCAGACGGTCTATTCACGCCATTCCTACAACGCCGAGGAGATCATCTGGGGCGCCCGGCTGGCGGATATCACGACGCATACGCCGGACGGCCAGTTCGCGCTCGATATGTCGCAGTTCGACGCGACCGTGCCAGCGGACGCCGGAATCGCGGCCACGGCCGGCGCGTGACGCCGCCCGGCGCTTGCGCCGCACGGCATCTTGGCGCGACGATCCTGCCGCCCGCCGCGCATCCGCGACGCCGTAGCGCGGCATAGCGAGGATTAACCATGGAAATCGGCTGGATCGGAACCGGAATCATGGGCGCGCCGATGGCGCGCAGGCTGCTCCGCGCGGGCCATCACGTGCGCGTCTTCAACCGCAGCCCGGAAAAGGCGCGCGCGCTCGCCGCCGATGGCGCCACCGTGGTCGCGGACGCGCCCGAGGCGGTCCGCGGAGCCGCGGCGGTGTTCCTGATGCTCCCGGACACGCCCGACGTTGAAAGCACAGTCGCGCGGATCGAGCCGGTGCTGGAGCGCGGCCAACTCGCGATCGACATGAGCACGATCGCGCCCGAGGCGGAACGTGGAATCGCCGCGCGTCTCGCCGCCGTGGGCGTCAGCTACCTCGACGCGCCCGTCTCCGGCGGCGAGCAGGGGGCGATCGACGGCGCGCTTACGATTATGGCCGGCGGCGAGGCCGCGGCGTTCGAGCGGGCGCGTCCGCTGTTCGAGCCGCTCGGCCGCCGGATCACGCATATGGGACCGCCGGGCGCGGGCCAGACCACCAAGCTCGCCAATCAGATCGCCGTTGCGCTCGCGCTCGAAGCGGCGGCCGAGGCGCTGCTGTTCGCGCGCGAGAGCGGACTCGATCCGGCGCGCGTGCTGGAGGCGATCGGCGCGGGCGCGGCCGGCTCGTGGCAGCTCGCGAACCTCGGCCCGAAGATTATCGCGCGCGATTACCGCCCCGGATTTTTTATCAAGCTGATCCGCAAGGACCTGCGGCTGGTAGATGAAGCCGCCCGCCAGAACCGGCTCGCGCTGCCGGGGCTGAAGCTGATGGCCTCGATGTTCAACACGGCGGGCGCTCTTGGCCACGACCTCGACGGGACGCAGGCGGTCGCGGCCGCCCTCGACAGGATGGCCGTGCTGAAGTAGTAGGGGTTGAAACGACCGTTTCCGGAGGATTCCTACGATGGCTGCCGAGCATCGCGACCTTATCGCCGAGCGCCGCCACGGCGTGCTCTTTCTGACCATGAACCGGCCCGACAAGCTCAACGCCCTGAGCGATCAGATGATCGCCGGGCTGCTGGATGAGCTAGGCCGCGCCGCGCACGACAAGGAGGTGGGAGCAGTCGTGCTGACCGGCGCCGGACGCGGCTTTTGCGCGGGCGGCGATATCGGCAGGATGCGCGAGCGGAACGAGGCCGCGGGTCACGAGGGCGGCGCGCAGGGCGGCGGCGAGGCTGGAATCAACACGCGGATCGCGCAGTTGCGCCGCTCGGAAGAGGTGAGCGCGCTGCTGCACGAGATGCCTAAAGTCACGATCGGCGCGATCAACGGGCCGGCGGCCGGCGCCGGACTGAGTATCGCGCTCGCCTGCGATATCCGGATCGCTGCGGACACGGCGCGTTTCGGCACCGCGTTCGCGCGGGTGGGTTTTTCCGGCGATTTCGGCGGGACCTATCTGCTGACGCAACTGGTCGGGCCGGCCAAGGCGCGCGAGCTTTATTTCACGGCCGAGGTGGTCGGCGCCGACGAGGCGCTCAGGCTCGGGATGGTTAACCGGGTCGTGCCGGCGGCGTCGCTGGGCGAGGAGGTTGACGCCTTCGCGCGGCGGATCGCGGCGGGGCCGACGGTCGCCTATTCATACATGAAGGCGCACCTCAACCTGGCGCTCAAGTCGGACCTGCGGACGATCCTCGACCGCGAATCGCACGGACAATCGCTGACCGGGCTGACCGAGGATCACAAGGAGGCGGTCAAGGCGTTCCTGGAGAAGCGCGAGCCGAAGTTCAAGGGCCGTTAGCGTTGCGTCCCGTTGATACCTTTGCAAAAGAGTCACAGCGGCACGGAATTCTTCGCTCGGCAGCCTCGCTTAGAATGACAATAACAACGCTTCATCATGTCATTCTGAGCTGGTCCTGAGCGCAGCGAAGGACGCGGCGAAGAATCTCGCGCCGCCGCCAAGCGCAAACTTATTTGCGGCCCGCCGCACTAGGGAAGCTCCGCACAAGGCGTCGACCGGTCAGGGACATGGATGGCCGGGTCTGATCCCGGCCATGACGATCAACCCTCCGGTCTTCTGTTGCTTCGTCATCACCGGGCTTGACCCGGTGATCCACGTCCGAGAAATTCGGGCCAAGCTCAACTTGTGCAGAGCTTTCCTAGCGCGTTGGGCCGCGGATCGTTTTTAGGCCGCTCGGGACTTCACTTTTCGGGGTCTCGAGCGTTTTTTTTGGGTCCTCATGTTCGATCTCTCGCGCCGCCGCGAGCGCTCCACGATGCGCTCTGAGCGCTCGGACGGGCAATCGAGGCTATCCTTCGTCATTTCGAGCAATCTTCCATGGCCGGTCTGGACGTCTTTATCTTGGCCGGCCTGAGCATTCCTTCTGTCATTCTGAGGCGCAGCCGAAGAATCCCGAGCGTCAGCGCGCCCGTGGCGCGAGATTCCTCGCTCCGGCAACCTCCGCTCAGAATGACGGGTTATTGCTATCGGCGAGCGCAATTCCGCATGGTGCTTATAGCGAACAAATTTCATAGCACGCTTGAATCGCGCTTCGAGCATCCCGAAAGTCAACAATCCATAGAGTCTCAATGAGGTTGCGACGATGCTGAAAACGCGCATTACGGAATTGCTCGGGATTGAACAGCCGATCATTTCGGCGGGGATGGGGGTGGTGGCGATGGCGCGGCTGGCCGCCGCCGTCTCGGACGCCGGCGCGATGGGCACGATCGGGCTGGCCGCGATGAATCCCGCCGCGGCGTGCGCCGAAATCCGCGCGGCCGGCGATCTGACCTCGCGCCCGTTCGGCGTGAACCTGCTGATCCCATTTCTCGAACCCGGATTGATCGACGCGGTAATCGAGGAGCGGCCCGCCGCAGCCACCTTTTTCTGGGGCGAGCCTGACGACTTCCGCGACGCGATCCGGCGGTTCAAGGACGCCGGAACCAAGGTGCTATGGCAATGCGGCAGCGCTGAGGAGGCGCGCGCCGCCGCCAAGGCCGGTGTGGACGCGATTATCGCGCAGGGACTGGATGCGGGCGGCCACGTGCGCGGAATAGTGACCACGCTGGCCCTGATTCCCGAAGTGCGCGACGCGATCGGCGACCTGCCGATGGCCGCGGCGGGCGGAATCGCCGACGGACGCGGATTGGCCGCCGTGCTCGCGCTGGGCGCGGACGGAGCGGCGATCGGCACCCGCTTCGTCGCCTCGATCGAGTCGGCGGCGCATCCGCTTTACAAGGAACGATTGGTGCGCGGACACGCCGGCGACACGATTCATACCACGCTCTACGATATCGGCTGGCCCGATGCGGCCCATCGCGTGCTGAGAACTCCGGTCGTCGAGGAATGGGAGCGGGCAGGACGGCCGGCCAGCGGTTCGCGGCCGGGCGAGGGCGCGCCGGCCGGGCAGATCAGGCGGCGCGACGGAAGCGCGGCGCCGCTGGTGCGCTACTCGGTGTTGCCGCCGGCGGAATATACCGAAGGCGACGTTGAGGGGTTGGCGTTCTATGCGGGCAATTCGGTGAGCTTGGTGCGGGAGATTTTGCTGGCGGGCGAAATCGTGCGGCGGATTGTCGCCGAAGCGGAAGAGGTGATCGCGCAGCGTCTCGCGCCGCTGGTGCGATAGCGCGCTGCGGCGTGCGGGAACGTATCGCAGACGGCGGGTGGACCCTCGG
This sequence comes from Deltaproteobacteria bacterium, assembly GCA_021780225.1. GTDB lineage: Bacteria > Desulfobacterota > Binatia > Binatales > Binataceae > JADMIL01. Next base: position 49,486 of record JAJXZF010000023.1, on the reverse strand, counting down.
GTCAAGCCCGAGGGTGACAAAAAAGAGCGCCCGAAGGTGACAAAATAAAAAACCGTCCGAGAATTACGACCGAGAAACCGTCCGAGAGTGATGACCAAGAAAACACCCAAGGTCACGACCGGGAAACGCCACAGAATGACAGAAAAGAGAATACCCTAAGGCGATGGAAAAGACCGTAAAGACAGGCGGAAGCGCGGGGGCTGACCGGGCGGTCGGCTTTCGCCCGCAAGCCGCATCTGAAATAATTCTCGCAGTGGCGAAAAAGCTCACGCAGGAAGAAGTGCTGGCCGCGCTCGGCCAGGTGAATTATCCCGGCTATACGGCCGATATCGTGTCGCTCGGAATCGTCGAGGAAGTGGCCCCGGCGGCGGACGGAGGCTGGACGATCACGCTGCGGAATCCGAGCGATCGCGAGGAGCTTCTGCGCGATATCGGCGGCCGGATCCATCAGGCGCTCGCGCACGATCGCGGCGCGGGCAAGGTGGAGTTCCGGGTCCGGCAGGTGGAGCCGGAGTTGGGCGAGAAGACCGGACGCAAGCGGCTCGACGGGATTCGGCATATCGTCGCGGTGGCGAGCGGCAAGGGCGGCGTCGGCAAATCGACCGTGGCGGCGAACCTGGCGGTCGCGCTGGCGCGGCTCGGCTACAAGACCGGCCTGCTCGATGCGGATATCTACGGGCCGTCGGCGCCGATGATGTTCGGCACGGGCGAGGAGCGGCCGCGCTCGGCGGGCGGCAAGCATTTTTATCCGGTCGAGCGGCACGGCGTGAAGCTGATTTCGATCGGGTTTTTTATCGACGACAAAGCGCCGGTGATCTGGCGCGGGCCGATGGTCATGGGCGCGGTGCGGCAATTCCTGCAGGACACGCTCTGGGGCACGCTGGATTTTCTCGTGGTCGATTTGCCGCCGGGAACGGGCGACGCGCAGTTGACGCTGGCGCAGGAGGTCGCGCTCGACGGCGCCGTGATCGTGACGACTCCCCAGGACGTTGCGGTCGCGGATGCGCTCAGGGCGGCGCGGATGTTCCGGCAGGTGCATTGTCCGCTGATCGGCGTGGTCGAGAACATGAGCGGCTACGTCTGTCCCGATTGCGGCGAGCTGGACGAAATTTTCGGTGCGGGCGGCGGCGAGAAGCTGGCGGCGGCGGAGGGAACCGAAGTTATCGCGCGGGCGCCCGTTTTCGAGGAGTTGCGGGCGGCGGGCGACGCGGGCGCGCCGCTCACGATCGCAAAACCGGAGCATCCGGCGAGCGCGATATTCCTTGAACTGGCGCGGCGGGTGGCGGCGGCGATGCCGGCGGACTGAGCGGAGAATTGCGGCTAATCGATGGCGACGCTGATAACCGAAGAATGTATCAACTGCGGCGCGTGCGCGCGGCGCTGTCCGAATAATGCGATTTACGAAGGCGGCGCGCCGTGGGAACTGGACGGCGTGTCGAATGCCGCGCTGGCGCCGGACGTTTACTATATCGCTCCGGATAAATGCACCGAGTGCGTCGGCTTTTTCGCGCATGAAGAATGCGCGGCGGCGTGCCCGGTCGATTGCTGCATCCCCGATCCGAACATTCCTGAAGATGAGAGCGCGTTGATCGCACGCGCCCGCCGGCTCCATCCGGATACGGATTTTCCCGACGACTACCCCTCGCGATTCCGCAAAGGCTGATCATTCGAAACGGCGCGGCGCGGAAAGCGCGAGCCGGGTTTAGAACGGATAGTTGAGGCCGGCGAAGATCGCGCTGCCCTCGCCGCCGTAGCCGATATCGAGATAGCCGACGACGAAGGGCTCGGCGATCGCCCGAAAGCCCATCCCGGCTACGGAATGGAGGTCTTCGAACGGACTGGTGGACATCCCGTTCCATACGCGGCCGGTGTCGAAGAACGGCGCGAGTTCGAGAATGCCGTGGTTGCCGAGGACGGTGGCTTCGAGGATGCGGCTGCGCAGCTCGAAATTGGCGTTCGCGATATTGTTGTCGGTAAAGCGGCCGACGCCGTAGCCGCGCAGGGTTTCCTGATCGTAAAGCAGGCTTTCCTCGCCGCCCAGACGCGGCATCGCCCAGAACGGAGTCTCCTGGCCGGCGGGAGTATATTGCAGGTAAACGTGGCCGGCGAAGGTGAAGCGCTTGCTGATCGGGATATATTCGTGCAGGTCGCCGCCGAAGCGATCGAAAGACGAGGTGCTGAGCAGGGCGCGGTCGGCGACGCCGTTGAAGAGCACGGCGAGCGTGCCTTTGCGGGGGATATCGACAGAATCGCGCGTGTCGTAGGTCAGTCGCGCCTCATTGTAGAATTCGCTGCCGCCGTTGATGCCTTTGACCTTGGGAAAGAGCTCGAAGATCGACGGGAGCGTCGTGAAGGCGCCCTGCTTGATGCGCATGTATTGCGGCCGGGTGAAAAATCCGAGTTGCAGATGGCGCGTGATGTTCCATCCCAAGAGCACCTGCAGAAAGACCTGCTCGTCGGTGTAGTTGGTCTGATTGCGCTCGGCGGTCTGGTTGCCGAGGCCAAAGAAGCGATTGGTCGGGTCCTGCTCGTAGAGGAACCGGACATTGAGCGACCACCATTTCTGGAGCGTGCGGCCGGTCTGGTAGCTCAGGTCGACGTCGCGCGCGATGTGCTGCGAGGCGCCGGTCTGCACGTACCATTGCGTGTCCTCGGAGGGATAGCCGAACAGGCGGAAATTGCCGCCGGGGCCGAGGACGGTGTTGTTGTTGATGTCGGGCGCAAGGATGTAGTCGATGTTGTCGTGTTTGTCTTTGAAGAGAAACGCGAAGAGCATCCCGTAGGTCACGCCGGAGTTGGGGTCGGTCGCGACTTCGGGCACCGGAAACAGCGTGAACGGCCAATCGTGCGGGTTGAGCGTTTTCGGCCAGGTCTGCAGGTCGAAGAGCTTGAACGGTCCGGGATTCGCCGGCGCCGCGGGGGGCTTGGATGCGGGCGCGGCGGCCTGCCGCGGAGCCGCGGCGGTCGGGGCGCTTGCGGGCGTGGGCGCTGTCGCGGGCGGAGCGGCGGCGTCCGCGAATACGATCGCGGCGTCGGCAAGCAGCAGCAGTCCCAGGCAAAGGGCCGTCAATCGGGCGAACCACGGGCGGAACTTGGCGGAGCGGCTCGTTAACGTGGCGATTCGTGGCATCCTGTGCTCGCGGCGTAATCCGAAGGAACGCGCGGCGCGCATCCTTACGAAGCAGAGAGAGTTACAAGGATTCGGCGTGCGATCAACGCTTCGGAGAAAAAAAACCAGATCGGCGATTTGGCATCTTTTGTCGTTAAGGAGCTTACGTGAGAATGCCGTGGCGCGCGAGTCGCGGACGCGATCGCGGCGGGGCGCCGCGCCGCTTTTCGGCGATGGCGGAAATGTGCAAGGATTCAGCCGAAAGCGAATCGCAACGCCTGCGGTAATCGACACAGCCGGGGCGGCGCGAGAGGCAGAATCGCCGCCGCCGAAGCCGGCGCGGGGTTCGTCTGAACGCCAAGGAGGAACTGCTGATGGCAAAAGTGGGCGGCGGCGAATTGGTCGCACGCATCATCCAGGAAAATCGCGCGCGATATTGTTTCGCGATCAACGGCGGGCATCTATTCCCGATCCTCGCGGAGCTGCGCAATCACGACATCAAATTGATTCACATGCGCCATGAGCAGGCGACGGCATACGCGGCGGACGGTTACGCGCGGATGACCGGCGAGGCGGGCGTATGCATGGTCACGGCGGGTTGCGGACTGACCAACGCGATTACCGGGTTGTGCCTTGCGGCGATGACCAACAGCGCGGTGGTGTGCATCTCCGGACAGCATCCGAATACGGAAGACCATCAGGGGTCGTTTCAGGAAGCTTACGGCTCCGACGTGGTGCGGAGCTTTGCGAAGTACACCAAGCGCGTGACGGACTTCAGCACGATCGAGTTCGACATGCGGCTGGCGTTCCGCGAAGCGCTGACGCCGCCGCAGGGCGTATCGCTGATCGAGATTCCGCAAAACATTTTGTATTTCAAGGACGAAGACAACCGGCAGCGGGCGGGCGGCCAGCGTTTCACGCCCGACGATATCCGTTCGGCGGGCGATCCGGCGAAGATCGATCGGGCGCTGGAGTTGCTGCACGCGGCGGAGCGTCCGCTGATCGCCGGCGGCGACGGCCTGTTCTGGTCGCAGGCGGCGCCCGAGCTGAAAGAATTCGCCGAGTTGACTTCAATTCCGGTCTATGCGCGGCGGGCGGGCCAGGGCTCGGTATCGGAAGAGCATCCGCTGGCGATTCGCGGCGCGTTCAAGAAGCCGTTCACCGGCCGCGCCGACGTCGTATTGACGCTGGGCTTCCGCTTCTGGAGCGGCGAGCATTTCGGCCGTCCGCCGACATGGAACGACAAGGCCAAGTATATCCAGTGCGATCCGACGCCTTCGCGAATCGGATGGCAGGTGCCGGCCGAGATTCCGATGGTGGGCGATCCCAAGGTGGTGCTGCGCCAGATGATCAACCGGATCAAGGAGCTGAAGCTCGATTTCTCCAAGAACCGGTCGTCGAGCTGGCTGAAGGAACTGAGCGAAGTTCGTGCGAATTTCGAGCGGCAGGTGGTCGAGAACGAAAAGAAGGTCCACGGCAACAAGCCGGTTCATCCGGCGCGGTTGACGAAGGACCTGGTAACCGTGCTCGACAAGAATTGCACAGTCGTTATCGACAGTTTCACGTTGTCGGGATGGATGAGCCAAGGTTTCACGTCGCGATTTCCCGGGCAAATTATCGACGCCGGTCCGCTGGCGCCGGTCGGTCACGGATTCGGCATGGGAATCGGCGTGCAGCTCGCGCGGCCGGGCAAACAAGTGGCGCTGGTCATGGGCGACGGCGGATTGGGCATCGGTGGTTTCGACATGGAAACCGCCGCCCGCTACAACTTGCCGATCGTGTGCGTGCTGTACAACAACAGCTCGTGGGGACCGAGCTTCGAGTCGATGCCGATGCTGAAGGATCGCACCGATCCGTTCAACATGCTGCAGGATATCCGGTACGACAAGTCGTTCGCCGAGATGGGCTGCCACGGCGAGTACGTGACCGAGCCGGATCAGATTGTTCCTGCGCTCGAGCGCGCGTTCAATTCCGGCAAGCCGGCGATGGTCAACATTATCGGCGACAAGACCGTCGGCCATCCGACGCTCGGCGGCAACCTGCTCGGCTCGACCGGGTCGAACTGAGGCGGATGAGCGCGGGGCGCGAGGCGAAATATCGCGTTCCGCAATTATGATTCGAAGCGGGCGGGCGGCTTGATCAAGGCCGTCCGCCCGTTGACTTCCACGGCTTAATTGTCCGGCTCCCGAAACTCGTTATTCATTTCCGAAGCGCGGCGGACGCGATCGATGCGCCGCACGCTGGAATTGGCGCGGCGTTTGGCTTTCGCCGCCGCTGTCGTCGCCTGCGCCGCGCTCGCGAGTTGTCGTCGCACGGCCAGCGGCGCGCTGCCGGCCTGTCCTGCGGGAGCGGTCATGATGGGCGCGCCGCCGCCGCGCGGCGAAGAACAATGGTGCCAGAAGACAGTAAATGGGAAGCCGGTCAAAGACGGCGTCTTCGTCGTCTATGGCGAGGGCGGCGATCGGATGATCGAAGGCTACTATCACGACGGCGTGCAGGTGGGCGAATGGACTTTGTGGTACGAGAACGGCCGGCGCGCGTCAATCGATCGCTACGTGAACGGCGTGCGCGATGGGCCGCATACGAGCTGGTACGCCAACGGCGTCAAATCGATCGAAGGGAATTATCGCAACGGCCGGCGCGACGGCGCGTGGACGCGATGGGATCCGCTCGGAATCACGAGCAGGCGGGAAGTTTATCGCGATGGGCGGCGCGTGCGATGACGCAATTGGTCAATCGGATTCGGCCGCGCCGATAGCCGACAAAATCAGTTTCTCGATCGCCAGCGGCGGAACGATATAAGCTTCCGGCGATCCCCAAACCATCGCATGCCGGGCGCGCCGCGCGATCGCGATTGGTTTGGAAAATATTTCGGAAATATTCGCGTTGATTCTGAAATGATTGGGCGCGAGCGGCGCGGCCAGCCGTCCGCCGCGAATCACGTATGAATCGCCGCTGACGGTGCAGGTGAAATCGCCCGCGCGCTGTCCGTTGATGGGATAGGTGTACCAGACGCGGCCGATGTAGATTCCGTCGCCCACGGCGCGTATGAGTTCCGCCTCGCTGACGCCGGCGCGGGCCGTCATCAACAGGTTGGTCGCGGTCGCGCCCGGATGGCCGTCGAAGCGGCGCGCCGAGCTTTCTCCCATCCGGTATGCGTTGTGCGGCGGAAACGCCAATTCCGCCGGCGCGCTTCCGCCGAGTTTCTCCGCACGATGCTCGTCGGTGAGCAAACGGTGCGCATCGTAGGTATTCGCGAGCAAACCGCACAGTCTGCCGTTGCGGACCATCTCTGTCCGCTCCGCGGGCAGTCCTTCGCAGGTGATTCTCCGGCGGACCGAGCCGGCGCGCGCGCCGGGATCGTCGGCCAGGCTTATTCGCTCATCCATCACAAGCTCTCCGAACCGGCCTTGATAGGCCGAATTCGCGGCCTGAAAAGCGCCTGCCGTCAGCGACGGCACGACCATGTAGTTGAGAATTTCCGCGATCGGCTGCGGCCCCATCACGACCCGATACGTCCCCGGCCGCGGACGCTCGCCGTGGCGCAACGCCAGCGCGCGAATAATCGCTTCGCGCCCAAGGCGCGCGCCCGCGCCGGTCAACTCCTCAGCCGAAACGCCCATCGCGGTCGCGGTTCCCTTGGCTTCGATCGCTTCGACCAGCGCCGTCACCGACGAAGCGAAGCGCGCGCTCTCGTCGGTGCGGATATCGTCGAAATTTGAGCCGCCGATCGCGATTCGATCGCGAATCAGGGAGAGATCGCCGCCGATCACCAGCCCCGGCTGCGGCATCGCGAGCTTCATTTTGGCGCGGTACGCGGCGAGCGCGCCGCCAACGATTCGCCACGCGGCGGCGGCGAGCAGTTCGTCTTTCGCGCCCATCAACGGCGCTTTTTCGGCGCTTGCCGAAATCGTCCGCAGCCGCTTTGGACCCCGCGGCAGTCCCGGAAAATGAGGATCGACGATGACCGAGCGGCGCGCACGTTCGAGCGCGTCGCGCGCCGCGTCGATCGTCAAATCGCCGGCGATGGCTGAGTTGCCCGTTTCGCGAGGATCGCGCGCCATCGCGATGCGGATGGCAAAGCCGTCGGCGTCGAGCGATTTGAACTCCTCGACGCCGCGCGCCGGAATATCCGAAGTGTAATTGATGCGGGCGACGCGATGTTCGCTCGACGAAGCGTAAACTTCAAAGCCGGCAAGATCGCGCTGCCGCGCGAGCATCGCGCACGCTTCGCGGATAAAGCCGCGCATTTCGGCGGTCGTGCGCATCGTTCGATCATCCGCCTCCGAGCCGCGCGCGCGAGCGCAGCGTCGGCCCGCCGTTCGACATCCGCTTCACCTGCATCGGCTGGCCCTTGCCGCAGTTTGGTATCGCGACCAGGCGCAAATCGTTCCCGACCGCGTCGATCTGACGGAAAAAACTCTTCGAATCGGCGATAACCGATCCGGAACGAAACAGCCTGCCGATCCGTCCGTGTTCGATTTCGAAAACGCGGCGCGCCGAGATGCGGAAATTTTCCCGCGACTCCGCAATCGACGGGACCAGATGGCCGCACACGTAGTAGCCGTGTTCGACCTCCGAAATAATTTTCCGCGGATCGCTCTCGCCCGGCATGAAGAAGGTGTTGGACATCCGGATCAGCGGCGCGTGCCAGGCCTCGCTCGCGCGCGCCGAGCCGTTCGGCTCGACGCCGAGAATCGCGGCGGTGGCGCGCGAATTCAGAAAGCCCCGAAACACTCCTCCTTCGATATGCGTGACGCGGCGGCCGGGCGTGCCTTCATGATCGAATAGATAGTGCCCGTAGCCGTTGAGGGTCGGGTCGGAGCAGGTCCAGAGGAGGGGCGAACCGACCGGCCGGCCGATTTCGTTGTGTTCCAATGAGCCGAGGAACCAGCTCCGTCCCGCGTAGGCGGCCTCCATCTTCAGCGCGCGGTCGGCTTCGCACGGATGGCCGATGATTTCGTGGGCGATCAGCGCGTTGAAGTGCGGGTCGGTGACGACCACGACCTCGCGGTCGGGCGGCTTTAAAGCAGGCGCCGCGGCGACCTCGCGCGTTTCGCGGCCGAGTTCGACGGCGAAGCGATGAAGGCTCGGATTGGGCGTCAATTCGTCGCGCCAATCGTCGGCAAGACACTCGAAGCCGCGCTGCTGGCCAATCGTGTCGTAGCTTTCCTGATAACCGCCGTCGGCCGCGGCGACGACGTAGCAATCGCCCTGCGAGAACGCGAAGGCTTGCGAAATATTCGCGCCGGCCGTGTTGATAAAAATCTCATGGCGCAATTCGCTGAGCGCGGCAACCGCGTTGTACGTGATTTCGGAGCCGAGCGCGGCGATTTCCGCCGACGCCTCGCGGCAGACGCGGCCCAGTTCCGACGGGTTGAGGGTGCGCGGATCGCGCCGGCAGGTTGCGGAAATTTCGGCGCGTTCGGTCGAAGGCGCGACCTCTCCGAACAGCGCCATCGATTTAATTACCGCCGCGGGAACGGATCGCGCGAGCGCGGCCATTTCGCGCGCGTTGCAGCGCGCGCGCTCGAAAGCGCCGGCGAGCGCGCTATCGATCGCCGCGGAAAGCTTCGTGCGGTTGAGCGCGATTCTTCCAACCTCGACGCCCGTGAAGCCTTCGCCCGCGGCGCCGTCAGCCATGGCGTATCGCACGCGAACGCCCAGCGCCGCATTTCCGCTCTCGAACGCATCGCGCGCTTCGCCGTCGACCGCGGACGCGGTTCGAGTGAACGAAGCTTCGAACCGCATCTCCGCATACGTGGCGCCGCGATGGCTCCGCACGAAGCGGCGCAGCATCGGCTCGGCGGCTTCGCGCAGGAACTCGACCGCGCCGAAAACGCCATCGGAAGCCCGGCTTCTTCGAGGTCTGGTTGCGCTCATTGGACGGTTATGGGAATGCGTACGTCAAATTCGGAGTCGATCGCAACGCCATTGCGCACTGCGGGGAAGAATCGCCATTGTTTGAGCGTGTCAATCAACACCCGGTTCAACTCGGGAAGCGAGGTTGGTTGCGAGAGTAGCACGACATCGGTTCCGTCGGCCCTGACCAGAAAATGCGCGATCGCGACGGTGTCGATCGGCTGGTCGCGGAGGTCGTCGGGGATGGCCGGCGTCGGCGCATAGACGGCGCGCGCGCCGGATACGCCGCCGCCGAATTTCACTCCGCTCCCGGCCGGAGCCGCGGAACCATGCGAGGTTGGCGGTCCGCCCGCGGTCGCTGGACTCGCAGGCGGCGACGCTTCATGAGGACGCTCGGCCGGCTTGGCCGTTCCGGAGGGCGATGGCGGACGAACCGCCTCGTGATGCCGCGGCATCGGATGATGACGAACGACGGGCTTGGGCTTTTCTAGCGGACGCGGCGGCGCGGCGGCAGCCGGATGAGCGGTCGCGCCGGACGGGTTCGCCTGCGGCGGAAGCTCGACGATTTGCGCCTCTACCGGCGTCGATTCAGTCGGCGGCGGAGTAGTTTGTTCGAGCACGCGCGCGAAACCTTCAAGGATTGCGAACCAAAGCGCGAGCGACAGCGGCACAATCCAGAGCAGCCGCCACCGTTGATCGTCGAGTTCCGGCCCGGCGGAAGTTTTCGTCAAACTCGTCATTCGCGCCTGACCGCGATGGTGAAGTGCTCGACCCCCGCCGCGCGCGCCCGCAGCATCGCGCGCACCACCACTCCCTCCGGCGCGGCGCCGTCGGCGTTCACGACGACGCCATGGTCGCCCGCGACGAGCCGCGGCGCCAGCGCGGCGGCCAGCGTTTCAAGCGTGACGGGGGTCTTGTCGATGAGGATTTTACCGTCCCGCGTCACCGTGAGCGTGACTGGCTCTTTGTGGCTCATCGGAGCGTCGGCGCCCTCCGGCAGATTCACTTTGAGCGAATTCAGCGTCTGCATCGAGAGCGACGCGAGCATGAACGTCGCGAGCAGAAAGAACATCACGTCGATCATGGGAATAATCTCGATTCGCCCGCGCCGCGCGGCCCGCGATCGTTTGAGCTTCATCGCGCGGCTTCCCGCGCCAACGCCAGTGGCGCCGGGGCGCTTTCGGAATCGCTATTTTCCTGATCGAGCCGGATATGATCGGTAAGGCGCGAACCCAAACGCTCCATTCGATCCAGCGCCTGCGCCTGGGTGCGTGCGAAAAAATTGAAACCGAACAGCGCGAGGATGGCGATCAGAAGGCCGAGGGCCGTCGCGATCAGCGCCTGTGCGACGCCCGAAGTCACCTGCGTCGGCGCCACGAGCGTTGACGTGCCGATAATCTTGAACGCCTGCATCATGCCGGTAATCGTGCCCAGCAATCCGAGCAGCGGAGCGGCGGTGACGACGGTTTCGAGGATCCAGAGGCCGCGATTCAGCGTCTTCTCGATCGCGCCCGCTTCGTCGCCCGCGCGCGATTCTACCCACCAAACCGGCTTCGTGCGGTTGTCGGCGATGGTTTTGAAGAAACGGGCGTAGGCGTTGTGCGGACCGATCGCGTCCAGCCGCTGTTCCAGCTCCATCCAGTCGAAACCGTAGGTTTCGACCAGCGCCAGCAGGTCGCCCGGCAAGCGCAGGCAGCGCCCGTAAGCGACGGCGCGGTCGATGATGATGGCGAGCGCGATCACGCCGAGCGCCAGCAGCGGATAAACCATCGGCCCGCCGTATGTGATCGCCTCCCACGCGCCTTTCAATTCGTTCATTTGTTTTCGCCTCGTATAAATTTCTCAAAGGCCGGGTGCGCCGCCCTCGCGAAGCTAAAGAGCCGGCAATGGAACCGAAACCGATCCGTACACCGCGCGCCGGGGGCCGTATGCGGGAACAAAAACGCCTATGCCTGTGCCTTCGCGCATAATGTTGGTGCGATCGAACGCGTTAATCAGGGTGACCCGCGAGGTCACCCGGCCCAGCCGCGTGACGTCGAAGCTGCGCCCGGCGCCGAGGTCGAGTTGCCAATTCGCCGGAACTTCAAGCGTATTGGCGAATCCGGCCCGCAATCCGCTGCCGTAATCGCAGCTTGCGCTGAACGTCCATTGCCGCCAATCGTAGGCGGCCCAACTTGAAACGGTGAAAAATTGTTGATGGTCAAGATAGAGGTAATGACCCGCGGCGTATGCCAGTTCCGCCGGCGTGAAGTTGAATTGTCCCGTCGTAACGTCCCTGCCCTGAGCGACGGAGTAGGAAAAATTCGCGCCGAACGAGAGCGATTTCATCAATTGATAGGCCGCGGTCGTCTCCGCGCCGTAGATTCGCCCGGTGCGGTAGTTGAACGGCGCGAAGATCGGCACGAAGCCAAACTGCCCGAAATCGAGAACCTGATGGGCGTATTCGTAATAAGCGTCTTCGCCTAGGGTGAGACCGGGTAGCAGATCCGTGATTCTTGCGCCGGCGTCGAAATACCAGTCTCGTTCGGGGTTCGGCGTCGGATTGCCGGGCGGCACGGCCGCGGTGGTGCCTTTGAAGACGCTGAAGCTGCGCGGCGAAATCGAATAAAACGAAGGGGTTTGAAAATACCGCGACACGCCGGCATGCAGCGTCAAGCGCTTGATCGGGTTGTAAACCAGATTCGCGCGAGGACTGAGCTGATTCGCCGAGCCGATGAAACCGGCCATCTGATCCCAGCGCGCGCCGTAATTGAGGCTCAGCTTTTCCGTCAGACGCCAGTGGTCCTGCAGATAAAATCCGGCGAGCCAGGCGACGCCGTTCGTGTTGTCGATGACTGAGATCGGAGAATCGCTGGTTTGCTTGCCGTCGGGAGCCGCGGGAAACGTCAGCGACGTGTCGTCGATCGTTTCGCCGTATTCGCCCGCGTAGAAGCCGGCGCCTATCGTGTGCGATTTCCCGAGATGATAGGTCGCATCGCCTTGCAGCGAATTCGCGAATTCGCTGTGGAAGACCCGCGAGGCGACGCCCTGATAAATCAGATCGCCGATCGGATCCGGATTGAATTGAACCGTGTTGTACTTCGCGGTGTATGCGATCTGATAGTTGAAATCAGCGCCGACGGCGCCCTGCAGTGCGAGAATTCCGAAGTAATATCGTTGCGACAGATTTTCGTTCAGATTCGCCGAGGGATAGGCGAGCGGATTCGCGCCGGCGAGCTTGTACAGCGGAATTTGGCCCGGATAGGTCGGGAACTGGTTGTCGGCGACCGATACGCCGGAAGTGAAGGAGAGCCGCGTCGTTGGATTGAGAAAATATGAGAAATAGCCGAACCACTGGCCCTGGTCGGTCAGGTCGTGGATCGGCGTCGCCCCCGGCGTCGCGGAACTCAGGCCGATGTTGTCGTGGAGATAGAAGCCGGTGGTGTAAAAGCTGAAATTTCCCTTGCAGCCGCCATACTCGAAGCTCGGCTGAACGGTTTCGCGCTGTCCGCCGTAAAATTCGAGATGTCCGCCCGGATTGACGCAACCGTCTTTGGTTTGAAGATCCAGAATGCCGGCGTCGCGGTAGCCGTATTCGGCGGGCAGCGCGCCGTCCACGAGGCTGAAGTTGCGGACCGAATACGACGAAAGCACCTGGCCGAATCCGCTGAAACTGTCGAGCGGAAGCATCACTCCGTTCACGCGCCATTGCAGATCCGCATGCGCGCCCCGCACGTGAACCTGGCCGTTTTCGTCCTGCGTCACGCCGGGCATTTGTGTCAGCACGTTGCTGATGGAGGTGTTGGCGCCCGCGGGCAGCGCCGCAATATTCCTGCTGGTCATCGTGTAGGCGCTGTTGCCGGACGCGGAGAGCCGGTTTGGCGTTGCTCTAAACCGATGCGCCGAAACCGCCACCGTAAGCGGGCCGGTCGATTTCATGGTGAGCGTGATTGGCGCGATTTTCCCGTTGGGCGCGATCGCAACGAGTTTGCTCGCGACCGAAAATTTCGGGCTTTTGGCGATCAACAGATATAGTCCGGGCGGAGGCTCGGTTATCTCGAAAATTCCTTTGGCGTCAGTGGCCGCGCGTTTTACTACCTGCCCGTTGCTGTTTTCGAGCGACAGCTCGACTCCGGGCACGGGCCGGTTCAGGGCGTCCTTGACCGCGCCATGAAGCTTCCGCGCGGCGGACCGTGCGGCCGCGGCTCCGCCCGCATACGCGCATCCGGCGCGCATCGCGATCGCCAACGCCGGCAATACTAAAAGCAACTGGAATTTCTTCCTTCTCCGCATCACGAACCGCTCGTCCCGAATCGACGCCGCATGTGAATCAGATTCCGCGTGCGAATGCCTGCACGCCTTCGGACGCTTCCCGTTTGGCCGCTCGACGGGTCCGTCGAGATCGATACGGTCATCTCCGCGAACATCCGGATGAGACGCCGCCTTTGCCAGCCGCGATCGCCGCGGAACCAATTCGGCGACGCGCTATCCCGCACGCGGCTGCGACCGCGTGCGGGATGGGAAAATTAAAATGTTATCGAACGGCGATTAGAGAAGGATTGCGGGAGGGGCGCGGGTACGCCATGCGGAAAACGGCGCGCCGAATACGCGCTGAATCGTTACGGCCGTCGTCAGCCGGGCCGTCAAAACGGAACGATCTATCGTGGGCGCGACGGCCGGTTTGACCTGCGAATGGCACGCGAAAGCGCATAGCGGACACGCCGACGAGTCCAGGGCGACCTGCGCCGGAGCGCTGACGCGCCTGGTCGAATCGCCGCGATGGAAATGCCCCGCCGCCACCATCTGCGCGAACGCCAGCGCGAACGCCATCAGCAGCACGCACGCCCTTCGCCGCCGTTTGGCGCATTCCATGGATGGTCTGGCGCTGGTCACGGGATTCGCGGCGGGCGCCGTCCGCATACTCCGCGTCGAACGGCGCCCGGTTGCGTTACAGGATACCCTGCTCCTTGAACGCCGCCAAGTCGGCCTCGGAATAGCCGAGAAGTTCGCCATAGACCTCGTTATTGTGTTGGCCAAGCAGCGGCGCGGCCTTGACCTCGACGGGCGAATCCTCCAGCCGCACCGGACAGCCCGGCATCGTGAATGCGCCCCGCGCCGGATGGTCCACCGTCACCACCATGCCGCGCTCGCGCATATGCGGATCGTTGAGCAATTCGACGCTGTCGAGCACGGCGCCGCACGGCACGCCCGCTTCGCCCATCAGCCGCATCACTTCGTGCTTGGTGCGCCGCGACGTCCAGTCTTCGATGATCCGCGACAACTCCTCGATATATTTCGCCCGCTCGCGGCGATCGCGGAAGCGCGGGTCCTCGAACACCTCCGGACGGCCGATCGTCTTGCACAGCGCCTCGAACATGTCGGGCGTCGTACATATCATGTAAGCGTAGTCGTTCGGTCCACCGGGCGCGCATTTGTAGATGTCTCCGATCGCGCCCGCCGCGAGGCGATTGCCGGCGCGCGGCGTCGGCTCGTGCGTGATATAAGTGCCCATCATCGGCACGCGCACGAAATTGAAAACCGCCTCTTGCATCGCGACTTCCACTTGCTGGCCCTTGCCGGTGCGCTCGCGCTGGATATAAGCCGCCAGCACCCCGCAGGCCGCGTGGATTCCGGTGCCGGTGTCGCCGATCGTCGGGCCCGGCTTGAGCGGCGGCGACCCCGGAAATCCGGTAATCGACATCGCGCCGCCCGTGGCCTGCGCGATCATGTCGAAGCTTTTGTATTTGCTGTACGGGCCGTGCGCGCCAAATCCCTTGATCGTCAGGTAAATCAGGCGCGGATTTATCTCGCGCAGGCGCTCGTAGCCGAGCCCCAGACCTTCGAGCACGCCGAGCGAATAGTTTTCCGTCAGGATATCGACCTTCTTCACCAGTTCGCGGAAAATTTCCTTGCCGCGCTCCGATTTGAGGTTGAGCGTCACGCTGCGCTTGTTCGCGTTCAGCAGCATGAAGTAGTGGGAATCGACGCCGGGCTTCTCGGTCAGCATCCAGCGTCCCTGTTCGCCCATCTTCGGCGGTTCGACTTTGATCACGTTCGCTCCGAGCCACGCCAGCATCTCGGTGCATGACGTGCCGGCCTCGAACTGCGTCAGGTCCAGCACCTTCACTCCGGCCAAAGCTTTTTCCATCGGCAATCTCCAGACGCGAGCGGCGCTCCGGCGCGCTCGGGTGGTGATGCGCCCGCCGCCGGGCGGCGCGCGAATTTATATGGCGCTACTTGACATTCTTACTAGCGCCGACGGCGCGATCCGGCAAGGCCGCGCCGCGCGCGCCGCGGCGGCTTACGCCGATCGGCGCGGTTTGATAGATTTTCTGGCGGATTTATCGCCGCCGATGGAATCAAATTGATGTCCGAAGCGCTGCGCAAACTCGTCGCGATTCGCGGCGAGCTGAATCAGCTTTTTCTGGAGCGCGCCGAACTCGTCGATGGCGCGCTGTGCGCGCTCATGTCGGCCAGCCACGTGCTTGTCATTGGACCGCCCGGCACGGCCAAATCGATGCTCGCCGACGAACTCTGCCGCCGGATCGAAGGCGCCGGATATTTTCAATGGCTGCTCACGCGTTTCACCACGCCGGAGGAAATTTTCGGCGCGGTGAGCCTGCGCGCGCTCGAAAACGACGATTATCGGCGCGTGACCGATCACAAGCTGCCGGAAGCCCATATCGCGTTTCTCGATGAAATCTTCAAGGCGAACTCTTCCATCCTCAATGCGCTGCTGACGCTGATCAACGAACGCATGTTCCACAACGGGCGCGAACGGATGGCCGTGCCGCTGATCACGATGTTCGGCGCGTCCAACGAGCTGCCCGACGAAGAGGAGCTGACGGCGCTGTACGACCGCTTCATGCTCCGCTTCATGGTCGATTATATCGCCG
The DNA here is from genome assembly GCA_021780225.1 of Deltaproteobacteria bacterium. Lineage (GTDB taxonomy): Bacteria > Desulfobacterota > Binatia > Binatales > Binataceae > JADMIL01. Next base: position 33,640 of record JAJXZF010000023.1, on the reverse strand, counting down.
AGGAGTTCCGCTTCCTGAAGATGCTCGAGGGCGGGACGGCGGCGGCGCGCACGACATTGACGCTCGCCGAACTCGACGCTCTCCGCAAAGAGGCTGCGGCGATTCCGGTTCCGGGCGCGATTCTGCGCGCGATCGCCGAGCTGCGCCGCCAGCTCGCCGCCGAGCAGATTGTCGTTTCCGATCGGCGCTGGCGAAATTCGCTTGGCCTGATGCGCGCGCATGCGATGCTCAGCGGGCGGGACCGCGTCGCTGAAGACGATCTTGGCCTGCTCGAACACGTGCTCTGGAAGGACCCCGAAGAAATACCGAAGGTGCGCGACGCCATTCGCCGCCTTGTCAAAGGGTTCGAGGACGAAGCTCGCGAGCTTTTGATTCAGGGTCAGGAACTGCGCGAATACGCCGCCCGCCAATGGGAAAGCGACGAGCTGCGCAAGCGTGCCGCGGTCGAGGCGCACGCCAAGCTCGCCAATATCCTCAATCGTTTCGACCATCTGATCCGCGACGCCGGGGAAAACGGCCGCCCGGTCGGCGCAATCACGGCGATGCGCGCGCAGGTCAGGGAGATTCAACAGACCTTGCTGCGCGAGGCCTTGTAGGCGCGCGATGCCGGCTGAGGAGACCACCCCCGCGATCGTCCTGCGCGCCCGCGACTATTCCGAATCCGACCGGATCGTCACGCTCCTGACGCGGGATTGCGGCAAACTCGGCGGCATCGCGAAGGGCGCGAAATCCTCGCGCCGGCGCTTTGAACGAAAGCTCGAACCGCTTACCCATGTCACTTTGTTTTTCCGCCGCCGGCCGCACGGCGATTTGGTTTTTATCACCCGCGCCGAAGCGCCGCCCGCGCCGGCGCCGGTGCTTGATGACGACCTCGGCAAAATCGCGCTCGCCAGCTATATCGCGGAGCTTGCCGACGCCCTGACCGGCGAAGCCGCCGACTCCGCCGACGCCTACACGACGGTCGTGCGCGCATTCGGCGCGATCGGCCGGGCGGGAGCGAGCGCGGCGATGCGCCAATCGTTCGAGCTCAACCTCTTGCGCGTCGCCGGCTTCGGTCTGGATTTCTCCCGATGCCGGGTCTGCGGCAATGCGCCGCCGGACGGGAGCGGCCCCGCCTATTTCGTGGTCGCGCGCGGCGGCGTGGTGTGCGCGCGATGCCGCGCGCATGCTCCGGAAGGCGCGGTGCGGATGTCGGCCGGAAACGCCGCGGCGATGGCCGGACTCGCCGGCGCTCCGGTCGAGGACGCCGCCGGGATGATCGACGCGGGCGCCGAAGGCGCGCTTGCGCTCGCGCGCTTCCTTGGTTCTATTCTTGACCGCCGGTTGCGCTCGGCCGCGCTGCTCGATTCGCTGATGTGACGAATTGAATTGCGAGCGAAGCTGGCGGGGTCAGCCGCCGGCTTCGGAAACCGACCCGTCTTCGTCGCCGATTATGCGCGGCGGCCCGAAACGCCCGTCTTCGTGCTCGATCATCACGATTCCGCAATTGGGCGGCAGATGCGCGCCGTGCCATTGTCCGGTCACGTGCGCCCACATCGAAAGCATCACGCCGCCGTGGCTCACGATTACGATTTCGTCCGCGGGATGCCGTGCGCGAATCTCGTCGATGGCGCGGGTCACGCGGCTGCGGACGTCCTCGTAGCTTTCGCCCCGCTCGGGACGCCACAGCCATCCCTGCGCCGCGTCATACGCCGGGTCGCGCTTAACCATTTCGCGCAGTACGTCGTAAGATTCGCCTTTGAGCGCGCCGAGGTCGCGTTCGTGAAGATCGTTGACCACTTCGATCTCCAAACCCAGCGTTGCGCCGATTATTTCGCTGGTCTGGCGGGCCCTGCGGAATGGACTGGAAATCAGCTTGACCGGCCGGAAACGCTCGGCGATTCGCAGCGCCGCCCGGCCCGCCTGTTCGCGGCCCAGCTCCGTCAGCGGCACGTCGGGCGAGATGGTGAAACGGCGATCGCGATTGCCCTCGCTTTCGCCGTGACGGACCATGATTAATTTGCCCATCGGCCGCAGTCTCCCGCCCCGTCTAGTTGCACACGCAATTCGAGCAATTCTGAAGTTGCGCCTGGGTCGAAAAATTAAGCGTGCCGGGCATTTCCTCCGTCATCTCGTTGGAAAGTCCGAACGGCTGCGAGCCCGGCAGCGTCGGCGGCCGCTGACCCAATAATGCGCTTTGTCCGAATACGTTCGGGTTCATGAAGGGCGACTCGGGCGAGCGGGTTTCATTATAGGTCAGGCAGGCTTTGAGCGCCGATTGTTTCGCCGTGAAAGAGCTCGGCGCGATCACCTGGCCCATCCAGTTTGTGTGCGCTCCCAAGCCGTAGCAACTGCAGTTGAAGTTGCGCGCGGACGGCGTTGGCGAGGCGGGAGCCGGAGTTGGCATGGGCGCCAGCGACGGCTGAATCGCCGTGGTGATTGGCGCGGGCAGCTGAGAGGGCGCCGCCGGCGGCGGCACGGGCGCGACCAGCGGGTTCGGGGTCGGCAACTGCGCCCATACCAGCGTCCAGCGCCACGGTCCAAGTCCGATCAAGAAGGTCAGGGCGACCGCGGCTGTCGCGGCCAACCTCAAAATAAACCGAAATTTCTTCGCCATGCCGGAACCGCAGGCCCGCCGTGGAGCCTGCCGGAGTCTTTGGCTATAATCGCGCCGCTATCGGGTTGCAAGCGTCCTCAGGACGGGCGCGCCGCGACGGCGGTCGTGGCGGCGCATCGGGCCGGTTCCTTCCGTAAGCGCTTTGCGCTAGTTGGTTCGGTCGAAAAGATTCCGCTTCGCGCTGGCGGCCTGGTTGTGAAGGAGGCTCTCGTACGATGTCACGAAGGATATACGCACTGACCGCGCTGATCGCCGCATGGGTTTGTCTGGCGAACGCCACGCCGGCGCGTGCTCAATATAAATCGTCCTCGATGTACGGGACGGCCGGCGTCCAGGCCCCGTCGATTAGCGGGCAGGCGATTCCCTCGGCCATTCCGCAGGGCGAGATGGCGTTGCCGCAGGTCAACGTTCCCGCCAGCGCCGCCAATCAATTCGAACGCAACGCGATTCTCTCGCTCCCGGACATGTTCTCGCGCCAGTGGAATCCCGCCGAGGAGATTCCGCCCGAATCGCTGATCAGCGAGCGCTACCTGCGTTCCGCCGATAATTCCGCCCGCCTGATTTCGCTCAAGGAAGCGATTTACATCGCGATCCGCAACAATCCGGCGCTGCAGGCCGTCGAGCTCGATCCGGTCGCCGCGACCGAGGGCGTGCGCGCCGCCAACGCCGCGTTCGATCCCGACATGACCTCGCAACTGGACACGGCCAAGGACGTTGCGCCCGTCACCTCGCCGTTTCAGGCGCCGGGGTCGCTCGCCTACACGCAAAAATTTTACGACTGGAATTTCGCGGTCGACAAAGTTTCGGCGGTTACCAACGGAACTTTCGGCATCACGTTCGACAACAACCGAACCTATACCAATTCCGTATTTTCCTCGGTGAATCCGCTCTACCAGCCGACGCTCGAAGCGTCGCTGGTCCAGCCGCTGATGCGGAATTTCGGCATCGATTTCGCGACCATCAACGTGCGGCTCGCCGAATCGGCGCAGCGCAACGCGCAATGGAGCTACGGCTCGGCGCTCCAGGATTTCGTGCAGCGGATCGGCAATGATTATTGGGCGGTGGTCGGCGCCAAGGAAAATCTCCAAGTCGCCGAGTCCGCGCTGAAATTCAATTCCGATCTCGTGCGGGTGAACCGAATCAGCGTCCGGGTCGGCACGCTTGCCCCGATCGATCTGCAGGAAGCGCAATCCGCCGCGGCGACCGCGGAAGCCAACGTTTACGCCGCCGAAGCGGCGCTCAAAAGCTCGCGCTCGCAGTTGCGTCAAGACGTGATGCTGAATCCGGCGGGCACTTTCCTGCCCGAGAACGTCGAGCCGTCCGACCAGCCGAATCCGAAAAGGGAGATTACCGACAACGAGGAGACCGCGCTCGAGAAAATGGTCGAATACAGCCCGCAATTGGCCGGGATGCGGGAGTCGATCCGGACCGCGATGCTCCAGGTGAAGTATCAGGAAAACCAGATGCTGCCGCAATTGAATCTGGGCACGGAGTTCGGCGTCACCGCCGTGACGGGCTCAACCCCCTGCGTCAGCAATTTCGGCCAGCCCGGCGCCAATTGCGACGTTCCCGGACTGACGTCGACGCCCGGTAAATTCAACGGCCAGAAGCTCCCGTTCGGCGGCACCTACGGCGACGCGCTCAACAAACTGCTGAGCGCATCCTTTTACAATTACGCCGCCGTGATCACGTTCGAGATGCCGCTGGATAACGCCGCGGCCAAGTCCGCCCTCGCCCAGTCGCGCGTCGTTTACGAGCAGGCGCGTTTGCAATATCGTGCGGCGCTCAATCAGGCGGTTACGGGAATCGAGGCGGCTCTCGCCAATCTGGAGGCCGACGTGAAACGCGCCGAAGCGACGCGCGAAGCGACCTATTTCGCCGAAAAATCGCTGCGCGACGAACAGGTGCGGTTCCGCGTCGGCATGGCGACCACGCACGACCTGCTCCAATACCAGAGCGAGCTTGTCACCGCGCAGGGCAATCAGGTATCGGCCAACATCGACCTTGAGAACGCGCGGTTCGCGCTATGGTACGCCGAAGGCACGCTGCTGCGGACCTTCGATATCAATTTCGGAGTGCAGGATCCGCGCGAGCGGCCGTGGTATGCGCGTTTCTGAGCCGCCGGGCGCGCCGCTTCAGCGATATACGATTTCGAGGCTGTCGAGGAAATCGATGAGGCGCGCGCTCTCGCGCTTGGCGTCTTCGACCTTGCCGCTGATGGCGGCGGTCTCCAGCGCGGCTCCGATTCGCGTCAGTTCGTCGAAGCCGTAGCTGCCGCCTTCGCCTTTGATTTTGTGCGCGATCGCCGCGATCGCCGCGAAATCGGCGCCTTCGATTGCGGACGGCAGCCGCGCCGCGTCCTCGCGCTTGTGATCGATAAACACCGGGGCAAGGTCCCGCAAATCGGCGTCAATTTCCACGATCGTGCGTTTACGATGGTCCATAGGCGCTCCCGAATCGCGAACGCCGGCGGCGCCGGACTCGACTTTGGCGCTGTTCCCGCGCTCAAGGGCCGCGCGCCGATCGCCGCGATTAATGTGGCGCGCTTGACCGGCTTCGACACGTGCCCGTCGCATCCCGCGGCGCGGCTGCGGCGCGCCGCTTCGTCAAGGGCCGACGCGGTCAACGCGATAATCGGCGTTCGCTCGCGTCCGCTCTCGCGCTCCCAGGCTCTAATCGCCCGCGCGGCCGCAATTCCATCAACCACCGGCATCTGGATATCCATCAGCACCAGGCCGTAGTCCGATCGTTTGACGGCCTCGATCGCCGCCGCTCCATTTTCGACGGCGTCGATCGCATACGGCAGCGCCTTCAAGAAGGCCTGCACCAACATCCGATTGTCGGCGGAATCGTCCGCCAAAAGAATCCTGAGCGGCCGCGGATTCCCGATCGGTTGCCGTTCCGCGTCCACCGCGGCTGAAACGCCTTGAGCGCGGCCGTCAGACGGGTTGACGGCGCGCCCCGCGGCGCGGGCCAGCGCGATTTCGAATTCGCCGCGTTTTGCCGGTTTTACCACCCACGCGCATCGCTGGAGCGCTCCAAAGCCGGCGCTTTCCAATTCCGCCAAATCGGCGCGCATCGAGTCTGTGGCCAGCGCCAAAACAATTCCCGGCGCGTCGGCGCCGAACGAGCGGATTCTGTGAATCAACTCGCACAGCGCGTGCGAATTCCTGCTGCGGGGCGGTCGGCCAAACACCACGCCCGCGTATGGCGCGTTCGCGGCGGCGGCGCGCGCGATCGCATCCGGCGCCTCGCCGGCCGCCGCGCTATCGACCGCGCCGGCTCCGCAATCCGCGATCCGCGCCGCGAGTGCGGAGCGTTCGCGCGGATGGTCGTCCGCGACCAGCCATCGTCCGCCGCGCAGCGGCCGCGGCCGGCCCGCGCCGTCCGGCGTCTTGGATATCGCGGTCGCGTCCAGCTCGAACGGAATGTCGCAAATGAATTCGCTGCCCTCGCCGGGGGCGCTCGTAACGCTGATCGCGCCGCGCATCAATTCGACCAGGCGTTTCACGATCGTCAGGCCAAGGCCGCTTCCGCCGAAACGCCGGGCGGTGGATGAATCGCCTTGCGTGAAAGCCGAAAAGATCGTTTGAAGCTGGGCGGACGCGATGCCTATTCCGGTGTCGCGCACGCTGAAGCGCCAGAGTTCCGGCGGGCCGCCCGCGGCCGGACCGGCCGTGACTTCCACTTCGCCGCGCTCGGTAAATTTGATCGCGTTGCCGACCAGATTCACTAATACCTGCCGCAACCTGAGCGCGTCGCCGAGGGCGAGCGCCGGAGCTTGCGGCGGCACCCGTCCGATGAGTTCGAGGCCTTTTTCATGCGCGCGCAGAGCCAGCATCTCGAGCACTTTTTCGACCGTTTCTCCCGGATCGAACGGAGCGCGCTCCAGATTGACCCGGCCGCTTTCGATTTTCGCCAAATCCAGCACGTCGTTGATCAGGTCGAGCAACGCGTCGCCGTTGTTACGCATGGTTTCAAGATAGCGGCGCTGTTCGCCGTTCAGTTCGGTTTCCGAAAGCAGGTCGGCCATGCCCAGTATCGCATTCATCGGAGTGCGGATTTCATGCGACATGCTGGAGAGAAATTCCGATTTCGCATTCGACGCGGCCAGCGCCGTCTCCCGCGCCGCGATAAGTTCGCGCTCGGCCAGGTTGCGTTCGCTGATGTCGTGTCCGATGGTGATGACGCGGAGTTCGCCGTTGACGTCGGCGACCGCGGCGGACAGCAGGCAGGGCGTCACGCGGCCGTCGCGATGGCGCAGCAGACCCTCGAAGTCGCGCACTTCGCCGTCGCGCAACAGCAGCTGGACATACTCGCGCCACTGATTGCGATCGACCCAGATATTCAGCTCATTCGGGGTCCTTCCGAGCGCTTCTTCAGGCGTATAGCCGGTGATGTCGGCGAAGCTGCGATTCACCCGCAGCAGCCGGCCGCTGCCGAAATCGGTCAACGAGATCGCATCGACGCTCGCCTCGAACACGTTGCGCAGCGTTGCTTCGCTTTCCTGCAGGCGCGCCTGCGCCGCTTCGCGGTCGCTGATTTCACGGCGCAGGCGGCTCTCGGTCTCACGCAGCGCCGCAACCTGCCGGAACAGCTCTTCGCGCGCGCCGCGCAGTTCGCTCTCGGTGCGTTTGAGTTCGGTAATTTCGTGGCCGATCGTGATGATGCATGGCTCGTCGCCAATTTGCGCGACCACCGCGGTCGCCAGATGCGGAATCAGCCGGCCGTCCTTGCTCCGCAGCGTCATCTCAATTTGCGGCACGCGCCCTTCGGTCCGAAGCCGCCGCATGTATTCGCGCAGTTCGCCTCGATTCGCCCAAACACCCAATTCTTCCGCCGATCGTCCGACCGCTTCGTCGTGCGTATAGCCGCTTATCGCCAGGAAGCTGCGGTTGCATTCGATAAAGCGGCCGTCGGAAAGCCGCGATATTGCGATCGTGTCGAGGCTGGCTTCGAAAATCCGTCGCAGTTTGGCTTCATTCTCGCGCAATCGCGCGAGCGCCTGTTCGCATTCGCTGACCACCCGCTCGCGTTCCGCGGCTTCAGCGACGAGCGCCCGATGGCTGCGGGTCACCGCGTCCATCCAGGCGTCGCGCTCGGCGCGATAGCGTTCGCCCAGCAAGGTCGCGCAAAAGGCCACGCCAAACGCGGTAATCGGCAACAGCCAATGAAAGATATGCTCGCGCGGACCCGCCGCGATCGCGGCCGCGCCCGCCAGAGTGAGCGCAATCTGCCAAGGCGTGTCCCATGGAATCAGCGCTGCGACGCCGAGCGCGCAGATTGTTACCGTAAACACCAGCGGATCGGTTTGCCCCGTGATTCGCGCCAGCATCGCGGTTAGGGCGAACATCAGAACGGACGCCGCGAGCATCGATTGACGCCGGTGGCGCGCGAAGCGGGATGGTCCAAAGACGAAAATAAATGCGGCGGTGTCAGTAATCAGCAGCAGATGAAGCGCCGCGATGGTCCGATTTTTGTGGCCGAACAAGAGTAAATCGACCGCCAGGTACGCCACTTCCATCAGCAGCATCACGGCGGCGCCGGCTCGTACCAGCCGCACGGTCCAGCGTTCGCCAACCTCGGTCCTCGGCGCAAGAAAAACCGGCGATTCCGCGGCGTGATGCGATTGCGGCGGATCAGGCTCGCTCGTTTGGGCGATTCGAGATTGATGAAGCGCTCCGGGTTGCGTTGCGAGGTTTTCGTGAGATGCGGCGTTCAGGTCCATTTAAGCGCGAGCTGGGAGACCTCTATTTTTGCAATCCCGAGTCGGGTCGATTCCTGAGTTCGCGACCTTGGCAATATAGCAAGTTGGACGCCGTCCCGGATCGCAAAAATTCAAACTCAAAGGGGTTTCCGACAGGATTTCAACAGAAATATTTTCCGGCCAGGCGCCGAATACCTAGTGAAGCATAATAGCCCGCGGACGAGACAACCGTTGTCGCGAATTGAGACATGAATCGAAATGCGACAAATCCGGCTTCGCGCGCGTTGGCGCGATTAACAGGCTTCGAGAGCCGCACCGAAGTCCTCCAGCAGATCGTCCGCCGATTCGAGGCCGAGCGACAGGCGGATCAGACCGTCATTTATGCCGGCGCGTTCGCGATCCGCGCGGGGCATCCCGGAGTGCGAGGTCGTCGCCGGCCGCGTGATCAGGCTCTCGACGCCGCCGAGGCTGGGCGCGCTGATCGGCAGCGTCAGGTTTGCGATCAGCGTGTCGGCGGCGCCGACTCCGCCGCGCATCTCGAAACTCAGCATCCCGCCGAAGCCGTCGAACAGTTCGCGCGCGCGAGCGTGGTCGGGATGGCTTTCCAGGCCCGGATAGTTGACCTTGAGAATTTTCGCGTGACCTGAAAGCGACCGCGCGATCGCGGCGGCGGTCCGGTTCTGATGGCGGACGCGGACTCCCAAAGTTTTCATCCCGCGATGCATCAGGAAGCAGGCGTGCGGATCGAGCGATCCGCCAAGATGCGCCGCGGTGCGGGCGATTCGCGAAATCAATTCAGCGCGGCCGATGACGGCGCCGGCGACGATATCGGAATGGCCTCCGAGATACTTGGTGGCGCTGTGAATTGACAGATCGAAGCCGGCGTCGGCGGGGCGGAAATTGATCGGGCTCGCGAAGGTGTTGTCAACGATCGCGATCAGTCCGTGGGCGTGCGCGAAACTTACGGCGGCGCGCAAATCCGCGACCCGCATCAGCGGGTTCGATATCGTCTCGACATAAAACACGCGGGTCTTCGGCGTCAGCGCTCGCGCCCACGACTCCGGGGCGCCGCCGTCCACGAAGTCCACGCCTAGCCCAAAGCGCTGGAATTCGTGACGCATCAAATCGTGCGTGCCGCCGTACAGGCAATCCTGCGCGATCATCCGCTCGCCCGCGTCCATCAGGGTCATCAGCGTGGACGTGACGGCCGCCATCCCGCTCGCCAGCACCAGCGCGGCCTCGGCGTTTTCGATCGCGGCCAGTTTGCGATGCAGCACGTCGTGATTCGGCGTGTTGCTGAGCCGGATATAGCGCAGCGCGTGATAGTCGGTCCCGCCGCGATAGGCGAAGGTCGAAGATTGAAAGATTGGCATGCTGACGGCGCCTTCGATCAGCGGCTCCGGTTCGCCGGCATGGATCAATCGAGTGTCGATACCGCGCATCGGACGCTTCATCGCATTCATTCCCCCGTTCTCGCGCCGCATGAAATCGCGCCTGCGCGTTTCGCCGGACGCGGGCGCGCCGGGCCTGCTCGATGGAATACCCCCGCGCGCGCCGCTAAGCTAGCGAATGAACCGGATGTCAGGCGGGTCGATTTGACGTGAAAGCGGTAATTGTCGGAGGCGGAATAATCGGCGGCGCGATCGCGTGGCGGCTCGCGCGCGAGGGCGTCGCGGTGACTGTGCTTGAACGCGGACGGCTGGGCCGCGAGGCGTCGTGGGCCGCGGCCGGCATGATCGCGCCGCAGGCCGAGGCGCAAAGCGCGGGCGTATTCTTTGACCTGTGCATGGCCGGCCGCCGCGTATTCGACGCCGCGGCGGAGCGGCTCGCGGCCGAGTCCGGCGTCGACCCGGAATACGACGCGCAGGGAATTCTTTACCTCGCGCTGGATGAAGCCGAACGCGCGGAATTGATCGCGCGCGCCCGATGGCATCGCGAGTGCGGCGCATTGGTCGAGGAATTGTCGCCCGCGGAGGCGCGCCGGCTCGAACCCGCGATTTCGCCGGCGACCGTTCATGCGTTGCATTTTCCGGATAACCGCCGTCTGGATAATCGCAAGCTGACGCAGGCGTATATCGCGGCGGCGCTCGCCGCGGGCGCGCAATTTCGCGAGAATTCGCGCGTTGACGCGATCGCGACGGCGGGCGGCCGCGTTGTCGGCGTGGTCCTTGACGACGGCGTTCGTATCGACGCGGACCTCGTGATTATCGCGGCGGGCTCATGGTCGCACGAAATTCGCGGCCTCGAGCAGGATCGCGTGCGGCTGTTTCCGGTGCGCGGGCAAATACTTTGTTTCGATGCGCGGCCGCGGATGCTTGGCCCGGCGCTCTTTTCCTTGCGCGGCTATCTCGTGCCGCGGCGCGACGGCCGCATTCTGGCCGGTTCGACGATGGAGGAGGCGGGCTACGACAAGAGCGTGACGCTCGCCGGAATCGAAAAAATCACGCGCGGCGCCACCGCGATGGCGCCCGCGATCGGCGAGTTGCGTTTTCGCGAAGCCTGGGCCGGTCTGCGTCCCGCCACGCGCGATCTGTTGCCGGTGCTTGGTCCGTCGCTCTCCGTGCCCAACGTGATTTGGGCGACCGGTCATTATCGCAGCGGAATCCTGCTCTCCGCGTTGACCGGCGAGACGATCGCCGACCTGGTCGCGGGACGTAAACCGCCGATCGATCTCGCGCCGTTCTCGGCCGCGCGTTTCGCGCAGGCGTGAATCCACTCGTCGGATGAGGCGTTGAAGCGATGGCGGCGACGGTGCTGATGCTGGTGCGCGACCTGATGCTGCGGTCGCGAATCGAGGGCGTCGCCGCGGCGCTCGGCGTCGCGTGCGCGCCCGCCGCGACGCTCGAAATCGCCCGCGTCCGCGTCTCCGAATCCACTCCGTCAATCGTCTTCGTCGATCTCTCGGACAGCCATTTTCCAGCGGCGGAGACGCTCGTCGCGATGCGCGCCGCGGCGCCCGGCGCGCGCATCGTCGCATTCGCCTCGCACGTCGATCTCAAGGCGTTCAAGGCGGCGCGCGCCGCCGGTTTCGATCTGACGCTCTCGCGCAGTGAGTTTACCGCCCGTCTGCCCGAACTGCTCAAAGCCTGAAAGCGCCCGCCGCCCGGGCCGGGTTTGAGCGCGGCGCGAGGGGTTGGCGCCGCCGCCGCATGCTAGAATCCGCTCGTGGCGCTCGCCGATTTCAATCCCGCCGTGCGCGAGTGGTTCCGGCTCCGTTTCGGCGCGCCGTCGCCGGCTCAGGAACGCGGATGGCCGGTAATCGCGCGCGCCGCCGCATCGCCCGGCCACGACGTGCTGCTCTGCGCGCCCACCGGCAGCGGCAAAACCCTCGCCGCTTTCATGTGGGCGATCGATCGCCTGACGGGCGAGGCCGCCGCCGGCCGCCTGACCGACACGGTTTCGGTCCTCTATGTCTCGCCGCTGAAAGCGCTCGCCAACGATATCCGGCTGAATCTGGAAGAGCCGCTGGCCGGCGTGCGCGCCGCCGCCGCCGCGCTGGGAATCGAGCTGGCGCAGGTGCGCGCCGGCCTGCGCACCGGCGACACGCCCGCGCATGAGCGCAATGCGATGCTGCGGCGGCCGCCGCATATTCTGGTCACCACGCCCGAGTCGCTGTTTATACTGCTGACCTCGCCGCGCTTTCGCGAGAAGCTCCGCGCCGTCCGCTACGTGATCGTTGACGAGCTGCACGCGATCGCCGGCGACAAGCGCGGCGCCCATCTGGCGCTCACGCTGGAGCGGCTGGAGCGGCTGGTGCGCCGCTCCGGCGCGCCCCGTCCGATTCGTATCGGCCTGTCCGCGACGCTCAATCCGATCGCGGCGCTGGCGGCCTTTCTTGCCGGCGGCGAGATCGAACCCGGCGGCGCGCGCCGGCCCCGGCCGGTCGAGATCGTGCGGGCCGACGATGCGCCGCGCGCGCTCGATCTGTCGGTTATCGCGCCAGGGCCGGAACTCGGCCCGCTCGCGACCCATCAGCACTGGGAGGCGATGTACGACACGGTCGCCGGCCTTATCCGGGAGCATCGCACGACCCTGGTGTTCACGCTTTCGCGGCGATGGGCCGAGCGCATCGCGCTCGCGTTGCAAAAGCGAATTGGCGCGGACGCCGTGATGGCCCATCACGGGAGCCTCGCGCGCGCGGAGCGCCTCAAGGCCGAACAGCGGCTCAAGTCGGGCGGGCTGAAAGCGATCGTCGCGACGGCGTCGCTCGAACTTGGAATCGACGTCGGCGCGGTCGATCTCGTCTGCCAGATCGATTCGCCCAAATCGATCTCGGCCGCCGTGCAGCGCATCGGCCGCTCGGGCCATCAGTTGGGCGCGACGCCCAAAGGCCGCTTCTTCGCGCTCACCACCGACGACCTGATCGAGTGCGGCGCCGCGGTCCGCGCGATTCGGGCCGGCCGGCTGGACGAAGTCGAAGTCGCGCGCGCGCCGCTCGACGTCGCCGCTCAGCAGATCGTGGCGATCGCGGCCGAAGAGGAGGATATCGCCCGTTCAGAGCTGCTGGCGATCCTGCGCGCCGCCCATAACTTCGCCGAACTCGGCGAAAGCGAACTCGAGCGGCTGCTCGAACAGATGGCGGCCGCGCTGCCCGAACGAATCACGGGCGCCGCGCCGAAGATTTATTACGACCTTGAGGCGCGGCGCGTGCGTCCCCGGCGCGGCGGACGGCTCGCCGCGATCACTTCCGGCGGCACGATTCCGGAGAGCGGCAATCTCGACGCGGTGATCGCGTCCGAAGGACGCAAGATCGGCGATGTCGAAGAGGACTTCGCGCAAGAATCGTCGCGCGGCGACATTTTTTCGCTCGGCTCGATGCCGTGGCGGATCCTCGGCATCTCGAAAAACCGCCTGCTGGTCGAGCCGGCCCCCGGGATGGCGCCGTCGCTGCCGTTCTGGCAGACCGAGGCCGGCGGCCGCTCCGCCGCGCTTTCGGCGGAAGTCACCGAACTGCGCCGCGAGATCGCCCGGATGGCCGCGGCCGGCGAAGAGGGCGAAGCGCGCGCCGTCAACTGGATGCAAGCGGCCTGCGCGCTCGACGAAAACGCCGCCGTGCAGGCGGTGGCGTGGATTCGCCGCGGCGTCGCCGCGCTGGGCGTCGTGCCCGACGAACGGACGATCGTGGTCGAGCGGTTTTTCGACGGGGTGGGCGGCACGCAGGTCGTGATCCACGCGCCGTTCGGAATCCGCTTCAATCGCGGCCTCGGCCTCGCGCTGCGCAAGCGCCTGTGCCAGTCGTTCGATTTCGAAATTCAGGCCTCCGCGATCGACGACGCCGCGCTGCTCGCGCTCAATTCGCGCCACAGCTTCGAGCTGGGCGATCTGCTCGCGATGCTCGATTCGCGCCGCGCGGCCGGCGTGCTCGGGCAGGCGATGCTCGACGCGCCGATGTTCGAGGTGCGTTTCCGCCACGTCGCGACGCGCGCGCTTGGCGTGATGCGTTCGCTCGGCGGACGCAAGGTGCCGGCGTGGCTGCAGCGGATGCGCACGCAGGAGCTGATCGCGGCGATCTTCCCGCGCCGCAACGCCTGCTTCGAAAACCGTCCGCCCACGATCGAAATTCCGGATCATTTTGTCGTCGCCGAAACGATGCGCGAGTGCCTGCGGGAATCGGCCGACGCCGACGGCCTGGCCGCGATGCTCGCCGGAATCGAGCGCGGCGACGTGCGCGTGCGCCTGGTCGACAGCGTCGCGCCCTCGGTCTTCGCGCAGCGCATCCTGCTGGCGTGGGACTATTCGTTCCTCGACGGCGGCGAGCGCGCCGACCGCCGCAGCCGTTCGGTGACGATGAATCGCGCGCTGGCCGAAGAGGTTTTCCGTGCGGACGATCTCTCGGGCATGATCGCCGCCGAGGCGATCGCGCGCGTCGGCGCCGAACTCGATGGAACCGCGGCCGGCTATCGCCCGCGCAATTCCGACGAACTGCACGAGCTGATTCGCGAACGCGGCGCGATTGCGACGCCGGAACTGCGCGCGCTTGGCGACGCCGTCCTCAAGCTTGCCGATCAGCTCGAACAATCCGGGCGCGTTTTACGGATGCGGCGCACGCCCGGCGGCCTCGCGATGCTGCTCGCAGCCGAGGACGCGGCGCTGTACGCCGCCGCCTATCCCGATGCGATCGACATGCAGGGCCGTTTGTTTCCGCATCCGGCGGGCGGCGCCGATCGCGACGCGGCGCTCACTGAAATCGTGCGGCGCGCGATGGCGGCGGCGCTGCCGGCGGCCGCAGCGGAAATCGCCGGGCGGGTCGGAATAGCGGCCGCCGAAGCGGAGCGCATCCTGATTGGACTCGAGGCGCGCGGCGCGATCTTTCGCGGCAATTTCACCGCGCCCGTGCTCGCGGGAGCGCCGCCGCAATGGTGCGATCGGTACGTGCTCCATCGGCTGCATCGCCATACGCTGAGCCGTCTCCGCGCCGAGGCCGAGCCTGCGGACGCGCGCGCCTTCGCGGCGTTTCGGCTGCGCTGGCTGCAAATCGGCGCCGGCCTGCCGCCCATTGTCGATAGCGTCGCGGAAGTTTTGCGGCGGCTCGAAGGGATGGCTTTCGCGCCGGCGGTCTGGGAGCGCGCGCTGCTGCCCGCGCGCATCCTAGGATACCGGCCCGAACTGCTCGACCTCGCCTGCGCGTCGGGGGCGTGGCGATGGGTCGCCGCGCATGACGACGCGCCTGACGCGGAAGCCGGCCCGGTTCCCGCGAAAATCCGCTTTGTGCGCCGGCGCGGCGGAATCCGGAATTTTGCCGGCGGCGAAAGTGACGCGCGCGTGCGCGACGATCCGCGCCTGGCCGCGGCCGACGCCGCGCTCCGCGCGGGCGGAGCGCAATTTCTCGACGAGCTGGCGGAACGGGCGAATCTTTCCGAACGCGACGCCCTGCGGGCGCTTTGGCGCCTGGCCGCCCTCGGTCGCGCCTCGAACGACAGCTTTGGGCCGTTGCGGATGCTCGCTGGCGGGCAGGCCGCGCGCGCCGCGCTGACCGGCGATGGATCGCGCGAGGGCCTCAAGCGCGACGCGGCGATCCGCGCCCGCCTGAAATCGAGCGTCGCCGGACGCTGGGCGCCGGTTCTGCCCGAAGCCCGGCCCGAATCGAACGACGATGCCGGCGACTCCGACGCGATGCGCGGCGCGGCGCTTGAGCTGCTCGAACGCAATGGCGTGCTGACGCGCGAGATGGCCGCCGCGGACGAAACCGCGCCGCCGTGGCGCGAACTGATTTTTGCGCTGCGCCGGATGGAATACGCGGGAACCATCCGCCGCGGTTATTTCGTCCATGGACTTGGCGGCGAGCAATACGCCTTGCCCGAAGCGCTCGAAATGTTGCGCGCGGCGCGCGTCGAGGACGTGTCCGCCGAGCCGCTTGCGCTTTGCACCGCGGATCCCGCGAATCCGTGCGGATGGCTCGCCCCCGCGTGCGGGATCGCGCGCGAGCCGGGAAATTTCCTCGTGATGCGCTCCGGGCGGATGCTGCTCGGACTGGCGGGACGCGCCTTGCTCGGCGGCGCCGAGCTGAGCGAGCGCGATTTCGCGGCGGCGCTCGCGGCGCTGATCAAACTGCGTCCCAAGCTCGCGATCGAAACTATCGACGGCGCGGCGGCGCTCGAATCCGATCGCGTGCCGGCGCTGGCCGCGATCGGATTTCATTCCGACGGCCGCGCGCTGGTGCGCGACGGTCTGCCCGGTCCCGCGCCCCGCCGCGCTCTTGCCAACGCGGCCCGCGGCGGCTGACGCGCGCTTCCACGCTTGCCGAGCGGTTCGCGCGCGGCGCAATAGTGGAGGTATCCCTCCGCGCCCGTCAGGCACGGCGCGCGGGTGCGAACTGCGATGCATTCCGAGCGGGAATTCGAGACGGGCTTGTGGCGCGGCGTGGATTTGTTCAACGCCGGGCGCTATTTCGAGGCCCACGAAGCGTGGGAGCGAATCTGGCTCGGCGCGCCAGAACCCGACCGCGGTATCGTGCAGGGCCTGATTCAGGCCGCCGCCGCCCTGCTTCATCGCGAACGGAATAATCCGCGCGGCGCGGCCCGGCTTTGGGAAAAGGCACGGGGCAAACTCCGATCCGCGCCGGATACGTATCGCGGTCTTGCGCTCGAACAACTCCGCGCCGCGCTCGAGCGCTGCTTCAGCGCATCAGACATGCCGGAGATGCGGCCGCGGTTGCGGCGTATCGAGCAGTCCTCGACCGGTTGATCGAAGCGGGCTTGCGGACTCGTGCGTAATCGGCGATATGAAGCAGGGATTTGTCACATACGAGGAGAAGAAATCATGGCAGGTCGAGTCGAAGGCAAAGTTTCATTGATCACCGGCGGCGGTTCGGGAATCGGGCGGGCGACCGCGTTGTTGTTCGGACGCGAGGGCGCGCGCGTTGTGATCGCCGACTACAACGCCGAAGGCGGCGAGCGCGCCGCCAAGGAGATTCGTGACG
The DNA here is from genome assembly GCA_021780225.1 of Deltaproteobacteria bacterium. Taxonomy (GTDB): domain Bacteria; phylum Desulfobacterota; class Binatia; order Binatales; family Binataceae; genus JADMIL01. Next base: position 16,918 of record JAJXZF010000023.1, on the reverse strand, counting down.
CGGGCGGCGCGGCCGAGTTCCACGCCGCCGACATGTCGAATCCTGCGCAGGTCGAAGCGCTGATCGCAAAAATCGCCGCCGCGCACGGCCGGCTGGATTGCGCCTTCAACAACGCGGGCATCGCGGGCCGGATGACCAACACGGCGGAATGCCTGCTGGAGAATTGGGATCGCGTGATCGCGATCAACCTGAGCGGCGTTTTCTACTGCATGAAGTACGAAATCGTGCAGATGCTCAAGCAGGGCGGCGGCTCAATCGTCAACACCTCGTCGGTGGCCGGTCTGATCGGACTCGCGGGCGGGCCTGCCTATGTCGCCGCCAAGCACGGCGTCGCGGGATTGACCAAAACGGCGGCGCTCGAATTCGCGCAGCGCGGAATTCGCGTCAACGCGGTCTGTCCCGGCTTTATCCGCACGCCGATGGTCGAGCGAGTGCTTGATCGCGGTTCCTTCAACGAAGAGCAGATCTTCGCCGCCGAGCCGATGCATCGCATGGGCAAGCCGGAAGAAATTGCCGAGGCGGTTTTGTGGTTGTGCTCGGATGCGTCGTCGTTCGTGACGGGGCTGCCGATGCCGGTGGACGGCGGCTATGTCGCGCAGTAGTCCGCGGCTTGCCGCCCGCCGTGAAGTCGAATGCGGCGGCCGGCGGCTCTGATCTTTTTCGCGCGGCTATTGTGGCGTCCCGTAAATTGCCTTGTCAGCTCGGCACGGAGGCGGCCCATCGCGGGGCGGCAAGGGATGGATTGCCGGGTCTTGGCCCGGCAATGACGAACCGAGTTGGTCATGCCCGGACTTGATCCGGGCATCCACGCGGAGCGGTATTCTTCGCGGCGTCCCGCGTTGCGCTCAGGACCGGCTCAGAATGACCTGATGAAGCGTTTTGGTTGTCATTCTGAGCGAGGCTGCCGAGCGAAGAATCCCGGTCCGCTGCGATTCTTTGGTAAAGGTTTCAAGGGACGCCACACTAGCGGCGGGGGCCGCGTGACGGCAACGGACGCCCCAGTTCGCGCATCACTTCCTGAATATCCGCCCAGACCAGCCGCTTGTCGGCGGGATTGCGCAGCAGGTAGGCCGGATGGAACGTCGGCATCATCCGGATGCCGCGGAAATCCTGCCAATTCCCGCGCAGTTTGCTGATAGGCGTCTTTGCCTTCAATAGCGCCTGCACTGCGAAGGCGCCGAGGCCGACGATCACGCGCGGCCGCACGAGATCGATCTGCCGGAACAGAAACGGTTCGCAAGCCGCGACTTCGTCGGGCTCGGGATTGCGATTTTCCGGCGGCCGGCACTTGATCACGTTGCAGATGTAAACCTCGGCCCGCGTCATGCCCATGCCGCGCTCGATGATGTCGGTCAGAAGCTGGCCGGCGCGGCCGACGAACGGCTCGCCGCGGGCGTCTTCGTCGGCTCCAGGCGCCTCGCCGACGAACATCAGCTCGGTGGACGGATTGCCCACGCCGAAGACCAGGTTGGTGCGCTTCGGCGCAAGTTTGCATCGCGTGCAATCGCCGATGAATTCACGCAGCGCGGCAAGGTCGGCGGTCTTTTCGAGTCCAGGATAAAGATAGAACAGATCATCGGGCGCCGACCGCGGCGCCGCACTTGACGCACGGGCGACGGCGGGCGGCGCCGCCGGACGGTCGTCGTCGGCGGGAGCCTTGGATGCCGCCGCTAGCGGCGCTGCGGTCGGTTCCTGCGGCGGTTCGCCGACCGTTTGACTACGCGGGCTTTGATGCGGCGCCGCGGATGATTCCACGGCGGGCGGGCCTTCGAGTCCTTCTTCGCGAAGCTGTTCGACATAGTCGCGAAGCGACGCGAGCAGGATCGCGCCGGGTGGCGGGTCGGAGCGGATGCTCATAGGATCGGAGCCGAGGATAGCCGATCGGCTGGATGGGGCGCGAGCGGCGCGGCAGGTGGATGATTATCGCGGCGATATTTGCGATTGCATTGGCGCTGATTGCGCTCGATCCGGCGCCGGCGCTGGCGTGGGGTCCCGTCACGCATATTGTCCTTGGCGTGCAAACCCTGGCCTCGATATCCGACGGCGCGCCGGTCTATGCGGCGCTTGCGAATCTGCCGGAGGTGTTCCTGTATGGCGGATTGGCGCCCGACATTGTCCAGGGGCGCCGTTTGCAGAGCCGCTTGCGCCGCCATTCGCACAACTGGACGACCGGGACCGGCCTGCTTGACGCGGCGCGCGGCGATCGCGAGCAGGCGTTCGCGCTTGGCTATCTGGCGCATCTGGCGGCTGACGTCGTCGCGCATAATTATTATCTGCCGGCCCGATTCGTTGGTTATTTTCGCCACGGAATCGGCAGCCATATTCTCGAAGAGGCGCGCTTCGACGGCCTGCATCCGGCAGACTATCGCGAATTGCTGCTGAGGCTGCTCAACCTCGATTTCAAACCGCTTGACCGGATGCTGAAGCGTGCGGTCGATTCTCCCTTGGTCGGCTTCCGCGCGCATCGGATGATTTTCGACGGTGGTTTGCGGCGGATCCGGGAATGGCATCGCGCGCTCAGCGCGGTCGGCGCAGCCGCGGGCGTGCCGGCGCGCGAGGCGGAGCTGTTTCTTGCGGCGTCGGCGGACGCGATCGATGAGGTGCTGGCCGCGCACGGCGCCGCGCGCTGCTGCCGGTACGATCCGATGGGCGCCGCGGCGATCGCGGGCGCGGCGGATTCCCGGCGCAATCTGCAGAAGCTGATGCGGCTGGGCGGTCAGGCGGAAAGCGCCGCCGACGCTTTGGCGGACTCGATGCTTGCCGATTTATTGGCGCATCTGGAGCGCAATCCGTTCGACCAGAACAATCGTTGATTCGCTTTTGGAATGCGGACGCGAGTGCGCCCGCGGCGGCGCAGGCGCGACGCTGAAGCGCGCGCCGGCAACGCGAAAATAATGCCGATCAGCGGGAGGCGCGCAGCGCGGCGGAGCGCGGTTTGCCGGCGCGCCGCGCGATGAGCCGATCGAGAATCACGTCGGCGACTTCGTCCTTGCTGAGCTTGGGCGTGGTTTCGACGCGGCCGTCGGAGTCGAGAATTGTAACGATATTGGTATCGACCGCGAAGCCCGCGTCAGAGCGCGACACGTCATTGCCGACAATCATGTCGAGCCGTTTGCGGCGGAGCTTGTCGAGCGCGTTGACTTCGAGGTCTTCGGTTTCAGCCGCGAAGCCGATCAGAATTCTGCCGCCTTTGCGCGCCGCCAGGCGCGGCAGTTCGTCGGCGATCGGCGCAAGGTCGAGCGCGAGGCCGCGCGAATTTTTCTTGAGTTTCTGCGCCGCCGGCTCGCGCGGGCGGAAATCCGCGACGGCCGCCGCCATGATCAGCGACGAACACCAGGGAAAATTGCGCGAGGTTGCGCTCAGCATCTCCGCCGCGCTCACCGTATCGATCCGTTCGACGCCGCGCGGCGTCGCCAGCGCCGAGGGACCGGCGACCAGCCGCACCGCCGCGCCCCGCCGCCACGCCGCCCGCGCGATCGCGAAGCCCATCTTGCCGGTGGAGCGGTTCGACACGAAGCGCACCGGATCGATCGCCTCCTGGGTCGGGCCGGCGGTGATCAGAATCCGCTCTGCGGCGAGGTCCTTGCGCGTCAGCATCCGCTCGATTTCTTCGACGATCGCCGCCGGCTCCGCGAGCCTGCCGTGACCTTCGTAGCCGCAGGCGAGCGCGCCCGACGCCGGTTCGATAATCGCGGCGCCGCGCGATTGGAGTTTTCCCAGATTTTCGGCGACCGTCGGATGCTCGTACATGTGCACGTTCATCGCGGGCGCAAACCCGATCGGGCAGCGCGCCGCGAGCAGGACGGTCGTGACGAGCGTGTCCGCGATGCCGGCGGCGGCCTTCGCGATGAGGTCGGCGGTGGCTGGCGCGATGACGATCGCGTCGGCGGTGTCGGCGAGCCGGATATGGCCGATTTCAGATTCGTGCGTCAGGTCGAAAGTGTCGATCGATACGGGATTCAGGCTGAGCGCCTGCAGGGTGAGCGGAGTGACGAAGTGCGCCGCGTTCGGAGTGAGCATCACGCGCACGCGCGCCTCGCGGTTGATCAGCAGGCGCACCAGCTCGCACGCTTTGTACGCGGCGATTCCGCCGCCGACGCCGAGCAAAATCGTCTTGTTCCGAAGCGCGGACATGCTCGAATTGTAGCGAGGGGCGCGGCGAAAATGAAAGAGCGGTGTGGCGCGGCAAAAGTTATACAGGCTTTGCACATTCGTCACGACACAGGGCCGGACCGATGCTATTATCGATCGATAACGGACGGCGAATGACGCCGCCGTATCGAGAAGAGGTTGATGCATGGAATCGAATCGATCGCATGGCGCCCGCCCGAGACCGCGACCGCTTGCGCAAGCATGGCTCGCGGCGTGCGCGATTGGCCTGGGATGCGCGTTGATGGCGGCGGCGCCGGCGGCCGCGGCGAATGCGAGCCGCGGCGCGGATCCGGTGCTTGCGACCATCGATGGCCATCGGATTACCCAGAGCGAAGTTGACGCGCGGGTGATCGACGAGATCAGTTCGAATCAGCGCTACGAATTACGCAAGCGCGCGCTCGATTCGATGATCGACAAGTATCTGATCGATCACGCCGCGAAAAAGGCGCACATGACGTCCGCCGCCTATCTCGATGCGCAGATTCATCCCAAGGGATCGACCGTAACCGCGGCCGACGCGCGCAAATATTACGATGCGCACAAGGCCGGGCTGGACGCCCAGACGGGGCACAAGCCCTACGAACAGATTCAGGCTCCGCTGATTTCCGCCTTGCAGCGCCATTACGACCAGCAACGGCGCGACGCGCTGATGGACAAGCTGCGCGCCGACAATCACGTCAAAATGGCGCTCGAAGCGCCGCGCGAGCAGGTCGCGAGCGCCGGCCATCCGTGGTCGGGCGGCAAGGACGCGCCGGTCACGATCGTGGAGTTTTCAGACTTTCAATGTCCGTTCTGCCGGGCGGCTGAACCCACGCTCACGGCGATTCGGACCAAGTACGGCGATCGGATCAAATTCGTCTACATGGATTTCCCGCTCGGGATGCATGCGCATGCGCTCGACGCCGCGGTGGCGGGGCGTTGCGCGGCGGAGCAGAATAAATTCTGGCAGTTTCACGACGCGATGTTCGCGGATCAGGGCAAGCTCGATCCCGCGTCGCTGCAACAGACCGCGGCGAAACTCGGGCTGGACGCCAAAAAGTTCGACTCCTGTTTCAAGCAGAGAAAAGTCGTCGCGGGCGTCCGCGCCGATCAGGCCGAGGGCGAGCGGCTCGGCGTGACCGGCACGCCCACCTTCTTTATCAACGGCCGCCAGATGGTCGGCGTCGAATCGCAGGCGAGCATGGCCGCGATGATCGACGAAGAATTGGCGCGTGCCGGCGGCGGCGAAAAAACCGCTTCCACGGCTCCATCGGCTCATCCGGCGAAGACCGCGGAACAGTAGGAAAATTCGCGAAGCTGAGCGGTCAGGCTTCCGCCCGCTCGCGCGGATATTCATCAGGCCACAACGCGATGGTCCAGAAATACGACTACGACCTGTTCGTGATGGGCGCCGGATCGGGCGGCGTGCGGGCGAGCCGGGTCGCGGCGCAACTTGGCGCGCGCGTCGCCGTCGCCGAAGAACGCTATCTCGGCGGGACCTGCGTCAATGTGGGATGCATTCCCAAGAAACTTCTGGTGTACGCATCGGAGTTCAGCGACGCATTCGCCGAGGCCGCGGGTTTTGGCTGGGCGGTCGGCGCGAGCCGGTTTGATTGGCGCGCGTTAATCGCGAACAAGGACAAGGAGATCGCGCGCCTCAACGGAGTTTACGAACGGCTTTTGACCAACGCCGGCGTGACGATAATTGACGGCCGGGCGACGCTGGATGACGCGCATGCCGTGACGATTGGATCAAAACGGATTACCGCCAAGCATATTCTCGTGGCCGTGGGCGGATGGCCGGCCGCCCTGAGCATCCCCGGCGCGGAGTTGGCGATCAGCTCCAATGAGGCGTTCCATCTCCAGACGATGCCGGAGCGCGTGATTATCGTCGGCGGCGGTTATATCGGGGTGGAATTCGCGGGGGTTTTTCGCGGGCTGGGCGCGGAGGTCACGCTGGTCCATCGCGGCGACCTGTTCCTGCGCGGCTTCGACGACGATCTGCGGGCGGCGCTGGCCGGCGAGATGGAGAAGCGCGGCGTCGCCTTGCGTTTCGGCACGCTGCTCGAACGGATCGAAAAGCGCGGCTCCGGCGTGCGCGCGACGCTCAGCAACGGCGAGGCGATCGACGCCGCGCTGGTCATGCTGGCGACCGGCCGCAAGCCCAACACGCACGGACTCGGTCTCGAATCGGCCGGAGTGAAGTTGGACGGCGCGGGCGCGATCGTGGTCGATCGGTATTCGCGTACGTCGGTCGAGAATATTTTCGCCGTGGGCGACGTGACCGATCGGCGCAATCTGACGCCGGTCGCGATCGCGGAGGGGCGCGCCGCCGCGGAGACGATGTTCGGCAAGCGCGCGATGGCGGTCGATTATGACAATGTGCCGTCCGCCGTTTTCAGCCATCCGCCGCTCGCGACGGTGGGATTGACCGAAATGGAGGCGCGCGCGCGGTTCGGCGCGGTCGAGATCTACAAGTCGGACTTTCGGCCGCTGAAACATACGCTGAGCGGACGCGACGAGCGCACGCTGATGAAGCTGGTGGTTGAGCCGAAGAGCGATCGCGTGCTTGGCTGCCACATGCTCGGCGCGGACGCCGGCGAGATAATTCAGGGGCTGGCGGTGGCGCTCCAGTGCGGCGCGACCAAACGGCAATTCGACGCGACCATCGGCATCCATCCCACGGCGGCGGAAGAATTCGTCACGATGCGCGAGAAGGCGGCTTCGTAACGATCCGGCGCGCCGAATAGTCAGTGGTACGGATAGAAGATAAAAAATAAGACCGAGAGTCCGGCCAGAAACCAGAGGCCGGGCTTGAGGTCGCCGATTTTTCCCGCCGCGGTTTTACATAGAGCATAGAGTATGAAACCGGCGGCAATGCCGATGCCGATATTGTAGGTAAACGCCATCAGTGCGATTACCGCGAACGCCGGAATCGCTTCCGCAAAATCCGCAAAATCTATTTTTACGATCGGCGCAAGGCTCATCGCGCCGATCACGATTAGCGCCGGGCCGCATGCCGCCGCGGGAATCGCGGTGACGAAGGGCGCAAACGGCAGCGAGAGCGCGAACAGCGCGGCGACGACGACGGCGGTCAGGCCGGTGCGGCCGCCGGCGGCGATGCCGGCGGCGGATTCGACAAATGCGCCGGCGGTGGTCGTGCCGGCGAGGGCGGCGAAGGTGGTGGCGACGGCGTCTGCCATCATCGGGCGTTCGATTTGAGGCAAATGTCCGCGCTCATCGAGGAGTTCGGCTTGGGCGGCGAGTCCGACCAGAGTGCCCATCGTATCCACCAGCGCCATCGTGAAAATAATCAGGGTCACTCCCGCCGCGCGCAAGGAGAGCGCGCCGCGAAGATCAAGGGCAAAGACGATCGGCATCGGATTCGGCGGCGTTCCGATCCATGCGGCGGGAGCCTTGACGGCGCCGAAAGCCAATCCGGCAAAAGTCGCGCCGACGATTCCGATCAGGATGGCGCCGGGAAGGCGGCGGACGGTGAGCGCGCAAATAAGCGCCAGCGAAATCAGCGCGACGGCGGCCTCGGGCGTCGCGAGATTTCCGATCCGCACGGGAGCGCCGGCCACGCCGAGCGTCACCAGACCGGACTCGTTCAAGCCGACGAAAGCGAGGAAGAGACCGATGCCGGCGGCGAAGGCATGGCGCAATCCGATTGGAATCGCGTCGAGCAGCCACTGGCGAACGTGCGCGGCGGTCAGCGCTATGAACAGCACGCCCGCAAGGAAAACTGCGCCAAGCGCGGTCTGCCAGCTAAAACCGAGCATCCGCACGACGGTGAAGGCGACGAACGCGTTCTCACCCATATAAGGCGCGATTGCGAACGGCCGGTTCGCGTAGAGGCCCATCGTCAGCGTTCCGGCGACGGCGGTTGCGACGGTCGCGACCATCGATGGGCCGGCGGGGATTCCGGCCGCCGCCAGGATCGCCGGATTGACCGCGATGATGTAGGCCATCGTGACGAACGTGGTGGCGCCGGCGGCGATCTCGCGCCGGACGGAGGCGCCGGCGGCGGCCAGACCAAAGAAATCGCGTCGGCTAATCGATGGCCGGGCGCGGTTGATGCCGGGGTCGGAAGTGCGATCGCGGATTGGCATGCGCGGACGTCGTCAGGCGTGAGTTCGGGCGATGGCGCGGATGCGAAAGGGTCGCTTCACGGCGCGTCACGATTATCATCCGCGCCGTCAAAACGATAGTCGCGCAGCGACGCGGATCGGGATGGCGCGTGGAAACCATGGTCTGAATGGATCGATCAGGTTGAGCGTCGAGGGCGACGGCGGCCGATGCTAACCGGGGACGCTGTTACTTCGTCAGATCAATTAATGGCTGGAGAGATCGATCATCAGGCGGTCACGAAAGTTCTTCTAATATGCCGGAAATTCGCATCGCAGCCGAAGTTATAACGTCCATATATGGCGAGGTGGGTTCGCATGATCCCGGTCTCGCCGGAGGCTCCGGAGCGCCCACTTGGCTGGACGATTTCCGCGCGTCATGCTGGATTGGCCGCGCTTTGACGCCTGCTCGCACCTGCGAGACGTGAGCGCCAATTCTTCGGGCGGTTTTCAGGCAAATGACGCTGTAGCATCGGTTGGAAAACACTACGAACTGACGGCGGCGAGGCTTACGAAGTGAACGTGGATTCGGCGGTTGGGAGTGAGGATGGCTACAGGCGAACATAACGTTAGTCCGGAAGCGCCGCTAAGTGCGCAATCCGCCGCCGCGTTCGATTTATCGCCACCGGCGGTTAAGCGTCGCGCGATCAAATACCAGTGGCAGTTGTGGTCGGGGTTAATCGCGTTAACCTTGATCGGCTATTGGACGGCGACCCGAGTTTTTGGCCGGGCGGCGCCGCCGGCGGCAACCGCCGCGGCTCAGGCGCATCGGGGCGTGCCGGTCGCGGTGGCTAAAGCAACGCTGGGCAGCTTCAACATCTATTTGAACGGGCTGGGTTCGGTGAACGCTTTTTACACCGTCACGCTCAAAACCCGCATCGACGGTGAGTTGGTCAAGGTCGCGTTCCAGGAGGGCCAAAACGTCAAGGCCGGACAGTTGCTGGCGGAAATCGATCCGCGTCCGTACCGGGTGCAGTTGGAGCAGGCGGAAGGTCAGCTCGAAAAGGATCGGGCGGCGCTGGCGGATGCGCAAATCACGCTGGCGCGGTACGAGAAATTATATGCCGAAAGCGTGATCGCGCGGCAGGAATTGGACAATCAGCGCGCGTCGATGGACGAAGATCGCGGCGCGGTGATGGCGGATGAGGGCGCGGTCGCGAGCGCGAAACTCAACCTCGTTTATTGCGAAATTACCGCGCCGATCACCGGCCGGATCGGATTGCGCCTGGTGGATCCGGGCAACATGGTTCGCGCGACGGATACGCAGGGCCTCGCCGTAATTACGCAGCTTCAGCCGATCGCGGTGGTGTTCAGCCTGCCCGAAGACAATCTGCCGCAAATCGAGCGTGCGATGCGGCGCGGTCCATTGACCGTCGAAGCGTGGGACCGCTCGTTCACCGACAAGCTCGCGAGCGGAACGCTGCTCACCACCAACAACGAAATCGATCAGGCCACCGGCACGGTCAAGCTCAAGGCCGTCTTTGCGAATCCCGACAACCTGCTTTTTCCGAATCAATTCGTCAACGTCAAGCTGATGGTCGGCGCGCTGACGGACGCGGTTCTGGCGCCGATGGCGGCGTTGCAGAAAAGCTCCCAAGGCTCATTTGTATATTTGGTCGAGCCGGACGACACGGTAACGACGCGGCCGGTGAAAGTCGCCGCGTCCGAGGGCGATACCAGCGCGATCGCAAGCGGGCTGGAAGCGGGAGATTTGGTCGTCGTCGAGGGGGTGGACAAGCTGCGCGAAGGCGCCAAAGTGCAGCCGCGGATTGTGCAGAGCGCGGCTCAGGATCGCATCGCACAGTGAATCCGTCGCGCATCTTTATTCTGCGGCCGGTCGCGACGTCGTTGCTGATGGCGGCGATCTTGCTGACCGGGCTGATCGCATACAAGGAATTGCCGGTATCCGCGCTGCCCGAAGTCGATTATCCGACGATCGAGGTCGTGACGTTCTATCCGGGCGCAAGCCCGCCGGTGATGGCGTCGTCGGTGACGGCGCCGCTGGAGCGTCAGTTCGGGCAGGTGCCCGGACTCACGCAGATGACCTCGAACAGCTCGTTCGGCAGTTCGATAATCACGCTTCAGTTCACGCTGTCGCTCAATATCGACGTGGCCGAGCAGGAGGTGCAGGCGGCGATCAACGCGGCTTCGACCTATCTGCCCGCCGATCTGCCGAATCCGCCGATTTACAGCAAAATCAATCCGGCCGACGCGCCAATCCTGACGCTGGCGCTGACGTCGAAAGACCTGCCGCTCGATCAGATCGAAGACCTGGCCGATACGCGGCTGGCGGAAAAAATCTCGCAAGTTTCCGGCGTCGGCCTGGTGAGCGTCGGCGGCGGACAAAAACCCGCCGTGCGCGTCGAGGCGAATCCCACCGCGCTCAGCTCCTACGGAATCAGCCTGGAGCAGGTGCGAACCGCGATCGCGGCGGCGAACGTCGATGAGGCGAAAGGGAATTTCGACGGCCCGCTGCAGGCCTATACGATCGGGGCCAACGATCAATTGCTGACGGCCGCCGATTACCGCCCGCTGATCGTCGCCTATCGCAATGGCGCGCCCGTCGACCTGTCGAGCGTGGCCAACGTCGTCGATGAGCCGGAGAACGTTCAGCAAGCCGAATGGATGAACAACGCTCCGGCGGTGGTGCTGAGCGTCGAGCGGCAGCCCGGCGCGAATATCATCGCCGTCGCCAATCGGGTCAAGGCGCTGCTGCCGCGCCTGCAAAGCACTCTTCCGCCGTCGGTGCATCTCTCGATACTCACGGATCGCACCACGACGATCCGCGCCTCCGTCGCCGACGTGCAATTCGAGCTGATGCTCACGGTGGCGCTGGTCGTGATGGTTATTTTCGTCTTCCTGCGGAAGCTTGAAGCGACCGTTATTCCGAGCATCGCGGTGCCGCTCTCTCTGATCGGCACGTTCGGCGTGATGTACCTGCTGGGTTATAGCCTCGACAATCTGTCGTTGATGGCGTTGACCATCTCGACCGGATTCGTGGTTGACGATGCAATCGTGATGATCGAGAACATCACGCGCTTTCTCGAGGAGGGATTCACGCCGCTGGAGGCGGCCCTGCAAGGCTCACGGCAAATCGGATTCACGATCGTCTCGTTGACGGTTTCATTGATCGCGGTGTTGATTCCGCTGCTCTTCATGGGCGACGTGGTCGGCCGGCTTTTCCGCGAATTCGCGGTGACGCTCGCGGTCACGATTCTGGTCTCGGCGGTGGTTTCGCTGACGCTCACGCCGATGATGTGCGCACGGCTGCTGCGGCGCATCTCCAGCGCGGACGAGAGCGGTTGGTACCGCGCCTCCGAACGCGTCTTCCAATCCACGCTCTCGCTGTATGAACGAACGTTGAACTGGGTGCTGGAGCATCAGGGTCTTACCCTGATCGTCGCCGCGGGAACGCTGGTGTTGACGATTATTCTTTACATTGTCGCGCCCAAAGGATTTTTTCCGGTCGAAGACACGGGCGTGATCCAGGGCGTTTCGCAAGCGTCGCCGGCGATTTCCTTCGATGAGATGGCGCGGCGGCAGCAGGAGCTGGCGCAGGTAATTTTGAAAGACCCGGCGGTGGCGAGCCTGTCGTCGTTCGTCGGCATCGATGGAACCAATACAACGCTCAACAGCGGCAGGATGCTGATCAATCTGAAGCCGCTGGCGGAGCGTCGCGTCAGCATCGAGACGGTCATGAATCGCCTGCGCCCTGAACTGGCGCGCGTGCCGGGGATCAGGCTCTATCTTCAACCCGTGCAGGACCTGACCGTCGCCGATCGCGTCAGCCGCACCGAATATCAATACAGCCTTGAAGATCCGAATCCCGGCGAGCTCAAAGTCTGGACCGGGCGGCTGGTGGACAAGCTCGCAACGATGCCGCAGCTCGCCAACGTCGCGACCGATCAGCAAAACGGCGGACTTGAAGCGCGTCTGGCGATCGATCGGGCGACCGCGTCGCGGCTTGGCGTCACGCCGCAGATGATCGACGACACTCTTTATGACGCCTTTGGGCAGCGGCAGATTTCCACGATTTTCACCCAGCTCAACCAGTATCACGTGGTGCTTCAGGCCGATCCTCAATTCGAGCACCGCCCCGCCGACCTGAGCGACATCTATCTGCCAACCTCGTCCGGCGGAGTCACGCCGTTGGCCGCGTTCACGAAAATCGAGGAGACCACCGCGCCGCTGGTCGTCAATCACGAAGGCCAGTTCCCGTCGGTGACGATCTCGTTTGACGTTGCGCCCGGCTACTCGCTGGGAGACGCGGTTGACGCGATTCAACAGGCGACCAGGGAAATCGGGATGCCTGCCAGCATCGCCGCCGGTTTCCAGGGCACGGCGGCGGCTTTCCGCGCCGCGCTGGCGAACGAGCCGCTGTTGATCCTCGCCGCGCTGGTGACGGTCTATATCGTTCTCGGCGTATTGTACGAAAGCTACATCCATCCGCTGACGATTCTCTCGACGCTGCCCTCCGCCGGAGTCGGCGCGATTCTCGCGCTGATGCTGTGCGGTCTCGATCTGAACGTGATCGCGCTGATCGGCATCATCCTGCTGATCGGCATCGTCAAGAAGAACGCGATCATGATGATCGATTTCGCGCTCGAGGCTCAGCGCGACGAGGGCAAGACGGCGCTCGATGCCATCCATCAGGCCTGCCTGTTGCGCTTCAGGCCGATCATGATGACGACCATGGCCGCGTTGTTGGGCGGACTGCCGCTCGCGATGGGCACGGGAGTGGGAGCGGAGCTGCGCCGGCCGCTGGGCGTGGCGATCGTCGGCGGCCTGCTCTTGAGCCAGTTGCTGACGCTGTACACGACGCCGGTCGTGTTCCTGGCGTTCGAGCGCATGGCGGACCGCTTCAAGCGCGTCGATCGCACGGACGCTCCGCGCGCCGCACCGATGCGTGCCGCATGAACGTTTCCGGATTTTTTATTCGCAACTCAGTAGGCACAACGCTGCTGACGATTGCGATCGCCCTGGCGGGCATCGCGGGATTCCGGATGCTGCCGGTCGCGCCGCTGCCGGAGGTGGAATTTCCGACCATCATGGTTCAGGCCACGTTGCCCGGGGCCAGCCCGGAAACGATGGCCTCGTCGGTCGCGACGCCGCTCGAACGCCAATTCGGCCGCATCGCGGGCCTGACCGAATTGACCTCGACCAGTTATCTCGGCACGACCGCGATCGTGATGCAGTTCGACCTCGGCCGCGATATCAACGGCGCCGCGCGCGACGTGCAGGCGGCGATAAACGCCGCGCGGAGCAATCTGCCCGCGAATCTGCCCTCAAATCCGACCTACAAAGAAGTCAACCCGGCCGATGCGCCGATTCTGATCGTCGCGCTTACGTCGGACACCATCAGCCGCGGCCGGATGTACGACGCGGCGTCGTCGATTCTGGCGCAGAAGATTTCGCAAATCAGCGGCGTCGGGCAGGTATTGGTCGGAGGCGGCGCATTGCCCGCGGTGCGCGTCGATCTGAATCCCACCCAGCTCAACAGCTACGGCATCAGCCTCGAACAGGTGCGCATGATGCTCGCGGGCGCCAATGTCAACCGGCCGAAAGGCGAGCTCGAATCCCCAACCCGATCGGTGGTCCTTGACGCGACCGATCAACTATTCAAGGCCGCGCAATACCAACAACTGGTCGTCGGCTATCACAACGGCGCCGCCGTGACGCTGGCTGATGTCGGTCGGGTTGCGGATTCCGTGCAGGACGTTCGCACCTCGGGCATCGTGGACGGCCGGCCCGCGGTGATGCTGATCATTTTCCGCCAGCCCGGCGCCAACATCATCGACGCCGTCGACAACATCCGCGCGGCGCTGCCGCAGCTTCATGCGTTCCTGTCGCCCGCGATCAATCTTTCCGTCGTGCTCGATCGCAGCACCACGATTCGCGCCTCGGTGCGCGACGTCGAACTGACGCTGCTGGTCTCGATGGCGCTGGTGGTGCTGGTGGTCTTCGTCTTCCTGCGCAATCTGCGCGCCACCTTGATTCCGGGCATCGCCGTGCCGATTTCGCTGATTGGAACTTTCGCGGTGATGTATCTGTGCGGCTACAGCCTCGACAATTTGTCGCTGATGGCGCTGACGATCTCGACCGGGTTCGTGGTCGATGACGCGATCGTGGTGATCGAAAATATTTCGCGTTACCGGGAGCGGGGACTCTCGCCGTTGGAGGCGGCGCGGCGCGGCGCCGCCGAGATTGGCTTTACGGTGATTTCGATCAGCGTTTCGCTGATCGCCGTATTCATACCGATATTGTTGATGGGCGGAATCGTCGGACGCTTGTTCCGCGAGTTCGCGGTCACGCTGTCGGTCGCGATCGCGGTCTCGCTGGTGATTTCGCTCACGACCACGCCGATGATGTGCGCAAAACTGCTGCGCCCGATCGACGACCATCCAACCGGAGCGTTCCATCGATTCGCCGAGCGGATGTTCGATCGTATGGCCGACGGCTACCGGCGGAGCCTCGCGTGGGCCTTGCGCCATCGGCAGTTGATGCTCGCGGCGACGCTGGCCACGGTCGCGCTGAGCATTTACCTTTACGCCGTAATTCCCAAGGGCTTCTTTCCTGAACAGGACACCGGCCGCCTGATGGGCATGATTATCGCCGACCAGGAAACCTCCTTTCAGTCGATGCGCACGAAGCTCGCGCGATATACCGAACTGGTAAATGCGGACCCCGCGGTCGAGCACGTTATCGCGTTCACCGGCGGAAGCGGCGGCGCGACCAACAACGGCCGCATGTTTATCACGCTCAAACCCCTCGCGGTGCGCAAGATCAGCGCCGGGCAGGTAATCAGCCGGCTGCGCCGCGGTACGGCCTCCATCGCCGGAGCGCGCCTTTATCTTCAAGCGGTGCAGGATCTGAGGATCGGCGGCCGGCTGGAAAGCGCGGAATATCAGTACACGCTGCAAAGCCAGGATCTCGCGCTGCTCAACGAATGGGCTCCGCGGTTGCTCGCCGCCGTGCGGCGATTGCCGGAGCTTCGCGACGTAAGCAGCGACCAGCAGAACAGCGGCCTCGACGCTGCATTGAAGATCGATCGGGAGACCGCCGAGCGCCTCGGCATCACGACGCAGACGATCGACAACACGCTCTACGACGCCTTTGGACAGCGCGAAGTCTCAACGATGTATACGCAGTTGAATCAGTACTACGTCGTGATGGAGGTCGCGCCCGAGTTCTGGCAGGACCCGCACTGGCTCAAGGAGATTTACGTCAAGGGAGCCAACGGCGCGATGGCGCCGTTGAGCGCCTTCGCGCGTCAGGCCAAAACCGTCACGCCGCTCGACGTGAATCATCAGGGACAATTTCCGGCGGTGACGATATCGTTCAATCTCACGCGCGGCGTGGCGCTTGGCGACGCCGTCAACGCGATTCAGGCGGCGGAGCGCAAAATCAACCTGCCGAGCGCGATTCGCGGCGATTTCGCCGGAACCGCCCAAGCCTTCACGGCTTCGCTGGCGAACGAACCGCTGCTGATTCTGGCTGCGCTCGGCGTCGTGTACATCGTCCTCGGCATCCTCTACGAAAGCTACGTCCATCCGATCACGATTCTGTCGACGCTGCCGTCGGCGGGCGTGGGCGCGCTGCTGGCGCTGATGATCTTCCATACGGAATTGAGCATCATCGCGCTGATCGGCATCATCCTGCTGATCGGCATCGTCAAGAAGAACGCGATCATGATGATCGATTTCGCGCTTGAGGCCGAGCGCGGCGCCGGCGTCGGTCCCAAAGAGGCGATCTATCAGGCGTGCCTGCTGCGCTTCCGGCCGATCATGATGACCACGATGGCGGCGCTGCTTGGCGGTCTGCCGCTCGCGCTCGGCGCGGGGATGGGCTCGGAATTGCGCCGGCCATTGGGTATCGCGATCGTCGGCGGATTGGCGGTGAGCCAGGTTCTCACCCTGTACACGACTCCCGTTATTTATCTTTACCTGGACGAGCTGCGGCTGTGGCTGCTGCGGATCGCCCGCGAGGGCCAGCGCCGGCTCGGATTCAACATCAATTAATTGCGGCGGGCCGATCGCCGATTTCGTCGAGCGTCAGCGAATCGAATGAGACAGGATCGCGAAGCTGGCTACTCCAGCGACCAGGCAATATGCGGAGAAGGGCGTCAGAGTTCTGGTCTTGAAGTAGCGGGTCAGAAATTTGACCGATACGTAAGAGGCGAGCGCGGCGCAAATCGCGCCGAGCAATGCGGACTCGATCGCGGCGACGCTCCTCGACAGGAATAAGCGCGGCAGTTCCAGGGCGGCGGCGGCTCCAATAATCGGCGTCGCCAGAAAGAAGGAAAATCTCAGCGCATCTTCGTGGGACATGCCGGCCAACAGCCCTCCGGCGAGCGTTGATCCCGTCCGCGAAAAGCCGGGGAGGAGAGCCAGCACCTGCATCGCGCCGACTTTTATCGATTGCGACCATGACAACTCCGCCGCGATCCGCTGATCGGCGTCTTTCGGGCGCGCGGCGGGTCGGGCTTTAGTTCGCAGAATTTCGGCGAGGTAAAGCAGCAGGCCATTTGAAAAAAGGAAAGCGGACACATAGGTCGGCGATGCGAACAGTTCCTGAAGCTGCTTCTGGAATAATAGCCCCAGTATTCCCGCCGGAACGGTTCCCACGACGAGCAGCCATCCCAATTTCGCGTCGGAGTCGTC
>JAJXZF010000005.1 GCA_021780225.1 Deltaproteobacteria bacterium | reverse complement strand
CGCGCTTCAGATCGGCGAGAGTGATCGACGGTTGCGTGGTGAGCGGCTTTCCAGCTTCGACCTTGCTGTCCATGCCTCAAACATAACGCAACCCACGCTGAGTGTCAAGCTTAACATAATCCCCGAATTAGCGTTATCGTGACATATTCTGTCTCGCCCGCTGAAATGTCTGAAGGCACACGGTACCGATCTGGCATCCGTACTCTCGCTATTCATTCACGATTTTACGATAGACGGGCGTTTCCGGTTCGATCGGGGCGGCTCGGCGCGCGGCGAAATAACGGACGAGCAGGCACAAGTCGAATAGAATCACTCCGATCCAGAGTTCATAGGCGTTGCGAGGTTTGAGCAGATCGAGCTTGATGATCGCGCGCGCCAATCCGAAGCCGATTACCCAGGCGTCGAAGCTCATGCAGACGCGGCGGAAGGTTTCGACCGGCATAAACTTGATGATGAACGCGCCCAACGGCAGGCCGATCAGCACCGCTGGCGCGATGTAGAGCAGCAGATGGAAGCTGTCGGCGCTGTATAGGCCCAGCCATCCGTAAGAGATGGCGGTGAGCGTCGTTTCGGCGACGCGAACGACGCCGATCGCGCCGCGAAAATGTTCCTTTTCGAGTCCCTGATTCTTCAGCATCATCGCGAGCGGCGGTCCGGAAATCGTCGTCGTGGCGTAAAGCGCGCCGACTCCGGCGCCGAGCGTAAAGCCGGCCGTGGTCTCCGCTTGAATTGGCCGGCGGAATCCGCCCGCCTGAAGCAGAACGATCGGCAGCAGGACCGTATAGGTGCAGAACTTCAGCCATCCCGAATCGACCCGCGACAGCATCAGGCTGCCGATCAGGATGCCGGGCGCGAGGCCGAGCAGAATCGGAGTCGCGCGGCGGCGCGCCGCGGAGAAACTCGCGCGATTGAGATAGACCACGCCGGAATTGATGACGAGCTCGATCATCACCAGCGCTGGAGTGAGCAGCCGGTTTGGAAAATAGAGCAGCGCCACGGGCACGGTGAGCGACGAAAATCCGTAGCCGATCGCGCCGTTGACCGCGGCCGCGACGAGCGCGATGGAAAATAATACCAACTCGCCAATGTCAGAATGAGACATTAAATATACTCCTGAATCTGGCCGGGAATACCGAGATCGAAGCACTCGCCCCGCCTGGTGTGGTGTCCCGCGAATAACTTTCGCCTGACGCCCGATCAGCTTGGCGCGCTGGTCGCCCGCCGCGGGGCGACCAGGGATGGATTGCCGGGTCCGGGCCCGGCAATGACGAACCGAGCTGGTTATGCCCGGACTTGATCCGGGCATCCACGCGGAGCGCAAGGTAGACGCGGAGTGCAAACTTATTCAGGGGACGCCGCACTAGAACGCCACCTGCAATTCGCTAAGAACCGCGCTTTCGCCGTGGCGGTCGCGGCCGCCGGGCGCGCCGCCGGCGAATCTCGTGCGTTCATAATCGATCTGCATTTTGAGGTTTTGGTTTAAATACCAATTTGCGCCGAGCATCCACTCGAAGGCCTGGCGCGAAGATGTGGAAGAATCCGCGAGACCGTATTTGAACGCATCGGGATCGACCGACAATTCATCGATGCGCGCGGCAATTTCCCATGCGCCGAAGCCGCCGCCGAAACGGTTGAACGGATGCTTCGGCGCGACCGGCGCGGCGTATTGAGCGTCTTCGCCGGTCAACAAGTACGAGCCTGCGATTTGCCACGACTGATTACTGAATGTGTGCAGGCGGCCGCTCGCGCTTTTCGGCGAAACCAATCCGACTTGTTGCGTGTTGTCCACGAACTCGCTCTGGAAGCCGAGCGGGCCCCGGTAATAATCAAGTTGCGGCGCCAATCTTAATCGTTCTCCTGAGGCGTTGACGCCCTTGTTGTAAGTAAAGAATATGGTTTGTCCGGCAGTCTTGTAGGTATCCAACGTGTTGGCGCGCTCGGATCCATAAGTTCCGGCGATTCCCACTCCCAGCTTGCTTGCGAATGCATATCGGCTGTCCGCGAATGGATGAACAAAAATACGGCCGGCGAAATCCTTTGCGTCGTTGTTGTCGATACCCGTGGTGGCGGTGTCGTCCGGAACCCCGTTGAACAAGCCGAATTCGTATTCGAGTTTTTGATCGAAGAGTTCGCCGCGGGCGGCGGCGCCCAAATCGCGATCGGGCACGAGATTAACGGTCAGAGCGCGTTCCGCGAACATCAGATAGCGGTCGTTCTGAAGACGTTCGAGACCGACGGGTTCTTTGAATTTGCCGGTGCGGATTTTGAACGCGTCCCAGTAATGGATTTCGGCGAAAGCGTCCTCAAGGGTCGTTTTGCCCTCGCCAAAATCGGCCATCACGCGAAAGTCGTAAAACCGCCCTACAGTGCCCTCCAGGTAAGGGCGCGCGCGGCGGATCAAGAAAGTCGAGCCGTTGGGTTTTGCGCCGGAGTTGTAGAAGCGCCCGTCGGCCTGAATCCATCCGCCCACACGAAGTTGGTAGCTTCCATCGGCAGACGCCAGCCCGAAACCGTTCGGTCCCGCCGTGACGATCGGCCGGCTCGGTTCGTTCTTGTGAGCGGAGCCGGACCGCGCCGCGACCACGCGAGTAAGATCGCCGGCCTTGTCGCTCCGCGCGCGCAATCTCGAATTCTCGCTTTCCAACTTCTTGATCCCGTTTTTCAATTCCGCGACCTTTTTACGCAGGTCATCGTTGGAAGCGGCGGATTGCGCAAAAACTGGCGCGGCGAAGAACAAACCGCCGGCCAGGAACAGCGGCAAGAAATGGAGGCTTCGCATTTAAGATTTGCCCGTGCTCCATCGCATCCTCCGGTGATCCGGTCAGTCGCGGTAATGAATTAATCGCCTCCGGTGGTCCGGCCGGCGCGGTCATATCGGACAGTCGCCGCTTAGCGCCGATCGAGACGAAGTTTCTCCTTGCGTTCGATCTGCACGACGCGGGAATCGTGAATGACAATTTCGACGGAACCGAAATGTATAGACCTGACGGCGCGGAGGATTTCCCGGATCGCATGTTCGGCATCGCCGTCATCAATAATTTGAAGTTCCTCGGTGCGAGGCGGTCCAGAGGTCATTTTATTAAATCCATCGATTTAGTAGATTTATTTGCACAAAAAAATTAGATCGCATAGATCAGTGCGCCACGGCCGTGAATGGTCGAGTCAGCCCGCTTGAGGACATCCGCCAAGGTTGTCGAATCCAGGATGTGCGCTGTGGCCTCGCGGACGTCCTTCATTACCATCCGGATTGCGCAGGTTCGTTCGTCATGACATTCATCGCATCGTCGGTACGCGACCTTGCTGACGCAAGGCAATGGCGCCAGCGGGCCTTCGACGACGCGCAGTATTTCGCCCATCGTGATTTGGCTGGGTTGGCGAGCGAGAAAATATCCTCCGCCTTTGCCTTTGCGACTTTGCAATAAGCCCTGATTGCGCAACTCAAGCAGAATGACCTCGAGAAATTTACGCGGCATCCGTTCGCGTTGCGCGATGTCGGCGATTAGAATCGGCCCGCGGCCGGATTCCCTCGCCAAGACCAGCATCGCCTTGAGGGCATATTTCGCCTTTTGGGATAACATTAAATCTATAGACTTTGTAGGATTTACCTATAATTCGATTGGCTGTCAATGACGCCGATAATCTTTCGTGCGCCGTTCGACCTAACGAAGGAGATCGCACTAGAAGCCGTAGCGGATGACCTGCGGATGCGATTCGGCATACGCGCGAGCGAATTCGAGCTGCGCCGCGCTTTCGGCATGAATCTCGAAGATGGGTTCGCCACGCGCGGCCACCTCGCCGACGGTCTTCAGCATCCGCACCCCGGCCGCGATGTTGGCGGGTGCGCCGGCGCGCTTGGCGACGCGCGCGATTTCCCAGCAATCGATCTCGCGGATTCTGCCGTCCTGGCTCGATGGCACGATCGTGGTGAACGCCGCTTGCGCGGGCAGTTCGCGGCGTCCCTGCACATCGATGATCCGTTCAAACATCTTCAAAGCCGCCCCTGAATCGAGCGCCTGCTGCGCCGCCCGATAGCCGCCGGCCGCGGGCGCCGCGCCGGTCATTTCGAGCAGACGGGCCGCCAGATAGAGCGACTTCTCGCGCAGATCGACGGGTGCGCCGGGCTCGCGCCGGAGCACCGCGAACACGTCCAGCGCCTCCAGCCGGGGACCGATTCCGCGACCGACAGGGCCGCGCGCCTCGGTGGTTATGACTTCGAGGCGCAAATCGATTTCGCGCGCGACGCTGTGAAACAGCGCGGACAGGCGCTCGGCGCGGGCGAGAGTGCGGACCTTCGCGCTCGATCCGACGGGTATATCGATCAGGACGTGAGTGGCGCCGACCGTTTTCTTTTTGGCGAGGATCGATGCGACCATCTGCGCTTCCGTATCGACCTCCATCGGCCGCTCCACTGTGATCAAGATGTCGTCGGCCGGAGCGAGCTCGAGCGCGCCGCCCCACGCGATGCATCCGCCCGCATCTTTGACGACCTCGTACAGGCGCTGCGCGCTCAGCCCTACGTCCGCGATCACGCCCATCGTGTCGGCGGTGCCGGCGGGGCTGGTAATCGCGCGCGAGGAAGTCTTCGGCATTTTCATCCCGAGCGAAGCGACGATCGGCACGACGATCATGGTGGTGCGATTGCCGGGAATTCCGCCGATACAGTGCTTGTCGGCGATCGGTCCGGACCCGAAATCGAGCCGCGATCCGGTATCGATCATCGCGCGCGTGTAATCGGCGAGCTCCGTGTTGTCGAGACCGCGCAGCGCGCAGGCCAGCACGAACATCGACAACTCGACGCGCGAGTAACGGCGCCGCACGACATCGGCAAGGATCGTCTGGAACGCCGTGCGGTCGAACTTGCGGCCCTCGAGCTTGCCGCGCACCAGGTCGACGCTGCGCGGAGACACCGCCAGCGTCGCGTTTACCGGCGCGCCCTCCGGCAATCCCAGGTCGCGAAACGCCTCCTCCGAAAGGCCGATTTCGTCCGGTTCCAGCAGGGTGTCGTTGCAAAAATTCAGCACGCCCGTGACTTCGCGCCGCGCGCCCGTCGCCGGATCGTCGCCGAAGACATAGGCGCGGTCGAGCGGATTGAATCCGAGCTTGCCTTCGCGAACCGCGCGCTGATGAATCACGATCACGTGCTCGCGCAGCGTGTCGAGCGGGAAATGCTTTACGCGGAACATCGCGTCTCCTCGTCAATCGATGCGGACCTGCTCGAGATGGCGCGGCACGACCGCGGTCCATCGCAATTCCCGTGCGATCGCATCGCGCAGGGCTTCGGCGGCGGCAGGATCGCCGTGTACTACGTAACAGACTTCGGGAGCGCGCGGCGCCGTCCTGAGCCAGGCCAGGGTTTCGGCCTGATCGGAATGCACGGAAAATCCCGGCACGTTCACGATTTGCGCGCGGACGCTGACATACCGGCCCAGCATCTTGAGAGCCGGTTCGCCGTCGAGCAATCTTCTGCCGCGAGTGCCCTCCGCCTGATAGCCGACCAGGATGACCGCGTTGCGTTCATCGCCCAACCGCGCCGCCAGATGGTGCAAGACACGTCCGCCGGTCGCCATCCCCGACGCCGAGATAATGATCATCGGCCCTTGTTCGAAATTCAGCGCGATCGATTCGTCCACGCTGCGAATCTCATGGAGGTTGCCCGGATCCAGATCGCCGGGCGTCACCCCTTTGCGAATCTCGGGGCATCCGGACGCGATTTCCCGCTGGTAGATTTTCAACGTCGCGAGCGCCATCGGGCTGTCCACGTACACAGGAATCGGCGGAACGCGTCCGTCGCGAATCAGCATGCGCAGATGAAATAAAACGACCTCGGTGCGGTCCACGGCGAAGGAGGGAATCACGATGACGCCGCCGCGCTCGGCGGCGCGGGCGATCGTTTCGCCGAAAAGTTTTACCGACGCCGCATCGTCATGACGGCGGTCGCCGTAGGTCGATTCAACCACGATTACGTCGGCTTCCGGCGCCGGAGACGGCGGGATCAGGATCGGATGGACGGGCCGGCCGAGGTCGCCGCTGAAGAGCACGCGCCGCCGTTTCGGCCCGTCGCATTCGGCCAGCAACGACGCCGATCCGAGGATGTGACCGGCGTATCTGAAACTGACGCGCAATCCGCCGGGCGCCTCGAGCGACGAGCCATGCGCGACCGGCTTGAATTGTTCCATCGCCTTCAGCGCGTCGTCTTCGGTATAGAGCGCGCGCGCCGGCGCATGCTTCGAATAGCCTTTGCGATTCGCATATTCCGCTTCTTCTTCCTGCAGATGTCCGCTGTCGGGCAACAGGATGCGGCACAGCGCGTGGGTCGCTCCGGTCGCCACGATTGCGCCGCGATATCCGTCTCGGCAGAGCGCGGGCAGGTAGCCGCTGTGGTCGAGATGCGCATGCGTCAGCATAACGCTGTCGATAGCGGCCGGCGCGATCGGGAACTCGTCCCAGTTGCGAAGGCGCAATTCCTTCAATCCCTGAAAGAGGCCGCAATCAAAGAGAGTATGAGTTTCGCCCGCGGTCAGTAGAAATCGGCTGCCGGTGACCGTGCCGGCGGCGCCCATGAAGCGCAACGTGGGAGCGGATCTTTTCATGCGAAACCCTCGAGCGCGCGCGCGACGAGCGGCGCGCATCCGATGGCGTTGGTCGGGTTTGCGATCGTGTCGCACGAGAGCACGCGCCGGACGCCGGCCCGGCGGATCAACGCCATCGCGCCCGGCGCGAACAACGCGTGAACTACGATCGCGTCAACCTCTTTGACGCCTCGCTGGCGCAATGCTCGCGCGGCGGCGGCGAGCGTCGCGCCCGAGCTTGCTATGTCGTCAATAATAAACGCGCGCCGCACCGAGGGAACCTCGTCAAAGTGGACGCGGACCGAGCGATCGCCGCGCCGTTCCTTGCGGCCGACGATCCAATTCAGTCCGGCCGAGCGCCCGATCTTGCGGATCCACGGCGTCGATTCATGATCCGGACCGACCACCAGCGCGTCGCGCGCGCGCGATTGCATCCATTGCGCCAGGACGGGCGCCGCGCTGAGCGAAATTGCGCGGCATGGTATCGCCTCGCGAAGCGTGCGCACCCGGTGCAGGTGCGCTTCGACCGTGACGATTCGATCGAAGACCAAGGCAAGCATCGCGCCCAGCACGCGCTGAGATACGGGTTCGCCCGGTTCGAAAACCGTATCCTGACGCATATATGGCAAATATGGCGCGACCAGCGTTATTCGCCTCGCGCCGCATCGGCGTAACGCGTCGGCGGCGAGCATCGTTTCGAACAGCTTCGGATCGGGATGATCAAGCGTGCGCACCACGAGCGCATTCGGCGCGGAATCAGATTCCGCGCGCACCAGCGCCTCGCCGTCGGGAAACCGATGCTGCTTGAGGAGACGAGGCGCCGCGCCCAATTCCGACGCCAGCCGGCGCGCGAAAGGGAAACTGTCGGCGAATGCGAATATGCTGGCCGCAGCTGCGCTTTTTGCCGACGTCTTGTGGCTATCAGTCGTCATCCGCGGCGCCGCTCGGCATCCGGAAAACCAACTCAACAACAATCAGTATTTCAGATGTATGAATGAATGGGAAACAATTGGCGGGCGCACGTTGACGATCAAGCGGTCGCGATCGTCCGGCGCCATCCGCAACGATACGGCTCGGATTTGAATCCATTTCGGATCGCTGTGGCGAAAATTCGAACTCGACCACTGTTCTGCTTGCCTGATCAGCGGAAAACAACCGCTATAGATACATACTTGAATGGTCTATTTGCGCGGTTGATGGTTGAGCGCATAATTTAAGGCGAACTGTTCGTTGCCGCCGGCGCGAACCCATTCCGACAATTCGAAAATTGTCGGGTTGTTGTCGCGCCGGGAAATATTTTCAAGGATGCGCACGGCGGCGGCGCGCGATGAATCAGCTTTGTCGCGAGCCAACGCGGTGCCCAACGCATATTGCGGGTCGCCGCCATGTTCGACCCACATGGCCAGATCCGCGATTTCAGGATCGTCATCCGATTTCGATAGGCTTTCCAGCACGCCAACCGTCGTGGCGCGCGATCGAGCATTATTAATTTGCTGGGTCTGGAGGCTTGCAAGCTCCGCCGCCGAGTATCGCGCCTCGATGTCATTAGCCCGAATCCACGAGCGATTCACCGACACCGTGGATTCAGTGCCGAACGCGCCCGACACTCCCGGAACGGCGACGCCCGCGAGCGAGCCAGCCTCTTCTATTCCGGGCGCCGCCAGCAACGCGCATCCGTTAAAAAAGAGCACGCAAGAAAGAGAAACGAAAACCGCCTTGCACATTTTTTCAACCCTTGAAGATATGCGAAAATAAATCAGGCCGATCGTAATCGGCTTCCGCGGCTATTGATTCCGGTTCAAGCGGCTCTCGTGCGCCGCCCGCGTTCGTTTCGCGGCGCTGGAGAAGCGCCGCCCAAATCGCACGAACCCGTTTATCTTAGCGGAATTTCAATAGCGGATTAATCTTTTCATCCGTTCCAAGGAGGTGAAAGCAAACTTATGCGAGGACTAAGTATCTGGTCTTTCGTCGCGCATGGGCACGTTCTGGTTATCCCGCTCGCCTGGCTGACCGCCGCGATTCTCTGCGGCTTGCTGGCATATAGGTTGATTTTCTTTATTTATCAAAAAATCGACAAGAATCCGGGCGATCGTACGCAACTGATTTTTAAAGAATGCAGGTCGCCGCTGCGATTCGCCTTGCCGATATATGCAATCGATATCGTTACGCCGGCGTTCCATCTTTCCCGCGGAGCTGCCGCGCCGGTGAGCCATCTAATCGGCTTGTTGGAAATTGCCGCGATTGCATGGCTTGCAATCAAGCTGGCGTTCGTCTTTTCAGAAACTCTGATTATTCACTACAAAACGGCGGGCAAGGACGATTTCAAAACACGGCGGATAATCACGCAGATCCGGCTGCTCCGCCGTATCGTTCTGGTCGTGATCTCTGTGCTGGCGCTCGGCGTGACGCTGATGTCATTCCGCTGGGGCCGCGAACTCGGCGGGAGCGTTCTGGCGTCCGCGGGAATCGCCGGGCTCGCGGTCGGATTGGCGGCGCGCCCGACCATCGAGAATCTGGTCGCCGGTTTTCAATTGGCGATTACGCAACCGATCCGGCTGGAAGACGTTGTGATCGTGGAAAACGAATGGGGATGGATCGAGGAAATCACTACTACGTATGTCGTCGTTCGTATCTGGGATTTGCGGCGGCTGGTGTTGCCATTGTCCTATTTTATTTCGCATCCGTTTCAAAACTGGACGCGCGATTCGGCGAATCTGATGGGCGTAGTGCATATTTATACCGACTATTCCGCGCCGGTGGATGCGGTTCGCGCCGAACTGGCGCGAGTCGTGAAAACGTTGCCCAATTGGGACGGCCGGGTCTGCGTATTGCAGGTGACGCAGGCGACGGATCGCGCGCTTGAACTGCGGGCTTTGGTCAGCGCCGGCGATTCCGGAAAACTATGGGATCTGCGATGCGCCGTGCGCGAGAAGTTGATTGCGTTTATCCAGAAGGATTATCCGCATTGTCTTCCGAGGATGCGCGCGGAAGCGGCAATATCCAGCACGGAGGCCTTCAACGGGATTGAACGCGGGAGAGACGCTTTGTCCTGACAAGCGGACGGTTGGATCGTCGCGGTTCAAGCTTTGGTCGACGCAGGAGAGCGGCGACAACTTGAATTCGCCGACGCGATTCGATGATCGACGCGGCTCGCGCAGCGGCTCGCCTGACCCATCGCGAAAGAGCTGCCGTTATTGCATGCGAGCGGCGTTGGCGTGGGCGACGGAGTTGGCGTTTGCGTGCTCGTGGCGCTGGTGGTCGGCGCGGGATCGCCGCTCGACCCGCCGTTGCCGCCGCATCCTGCGAGCGCGAGCGTAGCGGTGAAAACGCACGCCGCGATCGTCCATGCCGGGGCGACGGGATTCGCCTGTCGAAGATGCGAGCCGATAGCTACTCCGTAAGGAATTTCCGACCGCGCGAGGCGGGGCGCTTTGGCGAGAACCATTTTGCTCAGGATGCGCGCGAGAAGCGGACGATCATGGTGCGGAGCGGATGATGAAGCGGCTACGAGTTTTCCCGGACGTGCTTGCGGCATCTGATTTTGAATCTCCCGCGCGAAGCGATTGACCGGAGGTTATTCAGCGGGCGATTCTTGCGGAAACCGAATTATCAGTAGTGTGCGCGGGAAAATTACCTGTTTCCCCGCGCAATTTTGCTTATATGAGTCTGTCGGTCTGATTGGATCGGTGTGCGGGAGAGCCGCGCGAGCCATGAATCGCGCGCGATGCTTCCTTGAATTCAGCCCGCGGTGCGCCGGCGCGATGGACAGGCGGGTTTAGACGGAGAAATCGCAGATCACGAAATCGTGATCCGAAACGCGTCCGGCATGCCACGCCGGGCGCGCGGGAACCACCGCGGAACTCCGCGCGATCGGCGCGACGCCGCGCGCCGCGATCCAGTCGAGCTTCGGACGCATCAATCGCGGGAGCGCGCGCGAAAAGGTGAAAGTTGGAGCGCCGGCGCGGTTCGCCCCTTCGATCTCAAAACCACGCCGCGCGATTTCGTCGAAGAGCGGTTCATACGCTTGCGGATAGCGGAACCGCAGCGGTTGCAGCGCCATCCGCACCGCCACGCCGGCCAACGCGCGCCGCGACGGCAGTTCGACGGTGGTGGTGTTCCAATCGCCGCCGATAATTGCGGGGCCGTCGCGGCTTACGCCATCCATGTAAGCCGCCATCTGCCGCGCGCGCGCTTCAGGCGCGCATCGACTGTTCAAATGCGCCACGCCGATTGTGAGCTTGCGTCCGCCGAAGGACGCCGCCGCGACGATTCCGCGCGGCGCTCCGGCGAGAGGGATGCGCCGCCAGCCCGTTTTGTAGCTGGGAAGCGCCACGCCGCGGATCTCTTCGAGCGGCTGTGCGCAGATAATCGCATTGCCGATCGACCATCCCGCAAGAGGCGATCGCTGGCGCACGAATTCCGGAACGTAAACGAAGCTCATCCGCAGCGCGTCGGCGATTTTTGACGCGAGGCCGCCGTTCCCCGAGCCGTCGCTTCTCCAAACGGCTTCGCACAGCAGAATCACGTCCGCCCGGCTCAACGGGGGACGGCGGATGCAGCGCAAAATTCCGTCGGCGCGAGTGCTGAAGCGCGCATTGAATACGACCACTCTGATCGTGCGGCTCTGAACGCGCGGGGCGCGATTGGCCACGACCGGCTCGAACGCTTGATCGAATTTCGCCGCTCCAGCCTCCACCGTCGTCATCGAGCGTCCGAATGCGCAAAAATCGGCGCTCTTATCCCTCGATGGCGCGCACGAACTCTTCGAATGAAGTCATCGGCGGCGAACAAGTTCGATCCCGGCAGACGTAGGCGGCGACGCGGCCGTCGATTGCGCGTTTGCCGCGAACCGGTTCAGGCAAAAAACTCTCCCCGCTCAAATTAGAGTCCGCGGCGAACAAAGCCAGGTTCGGCACGTACAGCAGGCCCAGACGATCGCGCCACTCCGCGAATTCCGCGCATTTCGAATCTCCGGCCAGCACGACCTCCGCGGCGCCGCGATGATATCGATCGAGCGCCTCGAGCATGTGTGCGAACGCGAACGGCTGTTTTTCCATCGCGCTCGCGAACGAGTGCAGGGCCCGCGCGGCCGCTTCGCCATAGCCCGAATTTTCCAGGTACGAATCGAGCCGCAGCAGCGCCATCGCCGCCGCGCTGTTGCCGGACGGAGTGGAACCGTCGAAAGCGGACCTGGTTCGCGCGATCAACTCTTCGTGATCGTCCGAGGTAAAAAAGAATCCGCCCTGGTCGCGGTCGGAAAAATGCTCGATGATCGTATCCGCAAACGCGCGCGCCGATTCGAGATGGCGGCGATCCAGGGTCGCCTCGTAAACGTCGATCAGCGCGCCGGCCATCAGGGCGTAATCCTCGAGATAGGCGTTGAAGCGCGCGACGCCGTCCTTGTAGGACCGTTTCAAGCGCCGCCCGTCCGACATCCGCCGCAGCACGAAGTCGGCCGCTTGCAGAGCGGCTTGCAGATAACGCGCTTCGCCGGTCGCGCGATAGCCTTCCGCGAACGCCCCGATCATCATGCCGTTCCACGCCGCAAGGATTTTATCGTCGCGGCCCGGATGGACCCTCAGCTCGCGGGCGGCGAACAGGCGGGCGCGAATTTCGGCGAGCGCGGCCGCGATCGCGTCTTCGGATTTGCCGAACAGCCGCGCGGCGTCGGCGATCGAGATGGTGCGATGGAGGATGTTGCGGCCCTCGAAATTCCCTTCCTCGCTAACGTCGAACCATCGCTGCGCGATCGCCGCCAACTCGTCGCCGAGCACGGCGCGAAACTCGCCGGGCGTCCAGACGAAGAATTTGCCCTCCTCGCCTTCGCTGTCGGCGTCCTGCGATGAATAAAAGCCGCCCTCCGGGCTGGTCATCTCGCGGATAACGTAGTCGAGGATTTCGCGCGCCACCCGAATCAGATCGGGTTCGTTAAGGGCGCGGCCGGCGTCGAGGTAGAGCCGCGCGAGCAGCGCATTGTCGTAGAGCATTTTTTCGAAATGCGGCGTCAGCCAGCGCTCATCGACGCTGTAGCGATGGAACCCGCCGCCGATTTGATCGTAAATCCCGCCTTTCGCCATCCGCGTCAAAGTGTCGCGGGTCATGTCGGCGAAGCTCGGATCGCCGTCGGCGTCGTACATCCGGGTGAACAGCGAAAAGATGAAGGTGTTCGGAAATTTGGGCGCGCCCCCGATTCCGCCGTGGGCGCTGTCGTAATGGCGCGCCAGTTCGTGCGCGGCCCGCAACGGCAAATCGGCCGCGGGTCCGCCGCCGGCTGTTTGATCGGCGCCGAGCGCATTCATCGCCGCCGCGATGCGCTCGACGTTTTGGAGCACGTCGTTCCGTTTTTCGCTCCATGCTTCGGCGATCGCGGCAAGCACGCGCGGAAACGCCGGCAAACCGTGTCTGTCGACGGGCGGGAAATAGGTCCCGCCGTAAAACGGCTTGCCGTCCGGAGTCAGGAACATCGTGAGCGGCCATCCGCCCCGCCCGGTAAGGAGCTGCACGGCGTCCATGTAGATTTGATCGAGATCCGGCCGTTCTTCGCGATCGACTTTGATCGGGATGAACCGTTCGTTCATCAGCCGCGCGATCGCTTCGTTCTCGAACGACTCGCGCTCCATCACATGACACCAGTGGCATGCGGAGTATCCGATCGAGATCAGGATCGGCTTGTCCTCCCGGCGCGCCCGCGCGAGCGCCTCGCCGCCCCACGGATACCAATCGACGGGATTGTACGCGTGTTGGCGAAGATAGGGGCTTTGTTCGTCGATCAAACGGTTGGGTTTGCGGTCGGGAGTCGCGGATTTGGCGTGATCGCTCATCGTTGCCAGCTGCCGATTTATAGCGTTGCGTTGGTCGTTGCGCGGGGATCGTCGGAATCGAGGCTAACATCCGGGGTTCACCGGCGCCATCGCGCGCGGCGGCAATCCGCGCCAATCGGGGAAAATAAGCCCTTGCCACGGTCGAATTATCGAAGCTAATGATTATTGCAAGAAAAATTTAACATATCCGATGGAGCGATAAATGAGCGTCACGATACTTTACGAACGCGGCGAATATGCCGCGCCGGATGCGCGCGTCGAGGGCGACGATTTATGGCTCGGACTCGATGACCTGCGCGCCGCGACCGGGTGGGAGTTGAAGCCGGAAGGCGCATGCCTGGGCGAACGATGCGTGCCGATCCCGCACGGACGCGACGCTGAATTTGTGCGCGACGGCGGCCGCCGCTTCAATCTGGCCGCGTTGGCGCGCCTGCTCGGCAGCCCGATCGCGCGCGATAATCGCTATGGCGTATGGGCGTTCGGCGAGCCGCCCGCCGCGCGCAATCAGGCGCTGCGCTCGCTCGCGGCGCCTGACTTCACGCTGCCCGATCTGGACGGCCGGATGCACTCGCTCGCGGAGTATCGCGGCATGAAGCGCATCCTGATGGCGTGGGCATCCTGGTGAGGATGCCGCTTTGACCTGCCCGTGTGGCAGGGTCTCTACCAGGAACTGAAGGACCGGAATTTCATCGTAATCGCGATCGCGCTGGATTCATGCGGCGCGGATGCGGTGCGCCAATGGATTCGCGCCACCGAGCCGACGCCGCCGCCGATGCTCGAATTGATGGGATGGGGCGAGCGCGAGCGCGCCGCCGCGGGCGCGCCGGCCTACCCGTGCTTGATCGACGAAAAACATCTCGTCGCCGAGCTTTACAATATTGTCAACGTGCCGATGGCGGTCTGGATTGACGAACGGGGACATATTGTTCGCCCGGCGGAATCGGCCGGCGCTTGCGACGCGTTTCGCAAACTTGATCTGACCGATTTCTCGATTCCGCCCGCCGCGGCGGCGCAAGCCAAAGCGGCGCGAACTTCATATTTCGACGCCATCCGCGACTGGGTCGTCAAGGGCGAGAAGAGCGCCTACGCGCTGCGCGACAATGAGGCGCGCGGCCGGGTCGCGGGCCTGAGCGAGCAGGATGCGCGCGCCAATACGCTTTTCCGCCTCGGCCAGTATCTGTTCGCGCAGGGCCATCGCGAAGACGCGCTCGCCTATCTGGCCGAAGCGCGCCGCCTGCGGCCCGACAGTTGGGCGATCGCGCGGCAGAGTTGGGAAATCGAGGAAGCGGGCAAAGCTTCGGGTCCCGATTTCTGGGCCGCCGTGCAGGCGCTCGGCGACCGACCCTACTACCCGCCCGCCAAGCTGTAGGGTTCAAGCAACCGGACGAACGTGGCGCGCCGCGCAGTTTCCGGCAGGAATAAAAATGACGGGCGGGGCGGAGGCCGCAAGGCCGTTCCGCTCCGCCCGCCGGCGATCCGGACGCATCCCGCCGATGCGCCCGGAACACAACGCGGCCGGTTTATTCGGCAGGCGGCTGAGGAGCCATGGGTCCTGCGTTCGGCTCCGGCCCCATCTGCCGCATCAGCTCGCGCATCTGCTCGTGCAGGCTCTGCATCTTCTGATGGAACTCGGCGACACGCTTGATCTGGTCCGGCTTGAGGATGGCGCGGATTTCGAGCGCCACCTTGACCGAATTCGCCATCATCTGCTGATGCAGCCGGTCGAGCTTTTGCGTTTCAGGCTCCAGATCTTTGGCCGTGACGTTGCCGGACGAGAGCAGTTTGTTCGCCATCTCCTCGCGCGTCTGATGCATCTGCATAAACAGCTTGTGGAAGGTCGCGCGATTATCGCTCAGAATTTTGTCGGCCTGTTTGCGCTGATCGGGAGTCAAATTCGCCGCCCGCAGAAACATCGGAAACGGCGGCATGCCTCCGCCATGCATGATCATTACGGGACCATGGCCCATCATTGGCCCGCTCATCATCTGACCGCCCATCATCTGACCGCCCATCATCTGAGCGGCCGCGAGCGCCGGCAGCGCCATTATCGCCACCGCCGCCACGATCGATTTCCATCCGCGTTTCAACTTAAAAATCCTCCTTGAGTCCGCTAACCGGCGTCGAAACCGAATCTCGCCGGAACGAATCTTCAGGATCGCGTCATCCGCGATAGCCTGGCGCCGTCGAGCACATCCCGCTGTCGTCGCCCGGCGCGCAAAACAACAAATTTCCGTCATCACCGCCGCTGTACAAGGTGAAGATCGCGTCGCCGGAACCGGCCGCCGCCGCGCCGCCTTCGTCGTATGCGATCGCGCTGATCGGATCGAAAGTCATCCGGTCGGCCCCGTTCGGCGCGTACCCGACCGGCGCCGCTTTCGCCGCCGCCGGACGTGCGCTCGCGATCCGCGCCGATTTCACGGGACGCCATCCCAGCGCCAGCATGACCGCGATCGCCGCCGCCGCGCCGAACGCGGTCGCCCCGACGAACCATCCCGCCGCGCGCTCCGGCTCCCGCTTGTTCTTCCGGCCGGAATCCGCGGGATTCGCCGCCGCATAAGCTGCGAGCGTCGAACGGCTCGCCGCCGCGGACGCGATCGTTTCCGCGATCGTCCGAGCCTCGCGCGCCAGTTCTTCCCAGCGTTCAGTACACGCCGCGCATGCCGCCAGATGGGCTCGCGCCGCGGGCATCTCCGCGGCGTCGCTGACGAACAGCCGCGTCAGCTCTTTTTCGTTGAGACAGGCGTTCATCGCTCGCTCCGCAGGATTTCGCGCAGGCGGCGAACCGCCCGGAACAGATGGAGTTTCACTGCTTGATCGGTAAGATTCAGCGCGGCGCCGACTTCACGCGTCGGCCAGCCCTCGATTTGGCGCAACACGAAAACCTCGCGCTGCCGCGGCGAAAGCGCGCTGAATCCGCGCCAGATCGCCGCGCCCTGCTCATGCGTTATCGCCTCTTCCTCGGCGTCGCGATTGGCGGTCAAATCGGAATCGACCAGCTCGCGGCCGTCGCGCCGCCACCATTTCCACCATCCCGAGCGCCGCCGGTCGTGACAGGCGTTAATCGCGACCCGCGTCAGCCACGCGCCCCACTGCGCGGGTTCGACCCCGCCGCGGCGCTGGGCCAGCATCCGCACGAACACTTCCTGCGCCGCTTCGTCGCCCTCATCCGCATCGCCCAGCATCATCCGGCACAGCCGCACAATCCGCTGATGATGCCGCCGGTAGAGATCGTCCAATTCCGGCGGCGCTCCGCCCGCAATCTGCGGGGATTCGGCTTCGGATTCGATCGACGGGTTGGTCGCCGTTCGTTCCATCACGATCTATTTGACGATGCGGCGCGCGATCGGTTTCCTGCCCGCATTCAGGATCAAATTGAAAGAAGACGAACGGCGGAATAGGGGGGGTAGAATCTTATTTTAAAATTGCGGGAGTGGAAGATTAGACGGGAGGAACCGCCGAGCGGCCTTCCCGCCGCTCCGCGTCAGTTGCCGAACCATGCGAATTTCGGCCCACCCGGTCTCGAACGGCTCGAATCCGGGCGGGTCGGCTCGCGACGGTCGATTGATTTCGACTCAGAGGGCATTGGAGCCGCGTTCGCCGGTACGAATCCGGACGACTTCTTCCATCGGCATCACGAAAATCTTTCCGTCGCCGATTCGGCCGGTGCGCGCGGCGCGTTCGATGGTTTCCACCACCTGCGCGGCGGTTTCGTCGGAGACGATAATTTCCAGCTTCACCTTCGGGAGAAAGTCAACGACGTATTCGGCGCCACGGTACAATTCCGTATGACCCTTCTGACGACCAAAGCCTTTTACTTCACTGACCGTAAGCCCTTGGACGCCGATGCTCGAAAGCGCCTCTTTAACCTCGTCGAGTTTGAATGGCTTGATGATGGCCTCAACCTTCTTCATATGACTCCTGGCGGCGGCAAAGCGCAGGCGTGCTCTTTCGGGTCAAGCTCCCATTGGCGCCTGCTATACCTTTCAACGGCGGCCGGCTGAGCGCAAGACCCCTTCCGCAAGACCATGCACGATGCGGCATAACGTGCCGATTCGCAAGCGCGGCGCCAGTCAGTTCCGGGCAAATCCGGCTCTACGCCAGCGCTAGCGCCGACCGCGATGATTAACGAATAGGCTAACGACTTCGCGGCAGGCATCGATAGTCCCATCCGGTTCATGCCGGGGATTTTTTGCCCGCGCCGATTTTAGGCTCTTCGCCGGCGATCAAGCGCCGAATATTTTCCCGATGCCGCATCAGAACGACGGCTGAAACGGCAATCGCTAACATGATATACGGCCGCGGCGAACCAGTCGCGGCGACCGCCGGCGCAAGCGCGATCGCGGCGGAAATCGAGCCGAGCGAAACGATCCGCCCGATCGCGACAATCGCCACGAACACGGCTAACGCTATACCGGCCGCGGCCGGCGCGAGTCCAAGCCATACGCCGAACGAGGTTGAAACGCCGCGTCCGCCGCTAAAACCCATGAAGATCGACGCGGCCGAGCCGGCCACCGCGGCGAACCCCACGCATGCCAACGCGCCCGGTCCCAATCCCGCCGTCTTCGCAATCAAGACCGGTATCAGTCCCTTGAGCAAATCGCCGGAAAAAGTAATCGCCGCCGCGGATCGTCCGCCCGCGCGCGCGACATTGGTCATCCCGACGTTGCCGGAGCCGACCTTGCGCGGATCGAAACCGCGCACCCGGCCCACCAGCATCCCCACCGGCATCGAACCGAAAAGGTAGCCGGCGATTATCAGCAGAATTGGAATCAGATGTGGTTCCGTTCGTCGCCTGGAAGTTGGTCGGGGTGACTGGATTTGAACCAGCGACCCCTGCGTCCCGAACGCAGTGCTCTAGCCATGCTGAGCTACACCCCGAACCATCCGCTGCGCGCCGGGAATCTTCCGGACGCCGCGCGGAACTCGATCTTATACCATCGGCGTTCGGCCAACGCGAGTGCCGCCGATCGCCGGTTGTGCGATCTCTGGCGACGGCGCGCCTGCGACAATTCGTCGCGCCCGAGGAGGCTCACCATGGCGGCGGATTACACAAATTTGGACGCGACCGCTCAGGCCGAATCGATACGCACCGGGCGGGCCTCGCCGCTCGAACTGGTCAACGCCACGACCGAACCAGAAGCCTTCGGAGCCACTCGCAATCCCTGGAATGTCGGACATTCGACCGGCGGTTCGAGCGGCGGCTCGGCCGCCGCGGTCGCGGCGCGGATGGTCGCCGTTGGGCATGCCAACGACGGCGAATGCGGTCTGGTCGGCCTTAAACCCACGCGCGGCCGCGTTTCGCTCGGACCGGATATCGGCGACGCCTGGCACGGATTGGCGATCGAGCACGTCGTGACGCGGTCGGTCCGCGATTCAGCGGCGGTTCTCGACGCGATCGCGGGCGGGATGCCGGGCGATCCCTATGCGGCTCCGGCGCGCGTTCGGCCCTACACACAGGAACTCGGAGCCGCTCCGGGACGGCTGAGAATTGGCCTGATGAAGCGCGCGCCGCTGGGCGGCGCGCCGTTGCATCCCGATTGCGTCGCGGCGGTCGAGGACGCCGCCCGCCTGATGGAGTCGCTCGGCCATCATATCGAGGAGGCTCATCCCGTCGCTCTTGACGAGCACGAATTGGTCGATCGCTTCACCGAGGTGGTCTGCGGCCATACCGCGCTCGCGCTGGAACAAATCGGCGCGCTCGTCGGTCGCAAGATTGGCCGTGAGGATGTCGAGCTCTGGACATGGAACCTGGCCGAGCGCGGTGCGCAATTGTCGGCCAGGCAATATCTGGCGGCGATCGGATGGATTCACGCATGGGCGCGACGGATCGCGAGTTGGTGGGCGAATAGTTTTGATCTGCTGCTCACGCCGACGATCGCCACGCCGCCGCCGTTGGGCACGCTGGTGGCCGACCGCGAGGATCCCGTGGCCGGATGGGCGCGGTTGATGGACGTGATTCAGTTCACGCCGCCTTATAACGCGACCGGTCAGCCGGCGATTTCGCTTCCGCTTTACTGGAACGCCGCCGGCCTGCCGATCGGCGCGCATCTCGTGGCGGCATTCGGCCGTGAGGACTTGCTGATTCGCGTCGCCTCGCGGCTTGAACAGGCTCGTCTATGGCAGGACCGCCGTCCGCCGGTCTGCGCCTGACGGGATGTCAGGTTCGACCGCGGAGTCAGTCCACCAAAAACCTATTGATAGCAGTGGCTCAAGGCGCCGGCCGTTTCCGCAATGATTCCTGCGGCATCAACGGCACGGGCGTGTCGTCTTCGCGGACGACTCCTGTTCCGGGCGTCAACTCAATGTTGATCGTTCTCCAGCTTCGCGGGTCGTGCCACAAACCGGTAAGTATGTATGTCTTATAGCCAGTCGCGTCCGCGGTCAGTGTGTCCGATGGCGGATAATCTTCAGCGCGCCTCAGCTTCGAGAGGTCTTGTGCGGGCGTCATCATCTGAAAGTATCCTCGGGAGTTTGTAGTCGCTGCGGCGCCGCTTTGCTTGAGCCTTACCTCGACATGCGCAATTGGACGGTGGGTGATCGCATCGCTGATAAACCCATGGTCAAGCTCCATCCCCGCTCGGAGCTTCGGGGTGACAGTACTATCGCGCAGCTCTTGCGGCGGGACCACCGGATCAAGATTGATATTGACGTGAGTCACATAACCCAGCGTAACCGGATAATTAAAGCCCATGGGCTTATATCCGGGCGCCGAGATTATGAACCCATAGTCAAAACCGGGATCAAGCCGCACGGACAATTTTCCTTCCGATGAAGACATAGCGGATTTAGATAGTGCGAAGCCCCACTTGATTGTCGCCGATGGGATGCCCAACCCGGTTGCGCTATCCAGTATTAGAAAATCGATCCCGCTGGTCGTCGCCTGCGCAGGAGAGGGCCGGCTCAGTAAACCGATCGTAAGCAGAAGAATCGCGGCCGCCGCAATTCTCATTATGGCGAAATCGAAGCGATGAACACTCAGTATGGGGCGCATCGGACGTATTTCTTCGGCAATCGATTCCAGCGATTATTTTTTCCCAACCGTTCGGCAGACGCAAAGACGATTTACGGCAACAGGCGTCCAGCGTTCTCTGCTTTTGAACCGCCGCTTCTCCGAGATGCGGCCGAAAGCGATTTTCGGGTTCGGTTCGCGACGCCTTTATTATCTCCGATCGGCGCCACGCCAAGTTCGGAGACTATCCAGCCGGCGCGGATTATACGAGATTAAGCGATTGCGCCGCGGAGCGCGATTCGCGGTCAGTGCGGAATGGTCCGGTCGGAGATCGATTCGAGCGCCGGGCCGTGCGCGACTTTTTCGCCGTTGTCCGCAACCGGAAGGGTCGCGGCCGACACGCTCGCCAGGGCGGTTGAGCTTTCATGGCCGACGTTGAAGTGGCCGCCGAAGGTTGGCAGGCGATCCAGCGCGGCCAGATAGCCCCGCTTGAAGCGATCGAACATCGCTTCCATGCGCGGCGATACATGATTATGCACGCCCAGCCGCGCAGTCAGCGGATTGACGAAACGGCCGTCTTCCTCGATCGCGAAATGAAGATGCGGTCCGGTCGAAAGACCACTCGATCCGACCCGGCCAATCAACTCGCCCACCCGCACCGATTCGCCGCGGCGCAAACCCGGCGCAATCGCGGAAAGATGGCCGTAAATGCTCATCAGCCCGTCGTGGTGGTCGATACGGACGCATCGGCCCAGCTCGCCGCACCATCCCGCTTCCTCGACCGTGCCGTCGGCGATCGACATCACCGGCGTGCCGTAATGAGTCGCCAGATCGACGCCGACGTGCGGACGATACCGGTGCAAAATCGGATGATAACGATGGAAGGTGAAACCGGACGAGATGTAGTTGAACTTGCAAGGAAAGCGCAGCGATTCAGGCTCCAGC